>NZ_JAKSYL010000263.1 GCF_022829515.1 Methylobacterium sp. J-048
GCGTATGGGCGTGACCCTGAGCAACCTGCGGGCCCGCCCGGTGCGTGGCGCAGGTCGGGTGGCAGAGCCCGCCGGGGGTGCGGGTTCGAAGGGCGTGCTTGGCCTGCCAATGCGGCCGAGCCGTCCCGTCCGGACCTCTAACGCGGAGTCGCGGGCTCGGTGCGTCCGACAAGACATCGAGACGAGAAAGACGGCAGCGGCCGGGGAGGATGCCCGGTCGATGCCGCCGGTCGCCGCGGGGATCGGATCCCGCGCGTATCTGGCCGACACCTGGGTCCCCGCGGCGTCCCGCGTCCCTCGTGCTGGGTCTTCTTGGGCCATACCCCCGGCGCCGTTGGCGGGTGGGGACGATGACGCATATCCGGAGACGGACGGCGATAACCCGATGGGTCCGTACGCGCTGCATTCAACAGGACTCAGCCGAATATCGGGTTCCGAAAGTCATTCTGCCGGGGATCGACAGGGTTTTGTCACACTTGGTTCGCTGGCGGCTCCGGAGCCGCCGTTGAGGCAGGACACGATTATCGTTAGCGTGCCGGCAAATCGGGAGGATGCACGGCAACCGTGCACGGGATGGATATGGCACACGCAACCCACGCGACGACTGCGCCCGGCGCCCCCCGCGAGCCCTGGTACAAGGTCCTCTATATCCAGGTCCTGATCGCCATCGTCCTCGGCGTCCTGCTCGGCTGGTACGACCCGGCCACCGGCAAGGCGATGAAGTGGCTCGGCGACGCCTTCATCGGCCTGATCAAGATGATGATCGCGCCGATCATCTTCTGCACCATCGTGCACGGCATCGCCTCGGTCGGCGACTTGAAGAAGGTCGGCCGCGTCGGCGTAAAGGCGCTGGTCTATTTCGAGGTGGTCTCCACCCTGGCACTGCTGATCGGCGTGCTGGTCGGCGAGGTGATCCGGCCCGGCGCCGGCTTCAACGCCGACCCGACGAAGCTCGATGCCAGCAAGGTCGCGACCTATGCCAACAAGGCGGCGGCCGATTCCACCGTCGCCCACATCCTGGCGATCATCCCCAAAAGCTTCTTCGATCCCTTCGCCACCGGCGACCTGCTGCAGGTGCTGCTGATCTCGATCCTCACCGGCGTCGTGGTGACGAGCCTCGGCGAGCGCGCCGCCGCGGTGAACAGCGCGATCGACACCGCCGGGCAGATCTTCTTCAAGATCATCGGCATCGTGGTGAAGCTCGCCCCCCTCGGCGCCTTCGGCGCGATGGCGTTCACGATCGGCGAGTACGGCATCCAGAAGGTCTACGACCTGGCCTGGCTGGTCGGCACCTTCTACATCACCGCGATCCTGTTCGTGCTGGTGGTGCTGGGCAGCATCGCCAAGGTCGCTGGCTTCTCGATCCTGCGCTTCCTCGCCTACATCAAGGACGAGTTGCTGATCGTCGTCGGCACGTCCTCATCGGAGACCGTGCTGCCGCAGCTGATGACCAAGATGCGCCGGCTCGGCGCCTCGGATTCGGTGGTCGGCCTCGTGGTCCCGACCGGCTACTCGTTCAACCTCGACGGCACCAACATCTACATGACGCTGGCCACGCTGTTCCTGGCGCAGGCGGTGGGGGCGGACCTGACCTTCGCGCAATACGCGACGATCATCCTGGTGGCGATGCTGACCTCGAAGGGCGCCTCCGGCGTCACGGGCGCCGGCTTCATCACCCTGGCGGCCACCCTCTCGGCGATCCCGAACAGCCCGGTCCCGGTCGCCGCCATGACCCTGGTGCTCGGCATCGACAAGTTCATGTCCGAGTGCCGCGCGCTCACCAACCTCGTGGGCAACGGCGTCGCCTGCGTGGTGGTCAGCCGCTGGGAGGGCGAGCTCGACATGGTCAAGCTCAACGAGGTCATGGCCCATCCGGTCTCGATCGGCACCGACATCTCAGACCACGCGCCGCAGCCGATGGGGACCGACAGCAAGGTCACCAAGGTCGCCGCGGCGGAGTGATGGCCGCGCCCACCGGACGGGCGCGCCTCGGCATCGATCTCGGCGGCACCAAGATCGCCGGGATCGTGCTCGACTCGGGCGGCGCGACCCTGGCCGAGGCCCGGATGCCGGCGCCCCGGGGCGATTACGGCGCCACGCTCGAGGCCCTGGCCGCGCTCGTGGCCCGGCTGGAGGCGGAGACCGGCGCCCCCTGCAGCGTCGGCATCGGCATGCCGGGAAGCCTGTCGCCGGCGACAGGGCTCGTGCGCAACGCCAATTCCCACTGGCTCAACGGCCACCCGTTCGGCATCGACCTCGCGCGGCGCCTGGACCGGCCGGTGCGGATCGAGAACGACGCCAATTGCCTCGCGGTCTCGGAGGCGGTCGACGGGGCCGGGGCCGGAGCCCGGGTGGTCTGGGCGGTGATCCTGGGCACCGGGGTCGGATCCGGCATCGCCATCGACGGCCGCGTGCTCACCGGCCGCAACGGCATCGCGGGCGAGTGGGGCCACGGCCCCCTGGCCGGCGCCCGGGTCGACGAGCAGCCCGGACCGGATTGCTATTGCGGCCGCCGGGGCTGCATCGAGACCTGGCTATCCGGCCCCGGCCTCGCCGCCGACCATGCGCGGCGGCACGGCGGCAGCCTCACCGCCGAGGCCATCGTGGCGGCTGCCCGCGACGGCGACCCGAAGGCGCGCGACACGCTCGCGACCCATCTCGACCGGCTCGGGCGCGCGGCCGCCCAGGTGGTGAACCTGCTCGATCCGGACGTGATCGTCATCGGCGGCGGCCTGTCGCGGATCCCGGAGCTGATCGCCGGCCTGCCCGGGGCGATCGCCCCCCACGTCTTCTCCGACGCCTTCGACACGCCGGTGCGGGCGAGCCTGCACAGCGACGCCTCGGGCGTGCGCGGGGCGGCCTGGCTCTGGGACACGGATTGAGCGCTCGCCGCTGAAAAGGCGGTTCGACAGCTGGCGCCCGATCATCCCCCCTGCGCCCGGGCCAAGCTCGCCTGCAAGCTTGGCAATGACGGCCTGGCTGACGGCGGGCCCCTTGCCGGGGCCGGACGGGCAGGGCAGGAGGGCCGACCCCTCGCCGCGAAGCCCCGATGATCGTCCGCACCCGGCCCAACCTGTTCACCCTGCTGTTCACGATGCAGGGTTCGATCCTGCCGCGGGTGGCGCCAAAACTCGTCGGGATCGTCGCGGTCGCCTGCCTTGTGGTCTGGGCGGAGGCGCGCTGGCCGGCCTTCTTCCCGGTGACCGCAGGGGTCGCGCCGTTCACTCTGGTCGGCCTCGCCCTGTCGATCTTCCTGAGTTTTCGCAACAACGCCTGCTACGAGCGCTGGTGGGAAGCCCGCAAAGCCTGGGGCAGCCTGATCGGCGAGACGCGCAACCTCGCCCGCCTGATGCCGGCCCTGCTGCCGCCCACCGAGGCGGAGCCGCAGCTGCGCCGCCTGTCGGCCTTCGCGCACGGCCTGCACGCGCGCCTGCGCGGCCTCGACGAGGCCGTGGCGGTGGAGGGCAGGGCGCCGGGCTCGGACCTCTGCGGCCCGAACCCCACCGATTCGGTCCTGGCCGCCCTGACCCGGGACCTCGCCGGGCTGATGCGGGCCGGGCGCCTCACCGACATCCAGTTCGGCCTCCTGGAAGCGCGGATCGAGGCTTTGTCCGGGGTGCACACCGCCTGCGAGCGGATCGCCAACACGCCGCTGCCCTTCGCCTACACGCTGCTCGTCTACCGCACCGCCTGGCTCTACTGCCTGCTGCTGCCGGTGGGACTCACGGGGTCGCTCGGCTGGGCGACACCGGTCGTGGTGGCGCTCGTCGGCTACACCTTCTTCGGCCTCGACGCCCTCGGGGACGAGCTGGAGGAGCCCTTCGGGACCGAACCGAACGACCTGCCCCTCGACGCGATGGTCCGCGCCGTCGACCGCATCGTGCATCACGCGCTGGACGAACCGATGCCGGCTCCGCTGGCACCGGACGGGTACTGGCTGCGGTAGAAACCCACCCGCACGATCCACTGAGCCGCAACATGGCGCTTGCGCCTCCGGAAAAACGGACATAAACATATCTTTATGTCTATCGCTGAGAGTCGAACGGCGGGATCGATCCCCTTTCCGGAAGCCCTGGGCGTGCTGCGCGCGGCGGCCGAGGAGACGCGCCTGCGCATCCTGGCGCTGCTCACCGATGGGGAATTGTCGGTCTCCGACCTCACCGACATCCTCGGTCAGTCCCAGCCGCGCATCTCGCGCCATCTCAAGCTTCTGGTCGAGGCCGGACTGGTCGAGCGCCATCGGGAGGGCGCCTGGGCGTTCTTCCGCCTGTCCGAGGCCCGCGCCGGCCTGGCAGACCCGCTCCTGTCCGGGCTCGACCGAAGCACGCCGCCGCTTTCGGAGGATCGCGCCCGCCTCGACGCGGTGCGCACCCAGAGGGCCGAGGCGGCCCAGACCTTCTTCGCCCGGCTCGCACCGAAATGGGACGAGCTGCGCTCGCTGCACGTTCCGGAAGCCACCGTCGAGGCGGCCGTCCTCGACGCGCTGGGTGAGCGCCCCCTCGGCAGCCTGATCGATCTCGGCACCGGCACCGGCAAGATGCTCGGCCTGCTCGCCCCCCGGGCCGCCCGGGCCACGGGGCTCGATTCGAGCCACGCGATGCTGTCCGTCGCCCGGGCCAACCTGGAGCGGCAGGGCCTGTCGCGGGTCGATCTGCGCCAGGGCGACATCCACGCGCCGCCCTTCGCCCGGGCGAGCTTCGACCTGGTGGTGGTGCATCAGGTGCTCCACTATCTCGACGATCCGGCCCGCGCCCTGCGGGGTGCCGCGCGCCTCGTCGCGCCGGGCGGACGGCTCCTGGTGGTGGATTTCGCGCCGCACGACCTCGAATTCCTGCGGACGGGCCAGGCCCACCGCCGGCTGGGTTTTTCCGCCGACCAGGTCTCACACTGGCTGGCCGAGGCCGGGCTCGCCACGGTCGCGACAAGCGATCTGGTGCCTCGGGAAGCCGGCCAGCTCACGGTCACGCTCTGGCTCGCCCAAGAGGCGGTCCATCAGCAGGCGGCCCATCAGCAGGCGGGCCTCGGCCGCGACGCCGAACCGCTCCAGCGGGCGGTCGCCTGACCCTGAGTCCGGCGACCGCCACACACCCTGTTCCCCTTCATCGTCTGAACCGATCGACATAGAGGACGAGACCCGATGCGCCGCTCCACCCACCGCGCCAGCCGCGACGGCTACCACCCGATCCGCGTCTCGATCGAGTTCTTCCCGCCCAAGACCGACGAGATGGAAAAGGTCCTGTGGTCCTCGATCGAGCGGCTGGCCCCGCTCCAGCCGAAATTCGTCTCCGTGACCTACGGGGCCGGCGGCTCGACCCGGGAGCGCACCCACAACACCGTCGCCCGGATGATCCGCGAGACGACCCTCAAGCCGGCCGCGCACCTCACCTGCGTGGATGCCAGCCGCGCGGAGATCGACGCGGTGGTGCAGGCCTACTGGGATGTCGGCGTGCGCCACATCGTGGCCCTGCGCGGCGACCCGGCCGACGGCGTCGGCCACGCCTACAAGCCCCATCCCGAGGGCTATGCGACGACCGCCGAGCTGGTCGAGGGGATCAAGCGCATCGGCGATTTCAAGGTCTCGGTCTCGGCCTATCCCGAGAAGCACCCGGAGGCCGCCTCCCTCGATGCCGACATCGACGCCCTGAAGGCCAAGGTCGATGCCGGTGCCGACCAGGCGATCACGCAGTTCTTCTTCGAGAACGAGGTCTACCTGCGCTACCTCGAAAAGGTCCGGGCCGCCGGGATCACGATCCCGATCATTCCGGGCATCCTGACGGTGCAGAACTTCAAGCAATCGGCCAACTTCGCCCGCCGCACCGGCGCCTCGGTGCCGTACTGGCTGGCCGCCCGGTTCGAAGGTCTCGACAACGACGTGGAGACCCGCCGCCTCGTCGCCGCCGCCGTGGCGGCCGAGCAGGTGCTCGACCTGGTAGACGAGGGTGTCCAGGACTTCCACTTCTACTCGATGAACCGGTCCGATCTCGTCTACGCGATCTGCCACCTGCTGGGCCTGCGCGCGCAGGCGCCGAAGCTGGCGGCGGAAAAGGCGGCGGCCTAAATTCAGCTGCGCCCGCACGGCGCAGCAGGGGGCAGGACGATGGCTGAACCGCAGGACCTGATTCTTCCGCTTCTCTGGGAGATGCGGGCCGAGATCCACTCTGGATTCGAGCGCGTCGATCGCAAGCTTGAGGAGCATGATACCCGCTTCGACAAGCTGGAACGTCGGTTCGACAATCTGCGGGAAGCCGTCAACGGCGAATCGGTCCTCGGACGCTACGCGGCTGCCCAGGTCGAAGAACGCCTCGACGCCCTCGAAAAGCGGCTCGCCGCCCTGGAGAAAGTGGGCTGACCCGGACCATTTCCGGGCTGGTCCGAAACGAGAGCTCCACCCTCCGCCTCATCGTGGGTGCCGCGCAACGGCCTCGCAGGAAGGCTCCAGGGATCGACAAAAAATCTGGACGCCTCCTTCGAGGCCTCCGCTTCGCTCCGGCACCTCAGGATGAGGTGGTCTGTTGGGACCGATCATGACTGACTTTCCGCCCGTCGACGGCACCGAGATCGCATCCGCGCTGCGGACCCGCGCGTCGGAGAAGATCCTCGTCCTCGACGGGGCGATGGGCACGGTGATCCAGCGGCTCGGGCTCACCGAGGCGGATTTCCGCGGTGACCGCTTCAAGGATCATCCGAACGATCAGAAGGGTAACAACGACCTTCTGATCCTGACCCAGCCCGACGCGATCCGGCAGATCCACCTGGATTATTTTTTGGCCGGCGCCGACGTCTGCGAGACCAACACGTTCTCCGGCACCACGATCGCGCAGGCCGATTACAGCCTCGAATCGATCATCCATGACCTGAACCGGGAGGGTGCGCGGCTGGCCCGTGAGGCGGCGCAGCTCGCCGAGAAGCAGGACGGCCGCCGCCGCTTCGTCGCCGGCGCCATCGGCCCGACCAACCGCACGCTCTCGATCTCGCCGGACGTGAACAATCCCGGTTACCGCGCCGTGACCTTCGACCAGGTCAAGACGGCCTACATGGAGCAGGTCCACGGCCTGATCGCCGGCGGGGCCGAGCTGATCCTGATCGAGACGATCTTCGACACGCTCAACGCCAAGGCGGCGGTGGCCGCCTGCTGGGCCGTGTTCGAGGAGACCGGGATCCGGCTGCCGATCCAGATCTCCGGCACGATCACCGACCTGTCGGGCCGGACCCTCTCGGGCCAGACCCCGGCGGCGTTCTGGAACGCGCTGCGCCACTCGGACCCGCTGACCTTCGGCCTCAATTGCGCGCTCGGCGCCCGCGAGATGCGCGGCCACATCGCCGAGCTGTCGCGGATCTGCGACACCCTGGTCTGCGCCTATCCGAATGCCGGCCTGCCCAACGAGTTCGGACTCTACGACGAGAGCCCGGAGGCCATGGGCAAGCTGGTCGGCGAATTCGCCGAATCCGGCCTGGTCAACATGGTCGGCGGCTGCTGCGGCACGACGCCGGACCATATCCGGGCGATCGCCGAGTCGGTCGCCGGTAAGACGCCCCGGCAGATCCCCGAGATCCCGCGCCTGATGCGGCTCTCGGGGCTGGAGCCCTTCGTGCTGACCAAGGAAATCCCGTTCGTGAACGTCGGTGAGCGCACCAACGTCACCGGGTCGGCCAAGTTCAGGAAGCTCATCACCAACGGCGACTACGCCGCTGCCCTGGACGTCGCCCGCGACCAGGTCGCCGCCGGCGCCCAGGTGATCGACATCAACATGGACGAGGGCCTGCTCGACTCGCAGAAGGCGATGGTCGAGTTCCTCAACCTCGTCGCCGCCGAGCCGGACATCGCCCGGGTGCCGGTGATGGTCGATTCCTCGAAGTTCGAGGTGATCGAGGCCGGCCTGAAGTGCATCCAGGGCAAGGCGATCGTGAACTCGATCTCCATGAAGGAGGGCGAAGAGAAGTTCATCGAGGCGGCCAAGATCTGTCGCTCCTACGGCGCCGCCGTGGTGGTGATGGCCTTCGACGAGCAGGGCCAGGCGGACAGCTACGAGCGCAAGGTCGAGATCTGCACCAAGGCCTACCGGATCCTGACCGAGCAGGTCGGCTACCCGCCGGAAGACATCATCTTCGATCCCAACATCTTCGCGGTCGCCACCGGCATCGAGGAGCATAACGGCTACGGCGTCGCCTTCATCGAGGCGACCCGGACGATCCGCGAAACCTTGCCGCACGCCCATATCTCGGGCGGCGTCTCGAACCTCAGCTTCGCCTTCCGGGGCAACGAGCCGGTGCGCGAGGCGATGCACGCGGTGTTCCTGTACCACTGCATCCAGGCCGGGATGGATATGGGCATCGTCAATGCCGGCCAGCTCGCCGTCTACGACGAGATCCCGGCGGAGCTGCGCGCGCTGTGCGAGGACGTGGTCCTCAACCGCCGCGACGATTCCACCGAGCGCCTGCTGGAATCGGCCGAGCGCTTCAAGACCGGCGCATCGGCCCAGGCCAAGACCGCCGACCTGACCTGGCGCGAGGCCCCGGTGGGCAAGCGCATCGAGCACGCCCTGGTCAACGGCATCACCGAGTACATCGTCGCCGACACCGAAGAGGCGCGGCAGGGCGTCGAGCGCCCGCTCCACGTGATCGAAGGCCCGCTGATGGCCGGCATGAACGTGGTCGGCGACCTGTTCGGCGCCGGCAAGATGTTCCTGCCCCAGGTGGTGAAGTCCGCCCGGGTGATGAAGCAGGCGGTCGCCTATCTCGAGCCCTACATGGAGGAGGAGAAGCGCGCCAATGGCGGCGACGGCAAGCGCCAGGCTGCCGGCAAGGTGCTGATGGCCACCGTGAAGGGCGACGTCCACGACATCGGCAAGAACATCGTCGGCGTCGTGCTGGCCTGCAACAACTACGAGATCATCGATCTCGGCGTGATGGTGCCGGCCGCCAAGATCCTCGACGTGGCCCGCAAGGAGAATGTCGACATCGTCGGCCTGTCCGGCCTGATCACCCCGTCGCTCGACGAGATGGTCCATGTCGCGGGCGAGATGGAGCGCGAGGGCTTCTCCGTGCCGCTGCTGATCGGCGGCGCCACTACCAGCCGCGTCCACACGGCGGTGAAGATCCACCCGGCCTACGCCAAGGGCCAGGCGGTCTACGTCACCGATGCGAGCCGCGCGGTCGGCGTGGTGTCGAGCCTGCTGTCCAAGGAGACCCGCGACACGACGATCGAGACCGTGCGCGCCGAGTACGCCAAGGTCTCGGCCGCCCATGCCCGCTCGGAGCTCGACAAGCAGCGGCTGCCCCTTACTAAGGCCCGGGCCAACGCCTTCAAGATCGACTGGTCGGGCTACGCGCCGAAGAAGCCGGCCTTCACGGATGCCCGGGTGTTCGGCTCCTACGAGGTCGCCGATCTCGTGCCCTACATCGACTGGACGCCTTTCCTGCAGACCTACGAGTTCAAGGGCCGCTTCCCGGCGATCCTGGACGACCCGGACCAGGGTCCGGCCGCCCGCGCCCTCTACGAGGACGCGCAGGACATGCTCAAGCAGATCGTGGCGGAGCGCTGGTTCAACCCGAAGGGCGTGATCGGCTTCTGGCCGGCCAACAGCGTCGGCGACGATATCGTGCTCTACACCGGCGAGAGCCGCACCGACCGGCTCGCGACCTTCCACGGCCTGCGCCAGCAATTGTCCAAGCGCGACGGACGGCCGAACACCTGCCTGTCGGATTTCGTGGCTCCGAAGGAGACCGGCATCGCCGATTACGTCGGCGGCTTCGTGGTCACGGCCGGCCTGGAGGAGGTACGGATCGCCGAGCGGTTCGAGCGGGCGAACGACGATTACCGGGCGATCCTGGTTAAGGCGCTGGCCGACCGGATCGCCGAGGCCTTCGCCGAGCGCATGCACGAGCGCGTCCGCCGGGAATTCTGGGGCTACGCGGCGGACGAGACCTACACGCCCGCGGAACTGACGAGCGAGCCCTATGACGGCATCCGCCCGGCGCCGGGCTACCCGTCCCAGCCCGACCATACCGAGAAGACGCAGCTGTTCGATCTCCTGAAGGCCGAGCGGCGGATTGGGGTGAAGCTGACCGAATCCTACGCCATGTGGCCGGGCTCCTCGGTCTCGGGCCTCTACCTGGCGCACCCGCAGGCGCATTATTTCGGCGTCGCCAAGGTCGAGCGCGACCAGGTCGAGGACTACGCCCTGCGCAAGGGCATGGATGTGCGCGAGGTCGAGCGCTGGCTCGGGCCGATCCTGAACTACGATCCGACGCGGTATCTGGCCGAAGCCGCCGAGTAGGGGGCTCGGCAGGCTCGATATCAGGGTGCAGTGCCGCGCTTGAATGCCCGCCCTGTCATTCCGGGGCTCGCCGCAGGCGCGGCCCCGGAATGACGACGCGTTTCGGCTTTTTCGAAGGAACGCCGAGCGGCTGGGATCAGCAGGTCCCGGCGCCGCGCGTATTCACGTAGAGCGCGTAGACGGAGTGCGAGGCGGTCATCAGCAGCAGGTTGCGGTTGAGGCCGCCGAAGCAGAGGTTGGCGCAGCGCTCGGGCAGGCGGATCCGGCCGATCGGCTTGGCCTGCGGCGACAGGATGAGCACGCCGTCCTCGGACTCGCTCATGCCCCAGCCGCACCAGAGATTGCCGTCGACATCGACCCGGAACCCGTCCGGCGTGCCGGTGCCGGCGTCGTAGAACACCCGGCCGTTGGCGGTCTTGGTGCCGTTCTCGACCACGTCGTAGACGCGGATCAGCCGGTTCGGCTTGGCACGTCCCTCAATGACGTAGAGCTTGGACTCGTCCGGCGAGAAGGCCAGCCCGTTGGGTCCTGCGAGCCCCGCCACGGCGAGGCTTGCCTGCCCAGAGGCCGGGTCGATCCGATAGACGTTGCCCGGAAGTTCCGGGTCCGCCATCGCTTCGTAGGGGTTCGGCCCGAAGGCCGGGTCGGTGAACCAGATCGCACCGTCGGAATGACAGACCACGTCGTTGGGCGAGTTCAGCGGCTTGCCGTCGAACCGGTCGAGCAAAGTGGTGATCGCGCCGTCATGCTCGGTCCGGGTGATGCTCCGGGTCTTGTGCTGGCAGGTGACCAGGCGTCCCTGCCGGTCCCGGGTGTTGCCGTTGGCGTAGGAAGACGGCTTGCGGAACACCGTGAGCGCGCCGGAGGCCTCGTCCCAGCGCATGATCCGGTCGTTGACCAGGTCGCTGAACAGCAGCGCGCCCATGTCGCCGAACCAGACCGGCCCCTCGGCCCAGCGCAGGCCGGTGACGACCCGCTCCACCGTAGCGGAGAAGAGTCGGTACTTGGCGAAGGCCGGATCGAGCACCTCGACGGCCGGGTCGGGCACGCGCTGCGACGGCTCCCATCCGGCCCCGGCCGCCCGAGCGGCCCCAAGCAGGGCCGCGCCCGCGAGCAGGCCCCTGCGTGCGATCATCGCCATGTATCCTCCCTGTTCTTATCAGCCGCCGGCCATCGCCGGCGGACCGCTCTTTCGACGGGCTTCCTTGCGCCGGGCTGGGATCGCGTCCGGCGGGAAGCGCGTGGATCAGTGGATCTCGGGTTCGGGAATGCCGCCCGCACCCTCCAGAAAGTCGAAGTCGCAGCCCTCGTGCGCTTGCCGCACGTGCTGGGCGAATAGGCGGTTGTAGCCTCGCGGATAGGCCCGGTCCGGCGGCACGAACGCCGCGACGCGTGCGGCGATCTCGGCCTCGTCCAGATGCAGGTGGATGCGCCGCTCGGACACGTCGACCGTGATCAGGTCGCCGTTGCGCACGGCCGCCAGCGGCCCGCCGGCCGCGGATTCCGGCGAGACGTGCAGGATGCAGGCGCCGTAGCTGGTGCCGCTCATGCGGGCATCCGAGATGCGCAGCATGTCGCGCACGCCCTGCCGGAGCAGCACCTTCGGGATCGGCAGCATGCCCCATTCCGGCATGCCGGGGCCGCCGATCGGGCCGGCATTGCGCAGGACCATGATGTGGTCCGGGGTGACGTCGAGGTCGAGGTCGTTCACCGCGGCGGTCATGGCGTCGTAATCGTCGAACACCAGGGCCGGTCCGGTATGCTTGAGGAAGCGCGGGTCCGCGGCCGGCGGCTTGATCACGCAGCCATGCGGCGCGAGGTTGCCGTACAGGATCGCGGTGCCGCCGAGGGAGACGATCGGCTTGTCCAGCGGGCGGATCACGTCGTCGTTGTAGACACTCATGCCGGCGAGTCCGTCGCCGACCGTGCCGCCCGTGACCGAGCGGGCGTCGAGGTGGAGGAGGGGGGAGAGCCGCACCATCAGCGCCCGGATGCCGCCGGCGATGTGGAAATCCTCCATCAGCCACGCGCCCGAGGGCCGCAGGTTGGCGATCACCGGCACCTTCTGGGCGAAATCATCGAACTCGGAGAGCTTGACCGGGATCCCGGCCCGGCCCGCCATCGCGACCAGATGGATCATCGCGTTGGTGGAGCCGGCCAGCGCGTTGTGGACCACCAGGGCGTTCTCCACCGAGCGCCGGTCGAGGATGTCGGACGGCTTCAGGTCTTCCCAGATCATCTCGACGATCCGCCGGCCGCAGGCGCTGGCCATGCGCGGATGGTCGGCATCGGCCGCCGGGATCGAAGCCGCGCCCGGCAGCGACAGGCCGAGCGCCTCGGCGATCGACGTCATGGTCGAGGCGGTGCCCATGGTCATGCAGGTGCCGAAGGTCCGGGCGATGCCGGCCTCCATGTCGTTCCACTGCTGCGTGGTGATGGTGCCGGCTTCCTTCTCGGCCCAGTATTTCCACACGTCGGAGCCCGAGCCGAGGATCTTGCCGCCGGAATGCCCGCGCATCATCGGCCCGGCCGGCAGGAAGATCATCGGCAAGTTCATGGAGATGCCGCCCATCACCGTGCCCGGCGTGGTCTTGTCGCAGCCGCCCATCAGCACCGCCCCATCGACCGGGTGCTGGCGCAGCAGCTCCTCAACCTCCATGGCCAGGAGGTTGCGGTAGAGCATCGTCGTCGGCTTGACGAAGTTTTCGGACAACGAGAGCGCCGGGAGTTCGATCGGGAAGCCGCCCGCCTGCCAGACGCCGCGCTTCACCTGCTCGACCCGCTCGCGGAAGTGGAGATGGCAGGGGTTGATGTCGCTCCAGGTGTTGATGATGCCGACGATCGGCTTGCCGGTGAAGTCGGCGCGCTCGTAGCCCATCTGGAGCATGCGCGAGCGGTGGCCGAAGCTGCGCAGGTCGGTGGCGCCGAACCAGCGCTGGCTGCGCAGATCGCCGATGTCTTTCTTGCGTGCGGTCATCAGACGGTCTCCGGTCTCACGCGCTCGGTCGCGGCAGCGGCCGGGTCGTCCGCGGCGATCCCCGGATCCGCCGCCGCTGCGACCGGACGGACCGCCAGGAAGGTAATCGCCCCGGAGCCGAGCGCACAGGCTGCGAGGAAGTACAGGCCGGCCTCATAGCTGCCGGTGGCGTCCTTCAGCCAGCCCACGACGTAGGGGCCGACGAAGCCGCCGAGATTGGCGATCGCGTTGATGAGCGCAATGCCCCCGGCCGCGGCCGGTCCCGACAGGAACTCCCCCGGCATCGCCCAGAAGGCGGGCTTGGTGCCGTAAAGGCCGATCGCGGCCACCGACATCGCCGTGAGCGCCCAGAGGCTACCCAGCATCGGTCCCGCGGCGATGAGGCCGAGCATGGCGATCAAGGCGGCGATGATGAAATGCCAGCGCCGCTCGTCGCGCCGGTCCGACGACCAGCTCCAGGCGATCATGCCCACCGTGCCGATGACGTACGGAACCGCCGTCGCGAGGCCGGTCTCCCAATCGGTGAGCTTCAGGCTCTTAAGGATCGGCGGCAGGAAGAAGGTGATCCCGTAGGTCGCCGTGCCGATGCAGAAATAGATCGACGCGAGCGCCAGCACCCGGAGATCGGTCAGGGCCCGCTTGAGCGTGAAATGCCCATGCGTCCTGACGGTGCTCTGATGCTCGGCCTCCAGCGTCTCTTCCAGCCACGCTCGCTCCTCAGGGGTGAGCCAGGCCGCCTTGGCGGGCCGGTCGGTCATCAGCGCGAGCACGACGAAGGCCAGCAGGATCGAGGGCACCGCTTCCAGGAGGAACAGCCATTGCCAGCCGTGCAGGCCGAGCACGCCGTCGAGCTGGAGCAGCGCCCCCGAGATCACCGCCGTGAGGGCGTTCGAGCCCGGCACCGCCAGGAACAGGGCCGCCACCACCCGGGCCCGGTAGCGCCTCGGAAACCAGTAGGTGAAGTACAGGATCATGCCCGGGAAGAAGCCGGCCTCGGCGACCCCGAGCAGGAAGCGCATCGCCAAAAAACTCACCGGGCCGGTGATGAAGGCCATGCCGCCCGCGACCAGGCCCCAGGTGACCATGATCCGGGCGATCCAGAGCCGCGCGCCGTTGCGCTCCAGGAGGACGTTGCTGGGTATCTCGAAGATGACGTAGCCGAGGAAGAAGATGCCCGCACCCCAGCCATAGAGGGTCGCCGAGAAGCCGAACTCCCGGTTCAGGCCGAACGAGGCGAAGCCCACATTCGTGCGGTCCATGTAGGCGATGAAATAGATCAGCACGATGAGCGGCAGGAGCCGCCACGAGACCTTGGCGACCGTGCGCCGCTCGATCTCCGGCGGCGCCGCGATCGCTGGTATGCCCCCCGACATAGCCCCTCCCAATCCAGATGCTCGTCTCGCCGGCTTCGTGCCGATCGGTGCCGTCCGCCGTCAGCGCCCGTTCCGCTTCCGCCACGCAGCGAAGTCAGTGAGACTCTGCTCGTCGGTGGCAGGATAGAGCCCGAGGATGGAGCGGCCCTTGCGCACCTCCTCGGTGACGAAATCCTCGTAGGCGGTCATCTCGACCGCCTCGTCGGCGATCTCCTCGGCGAGGTGGGCGGGAATCACCGCCACGCCGTCGCCGTCGCCCACGATCACGTCGCCCGGGAAGACCGGGGCGTCGCCGCAGCCGATCGGCACGTTGATGTCGATGGCCTGGTGATGGGTCAGGTTGGTCGGGGCGGAGGGGCGCACGTGATAGCTCGGCATGTCGAGCCGGGCGATCTCGTCGGCGTCGCGGAAGCCGCCATCGGTGACGAGACCGGCGCAGCCCCGCACCATGAGCCGGGTCGCCAGGATCGAGCCGGCCGAGGCCGCCCGGGCATCTTTGCGGCTGTCGATCACGAACACGGCGCCGGGCGGGCATTCCTCCACCGCCTTGCGCTGCGGATGCGCCCGGTCGCGGAACACCGTGATCGGGTTCAGGTCCTCGCGGGCCGGGATGTAGCGCAGGGTGAACGCCTCGCCGACCATGGTGCCGCCGCCGGCTCTCAGCGGGCGCACGTCCTGGATCATCTGATTGCGCAGGCCGCGCTTGAACAAGGCGGTCATCAGCGTCGCCGTGCTGACCGTCTTGAGCTTGTCGCGCGTCTCGGCAGACAATCCAGGCATCCGCAGCTCCTCCCATGAAGACGGTCGCCGTCGAGCCCGAACCATCGAGGATCCGGCCGGCGCGGATGCGCTCTGGGCGACCACTGATATCCCAAGGCTTGAGTAGGGCGCCGCTTGGGGCCATTGTCAACTGGAGCAGGGGGCGGCTTCGACACAGACGGAGGATCCGGTTGACCGATGCGAGGATCTTGACGACGGGTCCCGCCGCGAGGCGGCCGCGATCCCTCGCGGAGACCGCCTACGACGCGATCGAGCAGATGATCATCAGCCGGCGTCTCGCTCCGGGCGCGATGGTGTCGGAGGGCGAGCTCGGTGCGGAACTCGCGCTCGGGCGTACCCCGGTGCGCGAGGCGCTGGCCCGGCTCAAGACGATTGGCTTCGTCGAGGTCCATCCGCGCCGCGGCGTGCTCGTGACCCCGGTCGACATCATCAAGCATCTCGAATTGCTCGAAGTCCGGCGTCCGCTCGACGAGACCGTGGCCCGCTGCGTGATCGCCCGCGCCTCGGACCAAGACCTGGAGACCCTGCAGACCCACACCGAGGGCCTGCTCGTGGCCGCCGCCGCCCGGGACCGCGAGGTCTACTTCCGGCTGAAACGGGCCCTGCACGAGGCCATGGTCGAATCAGCCTACAACCCGACCCTGACCAGCACGATGGGCCCGCTCCACGCCCAGTCCAGGCGCTTCTGGTACACCTACGAGCCCACGGCCAGCTTCCTCGACTGCGCCGGGATCCACGCAACGATCGTGGCCGGCATCGCGGCCCGCGAGCCCGATCAGGCCCTTTCCGGAATCGTCACGCTGTTCGACCTCCTCGACCAGATGACCCGTCGCGCCCTCGACCGCCGGCCTCTGGTCTGACAGGTTGACCAAGCCACCCGGGGCCCTATCCTGAGACTGACATATCAGTCGCATCCCAGGACTTGGCATCGGTAAGGCTGAGGCCGGAAACATCGGCCCGCTGACCCAGGAGAGACTTCTCCGGGCGGCGTCATCGCCAGGGAGAAACGGCTTGAGCGGATTGCCCCCACGCACCGGCGCACAGGTGCTCGTCGATCAGCTGCTCGTCCAGGGCGTCGAGCGCGTCACCTGCGTCCCCGGCGAGAGCTACCTCGCGGTCCTCGACGCCCTGCGCGACAGCGGCATCGACGTGCTCGTGTGCCGGCAGGAGGGCGGCGCCGCGATCATGGCGGAGGCCGCCGGCAAGCTCACCGGCCGCCCCGGCATCTGCTTCGTCACCCGCGGCCCCGGGGCCACCAACGCCTCGGCGGGGGTCCATATCGCGCGCCAGGATTCGACGCCGATGATCCTGTTCGTCGGGCAGATCGCCCGGGCGATGCGCGACCGGGAGGCATTCCAGGAGGTCGATTACCGGCAGATGTTCGGCGGCCTGGCCAAGTGGGCGGTGGAGATCGACGACGCGGCCCGCATCCCGGAGATCCTCGCGCGGGCTTTCCGGGTCGCGCTCCAGGGCCGGCCCGGGCCGGTGGTGATCGCCCTGCCGGAGGACATGCTCGACGATGTCGCGGCGGTGGCCGACGCGCCCCGGGTTGTCCCGGCCGAGCCGGCCCCGTCGCCGGCGGATACGGAGCGGCTGCGCGCCCTGCTGGCTGAGGCGCGACGGCCGGTGCTGCTGCTCGGCGGCGCGCGCTGGACGGAATCCGCCCGCACCGCCCTGGCCGCCTGGGCCGAGCGCCACGACGTGCCGGTGGCGGTCTCGTTCCGGCGCGCCAACCTGTTCTCCGCCGACCATCCGAATTTCGCCGGCGAGCTCGGGATCGGGCCGAACCCGGCGCTCCTGGCGCGGCTCAAGGAGTCCGACCTGCTGCTGATGATCGGCGGGCGCCTGTCCGAGATGCCGGCGCAATCCTACGGGCTGCTCGGCATCCCCGATCCCGGCCTGCCGCTGGTCCATGTCCATCCCGATCCGGAAGAACTCGGCCGGGTCTACCAGCCGGCGCTGGCGATCCAGGCGACCCCTGAAGCGTTCTGCGCCGCCCTGCCGACTTACGACGCGCCGCGGGCCGGCCGCGCCGCCGAGGCCCACGCTTCCTACCTCGCCTGGTCGGAGACGCCGGAGCCGAAGCCCGGCGCGTTCCAGTACGGCCAGGCGATCACCTGGCTGCGCGAGCGGCTGCCGCGGGACGCGGTGATCTGCAACGGCGCCGGCAACTTCGCCACCTGGATCCACCGCTACTACCGGTTCCGCGCCTTCGGGACGCAGCTCGCCCCGACTTCGGGCTCCATGGGCTACGGGCTGCCGGCGGCCGTGATGGCCAAGCGCAGCCTGCCCGAGCGGATCGTCGTGGCGCTCGCGGGCGACGGCGACGTGATGATGACCGTGCAGGAATTCGCCACCGCCGTGCAATACGGCATCGCCATCGTGGTCGTCGTCCTGGACAACGGCATGTACGGCACGATCCGGATGCACCAGGAGCGCGAGTATCCCGGGCGCGTCTCGGCCACCGCGCTGCGCAATCCCGATTTCGCCGCCCTGGCCCGCTCCTGCGGCGGCCACGGCGAGCGCGTCGAGCGCACCGAGGAGTTCGCCCCCGCCTTCGAGCGCAGCCTCGCCGCCGGGATTCCGGCGATGATCCACTGCCTCGTCGATCCGGAGGCCCTGACACCGACTATGACCCTCGCGGCGATCCGCGCGAAGGCCCTGGCGGCCCGAGAGGGCTGACAGCCCTCAACACCGACCCGGTGCAAAGAATCCGCACCTTTCGAACAGGAGTCGACGATGACCGTGCGTGGCGAAAACCTGATCGGCGCTCAGGCCCAGCGAGGCACGCAGGACGCGTTCCGGGGCATCGAGGCGGCCACCGGCCAGCCTCTGGAGCCCGACTTCCCCGGCGCCAGCCTCCAGGACCTCAACCGGGCCTGCGCCCTGGCGGATGCCGCCTTCGACACCTACCGCGAGACCGACCCGGAGGCCCGGGCGGCCTTCCTGGAAACGATCGCGGCCAACATCCTCGATCTCGGCGACGACCTCGTCACCCGCTGCATGCAGGAGACCGGATTGCCCCGGCCGCGGATCGAGGGCGAGCGCGGCCGCACCGTCGGCCAGCTGCGCCTGTTCGCCGGCGTGGTGCGCGAGGGCAGCGCCTTCGAGATCCGCATCGACCCGGCCCTGCCGGACCGCAAGCCGCTGCCCCGGCCGGACCTGCGCCTGCGCAACGTCGCGCTGGGCCCAGTGGCGGTGTTCGGCGCCAGCAACTTCCCGCTGGCCTTCTCGGTGGCCGGCGGCGACACCGCCTCGGCGCTGGCGGCCGGCTGCCCGGTGATCGTGAAGGCGCACCCGGCCCATCCCGGCACCTCCGAGCTGGTCGGCCGGGCGATCCAGAAGGCGGTCGCCGCGTCCGGCCTGCCGGAGGGGGTGTTCTCGCTGCTGTTCGATGCCGGCCAGTCGATCGGGCAGGGGCTGGTGGCCGATCCCCGCATCGCCGCGGTCGGCTTCACCGGATCGCGCCGGGGCGGCACCGCCCTGGTCGAGATCGCGGCCAAGCGCCCCCGCCCGATCCCGGTCTATGCCGAGATGAGCAGCATCAATCCGGTCCTGCTGTTCCCGGGCGCCTTGGCGGCCCGGGGCGAGGCGATCGGCCGGGCCTTCGCGACCTCGTTGACGCTGGGCGCCGGCCAGTTCTGCACCAATCCCGGCCTGATCCTGGCGGTGCCCGGACCCGGCCTCGACGCCTTCCTGGCCTCGGCCACCGCCGCCCTGCGGGAGAGCCCGGCCGCGACCATGCTGACCCCCGGCATCCACCGGGCCTATGGCGAGGGCGTCGCGCGACTCGCCGGCCACGCCGCGGTCACGCGCCTCGCCGAGGGGCCGGAAGGCTCGGCCACCCAGGGCCGGGCGGCCCTGTTCGCCACCGATTCGGACGCCTTCCTGTCGGAGCCGGAGCTGCAGGAGGAGATGTTCGGTGCCGCGGCCCTGGTGGTGCGCTGCCCCGACCTCGCGGCGATCCGCAAGGTGCTGGAGCATCTCGAAGGCCAGCTCACCGCGTCCCTGCACATCACGCCCGAGGACCACGCGGCCGTGCGGGCGCTGCTGCCGCTGCTGGAGCGCCGGGTCGGCCGCATCCTGGTCGACGGCTTCGGCACCGGGGTCGAGGTGGCCCACGCCATGGTCCATGGCGGCCCGTACCCGGCGACCTCGGACGGCCGCACGACTTCGGTCGGCAGCCTCGCGATCGACCGGTTCCTGCGCCCGGTGAGCTACCAAGACCTCCCCGACGCCCTGCTGCCCGCCGCGCTCAAGGCCGACAACCCCCTCGGCCTGCCGCGCCGGATCGACGGCCTTCTCGAGCGCCGCTGACGCGACCAAGCGCGGGGACGGGCGCACGCCGCGTGTCCCCGCGCGCCACCATCACGAACGGTGCCGTTTGCGCCCGATCGAGCGCTTGCAACGCCGGGACTCCCCGTCTAGACAGCCCCGGCCCATGGTGGGGCGTCGCCAAGTGGTAAGGCAGCGGTTTTTGGTACCGCCATTCCCAGGTTCGAATCCTGGCGCCCCAGCCAAGCTTCCGCTAAGTCGTTGATCTGATTGCAATCGGCTCACAGCCGCGCCCGCGGCACGGCCGATTGTACGCAGCGTTGTTGCACGCGCTTGCCCACAGGGGCAGGCCGTTGACACTGTGTTCCAACGCTTACCGGCGCGGGGCGGTATATTGGTGGCGAAGGCGAATCCGTTGCGATGACCGGACACGACCGCTTGGTGCCTCCGTTAGAGGGACTTCCACCACGGTCGCTTTGAGCCTGGGCACCAGGGGCCCAGCCAGTGCGCGCGCACTCGGCTGGGGGCTCAACGCGGAAAGCCTCCGCGTTCGGGATGATCCGGCCATGCGCACAGGCACGCAGATTCGCGACCACCTCCGGGCTTTTGTCGACCGGGAACGAAGCGCGCGCTTCGCGCGCCTGCAGCGCGACTGGGATTGCCCCGTTTCTGTGGCTCTTGCTCACTTTGCGTGGACGGCGGCGGATTGACTCGGGCCGGTGATCACCTGGACGGCCCTGCCCACCGAGGGAGGCATGCACATTCCCTTCGCCATCCCCGGGTGCCGCATCGAGCGCGTCGTCGAGCAGGATCCGGACCGCCTCGTCGTCCCGATGCGGCGGCGCGGAGCGAGCGGGCGGTGTCCTGATTGCGGCGGTACCGGCCGGTCCGTCCACAGCCGCTATCACCGCCATCCCGCCGATTTGCCGCTGTCGGCATCGCGGACGGTGCTGCGCATCGAGGTTCGACGGTTCTCCTGCTTCAACCCGTCCTGCCACCGGCGCACCTTCGCCGAATCGCCGTCTGAACTCCTCAGCCGTCGCGCTCGACGCACGCGGCGACTGGCCTAAGCGCAGGGGCGGATCGGCATCGCCTGCGGCGGCGCGGGCGGCGCGCGTTTGCTGCAGCACCTGAGAATGCCGGCGAACCGCGCAACCGTGCTGCAGCTTATCAGGGCCATGCCGATGGCCGACGCACCGTCACCCGTCCACATCGGCGTCGACGATGGGGCGATGAGGAAAGGCTGCCGCGACAGTACGATCGTAGTGGACCTGGACTGCCATCGCGTGATCGACCTCCTCCCGCACCGCGACCACGCCGGCCGGCTGGCTCGAACGGAGGCCGGACATCTGGGTCGTCGCCCGAGACCGCGCGACCGAATATGCCCAAGGCGTCGGCCTCGGCGCGTCCCGGGCGCTGCGGGTCGCTGATCGATGGCACCTCCTCGCCAACATACGTCAGGCCGTCGAACGATGGCTCCATAGCGCGCATGCTCGGCTCCGGCGCTTGCCGCCCGCGCCCGGATCGACAGATCTTCCGCCTCGGCGCGATCACGCCTTTCCACGCAGCACGCCGGAGCTTGACGCGGGAGCGGAGAGCCGGACGCGATGGCGGGCCCTCTACGACGAAGTGCGGCATCGGCATGCGGGCGGCGAGACGCTGCTCGGGATCGCCCGCGCGATGGGGCTGGCCCGCGCCACCGTGCGAAACTACGCCGCCGCCGACACCTTCCCCGCTTGGCTGCCCCATGACGCCGGCCCGAGCCTGCTCGATGTGCCACCTTTGCTTCGGGATTGAACGGTGACGCTGCCGTGGTCAGGGCACCCCTGACCGAGCCCTGGAGCAGTGGCCAGACCGAAGGCCGGATCAACCGGCTCAAGCTGATCAAGCGTCAAAGCTACGGGCGGGCGGGTCTCGATCTCCTCCAACGCCGTATGGTCCTCGCCACCGGATCCACGCAAAGTGAGCAAGAGCCAGGGCACGGCGCTAGCCCGGTAGCGTGGGTCGGGCATTCATGGGAGAAAGCCTGCCATGGTGCGCCTCAATGAAATTAGAGCCGGCGAAGTCGCGGTCGCTGCGCCCGAGGCCGATGATGCTGGATTGGTCTACATCGGCCGTATTCACACACCCTGGACCGATCGTCTCGCTTGCCCACGCCAAGGTCGGCCGGACGGTCCGTCCTGCCGCATCGAGTTGTTCGAGCCTTGGGTCGCAGCGCTCGACGGACTGGCGGCCTTCGCTAGAATCGAGGTGCTGTACTGGCTCGATGCGTCCCGACGTGACCTCGTGCGCCAGAGCCCGGCCAACGATGGCACGACGCGGGGCACTTTCGCGTTGCGCTCGCCGGTGCGACCGAACCCGATCGGCACCTCGATCGCCACACTTGTCATAATCGAGGGCAACATCCTGACGGTGCGCGGCCTCGACTGCCTCGACGGGACGCCGCTCCTCGACCTCAAGCCTGACCGGACCCTGTTCACGCCGATCGCCCCGCCGCAGCCGGGTGATTTTGAAACTGAGGGCTGATCAAGCGGTCGCGCGCTCGGCTTCATTGCGGGGATGACGTGGGTCTTATCGCGGCTATATCCGGTCGGATATAACGATGCTGCGTTCTCCGGAGCCGCTGTTGTCCCTCATGCGCTTTTCTCGTTTTACCCACTCCCTCCGTCGCGCCGCACTCCTCGGCGCCCTCGCTCTGGCGCCCGTGTCCGTTGCACGAGCGGAACCGGTGCGGATTTACGCCGCCGGCAGTCTCGTGGCTGCGCTCAAGGACGTGATCGCCGCCGCCGGCCTACCCGCCGAGGCGGTGGCCGCCCCGACGTTCGGACCTGCGGGGCTGCTGCGCCAACGCCTCGAAGGCGGTGAGACGGCGGATCTCTACCTCTCAGCCGATCTCGCTGGACCGCGCCGTCTTGCGGAGGCCGGCAAGGCTAAAGCTGTCGTGCCGTTTGCCCGCAATAAGCTGTGCGTCCTCGCCCGTGCCGACCTTGGCTTGTCCCCCGATAGCCTCCTCGACCGCCTGCTCACGCCCGAACTGCGGCTCGCGACCTCGACGCCTGGCGCCGATCCAGGCGGCGACTACGCTCAAGCCGTGTTCGACCGGGCCGAGGCCGTCCATCCCGGCGCCAAGGCGGCGCTGGACAAGAAGGCGCTGAAGCTACTCGGTTCACCGAACACGATGGTGCCGATGGCCGGGCGCAGCCCCAGCGCGACGGTGTTTCTGGGCAATAACGCCGACGCCCTGCTGTACTACTGCAGCGGCCAGGGTGGCACGATGAAGGAGGCTCCAGGCCTGAGCCTGGTCCAGCTGCCGTCGAACCTGTCGGTGCCGGCGACCTACGGCATGGCGCTGCTGACCGACAATCCGGACGCGATGCGGCTTGCGCTATTTCTCGTCTCCGAGAAGGGACAGGCGATCCTCGCCCGCCACGAACTCGGGCCGATCAGCGAGCCGTGACGGGGTCACAGCCCGACCGCATGGCTACTCGGCTTTGAGGACGCCGAGTTTGAGTTGCGCGCTCAGAGCGCGGCTGATCTCGATCGTCACCGGGCCGGCATCGAGGGCGAAACGCACGCTCTTGCGCACGCCCGGGCAGCCTGTCTTGCCGCTGTGGGCCGCAGGCTGCAGGGTCGCGCGGCCATCCTGGCTGACATCGATCCAGGCCTCGTCCGAGAGCGTCACCTGATAGGTGCCCGCGGCCGGCACCGTGACGGTCACGAAGCCCGCGTAGGTATCAGCTTTCATCGGCCTCTCGGACGGGACCGGCAAAGCGGCCTCCGCGGCCGGCTTCAGCGTCAACTGCGCCGCGCCAGCATCCGTCGGCAGAGCCGAACCGGACGCCAGCGCAAGCAGGTTCGGCGCCGCGAAGGCGGCACGTTCCCGCGCCACCGACCACGCGAAGCTCGCGCAGGCCGGCGCTTCCTCTGCCGTGGTGGCATGGACCGAGATGGCTACCAGTCCGGCAGCGAGGATAGCGCGGGGGATGATCATTGTCAGTCGACCGCGATCATGACGTCGGAGGCCTTCACCACCGCGTAGGCCTGGCCACCGACGACGAGCTTGAGGCTGTCGACCGCCTCGTTGGTGATGGAAGCCGTGACCACTTGGCCGGGGGTGATCTCGATCTTGACGTGCGCCGTGGTGGCACCCTTGTCGATCGAGCTCACCGTGCCCTTGATGATGTTGCGTGCGCTGATCTTCACGACGTTCGCTTTCCTGCCTGGCCGTCTAGAGGCCGCCTATTGTTTGCCGCCGTCGAGGACGCTGAAGCCCTGGGCCTCGAAGAACGGCTTGGCCGCCGCGCTCCGGAGGTAGTCCAGAAAGCGCCGCGCCGCCTCGCCCTTCGCGTCCGCGGTGACGGCGAACGGATACACCACCGGCGGGTGGCTGTCCGCAGGGAACACGCCCACGACCTTCACGCCGGGATCCGATCGGGCATCGCTCTCGTAGACGACACCGAGCGGGGCCTCGCCGCGCGAGACCAGCAACAGGGCGGCCCGCACATTGTCGCTCGGTGCCAGGCGGGGCTGGACGGCACTCCAGAGGCCGAGCTTCTCGAAGGCGACCTTGGCATACTTGCCGATCGGCACCGAATTGACCTCGCCGGTGGCCAGCCGACCGTCCGGGCCCAACGCCTTCGCGAACGCTTCCGGGGTGAAGGCGACGGCGCTCTCCCTGGTGTCGCTCGGCGCGATCAGGACGAGGCGGTTGCCGAGCAGGTTCACGCGTGTGTCCGGGCGGATGAGGTTCTTCTTGGCGAGGTAGTCCATCCATTCGAGGTCGGCCGAGGCGAACAGGTCCGCGGGCGCCCCGCTCTCGATTTGCCGAGCGAGCGCCGAGGATGCGGCGTAGCTCGCCTTGAGTTCGATCCCAGTCTGGGTGGTGAAGGCCTTCCCCGCATTGTCCAGGGCGTTCTTCAGGCTGGCCGCGGCGAAGACCGTCGCGGTATCTGCTGCCTGCGCCGCACCGACAGCGAGGAGCAAGGCGGCGGCGAGGCCGGAGCGGATCAGGCTGCGCATACGGAGAGGGTCCTTGAGGGGCTGCGGCGGAGGTACGGTGGCGTGCGGATTCAGGCCGCCTTCGGAAGGGACGCCATGTCGATCACGAAGCGATATTTCACGTCGCTCTTGAGCATGCGGGCATAGGCGGTCTCGATCTGGTCGATCGGGATCATCTCGATGTCCGAGGTGATGCCGTGCTCGGCGCAGAAATCGAGCATCTCCTGGGTTTCGGCGATGCCGCCGATCAGGGACCCGGCGAAGTTGCGCCGCCGCCAGATCACGCTGAACACCTGCATCGGCAGCGGCTTCTCGGGCGCCCCGACCTGGACCAGCGTCGCGTCCCGCTTGAGCAGGGCAAGGTAGGCGTTGATGTCGTGCTCGGCCGCGACCGTGTCGAGGATGAAATCGAAGCTCTCGCCCTGGGCGGCCATGGCGTCGGCATCCTTGGAGATCACCACCGCGTCGGCCCCGAGCCGTTTGGCGTCGGCCTCCTTCCCCGGTGAGGTCGTGAACAGCGTTACCTGCGCACCCATGGCATGGGCGAGCTTCAGGCCCATGTGCCCGAGCCCACCGAGACCCACGATGCCGACCTTCTGACCCGGGCCGACCTTCCAGTGGCGCAGCGGCGAGTAGGTCGTGATGCCGGCACAGAGCAGCGGGGCGACGCCCGCGAGATCGAGATTCTCCGGGATGCGCAGGACGAAGTGGCTGTCGACGACGATGTGGCTCGAATAGCCCCCGAAGGTATGGCCGCCGGTCTGCGGCTCCGGGCCGTTGTAGGTGCCGGTGAAGCCGGGCTCGCAATACTGTTCTAGACCCTCGCGACAGCTCGCGCATTCGCGGCAGGAGGCGACCATGCAGCCGACGCCCGCCAGATCTCCGGGCTTGAAGGTCGTGACCTCGGCCCCAACCCGGGCGACACGGCCGACGATCTCGTGGCCGGGCACGCACGGGTAGAGCGTCCCGCCCCACTCGTCGCGCACCGTGTGCAGGTCCGAGTGGCAGACGCCGCAATAGACGATCGCGATCTCGATGTCGGATGGGCCGGGATCGCGGCGCTCGAAGCTGAACGGCGCGAGCGGCGTCTCGGCAGTCTGGGCAGCGTAGCCGGTGCACTGGAACATCGTCTTGACCTGGTCGCACGAGGAGCGTGTGGGTGGCGGCCGGGTGAGCCTCCATGCCATCGCTTGGCTATATACAAACCGATACAGCGTCGGGAAGGGGTTCGATCCGGAGCAGCACGATCGCGCTCAGCGCGCGTTGTGACGAAGCGACAGTGTCTGAGAAGGTCCGATGGCAAGCCTGAGCATCCGTATCGACGTCGGACCCGGCAACCGCATCGGTCCGGGCAAGGTGCAGCTCTTGGAGATGATCGCCGAGCACGGCTCGATATCCGCGGCCGGGCGGGCGCTCGGCATGTCCTATCGCCGGGCGTGGATGCTGATCGAGGCGATGAACAGCGGCTTCGGACAGCCGGTGGTCGAGGCGCAGATCGGCGGCAAGGCCGGGGGCGGTGCGCGCTTGTCGACCCTCGGAGCGGATCTCGTGGCGCATTACCGCGCCATCGAGCGTGCCGCCGACCGTGCAGCCGCGCCGTTCCTCGATCGGATCGTCACCCCTGGGCGGGGTGAGGGTGACGAGCCTCCTGCCGTCCCCCATCCTGCCGCTCCCCACTAGGCAAGCCGGATGTTTTTCGACAGACTGCTATATCTGAACGGATATAGCGCCTGCCGACACGCCGATGCCGCCACACGCCTACCTCGACGGTCCTGCCCTGCGCGCGCTCACGTCGGCCGGTCATCCGCCGTTCGTGCCGCCACCCGACACCGACGCAGCGGACAAACCGCGTGATCGGATCTGGGAGCTCGCCGAAAACCTGCACTGCTCGATCGTCGGCACCTGTCTGACCAATGGCGATGCTCGCGCGATCCTGGCCAAACTCGGCCGGGCTGACGCTCGGACGATCAGCGAGCACCGGCTGCACGGCGAGATCGTCCAGATCGCCGGCCGCAAGGATGGCGGCGGCCGATTGTTGCAGAAGACCCTGGACCGGCGGCACGAGCGAGAGATCGAGCGCTTCGATGAGGCCCGCACGGCCGACGCGGTACGGGCCCTGTGGAAGGCTTCCCTCGAACGCGGCGAGATCCCGGGCGCCTACTGGGCAGCGATCACCCACCCGGCGACCGATTGGCCTCTGGTGCAAGACATATTCGGGGAGGTGCACATGCTCTCGCACCTCGTCGGCCAGTCGAACCGGGCTGACATCCGACGCCTGCGCCAGCTCGAGGAAGAACTGAGCCGACGCGATGAGGCGCTTGCGGCACGCGACGAGCGCATCATGGCGCTGATGCGCGAGCGCGACGATCTCGGGAAGCGCACCCGGGCGATCGAAACCGAGCGCCCCATCCCGGCGACTGTGACCGTCGAGCCGGCGTCCACGCGCGGTCTGGAGGTGCGGCTCG
>NZ_JAKSYL010000270.1 GCF_022829515.1 Methylobacterium sp. J-048
CCGAGAGGATCTTGTCCGTTATGGCCGATCAAATGCCATGTTCGATGCCACGATCGATGAAGCGTATGGGGCCAGCATAGAAGGCCTTGGTCAATGCCAACCCCACTGCCAGTAAGCAGACCTTTCCAAGGTCCTAGAAGGATCGACACCGGACGGACGGTCACCTGATACTGAATGTCCGCTACCGGGCGTTGAGCTGATGTCTGCTCATGGCGCGAAGCTGCGGTCTGGAATGGCAGGGTTTGGCCGTAAGAAGCAGGTCCGCTCCGGAGAAGTGCCGCTGCAAAAGCGGACGGGCTCATACCGACCCATGTCAGCCGTACCGACAGCCGTCGGCGCTTCTTAAGAGCGTCCGTTCGCTGACCGTCCCGCAACTCCGGCTCGGGGTGAGAAGCCGACTTCAGAACGCCATGGCGCTCTGGCGCGAGATCCGCGATCAGGGCTTTGCTGGAACTCATCGGCAGGTGCACCGCTACGTCGCCGAGCGCGCACGGTGCCGGCGCCGCGCACCGCCCACAAGTAGCTGTCGCGAACCGACGCGACGAGCGCGGAGGCTCCCAAAGCAGAACCGATCGCCTCTCCGAAGCAACTGGCCTGGACCCTGGTTCAGCCGATCAAGACGTTGCCGCCCCGTGCCGCGGCCGACTCGCTCGCATCCGGCACGACGCCGAAGCAGCACGCGTCGCCGATCTGGCTCGGCGGTTCACGATGTTGGTGCGCGCCTGTGGCCTAGATGGCGACCGACCGGTGGATGCGGCCGGCGAACTCGACAGATGGCTCCTCGAGACGCGCACCTGCGGCGTGGCGGCATTGGAGACCTTCGCGGCTGGCTTGGCGCTGGACGGGCCGGCGGTTCGGGCGGCGCTGACGACGCCCTGGAGCAACGCGCAGGCCGAAGGGCAGATCACTCGGCTGAAGATGCTCAAGCGTACCATGTACGGCCGCGCCAGCTTCGCACTCCTCCACCGCCGCGTGCTCCTCGCTGCCTAATCCACGCAAAGTGCGGGAGAACCGCGAAATCGGGTGAGGATCAGGAGAACCTGTCCCATAGCGCGTCCCTCCATGCGGCATCAGTCGTACCACCACTCAGCGGGACCAAACATCTAGTGGCGACGTTAGGTCACCCCGGCCGGCGCATAGATCGATCGGAAGCGCACGGCGCAGGACCGACGCGCCGGTGCCTCGATGCGCTGGCGCTGGATCAATGCGGGCCTGCCGCCTCCGGACGATGCACCACCATTCTTTTCACGCGCAGCACTTACGTGTTCACGTCGAGAACCCGCGTGCCCACGATTGTTGCTGAGCCAGCGGAGCCGGTGCTGCCGTACCCCGATCTGGAGACCTGCGTACTCTGCAGGTTCTTGATGAACGCCGCTAACACGGCGCCAGAGTCTTGCACGCCTCCTGCGCCTTGCGAAGATAAGTCGGCTGTTGAGGGCCCCGCTTTTGTGGGTCCTTTGGGTTGCGGGACAGTCTCAGGCGTTGTCGCGACAGCGCTGGAGTCGTCCGAGGCAGTGGAACCTTGATTCAGGACTCTCTTGAGCACATCGCCTTGCGAGTCCGTCAGCTTTCCGGATGAAACCTGCGCATCGATGAGCGAACCGAGACGGTCCTGGACCTGCGAGACCTCGAGTTCGGTAGAGGCAGCGGAACCGACGTTGTTAGTTTGAACCGACGCGAGCTTAAGACCCGCTCCAGCAGTGTCCGCCGGTTGAGCCTTGGCGCCGTTGGTGTTCGTACCTGGTGCGTCCGACCTGGCTTCACGATCACGGAAGTACTGCAGGAGCGCCGCTGTGGAGCTGGAGACTGAGGTCATATAGGGCCCGCCGATACGCACGAGGCTACCGACAAGCATTAATGGACCAGCAAGGTTAACGCTCGCTTGTTTGCAAGTGCCGCAGATCCGCCTTTCACATGCGGCTTCTAACCTGTTGCGGAAACGTGAGGGTCACTGAGCCATCATCCGGCTGATCGCAGCGAGCACCTTCGCCTCGCCGTAGGGCTTCGGCACGAAACAAGCATTCCTCGGCACGTCACCAGGCATAGGCTTCACCTTGCCCGATGTCATGACAATGCTGATGCCTGGCCAGCCCAAGTCCACGCAGGCCGCCAACTTGATACCATCGATGCCCATCGGCATGTCGATGTCGGTCAGGATCACACGGATTCCCGGGACCCGCATAAGCTCCTGAACAGCAGACGAGCCACTATCTGCTTCCACCACCTTATACCCGGCGCTATCAAGCATGGCCACGGCTGCCATGCGGGTGACAGCATCGTCTTCGACAACAAGGACCAACGGTTTGCCGCCCAGTGCCCTGCCCATGGTGCTGCCCCCGAGATTTCTTGATTAGTCTGAAACTCCCGCAGTCGACGGCTGCCGCTTACAACCAGTAGGTGTGTGAGTTGCTAATGTCGAGTTAACGGGCCACAAATTCAAACTAACTACAACTAGCGAAGATCAGCTAACATACCTTCTACGTCAACGTGTCCGGATGTCGAGATGGATCGAGGTTGTAGGACGCCCTTGCTAAGGGCCAGTCAGCATGCACTTCAAAGCGAACCAAGATCCAGTGCGCCGGGGCCCTGGTGGAGGTTCCGAGAGTGCATCGCGCCATGGCACGCTGAACAACGCCTCGGCGAAAGCGTTTGGCGCCTCGACGACATCGACCTGCCGCCACGCGCCGCTCAAGCGGGGCTCGCACTTTCCTGCACGGAGCGACGGCGAAGAACCACACTTATGTACCCCAAAGCACAAATGATTTAGGTTATTTAGGCCCTGTATGCGTATCTTTCCTGATGTGACTTGAGCGTAGCTTCTGTATGTGCGTCGGCGGATGCGGCGCGCGACCTAAAGCAGGACGCCTGATATAGCTGGAGTCTCAGCGCCCCCCCCCCGATTGGATTGCATCCATCCAGGCAGGTGAAGGTTCGTGCAAATCATCTACAGTATCGACAGCATGCGAAAATTTCTTCTCGCGGTCTATAGATTAATCAACTTCAACACCTGAGGCCCCGCTACCAAGACTGAACAATTTTAGATACCCTTCGAACGGCGAGACCATATGCATCTGCATCCGATTCGATGCGGAGATGGACGCCGCGCTCGCTGGTCGCAACAACGCGCACGCGCACGGTGCCGATCATCGCCACCTCAATCTCAAGTCGGGTGCCGGGATCAGCCACAAAGTCTTTCGGCACTATCATCAGAAGTCCACCCGTGCTCACATCGAGAATCGCCGTTCGATAGGTGCGCGCTGCATCTCGGACCCGAGCCGAGAGGGTCACCAAAAATCGAGGCGCTTCGCGCCGGTCACCGCCATCGCACATGTCGTTATTGTGATCCGGGCAAATTCAATTCGACACTGGCAGTCTGAAGATGATCCCTTAGAAATCTTCATAGCCCGCATTAGGGTAAAGAGACGGTTAACCTTCCGAGACGAGACTGCGCGCACTTTTGTAACCCAGCGCCCGCGCCGTATCGCAGCCGATGACCGCAGATCAGGCCTTTTCTCATCCCGCTTGCACCTCAACCTGCCAACGCCCGTGGAGCGCCACTGGTCGCCGGGCCTTTCGGCGATGACCGACCCGCGCCACGTGTCGCACGGCTCCAAGGCTGAGGCGCTGCGCCAGGTCGTTGACGCCGTCGCCGGGCTGATCCTGCGCCTCGATCCTGCGGGGCGGGTGACCTTCGCATCCGCGGGCGGGCAGGCATTCCTCGGCGAGGTAGCCACTTCCCTTGTAGGCCGGTTCTTGCACGAAGCCGTTCACCCGGAGGACGAGGTCGCCCTCGCTACTACCGCACAACCGTGCGGCTCCGACACAGCTGTTGTCCGAATGCGCGATGCGGGTGCGCGCTGGGTCGCGACGGTGCTGGTCGTCCGGAACGTCCCCGGCACCGGTGACCGCATCGTCACTATCCGCGAGGCATCCGAGCATGAGCGGACTCATGCGGACCTGCGCGCGAGCCGCGACCATTACCGGGCGCTCGTAGATACGCTGCCGCAACTGGTCTGGATGGAACGCGCCGACACGGGCGAGACGGTCTACGTCAACCAAGCCTTCGAAACCTACTGTGGGCCGATTCCTACCACCCGCGCCGCCCGCACCGACCGGTTCCACCCTGACGACGCCGGCCAGATCGGCGACGCCTACGCCAAGGCGCGCGTGCACGGCCGGTTCTGCGAGGTCCAGGGTCGCGTCCGCGACCGGAACGGTCGCTTCCGCTGGCACCAGTTTGTGTTCCGGCCCCTGCACATGGGCAGCGACCTGATCGGCTGGCTCGGGTCTGCCCTCGACATCGACGAGGTCGTGAGTGCGCGGGAGGCGCTGGCGGAGAAGGGCGAACTCCTGCGCCTTGCTCAGGAAGCGGCGGGGGCCGGGCTGTTCGCCATCGACCTCGCGACTGGCGAGATGATCCTCTCGCCTGAAAGCGCATGCAGGCTCGGGTTGCCAGAGGATCGCCCTGCGGTGGTAGACGTCGCCGATTGGATGCGCCGGGTCGTCCCGGATGATCGCGCGACGACCCTACGGGCGGTGCGGGAGGCCTCTTCGGGACGCAGGACCTTCGACGTCGCGTTTCGTGTCCCCATAGCCGGAGGCGATCGCCGATGGATCCAGGCGATCGGACGCCCACAACTCGACCGGGACGGCGTCGCGGTGCGAATCGTTGGCCTGACTCTCGACATCACCACCCGGAAGGACGGCGAGCGTGCGCTGATCGAGGCCAAGGCGGCGGCCGAGGCCGCACGGATCGAGGCGGAGTGCGCCAACACAGCCAAGACTGAGTTCCTCTCCGCCATGAGCCACGAAATCCGCACGCCGCTCAATGCGGTGATCGGCTTCGCCGGTTTGCTAGCGGAATCCGAGCGTCTCGACGGCGATCTTAAACGTTACGCGGAGCTCGCCGCGACGGCAGGCTCGAACCTACGCACCATCGTCGACGACATCCTAGACTTCGCGTCCGTTGAGGCCGGCGCAGTTAGCCTAGACTCCGCGCCGTTCGCGGTTCGCCCACTGGTCGATGCCTGCGTAGGCATCGTCGGAACGTCAGCGGCTGCAAAGGGCCTCGACCTCGTCGTGCGGATCGATGACGTCATTCCAAGCTCCCTCGTGGGTGATTCCGGGCGACTGCGGCAGATCCTCCTGAACCTCCTCAACAACGCCGTGAAGTTCACGCCTCGAGGCAGCGTCACCATCAGCCTGCGCCATGAAGGGATGAGCCTGGCTGGCGACCTGATCCGATTCAGCGTGACGGACACGGGTATCGGCATCTCGCCTGACCGTCAGGAGCGGTTATTCCGGCGCTTCTCGCAGGCCGACAGCTCGATCCGTCGCGATTACGGCGGCACCGGTCTCGGCCTGGCGATCAGCCGCCGGCTGGTCGAGCTGATGGGCGGCACGATCGGCCTCGTATCGGAGGCGGGCAGAGGCTCGACCTTCTGGTTCACGCTTGCGCTACCCCTGGCGTCCGCCGTCGCTGCGGCCATCCCGTCCCGTTCGTCGCGTCGAGGCAGAGCCGGACGCATCCTCTTGGTGGAGGATGTGGAGATCAACCGCGAGTTGGCCTGCACCGTGCTCAGGGCTGCTGGCCACACCGTCGACTTCGCCACGGATGGTATCGACGCGGTGCGCGCCGTGGAGGCGGCCAACTACGACCTCGTGCTGATGGACGTCCAGATGCCACGCCTCGACGGCATGATGGCTACCCGACTGATTCGCTGCCTGCCAGGTTCAGTTGCCCAGGTACCTGTGGTCGCGCTGAGCGCCAATGTACTGCCGGATCAGGTGGAGGCGTTCCGAGCTGCCGGGATGGATGATCACTTCGGTAAGCCGTTCCAGCCTCAGGAGCTCTGTGACGCGGTGGCACGATGGCTCGACAGGTCGGCCGGCGCAATTCTAGATGCAGAACCGACGCTCGACTGTGAGCGCCACGCGGACAACATGGCGCTGATCGCTCCAGACACGCTGACCCGACTGCTGGGACAATTCCATGAACGCGCCGAGCATGCGTTCGCGAATCCCGACGCAGGCTTCAACGCAGATCCTGCTCGCGCCGCTGCGCTTAAGCCGCCTGGTACGGCGGCCGAGCGTGCGGTCCTGCGCGCGGAGGCGCACGCCCTGGCAGCGGCAAGCGGCCTTCTGGGCTTCATGCCGCTCAGCCGAGCCTGCTTGGCCCTGGAGCGGGCGACCGAGGACGTTGCGTTCGACGAGCTCCTGGTCAGAACCCAGGCCCTCGCTGTCGCGGCCGCTGCCGAGACGCGGGCGATGCTGGCGTGCGGCCTTGTCCCGGCCCGGACCGCGTCGGGAGCGAGGTGATGGCGACGGCAGAACCGGATGGAGTGACCCGTGGCCGCATCGCGATCCTGGCGGACGACGATGAGTTCTTCCGCCTCGCCATGACCTCCCTGCTCACCCGGCAGCTCGGCTTCGCCCGGGTGATTGAGACCGCAAGTCTGGACGAGGCGATCGCCGCTCTATCCGGAACACCTGAGACGGCACTGGCCCTGTTCGACTTACAGATGCCTGGCATGGCGGGTGCAGGCTCGGTGGCGGCCGTGCGCGAGTGCTATCCCGCGGTCAAGGCCGCCATCGTCTCGGCCTCCAACGCACGTGCCGATGTGCTGACCGCGCTGGCTGCCGGCTGCCACGGCTACGTGCCCAAGACGCTGGGTACCGCGGAGGTGCTGCGCGCCGTCTCGGCTATCCTCGACGGGGCGATCTACGTGCCTCCTTTCATGGCCGAGCCACCGCCCAGCGCGTCCGCGCCGCCTGCCGGCGAGGTGGTGCTGACCCGCCGTCAACGGGAGGTGCTGGAACTCATCGTGGCCGGCCGATCCAACAAGGAGATCGCCCGGAGCCTCGATCTCGGCGAGGGCACCGTGAAGGTGCACGTGGCGGCGCTCCTGCGCACCCTCGGCGTTGCCAACCGGGCGGCTGCCGCGGCGGCCGGTCCACGGATCCTCGCGGCCGGACTAGGCCAGTCGGCCTAGTCTCAAATCGCCCATCCACAGGCTGCGCGTGCAAGCATGGTCCGCACGGATGTACGCCAGTGCTTCAAGGGCGGAGCGAGATCTTGGACCTCGTCTTTCGAAGACCACATGTTTAGGCGCCTATAGCGGCTTAGTCCGTCTTTTCGCTGCATCCTAACCGCTTCAGCAAGGACCGATTAAGGCTGCTGGCCGGATCCTAAAGGCGTCCTGCAAGTCACGTAGTGTATCGATATGCACCGTAGCCTCATCGGGTGCGCCGCGGCCCTGGCCACGGCGGGTTGCCCCGTCGCCCAGGCCGCCGACTGGTATACAGGGGCCGAGCCGCCGTCCGGCCCCGACGCCTGGATCGTGGCCGTCGACACCTCGGCCTCCATCGCGTCGCAAGGGTCGCAATTCGCCAGCGCCACCGTGACGGCAGCGCCCGCAGGGGACCTGCTCACCAGCGGTATCCGCGTGCGGGTCGATGGCCTGATCGGCTCATACCGGGCTGAGAGCCCCGGCGCGGCCCACGCCGTCGGCCAGCAGACCGATGTCGCCGCGATGGCCGGCTACGCGCTCGTCGGTCCGGACAGCGTGCTCACCGGCTTCGTTGGGCTGAACGCCCGCCACGACGAGGTCGCGCAGTCCGGGGCGAGCGAGACCACCACGCACACCGGCGTCGGCCTGAAGACGGCCCTGGACTACTATGCCCGGCCGACCGCCTTCACGATGTTCCAGGCGACCGGCTCCTACGCCACGACGTTCAACGCCTATTACGGCCGCGTTCGCTTCGGCATCGCGGCGCTCGCCGGCGGGTATGTCGGGCCAGAATTCACCGCGCTCGGTGACGACTACTACCGGCAATGGCGGGTCGGTGGCCACCTGAGTGGCATGCAGATCGGTGCGGTGCAGCTCGGACTGTCGGCCGGCTACGTCTACGACCACGTCCGCAAGGGCGGTCTCTACACCTCCCTCGATCTGCGGACGGGCTTCTGATGGGCACCACGACGCTGGACAGCCCGGTGACGGGGGACGTCGTGACCGTCGGGACGGCGGCCTCCGCCAGGGCCGCGCGACCGCGCATCCTGATGGGGCTGCTCTGGGCGACCTGGGCGCTGTGCGCCGCGCTCGCCCTCGGATTTCTGGTGCAGCCTGTCGGCCCGACGGCTCAGCTCGCGCTGTGCGGCGCGGCCGGCGCTGGCATGGTCGTACTCTGGCTGCTGTTTCCGCGCCGGGGCCTTGCTCGGATGTTGTTCCTGGCGCTCGGCACGACCGTGGTCATCCGCTACGTCTACTGGCGGCTCACCGGCACGCTGCCGGCGCTCGATGATCCCGTCAGCTTTGGGCTCGGCGTCGTGCTGGCACTCGCCGAGCTCTACTGTGTGCTGATCCTTACGGTCAGCCTGATCATCAACGTCGAGCCGCTGGCCCGTGGCGCGGCGCCGACGCTGCCCGAGGCGGAACTCCCCACCGTCGACATCTTCATCCCCTCCTACAATGAGTCTGTGGAAATCCTGGGCGTTACCCTGGCGGCGGCGCGCAACCTCGACTACCCGGCCGGGCGCGCCTGCGTGTGGCTGCTCGACGACGGCGGCACCGATCAGAAATGCGCCGATGCCGACCCCGCCAGGGCCGAGACGGCCCGGTTGCGCCGGGCCGAGTTGCAGGCGCTCTGCGCCGCGCTGGGCGCCCGTTATCTCACCCGGGCGCGCAATGAGCACGCCAAGGCCGGCAATCTCAACAACGGGCTGACGCAGGCGCGCGCCGACCTCATCCTGGTGCTCGACGCCGACCACGCGCCGTTCCGGCCGTTCCTGCGCGAGACCGTCGGCCTGTTCGCGCAGGACCCCAAGCTGTTTCTGGTGCAGACGCCGCACGTCTTCATCAACCCGGACCCGCTGGAACGGAACCTGCGCACATTCACGAAGATGCCGTCCGAGAACGAGATGTTCTACGGCGTCACGCAGGCCGGCCTCGACAAATGGAACGGCTCGTTCTTCTGTGGCTCTGCGGCGCTGCTCAGGCGAGCCGCGCTCGACGCGGTCGGCGGCTTCTCGGGCATCACCATCACGGAGGATTGCGAGACCGCATTCGAACTCCACGCCCGCGGCTGGACCAGCGCCTATGTCGACCGGCCGCTGATCGCCGGCCTCCAGCCGGAGACCTTCGCGGACTTCATCGGCCAGCGGGCGCGCTGGTGCCAGGGCATGTTCCAGATCATGCTCCTGAAGAACCCGCTGCTGAAGCGCGGCCTCAAGCCGATCCAGAGGCTCTGCTACCTGTCCAGCATGACCTTCTGGTTCTTTCCGCTGCCGCGGCTGATCTTCATGCTGGCACCGCTTCTGCACATCTTCTTCGACGTGAAGATCTTCGTCTCGTCGATCGATGAGGCGCTGGCCTTCACGGCGACCTACGTGGCCGCCAACATGATGATGCAGAATTACCTCTACGGCCGCGTGCGCTGGCCGTGGGTATCCGAACTCTACGAATACGTGCAGGGCGTCTATCTCGCCCGCTCAATCGTCTCGGTGATGCTGTCGCCGCGCAAGCCGAGCTTCAATGTCACCAACAAGGGCGTTGGCCTCGACCACGACCACCTGTCGAGCTTGGCATGGCCGTTCTTCGCGATCTTCGGCGCGCTGGTGGCGGGCTGCGCGACAGCCGCGTGGCGCTACCTCTTCGAGCCCGGGGTGACCAGCCTGATGCTTGTGGTCGGGCTCTGGTGCCTGTTCAACCTCGTGATCGCGGGCGCGGCGCTGGGCGTCGTGGCCGAGCGCCGGCAGCCGGAACGCAGCCATAGCCTGCCGGTGAAGCGGCGCGCCGTCGCGTCGGTCGGTGGCGCGGTGTTCGAGGTGATGGTGGAGCGGGCCTCGGCCGAGGGCTGCCGCCTGCACCGCTGCGACGGCTCGGCGTGGCCGGTCTCGGCCGGGGCGGGAAGCGTGGGCCGGATCGTCCTCGCCGAGGCGGCCTGCGGGCCCCTCACGTTCCGTCAGGGCAGCGGCCTGTCGGGCGAGACCTGGGACGTGACCTTCACGGATTCCAGCCCCGCCATGTTCCGCAGCCTCGCCGAGCTGATGTACGGCGACGTGTCAGCCCTGCGAGCGTTCCTCTCTGGCCGACACCGGCACGAGAACCTGCTATCCGGAAGTCTGCGCTTCCTCGTCTGGGGCGTCACGGAGCCGGTGCGAGCCATCACGTACGCCGTCCGCGACCGCCGCAGCGTCCCGCCCGTCGCGCAACCGCTGACCGCTCCGGCTGTGGCCGCGCCGGCCCGCCCGACCCCGACGGAAATTCCCTCCGCATCGGCAGGGTCAATCCGCGCGTATGCGGCGGAGGAGCCGTCAACGCTGATCGCTTCCCCGGTCGTCGCTCCGGCCATCGCCCCGGATGCCGCGCCCCTGGCCGCTACGGCGGCCGCCGCGACGCTCCCACCTCTGGCGACGGTGCCCGTGCCGCTGATCGTCCCGGCAAGTGCGGAGACGCCCATCCAGGCGCGACGCGCGGCCCCGCCGGCTCAAGCGCTGGAGGCAGGCGCTTCCGTCGGCATGCCGCTCACGGACGCAGCCTGGAGACGCGCGGTCGCCGAACTCGCCGCCGCCGAGGCTCCCGCCGCGCTCACCGTCGCGACTCCGGCTGCAGCCTCCATCGGGGCCGCCGCCGAGACGCGGCTCGACCCTGCGGCCTGGCTCGCCGAAATCTTCGCCCTCGCCGGGGTCGAACGCGCCGAAGCCAATCGCGCGGACCTCGTCCGCGGGCCTGATTTTCGCGCGCTCGGCCGCGAGCCGGTCGCTCCCGCCACCATCCGCTCCGCCGCCTGAGAATCCTATGCGCAACGGTCTCCGCCCGGCTCTCGCGGCCACCCTTCTCACCTGCGCGGCGGGGGCCTCGGCCCAATCCTTCTCGGGGGCCGGACCGGCCCCGGTTCTGATGCTGCCCTCGACCGAACGGGCGGCGACCGTCACCCCGGTCGAGCTGGCTGCCGCCGCGCGGCCAGTTCCGGCCGGCGCAGCCGAGACCGGCCCGACCCTCCGCCGGCCGCCCGCAATCGCGGCGCCGATGCGGCTCTGGGGCGAGAACGGCCGCCTGAGCTTCCCACTCTACGTCACCGAGGCGGAGGCGCGGGCTGGTGGCCGGTTCCAGGTCGGCTACGTGGCCGCGGTCTCGATCCTGCCTGAGACCGCGCGGCTGACGTTCAGTCTCAACGGCATCGAACTGGGTAGCGCCGCCATTGACGGAGCCAGGGGTGCCCGCAGCCTCGGCTTCGACGTGCCGCCGGGGGTGATGTCCCGGGGCTTCAACCGAATCGACATCGCGGTGGCGCAGCGCCACCGCGTCGACTGCTCCATTCCGGCGACCTACGAGCTATGGACACAGATCGATCCCGCGACGACTGGCCTGCTGGCGACGTCCGAAGGGCCGTCCGATCCCGCCGACCTCCCGGCGATCCGGGGCGGACCCGACGGGGCAGTGCCAATCCGCCTGATCCAGACTGGTGAGAAGCTGAGCCTGCGCACCGTGGAGCGGGGACTCGCTGCGCTCCAGGCCACCGTCCTGGCCGGCCGGTTCATCCAGCCGGCGGCGGATTTCGGCCCAACCGCCGAGGATGGCGACGGGCTGGCGCTCGCGGTTGGTCGCGTGGCCGAACTCGCCGGGAGTGTTGATCTGGCGTCGCTTGGCCCTGTGACCGGGCCGCGCCTTGCGCTCCTGCCACGGACGGCGGAGCGCCGCCCCGTCCTGGTTTTGACCGGGCCGGAAGATGCCGATGTGACCGCCGCGCTTGCGCAGCTCAAGGAGCTGTCGCGGGCGGACCCACTCGGGACGCCACGAGGCCTGCGAGCGCTCGCCGATGCCGGCGGCCGCCGGGTCTCGGACGGGGAGACCCTCACCTTCGCGGAGCTCGGCATCCCCGACACGCACGTGTCCGCGCGCACCCATCGGATCGCCTTCGACCTCGCCCTGCCGCACGACTTCATGCCGGCGGACTACGACAAGCTGATCCTGGACCTGGACGCAGGCTACCCGGCCGGCCTCGCGCCTGGCGCCCAAATCGTCGTGGAGATCAACGGCGCGAACGCGGCGAGCGCGCCACTGGGTCGCCCGGGCGGAGAGGCGATGAACCGCCGCGCGGTGTTCCTGCCGCTGCGGCTGCTCCGTCCGGGTTTCAATCGGATCGCGATCCGCGCCGAGTTGCCGCGCACCGATGACCAGGCCTGCGCGGACGAGACGGGGGTCCCCACGGAGCGACTGTTCCTCGCCGGCTCGAGCCGCTTGACCATCCCGCCGCTGGCGCGGGTCGGCCGGCAGCCCGAGATCGCCGAGACCGTCGCCGAGGCCTTCCCCTACGCCGGCTCGGCCCGACGCCCGACCCTCGTCGTCCCGGCCCCGGATCGCGACACCATGGCGGCCGCGGCGACGCTCGTGGCACGACTCGGTCTCGCCGCCGGCCGGGTGCTGCCCTTCGCGTTCGCCGCCGGCCGCGCCGCCATAACCGGACCGACCGTCTTCGTGTCAACCGCTAGGACCCTGGACGGAACCGTCCTGACCGCAGCAGGCCTCGATCCGCAAGCCTTGCTGGACGCCTGGGCCGACCATGAGGCAGCACCGTCACGGGAGAGCGGCCCCGCGTTGCGGCGCCGCGTGCTGCGCACCGACGGCATCGCGGCCTGCAGCGCGCTGGCGCCCCCGCTACCCGAGGCCGTGGCCGAGGCCGCCGTCAAGCCGGACGGGAAGCGGGGGGTGCGGACGGGCGGTCCAGTCCTGGCGGAGGCCGCCGCCCTCATCGCGCAGGGTATCACCGGACCCGCCGAGGACGATCTGCTGACCCTGGTGACGGCCCCCACCGCCGCCAGCTTGCGGGAGGCGGTTGCGTGCCTCGTCCATCCACGGGTTTGGAAGCGGCCGGAGGGCCGCCTCACCGCGCTCTCGTCCATCGACGGCTCCGTGATCGTCGAGGCTGCGGCGGAGCCCCGATACGTTGCCACGCTGCCACCCGCACCAGCCAATCTCCGCCGCGTCGCGGCCGGCTGGCTCTCTCTGCATGCCGGCCTCTACGGCCTGTTCGGCCTGCTGCTGGCGGGCGGTCTCGCTGGCTCAACTCAACTGCTCGTGCGCAACCTCGGTCGGAGATCGGAATGAGCGTCTTCGTGCGCGGCGGCGCCATCCTGAGGATGGTCATGAGCATCCTGGCCATGACGTTCCTGGCCGTGAGCTTGGCCGAAGCAGCGACGGCCGGCCCCGCGCCGCCTCTCGCCGGGGCTCTCGGCAGCGGCGAGGCGTGGCGCGCCTACAAGGCCCGATTCATCACCGAGCAGGGCCGCGTGGTGGATACCGCCAACGGCGGCATCAGCCACAGCGAGGGCCAGGGCTACGGCATGCTGCTCGCCGTGGCGGCGGGCGACCGCGAGACGTTTGAGCGGATCTGGACTTGGACGCGGGCGAACCTGATGGTCCGCGACGACCAGCTTCTGGCGTGGCGCTGGGAGCCGGACAAGCGCCCCGCGGTCGCCGACATGAACGATGCCTCCGACGGCGACCTGCTTGTCGCCTGGGCGCTCACGGAGGCGACCGAGGCGTGGCACGATCCCTCGCACCGGGTTGCCGGCCGCCGGATCGCCGTCGAACTCGGGCGCAAGCTGATCCTGCCGCGCACCCCGCAAGGTCCGCTGATCCTGCCGGCGGTGGCAGGCTTCTCCGCCGAGGAGCGTCCCGACGGTCCGGTGGTCAACCTATCGTACTGGATCTTCCCGGCCTTCGATCGCGTCTCGCTGCTCGCGCCTGAATTCGACTGGAGCGCGCTGACGCGCAGCGGGCGCCGCCTGCTCGCGGCCGCACGCTTCGGAGCCGGCCGGCTGCCGGTCGAGTGGGTCTCGCTGTCCGGGTCCGCGCCCCGGCCCGCGGCCGGGTTCCCGGTTGAGTTCGGCTACAACGCCCTGCGCATCCCGCTCTACCTCGCGATGGCGGGCGTCACCGATCCGGACCTTTACGCGCCGTTTCTCGCCCTGTGGCAGAAGCCCGACACCGGCCTGACCCTGATCGAGACGGATACGGGCCGGGTCGCGGCGCGGCTCACTGAGACCGGGTACGCCGCCATCCCGGCGCTCGCCGCCTGCGCGAGCCGCGGGGCGCCATTTCCGTCGGCTCTGATGCGCGTGCGAACCGACAGTGAGAACTACTACCCCGTCACCCTGCACCTGCTGGCCCTTGCGGCCCTGCGTTCGAGGTATCCGACATGCGCGCCGCGCTGATCCTCGCGGTCGCCTTGTTGGCCGGCGCGCCCGCCATCGCCGGGACGGCCGACGCCGCCAAGCCGGACGAGACCGCCCTGCGCTACTACGCGAGCCAGCATCAGCGCGCGCGGGTGGAGGCGGAGACCGAGCGGCTGCGACGGCGCTATCCGGGCTGGCAGCCGCCGGCCGATCTCTGGACCGCGCGCGCCGGTGGCGAGGATGAGGACGGGCTCTGGGACCTTCTCGCGGCCGGCCGCGATGCGGATCTCGGGACAGCGCTCGTCACCCGGGCCAAGGCTGAGCCGGGCTGGAAGCCATCGGCCGCGCTGCAGGCCGCCGTGGCTGCGCGCGCCCTGCGGCAGTCCTGTCTGTCCCTCGCCAGGACTGGCCGCTGGGCCGAACTCGCAATCTTCTCGGCGGGCCGCCGGTCCGAGATCGAGGCAGCCGACGCGGAGGTGGTCTGGGCCGCCGCCGAGGCCTACGGCCGGACGGAGCGCCAGGGACTGGCCCTTGACCTGCTCCGCGCCGTGCTCACCGCCGGCCGCTTCGGCCCAGAGGAGCGGCGGGTCAGTCTCCTGCGGGCGATGCAGATCCTGCCGATGTCCGACGTCGACCAACTCGCCGCGCTCGGGCCCGCCCGGGACCTCGACGCGATCCGCGTGGACCTCGTCCGCGGACGCATCGGCGCGGTGCTCCACGACGAGGCCGGCCAGTCCGTACCGCCCGAGGACCTCGCCGTTTTCCAGGCTTACGCGGAGACCGCGCCCGACCCCGATCAAGCGGCGCTCGTGGCTTGGCTCGCCTTCAAGCGGCACGACCTGCCCACCGCCCTCACCTGGTTCAAGCGCGCCATCGCCCGTGGCGGCGACGCCATGGTGGCGCACGGCCTGGCGCATACTCTGCGTCTCCTAGGCTTGCGCCGTGACGCGGAGGACGTAGCCTATGCGTGGCGCGAACCGCTGGTGAACAACACCCTGCTGTTCATCGATCTTCTCGAGGCGGATCTCACGCAGGAGGACCCGCCCGCTATCGAACCGGAACGCCTGAAGCGTTACGCCGAGGTCACCCTTGCCACGGCGTCGGGAGAGGGTGCGCAGGCGCTCGCCTGGTACGCTTACAACCGCTGCCAGTTCGACACGGCGCTCAGCTGGTTCCGGCGTGCCGTGGCGTGGTTCCCCAAGGAGGCTACGGTCTACGGCTACGCCCTGTCGCTGCGTCGGATGCATCAGGAGCGCACGTTTCTGGACGTCGTCAATCGTTACGACGGATTGTTCCCGCGGGTCGTCAGCCTCCTGTTTCAGTCAGCGGTCGGCCGACCGATGTCCTGCGAGACCGCCCCGACCCGGGTCGCCAGGACCGTCACAGGCCCGGTATCCGGCTATCTCGACCTCGCATCCCCGGTCGGAGCGGCGAAGAGCGGGCGCGTGCCGCAGCCCGACGAGGTCATCGCCAACCGTGCGTCGGCGGCCCCCGTGATCCGGCGCAGCGACTTTCCGGTCGCCGTGCTCATGGAGAACGACCTGCGCGCCGCGCCCACCAACAGTCCGGTCGCCGACGCGCACTGGTCCGACCGACCGCGGGGCAGGCCCCCGACTGTCGCCCGGCGCGTGCCCGGCATCGGGCCGATGCCTTACGAGCGCTACGGCTTCTCGCTGCTGCCGGCCTGGAACGGAGCCGAGCAAGCCAGTCAGCCCAGCGCCGCAGAGAGCCCTGCGCCACGCGGGACGCTCTGGGCGGACGAACGTGCCGCCCAGGCCGACGAGCCGGCGCGCGGCCAAGTACAGGCGCCTACAATCCCGGAGCGAGGCGCCCCGACGACGACCGGTTCAATCGGCGCGCCGCAAGTGATGCGTAACCAGATCGTGCGAGAGAAGGCCCCGTGACGCTCACCATCCGCACATACCTGGCCCTGGCGTTGACCGCCCTCGCCCTCGGCGCCTGTACGGCCCGCGACGAGGTGCGCTCCTCATCAGGCGGTGCACGCTATGCCAGCCTGGACGCAATCGCGGACGGGCGGCGACACTCCGCGCGGGCGACCGCACCGGCACGGCCAGCCACGCCGGTCGTCGTCCTGCCGGACTGGATCGGTCGCCCGGTGCGCCTGCAGGAGCGCGACGCCGCGGACGAGTTCGAGCAATCCGTGTCGCTAAGCCTCGCGCCGCGCGGCGGAACACGGGAGAACCTCGTGCTGCTGCGCATGTCTCACACGGAAGCCGGCGCCGAGGTGGTGAGTGGGGATCTCGTTCCCGGCGGACGGCCGACCGAGGCCGGGATTCGCGCCGAATTGGCGGCGGCCTTCCCGGGCACGGTGATGCACGTCGTGACCCACCCCGCCGCGAATGCCTACGGACCTTACGGGCTCGCGGTTGGACGGACAGCGGGGGGCGCCCGCTGCCTGTATGCCTGGCAATGGATCGCGGCGGCGCCGGAACTCGACCCGGCGTCCAGAAGGTCCGCCTCGCTATCGCTTCGGGTCAGGCTTTGTCGCGCCGACATCCCGCTCGACGCGATGGCGGCGGCAGTGAACCAGATCAAGCTCGTGACGCGTTACGAGGGGTCTCCCGTGATCGGGACACCGGCTCCTCGCGCCCCCTCGGCGGCGCGCCGGCACGCGCGACCCCGCACCGTCGTCGGGTCGCCGGACCCGGCACCAGCCGGGACCGCCGGGCAGGCCGCCACCTTGCCGGCGGGCCGGCGCTACCTGGGTATACCCGACGCGGCCGCAACTCCGGACGATGGGCGAGCCCTCCGGGATGCCGGACCCGGCCCGGCGGCGCTAAGCCGGGCCTTCGTTGGCGCCCAGCCCCCCGCTCCGGCCGAGGCGATCGTCGCGGACCTGCCGCCGGAGGCGCTCCGCGGCCCGGTCGCTCGTGCCGCGGCCCGCCCATGAGGACCGCATGACCGACCGAATCCTGCTGGTCGAGGACGACCCCGGTTCGCGCGACCTGATCGGCACCTTGCTCACGGCCCGAGGCTACGCGCTCGACAGCGCGGCCGACGGCTTCCTGGGGCTGCGCCAGTTGAGTGAGCGCCGCCACGGCATCGTGTTGATCGACTATCACCTGCCCGAGATGGATGGCTACGCCCTCGCGCGACTGATGCGCGAGATCATGGGAGTGCATGGCCACGTCCGCCTCGTGGGGATCACGGCCGACCGCCACGGGCTCGCCTCCCGCCGCGGCGCGGACGCGCTGTTCGACGCGATCCTGGTCAAACCGATCGAGCCCGAGCTGCTCTACGCCACGCTCGACCGCCTGCGAGAACAAGATGAGCCGCCAGCGGCGCCGGTCGCCGTGGAGCTGCCGGCCGAGGCGCTCTGGCGCCGACGCGGAATGGCTGGACGACCGCGGGCCGTCCTGTACCCGGATCTCGGCGCCGAGGCCATCGCCGCCGTGAGCCACGCCTTTGTCGTCGGCCCCGTTGAGGACGCCGAGGTTATCCTGATTGGCGCAGAAGACGGCCTCGCGCAGCTCCGGGCCCTCCCAGCCGGCAGCCCCGGACATCTTCTGCCCGCCATCGACCTCACCGGTCGTTTCGAGCGAGGCTGCGACGCGACTTTCCGGGTGAACGACCCGAAGGCGTGGACTGGGCTGGCAGAGATCTGTCGCGCCTTTGGCGAGCGCCGCACGGGCCTCGCCGCGACTATCCGGAGTAGCGATGCAGCCGCCAGCCAGTTACTCGCCTGGCTTTATGTCGGTGAGCGCAGCCTACCCTTGTCCGCCAATAGAGTGCCTGCAACCATCCTGGCGGCCGGGCTCGCTCACAGCGCGGCGATGGCGGCTATACTGTCTCTGAAAGAGCAAGATCTGGTGGCGTGCGAACCGGCTGAGGGTGGACTTTTGGTACGACTAACCTCAGCCGGGCTATCTGCCGCGACGGCTGGCATGCCCGCCGCCGCGACCCTGTTGCCAGATTCCAACCCGGACCCAATCTGCGACCAGGAACGGGTCCAACGCCTCCGGGAGGCGATCGGCGCGGCTGAGGTAGAGCGCCTGACCGGTGATCTATGCGTGCGGATCGAATCTGCGTTCCCGACCGAGGCGACACGCCCGCTTATCGCGCAGGAAGCGCACGCACTGATCGCCATGGCCGGCAGCCTCGGCTATACGCGCTTGGCAACAGCGTGCCGGACCCTCGAAGCTGCCGCCTCGTCGGGAGCGGACGAGACGGCAGCCCTTCGACAAGCTAAGCTGGCGATTGCTGATGTTCTCCGGATGCGATCCGCCGCGTGAACCTCTGAACTCGCTGCGCCATGAACTGCATCTATGCGAATGGTCAGTTGCAGCTGGTAACGTCCGCTTACGGAACAACGTCACAGCCAGCTGAATGACCGCGATGGGCGCGAAGCGGAACGCCTGCTTCTGGACGCCGAGCCAAGTTCCGCCAGCTGCGCGAATTCGGAGCTTGAGTGCCCTAGCCCACACCGCAGGTAGATCGGTTCACCGTCGTAGGTCGCTGATGCCGAGTTCGGTCCACATCCAGCCGAAGTCGTAGCTCGCCATCGGATCGCTGGGCGCGCGGCCACGCCTGCTCTCGCTCTCCAGGAACTTCAGCCAAGCCGCCGCCTTCTCGCGCCCCGCCTTCGAGCGCACGCTGGCGCGCGGGGTCTTGTCGCCCAACATGCCGACTGGCTGATCGAGAGCAGCGCGGTAATGGCCGCTCAGCCCCTCGTGCACGAGGCTCGTCTGCAGGTCCGGTGGAAGCTCCACTTCATGGGGCGGAGCCTCCTTCTGAGATGAGGCCATCGCCTGCGCGACGGTTTGGATCTCGGTCAGCGGCGAGCGCACCAGACCTTCCAACAAAGGTGTGAGAAATGCCTGTGCCCGCGTGGCCCGATCCGCCGAGTTGACGCTCACCAGCAAGCCCGTCTCGATCAACTCGATGGTGCCCAGCACCGTGCCACCGTTCTCAAGCGTCACGCTGTAGGTCTGCATCGTTCCGGTGCCGGCCGTACCGGTGTTCCGTGGCTTCGAAGCTGGACGAGACCCTGTTTCGAGCCAGTTCCAGAATGTGTCGGTCTCCTCCCGCAGGTCCGGCACGGTGCGTAGTCGCGCCCGCACCTCGGCCACGGCTATCCTCGGCAGGAGTGGGTACCGCATGGTGTGGAACGCGATCTCGGTGCCCTCGCTGTTCACCAGGGTCGGTAAGCTCGGATCCAGCAGCCCGGGCAGGATGTCTGCGAGCCACAGGTTGGTGAACAGCGGCGCCGCGTCGGTCAGGAGGAGTGTGTCCAGGACGCTCCGGTCGGCATCGGCCGGCAGATCCCCCTTCCGCGCCAGCTTCTCGAACTCACGACCGGCGCGCTTGGCCGAACTCTTCAGGATGCGCAGCACCTCCTCGGAGGCATCGCGCCCGAACGAGAGCACACCGCCTGCCATAACATGCGAGCCGCCGTGCTCGACGATGCGTGCGCCGATCCGCTCCCAAGGCGCGAGAGATCGACTGGCCGTCCGCTCCGTGATGCGGACCGGCTCGCCTCCGCGGACCAGATCACGGGCCAGGAAACTATCGCCGGGAACGAGGCCGCTGACCTCGTACAGGCTCATCACGGAGCGGCGCAGCGCCTCCATGTAGCGCCTGTTGGCGACCGGCTCCTTCCAGCCACGGCGCTTGAGGTACGCGTAGACCAAGTTGACGTCGTCGGGTTCGACGGTGCGGGTGAGGAAATCCTCGAAGGCGCAGCCCCACAGCGTCATGAACTGAGCCGGACCCAGGAGGCTCTCCAAGTCCTCCAGCTCCAGGTCGGCTTGCTCGCAGGCTGGCCCAACATGCAGCCAAAGCGCCTCCTCGAACGGCTCCCGCCACTCCTCGCGCGTGAGCCACTTGATGAGACCTGAGAGCGAGGAGCTGCTGGGCATGGCGGTTCCGGAAGCTCACGCCAGGGTAGCGGCTGGTGCTCGACGATCCAAGCATCCCGGCTCTGCGAACCCTTCTGCTCGGGGAGGCACACAGTCCAGGAAACGAGAGAGCTGCCGCCGTTGCTGCCGAGCTTAGATCACAGGCCCGCGAGCCCTCGCTGCGCCTGGAACCACAGGGTGCGCGAGGCGCTGACCATATCGACCGCAGCGGGTTGTGGAACCGGAAGCGAACCATGGCCGACAGAGCGAACGCCGAGCCTCCACTGACCGTCGATCGCCGCGACTTCGTCAAGCTCGCCGGCGTCGCCGCAGCTGCAGTCGGTACGCCGGCCACCGCGGCCTTGGCCCAGGTCGCGCAGACCGAGCGCGTCACGTCACAACCTGCGCCGCCTCTCGTGGCCGACGAGACCACCGCCGACATCTTGGTCGACACCCTGATCACCTGGGGCGCCACCCACGTGTTCGGCATCGTCGGCGACGGCATCAACCCGATCGTCGAAGCCCTGCGCAAGCGTCAGGACAGGATCGCTTTCATCGGCGTTCGCCACGAGGAGGCCGCCGCCTTCATGGCCGGCGGCATGGCCAAGCACGGCGGTCGCCTGGGAGTGTGTCTCGCCACGACCGGACCCGGCGCTGTTCACCTCATGAACGGCCTCTACGACGCCGCCTACGACAACGCCCCCGTAGTCGCAATCACCGGCACGACCTTCCACGACCTGGAAGGAATGCGCTTCATGCAGAGCGTCGACACCGTCAAGCTGATGCAGGATGTCGCGCTGTTCAACGAGCGTGTCACCGGCCCCGCCAACGCTGTGATGCTCGTCAACCGCGCTTGCCGGGCGGCACTTGCCGGCAGGGGCGTCGCGCATCTCACCATCGCCAAGGACGTGCAGCGCCAAGTCCTCTCAGCCGACAAACCCTCGCCCGAGAACCATGGCGGGCGCACCTCGTCCTCTTGGTCGCCGCCGATGGGCACCCCGCCCGCAGACCAGCTTCGGGCCGCCGCAGAGGTCATCAATGCCGGCAAGCGCATCGCCATACTGGCTGGTCAGGGCTGCGCAAACGCCGTGCCGCAGCTGCGCCGTCTGGCCGGGAGCCTCGGTGCGCCGGTCGCCAAGGCTTACCTCGCCAAGGCGCTCCTGCCTGACGACGATCCGCTGACCACCGGCGGTATCGGCCATCTCGGCACGGCGCCGTCGCAATGGGCTATGCAGGCCTGCGACACGGTCCTGATCCTCGGCTCAACCATGCCGTGGATCGACTACTACCCGAAGCCCGGTCAGGCGCGGGGCGTGCAGATCGACATCAAGCCGGATCACATCGGCCTCAAGTACCCCGTCGAGGTCGGCCTGACCGGCGACATGGGCGCGACGCTCGACGCGCTGATGCCGCTGCTGAGGGCGGAGCCCGACCGCGGCTTCCTCGCCGAGGCGCAGACGCGCATGCGCGATTGGCGCAGCCTGCTCGACCGGGTCGAGACGACCCAGAAGGGGCCGCGCCTGCGGCCGCAGACGGCGATGCGCGCGCTCAGCGACTTCGCGCCGGCCAACGCCCTGTTCAGCATGGATTGCGGCGCAAACACCCATTTTGCCGCGCGCCACATCCAGATCCGGGACGATCAGAGCTGGACGGGCTCGGGCACGCTCGTGACGATGGCCTCGGCCCTGCCGCTGGCCATCGCGGGCGCGTTCGCCCATCCGGGTCGCCCCTCGATCGCGGTCGCGGGTGATGGCGGCCTGGCGATGCTGATGGCGGAGCTGTCGACGGCGGTCCTGCACGGGCTCTACGTCAAGGTCATGGTGCTCAACAACGATGCGCTGGCGCAGGTGAAGGGCGAGCAGCGGGAGATCGGCGCGCAGGAATACGGCTGCAAGTTGGGTCACATCGACTTCGCGGCCTATGCGCGTGCGGTAGGCGCCAAGGGCTTCAGCGCCGGCAGCGTCGCCGATCTCAGGCCGGCGGTGCAGACGTGGCTGTCGACGCCAGGCGCGGCGCTGCTCGACGTTCAGGTCGATGCTGAGGAGGAGAGCCAGAGGCCCGACAAGGTCACGGCTTGAGCGGAAGCCGGCTGCCGCGCAACGGAGCCTCTTCTGGCGGCCAAAAGCTCATCTTCGGGATTCGTGCATTCGAGGCCTGATCGGTCATCCAGGCGGCTTTGCGCTTGTAGCCGTCAACAGGCCGACGAACTAGCCAGCCTCTCGCCGATGAGCGAGTACTTCCGTGGCGCCACCAGCAATCACGGATGGAGGACCAGCTTCTGCGGGCGCCAGTTCAGCAGTTCGCCGACGTAGATCTCGTTCTCGGACGGGCAGGCGATCTCGTGGATCCAGCCGAACTGCTTGAGCTGTTTGCCCGTCTCGCCGAGCACGCCCAGCACCTTGCCGTCGAGCGACAGCTTGTAGATCCGCCCCGGGAAGGCGTCGGCGACGTAGAGGACCTGCTTCGGTCCGGGTGTGATGCACAAGGCCCAGGGCGCGCCCGGCGTGAACAGGTCGACCGTGGTGCGATCCTTGGCCGGCTTGCCGCGGATGATGGCACGCGCCTTGTCGTAATCGAACGGCACGTCGATCTTGATGATCCGCTGGATGTGGCCAGCGGTGTCCATCACCTGGATGCGAGCGTTGCCCCGATCGGCGATGTAGATGTTGTCGTTCGCGTCGGAGGCGATCGAGTGCAGGGTGCGAAACTGACCCGGCTCGGTGCCGTAGCTGCCGTAGGAGTCGACCCAGTTGCCGTCCTTGTCGATCTTGGCCACGCGTGAGTTGATGTAGCCGTCGCTGATGTAAGCGTTGCCGGCCTTGTCCCAGGCCACGTCGGTGACCTGCCGGAATTGACCCTGCACGGGCGGCAGCGGCGGCGTGGGGTGCTTCCAGGGTTCGGCAGTCTCGTCGGCGGCTTCGGTTTTGCGGCCCCAGACCATGGCGACGCGGCCCTCAGGGGTGAACTTCACCACCATGTCCGAGCCCTTGTCCAGGACCCAGATGTTGTCCTCGTGGTCGACGCGCACGACGTGGGCGAAGGACCAGGCGTACAGGCCGTGACCGATCTCCCGGATGAAGGTGCCGTCGGGATTGAACTCCAGGAGCTGGGTGGCAGCCGCGCCGTAGGCGGGCCCCTGCGTCGCCCCGCGCGACAGGATGAAGATGTGCCCCTTCGAGTTCAGGGCGATGCCGGCGACCTCACCGAAGAAGATGTCCGGCGGCAGCTTCAGGAAGTCCGGGACTGAGTCGAACGCGATCTCGGAAACCTGCGTCGCGGTGGACGAAGGTGACGCTGCTGAGGAAGCAGGTGCCTCGCCTGCTTTGATCTCGTCGGCGCGCACGGTGGGCAGCATCAGGGCGAACACGCCCACAGCAACGCACAAGGAGCGGATCATCTCAGGCTTCCTCACGGGCCAGCCGGTTCGATCGCCGAGCTTGGCCACGCCGGCTTAGCCCTAAAACCGACAGCTCGGAAGCCGGCGCTCGGTGATCACTGCGGATCGGCACCAATCTCACGCAGGTATGCGGCCGTCGCCGGATGCAGCCAAGCGGCCGGCACGTTCGAGACGAGATTGCGCGGATCGCTCTCTCGGCCCTGAGGATAGAGCCTGGCCAAGGTCTCTCGACCTCGGTCTGTCGCGCGCACGAGCCGGGTGACGGCGGCATCGTCCAGCTCTGGCCGAGCGAGGACGAAACTCCAAGACCCGACGGTCTCGATCGCTGCATCCTGTCCGCGGAAGGAGCCAGCCGGGACGGTCAGGCGGCGCATCGAGGCGCGCAGGGCCAGGATCTTCGGGATCGCTTCGGGCGCCGGGCCGAAGAAGCGGGCGCCGCCGGGCGCATCCGCGAGGGTCTTGAAGCCCGGCCAGCCGAGGCTCGCGCCCCACAAAGCGGCTGCTCGGCCGTCGAGAACCTGTGTGGCGCCCTCGCCAGCGTCGTCGAGGAGGATCGGCGTGATGTCGTGGTCCGGATCGATGCCGGAGCCTTGCAGCACGGTTCGCCCCATGATCGTGAAGCCCGAGCCGCGCGTGCCGAGAGCGACGGCACGGCCGCGCAGATCCTGCACGTTCTGGATCGGACTGGAGGCTGGGACCACAAACATGCCGGGCGAGGCGTCGATGGGGGCCACGACCGACATGCCGGTCCCGTCAGCCCGCCCACTGGACAAAGCCTCGTAGGCATACTCACCCTGTACGAGGGCCAAGTCGAGCTTGCCCGCTTTCAGCAAGGTCAGGTTTTCCGCTGAGCCCTTCGTGATCCTCGGCTCGATCATCACACCTGAATCGGACTTACTGACTGCAGCAATGAGCGCTCGGCCGAAGGCGGGGAATGAACCACCGGGCGTTGCCGTCCCGAGCGTCAGATGCAGCTCTGGCTCAGATCGTTGAGCCCGCGCGGGTACGGTCGCAGCGAGGGTGATGATACCGAGGAGCAGTTCACGTCGCTGTACCATGCTGCTCTCCATCAACGTGCCAGTCGCGACGCGTCCACCATCGCTTCAGGTGCCCGGCGAATTTCAGACAGTCCACGGGAACGGAAGTTCCGCTGACGGCGCAATCTCGTGCTGAGGCCTTTGCTGAGGTGGCGTCCGCTTTCGGGATCCTGCCCGCGACGCCTGAACAGCTGGAACGGGCGCGAAGCCGAACGTCTGCTTCCGGGCAGACCGCCAATTTCCACACTTGGCGCGGAACGGACAGCCGCCTCCCGACCCAACCCGGTCACAGGAAATGATCGGCGCGGCTCCCCAAAGCGGACATTCCCATCGGGGTGGAAGGTGGATCGCAGAATAAGATATACTTAAACGCCAGGACGCTGATTGGTCCCCAGGGTCAATCTCACTAAATGCATATTGAATAACATTTGAGAGATATTTTTTGTCTTCGAGCATCAAACGGCCTGGGCAGTTTCGGGCAAGTCCACTGAAGACATCGCGGGCCCCAAAACAGAGATTGGTTGCGGAAGCCGAAGATTGACCTGCAGCGTGGGATCGGAGCGGAATAGGGTTTTCAGGAAGGCCGAGACCGCCCTGATGCGGGGCGAGAATTGCAGGTCGGTGTGGACGTTGAGCCAGAGATCTCGAATCGTCGACAAGTCATCGTGCAGTACCGGGACCAGGAGGTCGCGTCCGGCAACCGCGAAGCTTGGGAGGAGGACGATGCCGAGCCCACCGGCGGCCGCCTGCTTCTGCGCGATCATGCTCGTCGAGTGGAACACGGTACGCCGATCCGCGATGATTTCGTCGAGCCACCGCACGCAATCGACCTGCACGAGGTCTTCGACGTAGGTGACAAAGGCGTGGCGCTCCAGATCCTGGATGGATCGTGGCGTTCCCGCCCGGTCGAGGTAGCCCGGTGAGGCGTAGAGCCCGAGCCGGAAGCGGCCGATCCGCTCGGAGACGAGCCCCTGCCCCGGTGGCTCGAAGAAGCTCAGGAAGAGGTCGGCCTCCCGGCGATTCACATAGACCGTCTGGGGCGATGTCAGCAGCTCGACGGTGAGGTCGGGATGCGTCTCGTGCAGGCGCACGAACCGCTCGGCGAGATAGAGGGAGGCGATGCCCTCCATCGTCGCGAGACGGACGCGGCCTCCGGCCTGCCCGGAGCTGGGAGTGACCTCCTCCTCCATGGCGATGATGGCGCTCTCCACCCGCTCCGCGTGGCGGAGCAGGCGCTGGCCGGCCTCGCTCAGGCGCAGGCCGGAGGGCATGCGCTCGAACAGGGAGACGCCCAGGGCGGCTTCCAGATGGGCGAGGCGCCGGCTGACGGTCGATTGATCGACCCGCAGCCTCTTGGCCGCTCCCGCGAGGCTGCCCCCACGGGCGGCATGGACGAAGACCTTCAGGTCATCCCAGTCGAGCTGATCGAGGGCACGCATGGTCTCGCGCGGCGCAAGAGTCGCGCCACGTCGGCGGCTTGGGATCCGTGCAAGGGCGCTTGCGGAATTGACCGCTTCAAGCGGCGGACAGGCTGCCTAAGCTCGGCCTCGAAAGGGCAATCCAGGAATCCCCGTTTCATGAATCCCCGTTTCAAGGCGGCGGCCATCCATGCCGCACCGGTCTTCCTCGACGCCACGGCGACGACGGACAAGGCGGTTTCCCTCATCCACGAGGCGGCCAGGGCCGGCGCGGCCCTCGTCGCCTTCCCGGAAACCTTCATCCCGGCCTTTCCGGTCTGGGCCGCCCTTGCGGCGCCGATCGACAACCACGACCTGTTCGCCCGCATGGCCGACCAGTCGGTCCTCGTCGACGGACCGGAAGTCGCCCGCATCCGCGAGGCCGCGAAGGCGGCGAGGGTCATCGTCTCCATCGGCCTCAGCGAGCGTTCACCCGTGAGCGTCGGCTGCCTGTGGAACAGCAACCTGCTGATCGGCGAGGGCGGCGACATCCTCAACCACCACCGCAAGCTCGTTCCGACCTTCTACGAGAAGCTGGTCTGGGCGGCAGGCGATGGGGCCGGGCTGCGGGTGGTCGAGACCGCGATCGGCCGGATCGGCCAACTCATCTGCGGCGAGAACACCAACTCGCTGGCCCGCTATAGCCTGATGGCGCAGGGCGAGCAGTTCCATATCTCGTCCTGGCCGCCGGTCTGGCCGACGCGGCGCCCAGCGGGCGGGGGCAATTACGACAACCTCGCCGCGAACCGCCTCCGGGCGGGCGCCCATTGCTTCGAGGCCAAGGTCTTCGGCCTCGTCACCGCGAGTGTGCTCGACCGTGCGGCGTTCGACACCATCGCCTCTTGCGATCCCCGGGCCGCCGAGGTTCTGGAAGGGACGCCGCGCGCCGCCTCGTTCTTCCTTGATCCGACCGGCGCCCAGATCGGCGAAGCCCTTCGGGACGAGGGAATCCTCTACGCCGAAATCGACCTCGCAGCTTGCATCGAGCCGAAGCAGTTCCACGACGTGGTCGGCTACTACAACCGCTTCGACGTGTTCGACCTCACGGTGAACCGCCGCCGCCTCGCCCCCGCGGCCTTTCGCGATCCCGGCTCCGCCCCGCCGCCCGCGGGTGTTTCCGCGCCTGTCCCCGGCGACGGCGCGTGACTTGCTGAGCGTTGCCTCGACCCCTGCCCGAGTGGAGATGTGCTATGATGTTCGACCGTCGCAAGCTGCTCCTCGGGGGCGCCGCCGGACTGATGCTGCCGGGCTTGGCCCGCGCGCAGACGCCCGCCGCGATCGGCACCTTCCCGGAGGGTGTCGGCGCTGACTCCGTCTTCGTCGGCCTCAACATGCCCCTGACAGGCGTCTTCTCCGGTGATGGCAACGACCTGAAGCTCGGCTACGAACTCGCCATCGCGCAGATCAACGCGGGCGGCGAGATCCCGGCCGCCTGGGGCCTGAAGGGCAAGGGCGTCCTCGGGCGCCAGATCCGCTACAAGGTCGCCGACACGGAGGGGAAGCCCAACGTTGCGGTGCAGGCGGCGACCCAGTTCATCCAGCGGGACAAGGCGATTCAGTTCTCGGGCTCCGTGAGCAGTTCCGAGGCCATCGCCCTCGAGGAACTTGCGAGCCGCGACAAGGTCCTCTACATGGTCGGCATCGCCGGCTCGAACGACGTCACCGGCAAGAACTGCCAGCGCTACGGCTTCCGCTCGCAGCAGAACGCCTACATGGCCGCCAAGGCGCTGGCCCCGGTGGTCGCCAAGGCGCTCGGTCCCAAGCGCAAGATGGCCTTCCTGGTGCCGGATTACACCTACGGCCAGACGGTCTACGAATCCTTTGCCAATTTCGCCAAGGAGGCGGGCTGGACACAGGTTCTGAAGGAGACCGTGCCGCTGGGCACCGCCGATTACAGCTCGGCGCTCCTCAACATCGCCAACAGCGGCGCCGACGTCTTCGTGAACATCTGCTTCGGCGCGGATGCGGTCGCCTCGACCAAGCAAGCCGAGCAGTTCGGCGTCCTATCGAGCATGAAGCTCGTCGTGCCGAACCTGTCCTCCTTCCAGGACAAGGAACTCGGCGCCGAACTGATGCAGGGCGTCTATGGCTCCTGCGATTTCTGGTGGACGCTGGAGGACCGCTATCCCCTCGCCAAGACCTTCGTGGCGAGCTTCCTCGACAAGAACAAGTATCACCCACGCTGGGGCGCCCACATCGCCTACATGCAGACCTATCTCTGGGCGCTCACGGTCGAGCGGGTCGGCGGGTTCAACCCGGTCGACATGATCAAAGCGATGGAGGCCTCGAAGAGCCAGCCCTACAACTCGACCATCGGCCGCGTCTATTACCGCGCCGAGGACCACCAGATGGTCCGACCAATCCCGATCCTGAAAGGCAAGGCGCCCGCCTCGATGAAGGGGCCGGAGGATTTCTACGAGATCGTGGACGTGGTCGAGGGCGAGAGCGTGATGAACCCGCCCGACCTGTTCGGTTGCAAGCTCGGCCCCTACACCTGAGGGACCGGCCATGCCCAACACGGTGGTTCTCCTCTCCCAGGCCTTCAACGGCCTTGCCCTTGGGAGCCTTCTGGCGCTCGTGTCCAGCGGGCTCACCATCATCCTGGGCACCCTGGGGGTGCTCAACTTCGCCCACGGTGCGCTGTTCGCCGTGGGGGCCTACACCGCCTTCGTGATGATGTCGGCGACGCATTCCTTCCTGCTCGCCCTGCTCGGCGGCTGCGCCGTCATGCTGGTCGTCGGCTTCGCCATGGAGCGGCTGGTGATCCGCCATTTCTACGCGAGGCCCGACGAGGACCAGATCCTCGTCACCTACGGCATCGGCATTGTTCTCGTGGAGGCGTTGCGCGCGTGGTTCGGGGGGAACAGCCAGCGGGTGCCGTTGCCTTCCTGGGGCGTGGGGGCGACCAAGCTCGGCTTCCTCGTCTACCCGACCTACCGGCTCCAACTGATCGGCATCGTCGCGGCGCTCCTCCTCGGCCTCTACCTTGTCCTCTACCGGACTGCGATCGGCCTCGTGGTGCGGGCGGGCATCGAGAATGCCGGCATGGTCGGCATCCTCGGCATCGACGTGCGCCGCACCTTCCTCCTCGTCTTCGGCATCGGAATCGTCGCGGTGGGGCTCGCCGGGATGCTCTACGCCCCCGTCGTCTCGGTGACGCCCGACATGGGTGCCAGCTTCATGGTGCAATCCTTCGTGGTCATCGTGCTGGGCGGGCTCGGCTCGTTCCCCGGCGCGGTGGTGGGAGGGCTGATCGCGGGCGAGGTCATCAGCCTGACGAGTGCCTTCAGCTCCGCCTATTCGGAGGTGATGCTCTACGGCCTGATGGCACTGGTGCTGGTGGCGCGCCCGCAAGGGCTGTTCGGCACGGAGGGCCGCGTCTGATGCCCCCTGCCCTCCGCCGCATCCTCCCCGAACTGGCGCTCGCCGCCTTCCTGGTGGTCGCCCCTCTCCTGCTGCCGCCGCTGGGCTTCTCACACGACCTGCTGACGCGGGCGCTCAATTGGGCGCTGTTCGGCCTCGGGCTCGACATCCTGTTCGGCCTCGCGGGCCTCCTCTCCTTCGGCCAGGCCGCCTTCTACGGGACGGGCGGGTTCGTCGCCGCCACCCTCCTCGTCTCCGGGACGGTGGGAAGCGTCTGGCTCGCCCTCCTGGCTGGGACGCTGGCGGCGGGGCTATTCGGCCTCCTCGTCGGCTGGCTCGCCGTCCGGCGCATCGGCATCTACTTCGCCATGATCACGCTGGCCTTCGGCCAGATGGCGTATTTCATCGAAAACTCCCCGCTCTCGGAATGGACCGGCGGCGAGAACGGCATCGCCGGGGTGCCCCTTCCGACAATCGGCTTCGGGGCGGGCGCGGTGCGGATCACCGCCGGGCTGCCGATGTACGCGCTCCTCGCGACCACCTTCCTCGTCGGCTTCGTTCTGGCCCGCCGCATCGCAAAATCCCCTGTGGGGCTGATCCTGCGGGCAGTGAAGGAGAACACCGCCCGCGTGGCGATGCTCGGCCACGACGTCCCGGCCTACAAGCTCGCCGCCTTCACCATCGCCGCGCTCTATGCGGGGCTCGCCGGGGCGATGCTCGGGCCGTTCCAGAGCTACATGCCGCCGGACGCTTTCGCCCTGGAGACCTCGGGGCAACTCGTGGTGCAGACCATCGTCGGCGGCGTCGGCACCTTGGTCGGGCCACTGGTCGGCGCGGCCCTCTGGCTGTGGCTGCGCGACAACCTGCAACTCATCCCCGGCCTCGGTCCGCTGTGGAAGCTCGTCCTGGGGCTCGCCTTCATCGGCCTCGTGATCGGCCTACGCCGGGGCATCTGCGGGGAGATCCTGCATCTCTGGAACCGCCGCCGGGAGGCCCGTCGCCTCCGCGCGGAGCTGGCCCGGACGGAGGCCATCGAGGCGAGCGGCGGAGCACCGGCCCGCGCCGTCCCGGCTGAGATCGCCCTGCCGATGCCGCGCCCGGCGGTGGACGGACGCAGCGCGCGCGGGGAGATCGTCCTTGAGGCGCGCGGGCTCGCCCGGCACTACGGTGGCCTGAAGGCGGTCGACGGCGTGAGCTTCACCGTGCGCCGGGGGTCGATCCACGCGGTGATCGGGCCGAATGGAGCGGGCAAGAGCACCCTGTTCAAGATGCTCTCCGACGAGGTGAGCCCGAGCGCGGGCGAGGTGCTGCTGTTTGGCGAGCGGCTAACCGGAGGCGGGGTGAGCCGAGCGGCCCAGCGGGGCATTGCCAAGAGCAACCAGCTCAACCAGCTCTTCCTGAACCTCACGGTGCGGGGAAACCTTCGGGTGGCGGCGCTGGCTCGGGCGCGGGGCGGCTTCCGCCTGGATCTCATCGCCCCCGCCGACGGACGCCCCGAGGTGGAGGCGCAGGTAGCGACTCTGATAGACCTTCTCGATCTCGGCGAGCGGGCCGGCACCCCGGCGAGCGTCCTGGCCTATGGCGAGAAGCGACGGCTGGAGATCGGCATGGCGCTCGCCACTAGCCCGAACGTGCTGCTCCTCGACGAACCCTTGGCCGGCATGAGCCTGTCGGAGCGGGCGGCGACCTGCGCCCTGATCCGGCGCATCGCGAAGACTTGCACGGTCGTCGTGGTGGAGCACGACCTCGACGCCATCTTCGACCTCGCCGAGCGGATCACCGTGCTGTGCGAGGGCCGCCTCCTCGCCAACGGCCCAACCGATTCCGTGCGCCGGGACGCAGCCGTCCAGCGCGCCTATCTCGGTACCGGCCCGGCGGAAGCCGGTGCCACCCTGGGGAGCGCCGCATGAGCCTGCTCGAAGTCGAGGGCATCGACACCCTCTACGGAGATTCCCACATCCTGTTCGGCGTCTCCCTGCGGGTTGAGGAGAACGAGGTCGTGGCCCTCCTTGGCCGCAACGGCGCCGGCAAGACCACGTCGCTGCGCACGCTGATGGGCGTGCTCAGCCCCCGGCGCGGCACGATCCGCCTCGACGGCAAGGCGATCCACGGGCTCCCGCCCTCGCAGATCGCCCGCGTCGGCATGCAGCTCGTGCCGGAGGAGCGCGCCGTGTTCGGCGGCCTGACCGTGGAGGAGAACCTCCGCGTCGCGCGCCTGACCGCCCCCAAGGCGTGGCCCCTCAACCGGATCTGGGAGATCTTCCCCCGGCTCAAGGAGCGACGCACCTCGCGGGGGCGCACCCTCTCGGGGGGCGAGCAGCAGATGCTCTCGATCGCCCGCGCCCTGGTCCGCGACCCGCGCATCCTCCTCCTCGACGAGCCCTTCGAGGGGCTGGCGCCGCTGATCGTTCAGGATCTGGTCGTGTTGACGAAGCGTCTGGCCGCGGAAGGGCGCACGATCGTCGTGGTCGAGCAGAACGTCGCAGCGGTCCTGAGCTTCGCCGACCGGGTCTACGGCCTCAACAACGGCCACGTCGTCTACGAGGGGCAGGCCTCCGCTCTCCGGACGGATCCCGCTCCGATGCGGAACTTCATGGGCTTGGCGCCGTGAGCGAGACCACGGACACCGTCTCGATGCCGCTGCTTACATCGAGCGATCACCAATTTGGTTCGGTCAACTAAGAGATGTTTGATCTTGCAGTTTGATGTCTGTTCTTGCTGCATTTTGCCCGAAAGAAGACCGGCGGGATCCAACCTTCTGCGTCGTTTGCGTGGACGCTGTGCGGCGCCCAACGATGGCCGAAAGCCGTCCGTCCACTTCCTGGCATGAGGTGGATCAAAACCGATGTTTCCGTTCGCAGCGTTTTACCGAAGCTTGAAATGCTGACACGCTTTCCCGACAGAATGAAGGCCATTCCAGAGCTTGCCAAACGGCGCATGGGTTCCGTCGGCAAAGCGATCGAATTTCCGACGCGTGCGGTTGTGCTACCTACCGTTGCGTTCCACTAGGGCAAGCTCTGTAGAACGGCTGCGCTGGAACTCGGTCGCGGTATTCGCGTAAGATCAAATCATGCTCAGGTCGCTCGACCTTCTAAGGCAAATTACCCCGGCCGCGTCGCTCATCGCCGACGACGACGGACATATGACCCTTGCCGGCGGTGGCTCCGGTTACACCAAGCCATGGCATTGGCATGACGGCCTTATGCTGCTGTTGCCCAGCCTAGGTGCTTTCCGCCTCAAACACGAGGCTCGGCGCGAAGGCGTCTGGGTATCTGAAGACCGCTTCGCCGTCGTTCCTGCCTCGCATGCTCACGACACGAGCACTCTTCGAGATAATCAAGCTCACATAGTCGCTTACGTTAAAGAAAACGCGCTCCGACGCATCGAAGCGAGCCTCGGTTCGTTAAGCCGCGTCCGAACCTCCATTCGGACGAGCGGTATGTTCCCCGTCACCCCCGAGATCCGTACGCTTCGCGCCCTCTGTCTCGACGGCACAGGTGATACGTTAGGCTCCGCGGCTGTCCGCGCCCACCTCTCAGCCGCATTACTCATCCGATGCCTAGCAGCCATCGAGCAGGGCCGACCTCTCCCCTCGGCATCCCGACACGGACACGGCAAGGCCCTGATCCGTCAGGCGAGAGCTATAATCGCCGCGCGTCTGGATCAGGACGTCCCGCTCGACCTGCTAGCTGAGCGCCTGGATGTCTCACGCCGCCACCTGACCCGCCTGTTCCACGCCGAAGTCGGCTTGTCGGTCGGCGCGTTTCACCGGGCCAAGCGTCTCGACGCCGCCAAGGACATGCTAAGAGCTACGGACTTACCCGTCGACGAGATCGCGTCCCGGGTCGGGTTCGAGAGCGGCTCAGCCTTGTCCCGCGCCCTGCGTCGGCGAGACGGTCAGGCAGCTACGGGAATTCGGGCATCCTCACGAGCTCTCGTGGCCCACTCGGTCAAGAAGTAAGGCCCACCCGGCCGCGCGGGCGGTCCTTGTTTCCTACAATGATCTCCGATGACGGCGCGGCCGAGGTCCTGCGCGCTGCGGGTTGGGTATCTCAGTCATGAGCGATGTCGAAGTCGAAGTCGTACGCGTCTTTACCTGCGGTGGCGCGGGGGGCAATCCTTGCCCCGTCGTGGCGGACGCCGGCACCTTAGACGCAGGCGCGATGCAGGACATCGCTCGGCGGTACCGCCACGAGAGTGGGTTCGTGCTACCGCCTGAGGACGACACACACGACCTCCGGTTCCGCTTCTTCGTGCCAAACCACGAGATGGAGATGTGCGCCCACGCCACCATCGGCACCCTCTGGGTGTTAGCCCGCCGCGGGCGGTTGGCGAGTGCGCCGGTGCGAATTGCAACAGTGAGCGGTACCGTCACCGGCTTCGTCCAGGCCCACGACGACGGATCGTGGCGCGTTGAGATCACCCAGCCAACCGGACGGGTCGTGCCGCTCGCATCGGAGCGTGTCGACACCGTCTGCGCCGCCCTGGGCATCAGCCGCGATGCTCTCGCCGATCTACCGGTGCACAACGCCGCCACCTCGCGTGTGAAGACCCTCATACCGATACGCTGGCCGGAGGGCCTGCACGCTCTCGCCCCCGACCCTGCGGCGGTCGAAGCCGCGTGTCGGGCCATCGGCTCGACGGGCCTCTATCCTTACGCAGTCCTAGACGGGCCGGGGCGCACGTTTGAGGCGCGGCAGTTCCCACGCTCATCCGGCTACCCGGAGGACGCTGCAACCGGCATCGCCGCGGCGGCGCTGGCGTTCGGTCTCCTGCACGATGGAACCGTCGAGCCCGACGATCGCCGCATCCTAATCCACCAAGGCCGCGCCATGGGCCATCTCTCGGAAATCTCGGTTCGTATCGGCTTCGCGGGTGACCGCGCCCTCGGCTGCTTGCTTGGAGGCGAAGTCGCCCCCGAGGACGAGCGCGGCTCCGCCAATGAAGGATCCTTCAAGTGAACGGCGCGATCCTAGCTCGCTTGGCGGCGGCCGGGCTGGCATTACCGCGACCGACAATGCCTGCCGCCAACTACGTGCCATTCACGCGTGCCGGCCCGCTGCTTTTCGTAGCTGGGCAGACCCCTGTACAGGATGGCGAACCCCAGTATTGCGGCATCGTCGGCGAGGGCATCACGATCGAGGAGGCGCAGGCCGCGGCGCGTCTATGCGCACTGAACGTTCTCGCCCAAGTCGACGTTGCCCTCAAAGGCGAACCCCTTCGAGTACGCTGCCTCCGGCTAGGTGGGTTCGTCCGCTGCACGGGCGACTTCATACAGCAGGCGCGGGTGCTAGACGGCGCCTCGGACCTCATGGTGCTCGCCCTCGGCGAAGATGGCCGCCACGCGCGTACGACGGCCGGGACCAACGCCCTGCCGCGTGGCGTGCCCGTCGAGGTCGAGGGCGTCTTCGAGCTGGCATGACCTTGTCGTGGCTCCCTGCAGGGGACGCCCGTGTCGGCCAGACAATCGGAGCGACCTAGAAACGGAAAAGGACATCGACGATGTATGCCATGAAGAACGCGGCCGTCGCCGCGACGATGACGTTCGCGTTAGCTTCTCCCTCACTCTCAGCAGAAGAACTCACAGGCACACTCAAGAAGGTGAAGGATACGGGCGTCATCACGCTTGGGTTCCGGGACGCTTCGGTGCCATTTTCCTACCTGGACGGGGATCAGAAGCCAGTCGGCTATGCGCTTGAGATCTGCTATCGTATCGTTGATGCGGTAAAGGAGCGGCTTGGGCTTGCCAAGCTTGACGTCCGGCTCAACGGGGTGACGTCGGCAACGCGCATCCCACTGATCGCAAATGGCACCATCGACCTTGAATGCGGTTCGACAACGAACACGTTCGAACGCCGCAACCAAGTTTCGTTCACCAATACCGACTTCCTGACCGCGACGCGCTACGTGTCGAAGAAGAGTACCGGTCTGCACACCATCGATGACCTGCAGGGCAAGACTGTGGTCTCGACCTCTGGCACGATTAACCTACGCCAGATCAACGAAGCCAACATCGCGCGCAACCTCGGTCTGACCATCCTACCCGCCGTCGACCATGCAGAGGCGTTCCTGATGGTCCAGAACGGGCGGGCAGTGGCCTTTGTGATGGACGATGTGCTGCTGGCCTCTTTGGTAGCCGCAGCCAGGGATCCCGCTGCCTTCGAAATATCGTCGGAAGCCTTATCGAAACCAGAGCCCTACGCCGTCATGCTGCGCAAGGATGACGCCCCATTCAAAGCCGTGGCTGACGCCGCAACAGCCAAGCTCTACGCCGGTCCCGAAGGACAGGTGTTATACGACAAGTGGTTCACGAAGCCGATCCCGCCGAGAGGGATTAACTTGGGGCTTCCGATGAGCGCTGCACTGCGGAAAGCTTTTGCGAGTCCGACCGATAGCTTCGACCCAAGCGCCTATTGATCACCACTCAATTGCGCGACATCCAGATCCGGGACTGTCAACTCAGTCCTAGTTGGTGAATGATATCGTTTGAGGTGATTATTCATTCGGCTTGTCCGAAGGATTTTTAATAAGTTCCTTGAGCTTGCTCGACATAGGAAATTCAAGATTTGCTCCTCTTGGGGGGATAGGGCTCTCGAACCACTTAGCGTACAGCTTTTCGTACGCGCCGGACTTCATCAAATCGGTTAGAGTTTCATCGACGAGCGCCTTGAATTGTGGGTCGTCGCGTCGAATCATGAGGGCGTAGACATCGGATGGGTAAGCTTGGTCGAGGATCGTCAGCTTGCTAGGGTCCTTTGTATTTGCCCGTAAGCCAGCCAAGTTGATGTCGTCTTCTATGAATGCTGCGGCGCGCCCGGTTTCGACTAAGAGAAACGACTCGGCGTGATCTTTAGCGGACATAATGGTAAGTCCAAGGTTCTCGTTCTGATTAAGCTTATTCGCGAACTGAGCCGTGTTAGTCCCTGACGTTACGGCTACCGTCTTTCCCTTGAGATCAGTCGTGGAATGGATGTTTTCTGCAGTGCGCACCAGCCACCTGAACTGCGGCACGAAGGTGGAGACCGAGAACGCCACCTGCTTCTGGCGGGCAAGTTGATTTGCCGTCGAACCACACTCGATGTCGACGGTGCCGTTCGCAACAAGTGGCATACGAGTCGCCGAATTGACCGGATTGAACGCGACCTTGAGATCGGATGCGCCAATCTTGGCTTTGACGGCATCGACTACTCGGGCGCACAGGTCCACCGCGAAGCCGGTCGGCTTCTGCGCGCCATCTAGATAGGAGAATGGGACGGACGCTTCCCGGTATCCGACCGTAAACGTACCAGACTCTTTCGCCTTCTTGAGCGTACCCATGAGTTCCTCTGCCCTCGCTGATGGGTGCGGCCATAAACTGAGGATCAACGCCCCAGTCACGGTCGTCCAAGCCAAGTTCCGCATCGTCTTCTTCCTTTTATGAGATTTGCCCCAGCTCCACCGGCCGCGGCGGCCCCTGTTCAAGCGGCGGTGGGGAGGGCAGCGTCGATGGCGTCGCCAAGGCGTTCGACGACCGTGTCGACCGTCATCGCGTCGATGATGAAGGGCGGGGCCAGCAGAACATGGTCGCCTCGGGCGCCATCAATTGTGCCGCCGGCCGGGTAGACCGCGAGCCCCCGTTCCATCGCGGCGCGCTTGACCCGCGCATTAAGCTTCAGGTCGGGATCGAACGGCTCCTTGGTGCTGCGGTCCGCCACCAGTTCCACGCCAACGAACAACCCGCGACCGCGAATGTCACCGACGTGCGGGTGATTGCCGAAACGTTCAGTCAGCCGCCGCCGCAGATGCGCGCCCATGACCTGAACGTTGTCGAGGAGCCGGTCGCGAGCGACTACCTCCTGCACTGCGAGAGCTGCCGCGCATGCCATCGGGTGGCAGATGTAGGTGTGGCCGTGCTGGAACGACCCCGAACCTGCAGCGAACGCCTCGAAGATACGACCACTCAGCAGGGTCGCACCAATTGGCTGGTAGCCCCCGCCTAAGCCTTTGGCGATCGTCATTAGGTCGGGCGCGACGCCATCCTGTTCGCAAGCGTGGAGCGTGCCGGTGCGACCCATGCCGCACATCACCTCGTCGAGGATCAGTAGAATGCCGTAACGATCGCAAATCGCACGGATCTGCTTGAAATAATCAGCCACGGGCGGCACGGCGCCTGCGGTTGCACCCACAACCGGCTCGGCTACGAAGGCCATCACTGTCTCTGGGCCGAGCTCGAGGATTTTATCCTCCAGCGCTCCAGCGGCGCGTGCCGCGTAGGCGTCGTCGCTCTCGCTCACTTCCTGGTACCGGTAGGCGAAGCAGGGGTCGATGTGATGGGTTTCAACCAGCAGCGGCGCGAACGGAGCACGGCGCCACGCATTACCACCTGTAGCCAAGGCACCGAGGGTGTTGCCGTGATAGCTTTGGCGGCGGGCGATGATCCGGCTGCGGTTTGGCTGGCCGATCTCTACGAAGTACTGGCGCGCCATCTTTAGCGCGGCCTCGACAGCCTCCGAGCCGCCAGAGTTGAAATAAACGTGGCTGATACCGTCGGGCGCGCCTGTGACTAGGCGGTCGGCCAAAGCCTCAGCCGCATCGCTGGTGAAGAAGCTGGTGTGGGCGTAGGCGAGCTTGTCGGCTTGGGCATGGAGCGCTGCAACCACGTCGGGATGGCCATGGCCCAGGCAAGACACCGCGGCCCCACCGGAAGCGTCGATGTAGGAGCGGCCATCTGCGTCGTAGAGTTCGACGCCGCCGCCCCCGACAGCGGTCGGCAGCCGAGCGCCGATTGTGCGATGCAGGATGTGCGTCATACGTCTTCGTCCTTCAAAGTTGTTGCGAGCTTAAAGAGCGCGTTGTTTTCGGCTGCCGACCACCGATGGACGTCGGCGGTGTTTGGGACCGGTCCGGCGAACAAGCCGTCCGGTATCGAGCCCGGAAGCCGCGGAGGCAGGCGCTTGGCTTGCAGCAGCAACCAGGTCAGAGGGACCTACCGTCGAGGCTGTATTGGTTTCTCCGACATGATCGCCCTCATCCCGTTTGAGCGCCTTAGCGGTCTATGCTCCTGCCGAGCCGGGCGCAGTTGCTCGCCGAGGCACTCGGCATCCGAGATGATCTCATTGTTTCATCGTGTACCAATATGATCCATGCGTTGCAACATCATCTTTCAAAGGGTAAGGGGTTAGTATGAGCCAGGAGGCGCTTAGGGACAGGATCGTCGCCGACTACGGCGCGCTCTCGGAGCAGTTCCGAGTCGCGGCTCAGTACGTCTTGGACCACCCCAGCGACGTCGCGCTCCTGACGATGCGCGAACAGGCGCGGCGGGCAGGCGTCCAACCAGCCACGATGACACGCTTCGCGAAGCATCTCGGTCTGGATGGGTACGACCGTATCCGTGAGGCCCATGCTGAGACTCTGCGGACGGGTGGTTCTGGTTTCGCCGGCAAGGCGCGTGCCGTCGGACCGGGCCAGAAAGGCGCGAAATCCCTTGCCGCTGCCATGATCGCATCGCTCGCCGCGCAGGTCGCGAGCCTAGCGAAACCGGAGACGCTCGCGAGCTTGGTCGCTGCGGCGGAACTGCTGGCGGGTGCGAGGCGGGTCTACTGCGTCAGCCTGCGCTCGATGCATCCGATCGCTTGGCATTTCCACTACATCATGACGCTCGTCGGGGAGCGCAGCATCCTGCTCGATGGCCCGGGGGGGACGGGGCCTGACGCGTTGGGGCGGGCCACGGCGGACGATGTGCTGCTGGCCGCGACGGCGCTCCCATACACGCGTGCGACGGTCGAACTGGCGGAACACGCTGCCTCGCGCGGCATCCCGGTCGTAGCCATCACAGACAGCATCGTATCGCCTCTCGCCCGCCTCGCTCGGTACGTCGTCACAGCGCCGACCGAAAGCCCCGCGCCGTTCCACGCGATGTCGCCGGCCTTCGTGGTCGCCGAGATCCTCGCCGCTCTCGTGTCTGAAGCGGACGGCGAGGAGACGGTGGCCGCGCTCCAGCGGACCGACGGACATCTCGCGAGCCTCGGCATCCACCTGCAGCCGCGATCCGCTGGTCGACGGCCACGCTTGGGGGCGAGAGCCAAGACGAGCATGGCCGAAGCGACACCAGATGGGTCTAGAGGGGAAATCGAGCATGCGAGAAGCGGGATTTATAGGACTGGGCCAGATGGGCCGGCCGATGGCGATGAACCTGCTGCGAGTCCCGGGCGGCCTCGTCGTCGGCGCGCGGAAACCTGAGCAGCTCGCCGAGTTCGAGCGCTGGGGAGCCCGGACGACCACGCGCCTCTCCGACGTGGCCGAGGCGCACGTAATCTTTCTGTGCCTTCCAGACGGGGATGCGGTTGAAGCTGTCCTATTCGGCCCCGACGGCCTGGCCGAGCGGCTGAGGCCAGACACCGTCATCGTTGACACCAGCACGATCGCCTACGCGCAGGCCCTCGAACTCGCCGGAAGGCTCGCTAACCTGCGCGTCCATTTCCTCGATGCTCCCGTGTCCGGGATGGCGGCGCGGGCCGCCGATGGAACGTTGACGGTGATGTGCGGGGGCGATCCCAACGTGTTCGAGTCGGTCCGAAAACATCTCGACTTGATCGGGAACAAAATTGTCTACGCTGGGCCGAGCGGTAGCGGCCAACTCATCAAGCTCATAAATCAGCTGTTGTTCGATATCAACGCTGCTGCGCTCGCTGAGATCTTGCCGATGTCCGCGAAGCTAGGTCTCAATTCTGACCTGGTGGCGGAGGTCGTTAACTCCGGTACGGGCCGGAGCCACGCGTCCGAATTCTTCATTCCGCGCATACTTCAGGGGCACTTCTTCGACGGCTACTCGATGGCACACGCCTACAAGGACCTGGTGAGCGGTGCAGGCATCTCGGCAAACCTGTGTGTGCCAATGCCCGTCCTCGCTGCGGCTACTGCGACTTATCAGGCCGCGCTGCTTAGCGGTCACGGCGACAAGGACAAGGGCGGGATGGTCCGCGTCTTTGAGGATCTCCTCGACGTTCGCTACCGCAGCCACCCCGCCTGCCCCTGACCCTGATTAAGGATCGAGGTACCCAGATGACCGATGAACCGCATGGCCTCGACCGGGGCCTAACCAATTACGGCGACCGCGACTTCGCCCGCTACCTGCGCCGCTCCTTCGCCCGCTCAATGGGGATCTCGCGGACGCTGCTTGACAAGCCGGTGGTCGGCATCGCCATGACGCCGTCCGGGTTCAACAACTGTCATCGCGGCATGCCCGAGCTGGTGGAGGCCGTCTCGCGGGGGGTGCTGGCCGCTGGGGCCCTGCCGCGGCCATTCCCAACCGTGTCGCTGGGCGAAGTTTTCCTTAGTCCGACCAGTATGATGTACCGCAACCTGATGGCCATGGACACGGAGGAGATGATCCAGGCCCAGCCGATGGATGCGGTCGTGCTGATCGGCGGCTGTGACAAGACGGTCCCGGCCCAGCTCATGGGCGCGGCCTCTGCGGGTCTGCCGGCGATCCAGGTCGTGACCGGCCCGATGTCCACCGGACGCCATCGGGGCCAGCGGCTCGGCGCCTGCACGGATTGCCGGGGCTTCTGGGCCAAGTACCGGGCCGGGACAGTGGATGCAGACGAGATCGCCGAAGTCGAAGGCCGGCTCTCCGTCACGGCCGGCACCTGTGCGGTGATGGGCACCGCCTCGACCATGGCGTGCATCGCCGAGGCGCTCGGCATGTCGTTGCCGGGCACGGCCGCGATCCCGGCGGTGCATTCCGACCGGCTGGTCGCCGCCGAAGAGACGGGACGGGCCGCGGTGCGCCTGATCCAGACCAAGATCACCCCAGCCCAGGTCATCACCCGGGAATCCGTGGAGAACGCGATCCGGGCCCTGATGGCGGTGTCCGGATCTACCAACGCCATCGTGCACCTCACGGCCATCGCGGGTCGGCTAGGCATTCGGATCTCATACGAGCGCTTCAACCAGATCTCGGACGAGACGCCGGTGCTGGTCGACCTGAAGCCGGTGGGCGAGGGCTACATGGAGGATTTCCATGCCGCCGGCGGCATGGGTGCGCTGCTGCGTGAACTGCGCCCGCTCCTGCATCTCGGCACCGTCGATGTGGAGGGCCGTACCCTGGCCGAACGCCTGGATGAGCCGCCCGGCTGGGTCGACCGCTCGGTTATCCGGGCCTTCGACAATCCGGTCTCGCCGGTCGGCGGGCTGGTGGCGCTCACCGGCAACCTCGCCCCCGAGGGGGCGATTTTTAAGCGCGCTGCCGCGACGCCGAACCTTTTCGAGTCCGAGGGGCGTGCGGTGGTTTTCACCGGCCTCGAGGACCTGAGCCGGCGGATCGACGATCCCGAGCTCGACGTGGGCCCAGGCGACGTACTGGTGCTGCAGAATGCCGGCCCGCACGCTGCCGGGATGCCGGAGGCCGGCTATCTGCCCATTCCGAAGAAACTCGCCCGGGCGGGGGTGAAGGACATGGTGCGCATTTCCGACGCGCGAATGTCCGGCACCGCCTTCGGGTCGATCGTTCTGCACATCGCCCCCGAAGCCGCGATCGGCGGCCCGCTCGCGGCGGTGCGCGACGGCGACAGGATCCGCCTATCGATCCGGGACAAGCGGATCGACCTGCTGGTCGAGAATGATGAGATTGCTCGTCGGATCACGGACCACCGACCGCCGCCGGCCCCGACCCGGGGCTACAAGGCGCTCTACCGCCGCACCGTCACTCAGGCTCCTGAGGGCTGCGACTTCGATTTCCTCATAGGTAAAAGCGCACCGAGCGGTGGGTAAAGCTTCGCATATCAAGCTAAGCCCCTCCACAGTGCTTGGTTGTGACGTACGTCGTTCCGATAGGGCCTGCTCCTGTGGGACGGTCTACAATCTCGGCCGAGCCGTTCCAAAAGGTGTCTGCGAAGTTTGGAACGCCAAAAAGACCGACATTTTAGATCCGTGTGGAACGCCGCTGTGCAGTGCCTTTGATCAGGATCGGTCGCGGCGGGGCATCAGGTTGCCTGCAAGCGGACCTTCCGAACTTCAGAGAAGGGTCGACACCGGACGGATGATTACCTGGACCTGAATGTCCGCTGCCAGGCGGTGGGTTGATGTCTGCTCATGGCGCGAAGCCGCGGTCTGGAATGGCAGGGTTTGGCCGTAAACGGTATGTCCGCTTTGAATAATAACTGCCGCCAGAGCGGACATCGAAGAGGGCACGACGCTAATGCTGCTGAGCCGTCCTCGCCTTTCTCAGGCTGAGAGTCCCTTCAGCCTTTCAGCCAAACTCGCCGAGGCGAAGTCGCCGCGATTGAGGATCTGGCTCGCGCCGCGGAGCTTGCTTCGGTCGACCACAGAGAATTCTCGACCTGTCAGCACGATCACCGGGATATCAGAGCACCCGGGCAGTCCTCGTACGCCCTCGAGGAATCCGAAACCATCCATAACGGGCATGTTCAGGTCTACGATCACAACGTCCGGCCTGGTATCGCCCGCGAGTTGCAAGCCTTCCTCGCCGTTCGCGGCTTCCACGACCGACCAGCCGTCTTCCTCCAGGGTGGCGCGCATCGCCATCCGGGTTACGGCCTCGTCCTCAACAAGGAGCACGGTACCGCGCCGGTCCGTCTCCGCCAGCCTGAACTGGTTCACGATCTTGCCGAACCGCGACCAGTCGACCGGCTTCAGCATGTAGTCCGCGGCGCCGAGCGATGCCGCGAGATTGCGCTGGTCGACGGACGTCACCATCACGACCGGGATCGGCGCCAGCATCTCGTCGGCTTTGATCTGGCTCAGCACCGACCATCCGTCCACGCCTGGCATCATCACGTCCAACAGTATGGCCCGAGGCCGCAGCCTTCGGGCCAAATCGAGCCCACTCCTACCGTTCGTGGCTGTCCGTACTCGGAAGCCCTCGCGATGAAGAAACCGCGTGGTGAGCGCGAGTTGATCCGTATCGTCGTCGATGACCAAGATGAGATCGCCTCCCACTTCATCGTCAGCGATGACGTCCGGATCGGGCGAGTTTTGCTCGTCGACCGCGGGGACGTAGGTCGCTGGCACGGTGAAGGTAAAGTTGCTGCCCTGGCCGGGGACGCTGGACACCGTGATCGTCCCCGCGAGCATGTCGGCAAAAGAACGTGTCAGTGAAAGGCCGAGCCCGGTCCCGCCAAAATTGCGTGTTGTCGAGGCATCGGCCTGCTCGAAACGCCGGAACAAGCGCGACACTTGCTCGGCTGTCATCCCTATTCCAGTATCCGAGACTGAGAACGAAAGCCTGTCGCCACCCGGAACGTCGGTGATGCGCGCGACAACAAGCGTGATGGTCCCGCTTTCCGTGAACTTGGCTGCGTTGCTCAGGAAATTGAACAGCACCTGCCGCGTCTTGGTCAGGTCGGAATGCATCCGGCCCAACTCGGGCGCGAGCTGCATCTCCAGTGTGTTGCCCTTTTTGCCGACCAGCGTTGCAACGGAACTCGCCACGTCACGCAGCATGTCTCCCACCGCGAAATCCTCGGCGTAGACATCCATCTTGCCGCTCTCAACCTTGGAGAGGTCCAGTACGTCGTTGATGAGTCCGAGCAGGTGACGGGCGTTGCGCTCGACCTTGCTAATGTCAGCTACAAGGTCCGACGCATCGCAGCCGTCCGCGATCTCCTCCCCCATCATCTCGCTGTAGCCGATGATGGCGGAAAGCGGGGTGCGGAGTTCGTGGCTCATATTCGCCAGGAAATCGCTCTTCGCAGTGTTAGCCTGCTCGGCCGCTTCCTTAGCAGCCTCCGCCGCAGCGTTGGCGCTGGTCAGCGCTGCCTCCCTTTCGACGAGGACGTGGTTCGCTCCGTTGAGCTGCTCCAGCGTGGCTTCGTTCTGCACGACGGAGCGGCGCAACGCATGGCAGATCCACACCATGGTCGCGCCTACCGTCACGTACTGACACAGCAGTGCGACGTCGACGCCGCCGAGTATCCCGTCGCGCGTATAGAACCACGCAGCGATCAAGGTGGACAACGACAGCGCCAGCGTCCCGGCCCCCCAGCCGAAAGCCAGGGTGACGACGAGGAGGACAGGAATGTACAGCAGAAACGGAGCGACATGGGCCGGAGCCAGGAACCGAACGAACGTCATGGTGCCGATCAACGACAGCGTGACACCGTAGTCGATTACCGACGAATGACGCCGGCGGGCGACCGTCCCGATCAATTTGTGCAAGCTGCTCATGGGTAGTGAGTGTCACGACCCGAGAGCTATGGAAAGCGAACGGTTCCCACACTGCCAGCCCCGGAACGGAACGAACGTCGTGGCCAGTTGTCCGGTGCGGTGATCATGCTCGGGCATGCGGGCCAACCGCGTTAAGTGCGAAGGAACTGGCTGGGTCTGGCCGATAGCACCTGGTTCGCTTTAATTTTAATGAAGCAATTGAGCGAACGCTGGTTTGCTCAAATACGATAATATCTTAACGAACTGATAGCTAATAGGCGTACATCACTTTAAGATCGGCATTGAAAGAGCGGATATCAATGATTTCGACTGATTAAATGGAGTAAAAGCTCTGACTGACCAGATCATCCGATCGCAAGACACCGGTCATGCTCATTTTGATCTAGGGGTCATCACCTTCCCACGACCTTCAAAGATCTCCGCCTAACGGTATGCTACGCTTTCAGGGCTAAATTCACTCACGCCGAGCCGTGCGCCTGGGCTGTCGACCAACCGGAGTCACGCGGAAGGCGGGATATGGATATAGCACACGTTCACGGCGAAGCGGTTCCTTTCCGTCTCGAACAGTGCGAGATCTCCCAATCCCTTTTTTGTGCTTGCGGCCGCATCGATGGTCCACACTGGCTACAATCCTGCCCTCGTCGCCCTCTCGATCGCCATCGCGGTCTTCGCCGCCTACACCGCGCTCGATCTCGGAGCTCGCGTCAGGGGGGCCCCAACCGGCTTGCGGTTAGCGTGGATCGCCGGGGCGGCGTTGACCATGGGGGGCGGCATCTGGTCGATGCACTTCGTTGGCATGCTTGCCTTCGAGATGGGTCTGCCAGCCGCCTACGACCTCGGCCTCACTCTACTCTCACTCTTGGTTGCCGTCGGCGCCACCGGCGCCGCTTTCGCTTGGGTCAACCGGACCGGAGGGCTCCGGCGGGACATCCTGATCAGCGGGCCGCTGATGGGCCTTGGCGTCGCTGGGATGCACTACACCGGCATGGCGGCGATGCGGGTGCCAGGCAACCTCGCCTATAGCCCGACCATCGTCGTTCTGTCCGTCGTGATTGCGGTGACGGCGGCGACGACCGCTTTATGGCTGACGTTCCGGCAGCACGGCCTCGGGCAGAAACTAGCGGCCGCTTGCTTCATGGGTCTGGCCGTGGCCGGCATGCACTACACCGGCATGGCCGCAGCCACCTTTACCGCCGAAGAAGCAGGTGCCCATCACGCACATGCCGCAATCCTAGATCCCAGTCAGCAATCCCTCGCCTTGTACGTCGCCGGCGCGACCTTCCTGATCCTGTTCCTCGCCATGCTGGCCTCGTCCGTCGATCAGCAGCGGGTTCAGCGCGACCTACGGGCGAGCGAGGCGCGCTTCCGCGCCGCGGTCCAAGCCGTGCGTGGCGTGCTTTGGACCAACAACGCCGAGGGCCGGATGGTCGGCGAGCAGCCCGGCTGGTCGGCGCTGACCGGGCAGGCCCGCGCAGAGTATGAAGGGTTTGGCTGGGCCGAGGCCGTCCATCCAGATGACGCGCCTGCCACGATCGCTGCATGGCAGGCGAATCTCGCCCGACAAGGCACCTTTGTCCATGAGCACCGTGTGCGGGACGTGGACGGGAGCTGGCGCCACTGCGCGATCAGGGCAGTGCCGGTGCGGGATGCGCGCGGAGTCATCCGCGAATGGGTCGGCGTTCACACCGACATCACGGAGCAGCGCGAGGCGGAGGCCGAGCTGCGGGAGTCAAACGAAGAACTCCAGCGGTATGCGTATATCGTCAGCCACGACCTGCGGTCCCCGCTGGTCAACGTCATGGGCTTCACCAGCGAGTTAGAGGCGACGCGCGAGGACGTGCGCGCCGCGCTCGATTCTCATCCGCATGCATCCCGAATCGACGCAGATCTCGGCGAGGCACTCGGTTTCATCAAGGCTGCCGTCAATCGGATGGAGGGCCTGATCGCCGCCATCCTAAAACTCTCGCGCGAGGGCCGGCGCACTTTCAGCGTGGAACCCCTCGACACGACCGCCCTGATCCAGAGCATCGCCGACGCGCAGCGACACCAGACTGAGGCGGCCGGCGCGATGGTGACCGTCGCGCCGGATCTGCCACGGATCATGGCTGATCGACTGGCGGTCGAGCAGGTGTTCGGCAACCTCATCGATAACGCGGTAAAGTACCTCGACCCTGCGCGGCCCGGATTGATCGAGGTGACGGCCCGGTCGCTGGGCGAACGCCGAGTCCGCTTCGCCGTCACTGACAACGGGCGTGGCATCGCCGAGCGCGACCACGCCCGCGTGTTCGAACTGTTCCGGCGCTCGGGCGTGCAGGACCGTCCGGGCGAGGGGATCGGGCTCGCCCACGTCAAGGCCCTGGTGCGCTCGCTCGGCGGCCGCATCGACGTCGCCTCCGAACTCGGCCGCGGCACTACCTTCAGCGTGACGCTGCCTCGGACGGCGGCTACAGCAAAGCCCATCGACGGCGAAGCAATGCGGCTGGCCGCGGAATGACCTGGGAGCCCGCCGTGCACTCTGTCAGCATCGTGATGATTGAGGACGACGAAGGCCACGCCCGGCTGATCGAGCGCAATATCCGCCGTGCCGGTGTCAACAACGAGATCGTGCCATTCCGTGACGGAACGTCGGCACTGGCATACCTGTTCGGACCGGACGGCTCGGGCGAGGCGAGCGCGCGGCGCCATCTGCTGATCCTCCTCGACCTCAATCTGCCAGACATGACCGGCATCGACATTCTGGAAAAGGTGAAGGCCAACCCGCACACCAAGCGCTCGCCCGTCGTGATACTCACGACCACAGACGACAGTCGCGAGGTCCAGCGCTGCTACGACCTCGGCGCCAACGTCTACATCACTAAGCCAGTCAATTACGAAGGCTTCGCCAACGCAATCCGGCAGCTCGGCCTGTTCTTCTCGGTGATGCAGGTGCCCGAGAACCCATGAAGCCCCTGACCGACGGCCCGACCGTGGACGCGGTGTCCGCACGCATCCTGTACATCGACGACGATCCCGGCCTCGGGCGGCTGGTGCAGCGCTCGCTCACCGCACGCGGCCATACCGTCGAGCTCCTAGCCGACGGCGAGTCGGGCTTGATGCGGCTGACCCAGGGCGGCATCGACTTGGTGGCCCTCGACCATCACATGCCGGGGCAAAGTGGTCTCGACCTTTTGCCCAAGATCCGCGCGTTGCCGAACCCGCCGCCCGTCATCTACGTCACCGGCTCGGAGGACAGTCGAGTTGCCGTGGCGGCGCTGAAAGCCGGGGCCGTCGACTACGTGTGGAAGGACGTTCAGGGCCAGTTCCGCGAACTGCTGGGGGAGGCTGTCGACACGGCGCTACGGCAGGAAGAACTCCGGCGCGCCAAGGAGCGGGCAGAAGCCGCCGTGCGCGAGGCGCGCGATCGAGCGGAGATGCTCCTGCGGGAGGTCAATCATCGCGTTGCGAACTCGCTCGCGCTTGTTGCGGCGCTCACGCATATGCAGACCGCCGCCGTGTCGGACCCGGCGGCCAAGGCTGCACTGCTGGAGATGCAGGCACGCATCTCGGCCATCGCCGGGATTCATCGGCGGCTCTACACCTCGGACGACGTCGAGGCGGTTGAACTCGACGCCTACCTCGCGAGCTTGGTCGAAGAATTACAAGTCTCGATGCGAGCGAGCGGCCGCGATCACGCGATTCGGCTCAGCGCTGAGCCGGTGCGGCTTGCCACCGACAAGGCCGTTTCCCTGGGGGTGGTAGTCACGGAGTTGGTGACGAACGCATACAAGTACGCTTACCCGCCGGAGATCCGCGGAGAGATCCGCGTAGCTATCGGGCGGGCGGACGCGGGTGGCTTGATGCTAATTGTCGAGGACGACGGGGTGGGCTGGAGCGGCGAGGGCAAACCTCGCGGGACGGGCCTCGGTTCGCGCATCGTCCGCGCGATGGCGACCAACCTGCACTCTGCCCTGATCTACGGAACGGGCACGGGTGGGACGCGGGCCATACTTTCTTTCCAGGTTTAAGGTTGGCCTCATCGGAACGAATGGGCGACAAGTCGGCCAGGGTCGATGCCCCCCGGCCGGATCTGGCCGAAGGCTGTCTGTTTGGTTTCTGGCAATCAGCGGCGCGAAGCAGAAACGGTGGATTGCTCTTGCTCTCAGCGCTGCGGCTTCAAAATGGTGGTGTCACGCAGCAGGAGCTTGGAAACGCTACGAAGCACGTGCTCCATCCGCTTAAGCGCCAGCGCTACAAGCGTGCCGACCGCCCGACAAAGAGGACAAGCCCCACTGAGATGAGCCAAAAGGGCCTCCAGCAGGGCAGCAAGCGGCACGATGCCGGCGCCAGGCTGACGCAGAGGAGCCACGCCGCCATGGCCATCGTGCCCGTACTTAATAATGCAAGGACAGCACAGCTTAATCCCGCAGACCAGCAACCACGCTCATCGATCATTTTGATCGGTTCACGCCACCGTGAACACAGCGGCGCCTCATTCTGACGCCCAAGAGAACCCGGGCGCTCCCGCGTGACGCGCGATCGGAGCGCGTCCAGCCGATGCAGGTTCGGTCATCACCTCGACTGCGGGCTACGGATTAAACTGAGGCGGTGGTGATGCTGTTCATCTGGTCGGGCTGGGGGATCGTGGTCATCCCTGTCGTGATCGGCACGGCGGTTGCGGTCGGGGCGCTGGGCGGCTTGGCGCTTCGGGCCCTCGGTCACCCCGAACTCATTTTTCTCGCCATCAGCCTCGGTTTGTTCGCGGCCGCAGCCGCCAATTGGATCGTCGGCCGACGCCTGAACGGTCGTCCGCCGCGCGAACTCATCGACCCGGCCACGAACCGGCGCGTTCTTCTCCGCCGTCGTCACGCGCTGTTCTGGGTGCCGGTACAGTACTGGTCGGTGCCAGTTGCGCTCGCCGCGCTCGTCCCGCTGCTCGCCCTGCGCAATCTCTGACTTTCACGACCCCAACAAGCCCAATAGTCGAGGAGATGAGCATGCCGCGTGGCAGCTGTCAGCGTTCGGGAAAACGTCGCCGGCTCTTCGTAGCCTGTCTCGCCACTGTGCTGGTTGCGCCCGCCGGGGCCGTGACACCGGTGACGCCTGTAGGTGTCGAGAGCTGTGACGCCTTCCTAGACGCATACGCGCAGTGTGCAGCAAGCCCAGGCGTGCCGGAGGCCGTGCGCCCCAACATCCGTCAGGGTATCGGCACGCTGCGGGAGAGCTTCCGCGATGCCATCAGCCGCAATGCGTCCGCCCAACCGACCGTCGCCCAGCAGTGCGCCCAGGCCCACGAGGCCGTGCGCAAGAGCATGGTCGACGCCTTCAGGTGCGACTTCCCCGCCCCGCCGCCAGCCTCACAGGCGCTGCTGCAGGCCGCGCCTCCGGCCACTGCCACGCAGGCCAATGCCCGCGCGGAGGCCCGGGTCGCGCCACCCCCGCCGAGCCGCGAAGCGCAGGAGGTCGCGAAGGCGAACGCCTACACCGAGGTGCAGAACCACCTCGTGCGTTCCCACCCGCTGGAACGGCAACTCGCCGAGTACCGACGCGACAACGAACGCGTGCTCAAGCTCGGCACGAAGCTGGGCGCCAACGCGTGGTACCATTTCGGCATCGTCGACTTCGACGGGGTGATCGACGAGTTGGAGAAGGCGGCAGCTCTGCCCGGGACCATTCCCGAGATCAACCCGCAAGCCACGCGGCTGCTCACAGCCTTGCGCGAGCTTAACCCGACGCTCAAGGCGCTGACCCGCTACCAGACCACGCGGGAATTCAAAGAGGACGGGTACAAGTTTGCCCGCGAGCAGCATCCGATCCTCGTGTCCAAGGTCGAAGCAGCCGCGAAGGCGATGGACGCCTACGGCACCAGCCTGTTCGAGCGCGAACTCGCCCGGGACGAGCGCCGGATGGCGACGCTGCCGGAGGACACCCCAGCACGCCGGCTGCTCGCGACCAGTTTGGCGCTACGTCGGGCGGTGCAGCGCTTCGAGGCGCTCGGGCCGAAGGCCGATACCGCCCCGTTCCTCACCGCCCTGGGCGACGTGTCGAGCGCCAACAGACAGCTCGGGGCGACCTTCGACGGCATGAACCCCAAAGCGAATTCGTCGTGCACCGGCTACGCGGACACGGTGGCGAGCGTGATCGGCCACGGCCGCGACGTCGTGCGGGACATCAAGGCGAAGGCTGACCCGAGCCAGCCGGCGCGGCTGTTCAACGACGCCTACAACCGCTCGGTGCGCGATCTCGAATCCTGCCAGCGGTACGAGAGTCGGGCGCGGCCCAGCTGACGGACCGCCAGGACTGCGAAGGCCGGCTTCCATAGACAGTCGAATGCCGAGGGGCAGATGATCGTGCCGCTTCATCAGGACCGCCGCGGCAGTCGCCGGCTTCCTCCCGCCGTCTGGCTCGTCGCCTGGGTCGTCGGCGTTCCGGCATTGCTCGGCGGGCTCGGGGTTTGGGAGGTCGAGCGCGGGCTAGCGAGCGCCGAGAGCTATACGCGCCGCCGAGTTGAGCTGCCGGTCTCCGTCATCCAGCTGCGGCTGCTGGCGGCGACAGATCCCTACGCCTCGGTCCGGTTCGAGGGTGCACGAACCGCCTACGGCGCGGCGCTCGCGGCCGAAAAGGCCGAGGAGGCGCTGGCCGCGGTCACACGCGATCTGCCGCTCGCTCGGGCCCGCGCGTGGGTGCCGTACGCGACGCCCGCCGGCGCGATACTCGCGCTGCTGGCCGGTCTCGTCGCGCTGGCCGGAGGCGGCGCCGCGGGCTTGTGGGCGCGGCGCTCGCGCGACGCACTGCTGACGAGTTTCGGTCTCGTGCGCCTTGTGCTGCCGGTGCTGCTTGGCCTGCAGATTGTGGGCCTGAGCCTTGCGGTGCTCGCGGCCGCGCTGTTCGAGGCCACCGGGCTGTGGTTCACCCAGCGGTTCTCGGCTGGTGAGGCCAAGCTGCTGCTCGGCGCCCTCGTCATCGCGGCCCTGGCGGCCTGGGCCGCGGTCGCGGCAGTGCGCGGCCTGCGCGGGGTGTTCGCGCTGTTCACCCCCGAGCCCATCGACGTGCGCGGTCGCGCCCTCGATGAGGCTGAGGCACCAGGTCTGTGGCGGCTCGTACGCGAGCTCGCCGGTCGCGGGGACGCGCTCGCCCCCGACGCGGTGGTCATCGGCTTGACCGGGGGCTTCTTCGTCACAGAGGGCGCCGTGCGCCTGAGCCCGGACGGGCGGACGCTGACGGGGCGCACGCTGTACCTGCCCGCTCCCTATCTCGGCGTTCTCGACGGGCGCGAGCTCTCCGCGGTGATCGGGCACGAGCACGCGCACTTCGCCGGCGAAGACACGGCCTACAGTCGGCGCTTCACCCCGATCTACGCCGGTCTGCATCGCGCGCTGACCGCGCTGGGCAATACCGGCCCCGGGGATCTGCTCACCCGCCCCGCCGCCTATGTCGGCCATCGCAGCCTCGGCACCTTCGACGCGGCGGTGGCGCGTTGGAGCCGGGCGCGCGAGTTCGAGGCCGACCGGCGCGGCGCCCTCGTCTCCGGCGCACCGCCCGCAGCCTCCGCCCTGCTGCGCGTCGGTGTTCTCGGGCAGGTGGTGAGCGAGACGCTCCGATCCGCCTTCGACGCGCCCAACGTGGCCCCCGACGACCTCGTCGCGGGCGTCCTCGACGCGATCCCCGCCGTCGGCTTCCCCGACCCGGGGGCGCACCTCGACGAGCGGCAGGCGCATCCCACCGACACTCATCCGCCAGACCGGCAGCGTATCGCGGCGCTCCGCGTGCCGCTCGACGCCGCGCTGTTCGCCCGTGCCGCTCGGCCGCTCACCATGGGCGACCGTGCCTGGCCGGCCGCCCTGATCGCGGACTGGTCCGGCCTGTGCCGCGAACTCAGCAACGACTTCCTCACCGGAGCACGGGAGCACCAGGTCGCCGAGCGAGCCTACTTGGATGCGGTCGCGGCGGCTGTGCCCGTCGAGGAGACGGTGGTGCATGAGAACGGCGCGCCGATGGTCTGGACGATGGGCGTCCTAGCGCTCCTCTTCGCCGGCGCCGGCGCTGCCTTGCTTATGTACCCCCGCGCCCTTGGCGTCGCGCACGATGCGCTGGCGCAGCAGATCCTCGCCGCCGCTGCCGCGGCGGGTGTCGCCTGGGCAGGGATCTACGCCGGTCTCGTGCATCGACGCGGCCGGACGCCGCTGTTGGTGCTGACGCCGGACGTGCTGCGCTCGCCGCTACTCGACGGTGCGGTCGCGTGGCAGGATGTGGCGGACTTCCAGGTCACGCACGGCAAGCGGCTCACCCTGACGCTTGCGCTCACGCCGGACGCCACATTGCCGAGGACCAAGCGCCTGTTCTCGCAGGCCGGAGTGAGCCGACGGCGACGTCACATCAGCGTGCAGTCTCTGGGCGCGCGCGGCCTCAAGCCCGACGCCTTCGCTGCGCTGATCGGACGCTACCTCGCGGCCTCTCGTGCTCGCGTGCACCTGTCAGCGGCGCATACAGGGATCTGAACGCTCGGCCACCGGCAAACGTCTTTCCAAACGCTGGTTCAACGCCGCTTGTGGCTCGTCGCCCTATTCTTCGCGGCATTCCTGATCGGGCTAAGCTGGCTCGTCGTCGGCGACCTGCCCAAGGTCGAACACCACTACGTCTTGGAGCAGATCCTCGACTGCGAGCCGGCCCGAGAGGATCCGCTCCTCGTCGCCCGCACCGAGCGCCTTGATGCGTTGAAGGCGGTCGAGGAGCGGATCGAGGCGCTCAACCGCACTGCTTTCGAGCTCAACCTGCGAGAGGCCGCCTTGGCGATCGTCGACGCCGAGCTTCGTGCGGTGGCGTAGAGCCAACTCGAAGCAGCAGAGCGTGGACAGGAGTTGCGCGTGTTCGGCTAGCTGCCGCTGCTCGGCACCCGGTAGGCGGTCTCGATCATCCGGAGCAGATCCTCGCGGCCTCGGTTGTCCTCCGCTGCTACGTCCGCTTCTGGGTTCAACCAATGACGTGCCCGATGGCTGATATGGGCGCCAAGCCGAACGACCGGTTTTGCACGCATCGGTGATCCGGCAGGGCGAAGTCTGGCCGAAAGCGGCCCGACCGCTTCGGTGGGGGTTCGCGAGCAAAGCGGACGAGCTTTCATAAACCTTGCTCGGGCATCTCACTTCAAATTGCAGACCCGCCGCACAGACACACTGATCTCACAGCGAAAGATCAAGCAAGCGCCCTTCGAATAGGCGGTCCCGTGATGTGCGGATATGTGCGGCCATAGAATTGCGCGCCGCCTCAGCCTCACCATTCTGGATCGCATGGAAAATGGCTTCATGCTCTTCGAACACGCTCTTCAGGCCGGAATTCGGTCCGAGCAAGGACAATCCGTGAATCTTCATGCCGACCGCGACGTGGGAGCGCAGCGCCTGAAGCGAGGCCGCATAATAATGATTGTTCGAGGCTTCCGCGATCGCGTGGTGGAAGGCAAAGTCGGCATCCTCGCGGTGCTGCTCCTGGCGCGTAGCCGTCGCGAGAAGGTCCAGGGCCGCCGCAATGCTGAGAAGCGCCGACTCGTCACGCCGTAGGGCGGCATGGAACGCGGCGTCCGGCTCGATGGTGAGCCGGAACTCGTAGCACCGCTGGATATCGGCGATGCTTTCCACCGGCGCGAACCCCAGTGTCTGCTTTGCTTCGCTCGCCTTGACGAAGCTGCCCGCCCCGCGCCGGGACACAATCGTTCCCTCACGCCGCAGCCGGTCGAGTGCAGAACGCACCACGGGGCGAGAGACCCCGAACTGGCCTGCGAGATCGTGCTCGCTCGGCAGGCGGTCGTTCGGCGCGTAGGTGCCGTCCGCTACCCTGGTAAGGATCGCCCGGTAGACGGTATCAACTAGGCTAGTCGGGCGAGGCGTCGGCGCCTCCGGTGATAGGGCCAAGGATGCTGTCACTGGCGTTCCGTTCCCGCACTGCTGCTTGGGCAGGGTATCGGTTCGAGAGAGCACCAACCTGACACATCTTGCTGCTCTCGTCACCCGACTTGTTAAAAAGATGTCAGATGCCTTGCTCTTCATCCCGGACGACCAACGATAGCCCTCTCCGCGCGAGCCGATCGTAAATCGGAAGATACCGCTGGAAACCTGTCTTGAATTGGGCGGCCAAGACCCCTTGACCTGTCGTGAGGAGGCAGGTAGTTGCATTACAACTTTATAACAAGTTGCTGCTGGGCTGGACCCTGCTTCTAGGGAGATCGCCATGAGTGATGCTCAAGGCTTCGTCGATCGCTTGGCCGCCATCGTCGGCCCCCGCAACGTGATGGGGCCGAAAGACGATCTTGCCCCCTACGTCACCGATTGGCGCGAACGTTATCACGGCCACGCCGACGCGGTGGTGAAGCCCGCCAACGTTTCCGAGGTGTCGCAGGTCGTCGCCCTGGCGCGTCGCGAGGGCGTCTCCATTGTCCCGCAGGGCGGCAATACCGGCCTGTGTGGCGGCGCCACCCCAGCGGCGCCCGGCCGCAACCTCGTGATCAGGCTGGACCGAATGCGGGCGATCCGCGCCGTCAGCCCGCTGGCCAACACCATCACTGTCGAGGCTGGTTGCGTTCTGGCCGATATCCAAGCCGCGGCCGAGGCGGCGGACCGGTTCTTCCCCCTGAGCCTCGGGGCCGAGGGGTCCTGCCAGATCGGCGGCAACATCGGCACCAACGCGGGTGGAACCGCCGTGTTGCGCTATGGCCCGACACGCGAACTCGTCCTCGGTATTGAGGCGGTGCTGCCCGATGGCCGGATCTTCGATGGTCTGCGCGCCCTGCGGAAGGACAACACCGGCTACGACCTGAAGCAGCTTTTCATCGGCGCCGAAGGCACCCTCGGCATCATCACGGGTGCGGTGCTGAAGCTTTTCGCCCGGCCACGGGTGTCGCTCACGGCGCTCGCGATGCTGCCTGGCGTCGAGCAGGCGCTGGAGGTGATGGGCCTGCTCCGCTCCCATGTCGGCGACCGGCTGGGTTCGCTGGAGATCATGAACCGAAGTCAGATCGAAGCGATCCGCGATCACGTGCCGGACACGGCGATCCCGTTCAGCCTCGATACGCCCTGGTATCTCATCATCGAACTGACCGACACGCTGGCCGGCACGGACCTCGCGACGCCCCTCGAAGCCGCCCTGGGCGAAGCCTTGGAGCGCGAACTGATCTCGGACGCGCTGATCGCGTCGAGCGAGGCTCAGGCCAAGGGCATCTGGAAGGTCCGCCACAGCGTCTCGGAGGGCAACAAGCGCTCCGGGCTGGTGGTCTCCCATGACAGTGCCGTCCCGCTCGACCGTCAAGCCGCATTCGCCGTGAATGTCGAGAACCGAATCCAGGAAGCGGTGCCGCACGCCCTCGTGGCGATGCACGGCCATATCGGGGACGGCAACATCCATGTCTGCGCCCTGATCGACCGGGCGCGGCTCACGGAGAGCGGCGAGGCTGAGCGGGTCGTCGCCCTCATCAACGGCATCGTCGATGACGAAACCCGTCTGCAGCGCGGCGCCATCAGTGCCGAACACGGGATCGGCCTGTCCAACCGTGGCCGGCTCGCTCGCGTGACCGCCCCCCTAGAACTCGACCTGATGCGGGCGATCAAGGGCGTGCTCGATCCTGCCGGCTTGATGAACCCGGGCAAGGTTTTGATGGACTGAACAACGATAAGAGGGAGGAATAAGCCGTGACGGGACAAACTACCTCAAAGCTGCCCAAACAACGCTGGACCATCGTTTTGATGTGCTTCCTGGCGGTGGCGATCAACTACGTCGACCGCGCCAACCTCGGCGTCGCCGTGCCGATGATCCAGAAAGAGTACGGCCTCGATCCGGCCCTGATGGGCCTGATCCTATCCGCGTTCTTCTGGTCCTACGTGCTGATGCAGCTTCCGGGTGGCTGGCTGATCGACAAATTCGGCTCGCGCCTGACCTACACCGTCGCCACGCTGATCATGTCGGTGGCGACCCTGGCGACGGCGTTCGCGGGCGGTGTGGCCTCGCTCATCGCCTGCCGTCTGGTGCTCGGGATCGGCGAGGCGTTCTGCTACCCGGTGAACGCCAAAGTGACCTCCCTGTGGTTCCGCCGCTCCGAGCGCGGGCTCGCCACAGGCATCTGGGCCTCGGGTTCGCGCGTCGGCTCAGCGATGACCCTGCCGCTTGTAGCCTTCATCATCGCCAATTTCGGCTGGCGCGAAGCCTTCCTCGTCACCGGCGCCATCGGCCTCGTGTGGATGGTGCTGTGGTACGTCCTCTACCGCGACCCGAAGAACCATTCCGCCGTCTCGGCAGAGCAGCTCGCCGTACTAGAAGCCGATTATGCGGTGAAGGCCGGCGCCAAGAAAATTGGCTACGCCGAACTGTTCCGCTACCGGACGATCTGGGGGATGATGATCGGGTTCTTCTGCCTGAACTTCGTCATCTACTTCTACACCACGTGGTTCCCCTCCTACCTCACGCAGTCCCGCGGCTTCTCCCTGGCAAAGCTCGGCACGCTAGGGCTAGTGCCCGGCCTCGTGGCGATCCCGGCCGGCTGGCTCGGCGGCTATCTCTCCGACCGCCTGTTCAAGGGTGGCTGGAGCCTCACCGCCGCCCGGAAGACCTGTCTCGTTGGCGGCCTGCTTGCTTCCTCCGTGGTGGCCCTCGCGCCACTGGTTCCGGGTGACGCGGCGGCGCTGACCCTGCTGGCGATCTCATATTCCGGCCTCGCCTTCGCCGGCGCCAACATCTGGACGCTGCCGGGCGATGTCGCCCCGACCCCGGCCCACGTCGCCTCGATCTCAGGCATCCAGAACTTCGCCTCGAACCTGGCAGGCATCGCCATCACCACCTTCACCGGCGTGATGGTCTCGATCACGCAGGGTTCGTTTGTAGTGCCGCTCGCTGTGGCCGGCACGCTCAGCATCGTCGGTGCCTGTTCCTACCTGTTCATCGTCGGCGAGATCGCGCCGCTGAAGAGCCGGGACGACGAGACCGACGCCCTCGCGGTCGGTGCCACCCCTTCCAAGGCATGAGGGAGGCTCCGATGCCTACCCTGCGCCTGATCGCCGACGACCTGACCGGGACCCTCGACACGGCGGCCGGTCTCACGGGTCTCTGTGGCACGATCCCGGTCGCGTGGCCGGAGATCCTGCCGGATCGGGCATCGGGTTCGCTCGCCATCGATTCCGGGACGCGCGAGCGCGGAGCGGAGGAAGCGGTGCGGATCACGCACGGCGTTCTACCCCACCTCGACGGGGCGGATATCGCCTTCAAGAAACTCGACAGCCTGATGCGTGGTCCCTGGGCGACGGAATTGGCGGTTACGGTGAAAGCGGGCGGCTGGCGACGCTGCATCGTGGCGCCCGCCTTCCCATACCAAGGCCGAGCGACGGTAGAGGGCCGACAGCAGATGCGGCGCGGCGAGGACTGGGTCACGGTCTCGGCCGACATCGCGCAGATGCTGCGCGAGGCTGATCTCCCCGCCCGTCGGGCCTCAGTCGCGGATGGGCTAGTCGAGGGCGTCGCCGTCTACGATGCGCGCACCGATGAAGACCTTGCCGCCATCGCTGCCCTGCCGGCGGATGGCCCCGTCCTGTGGTGTGGCAGCGGCGGCCTCGCCGCCGCCCTCGCCAGGGGTGTGACGCCGCCGTCCGATGTACGGCTGGAAGGTCCGGTCCTCGGGCTGTTCGGGTCCGACCGCGAGGAGACCGAGGCCCAACTCGCGGCCTGCGGCCCCCTACGGTTAGTGCTCACTCACGGCGCGCCCCATCGAGACCTCATCATGGACCGTCTGTCCCGCGACGGAGCGGTGATGGCGAGTCTTGACCTTCCCCTCGGCACAGCCCGTGAGACCGCCGCAGGGCAGATCGCGGAGACCTTCGCGAGATTGACCGACGATCTTCCCCGGCCGGGAACCCTGCTCGTCGCCGGTGGCGAGACGCTCAAGGCGCTCTGCCTCGCCCTATCCGTCGAATGCCTCGACGTGACGGGGCAGATCTCACCCGGTCTCCCACGCTCGACGCTTCGCGGCGGACGATGGGACGGCTTGCCGGTCGTGTCGAAATCGGGGGCCTTCGGTGCTCCCGGGCTCTGGCGCAACCACCTTCACCAGAATGGCTTCCCGCACGACAGGAGCGGCACGTGACCCATCATCTCGCCATCACCATGGGCGATCCCGCCGGCATCGGCCCCGAGATCATCGTCAAGGCCGCCGCGCGGCTGAAGGACCGGATCGATTCCGGAGACCTGAAGCTCATGATCATTGGCAGCGTCCCGACCCTGCGGCGCGCGGAAGAGGCCTTGAGCCTACTGCCGGAGCGGATTGCCGAGGTATCCGAGAGTGGCTCATGGCCGGCCCTCTGCTGCCTTCAGGCAGACGAGGAAGGCAGCTTTATCGAGCCGGGTCAGCTCTCCGCCGATGGCGGCCGCTTCGCCTACAAGGCAGTCGAGGCCGGCGTTCGTCTGGCGATGGCGGACAAGATCGGTGGCATCGTCACGGCGCCGCTCAACAAGGAAGCGCTGAACAAGGCCGGCTATCACTATGCCGGTCATACCGAGATGCTCGCTGAACTCACCGGAGTGCGCGGTTCGGTGATGATGCTCGCCCACGGCAACATGCGCGTCTCGCACGTCACCACCCACGTCGCGCTGCAGGACGTGCCGAAGCGTCTGACGCCGGAGCGCCTGCGCCTCGTGATCGATCTTACCGACAAGGCCCTGAAAGGCCTCGGGATAGCCAACCCGAAGATCGCCGTCGCCGCACTGAACCCGCATGCTGGGGAGGGCGGGCTGTTCGGGCGCGAGGACATCGACGTCAGCACGCCCGTGATCGACAAGGCCAATGCCGAGGGTCTGAACATCCACGGTCCGGTGCCGGGCGATACGGTGTTCGTGAAGCTCCGCGCCGGCCAGTACGACGCCGTGGTCGCGATGTACCACGACCAGGGGCACATCCCCGTAAAGCTGCTCGGCTTCGAGATCGATCCCACCACCGGCAAGTGGATGGATCTCTCGGGCGTGAACGTCACCCTCGGCCTGCCGATCATCCGGACCTCGGTCGATCACGGCACAGCATTCGATATAGCCGGCAAGGGTATCGCCAACGAGCGCAGCCTGATCGAGGCCATCGAGTTCGCCGAGAAGCTCGCCGCCAACCGCCACGCTGCGTAAAGATCATGATGAACATCGCTCTACCGATAGATCTCGTCCGGCCGCAGGAGATCGCATTCGGCGCGGGCACCCTTGCCCGTGTCGCGCGCTTCCTCGCCGATCGCGGCTACCGCCGCCCGCTCGTGGTCGCCGATGCCTTCAACGCCGGTCGAGTGGACCTGCTCGGCCTTTCCGGCGAGATCACCATGTTCGGCACGGTGAAGCCCGAGCCGGACCTCCCGAACCTCAATGCCGTTCTGGCGCTCGCGGACGAGATCCGACCCGACTGCGTGATCGGCTTCGGTGGCGGCAGCGCCATGGATCTCGCCAAACTCGTCGCGGTTCTGCCGGGCAGCGGGCAGACCCTGCGCGATGTCGTCGGCCCCGAGAAGGTGCTCGGCCGTCGGATCGGCCTCATCCAGGTCCCGACCACCGCCGGCACCGGCAGCGAGGCGGGCACGCGCTCCCTCGTCACCGACCCGGAAGCGCAAGCCAAGCTCGCGGTGCAGAGCCGCCACATGCTGGCTGATCTCGCGGTGATCGACCCCGACCTGACCATCACCGTGCCGGCCGCCGTGACCGCGGCGACGGGCGTCGATGCTATGGCCCATTGTGTCGAAGCCTTCACCAGCCGAAAAGCGCACCCCGCCATCGATCTCTATGCTCTCGAAGGCGCGCGCCTCGTGGGCCGCTACCTCCCGCGGGCAGTGGCAGACGGCTCCGACCGGGAAGCGCGGGCCGGGCTGGCGCTGGCCTCGCTCTATGGCGGGTTCTGCCTCGGGCCGGTGAACACCACTGCTGGCCATGCCGTGGCTTATCCGCTCGGCACCCGGCACCACGTCGCCCACGGGCTCGCCTGCGCGGCGATCTTCCCGCACACGCTGGCGTTCAACGCCCCCGCCGTGCCGGAAAAGACCGCACTGGTGCTCCAGGCGCTCGGCGCCCCGGCTAGCGCGGACGAGGACGCGGTCCGCGAGCACGCCACCCGCTTCTGCGCCGATCTCGGCGTGGAACTGCGCCTATCGCGCATCGGCGTGCCGGAGGACGACCTCGACGCCATGGCGGGCGAGGCGCACGCCATCCGCCGCCTGCTCGACAACAACCCCCGCGACATGAGCCGCGCCAACATCCTCGCGCTCTACCGCACTGCCCATTGAAGGCTCTTACGATGACCTCCCTTCACCCTCGCGGTGTATTCTGCGCCGCCGCCACGCCCCTCACCGCCGATTACGCGCCCGATCACACGCTGTTCGTGGCTCATACCAAACGGCTCATCGCGCAGGGCTGCGATGGCGTCGCCCTGCTCGGCACGACCGGCGAGGCGAACTCGTTCTCGCTGGCCCAGCGCAAGTCTCTGTTGGAAGTCACCGTCGAGGGCGGCGTTTCGCCCGAGAAGCTGATGCCTGGCACGGGTGTCGCGGCGATCTCGGAGACGATCGACCTGACGAAGCACGCCCTCTCGCTCGGCGTGAACACGGTCGTGATGCTCCCGCCTTTCTACTACAAGGGCGTCACCGATGACGGCTTGTTCGCCGCCTATTCGGAGGTGATTGAGCGGATCGGCGATGCACGGCTTCGCGTCGTGGTCTACCACATCCCACAAGTCTCAGGCGTGCCGATCTCCCACAACCTGATCGAGCGGCTGCGGACGCGCTATCCAGAGACTGTTACCGGCATCAAGGATTCCTCCGGCGACCTCGCCAACCACGTAGCGATGATTGAGCGGTTCCCTGGCTTCGCCGTGTTGACAGGCGCTGACCCGCTATTGTTGCCGCTGCTGCCGAAGGGCGTCGCAGGCTGCATAACCGCAACGTCGAACCTCTGCGCGGCAGACCTCGCCTTCGTCTACCGGCACTATGCCGACCCATCGCATGCCGACGAGGTCGCTGCGGCGCAGGCGCGTGTCGTAACCGAGCGCGAACGCACCGTCGGACCCCGCCAGATGGCCGCGATCAAGACACTAATTGCGCAGGCGACGGGCGAAGACGGCTGGCTGCGCTTGTGCCCGCCTCTCATGGCCCTCACCACCGACCAGCAACGCGCGCTGGGCGGTGGCTAATCGAACCACCCTAACGCACGAGATCGCATGTCGGATGCGCCCCGAGCGGGCGCTTCGGCTTATCAATTATCGATGTCCGCTTCAGAGGTTCTGACCGTTTCTGGTGAATGACTGAGATGGGCGCTGAGCTGAACGACCGCTTTTGTGCGCATTCGCTAATCGGCATTGCGTAGACTGGCCGAAAGCTGCCCATCCGGTTTTTGGCTAACGGTGGCTCAGAGCAGACATGCACGCCTGACCGAGCGTTTTACCGGCGCTTGAAAGTCCGACATATTTCCCGACAAAATGTGAGCTGGTCCGGTCGGACTCCTGGCGGTTAAGACGACGCGTCGGGAAAACGATCGGATCCTGTTGGCGAATTCCGAGCGGCGGTGGGCTGGGTGTAGGGTGGCTGTCCCGCCCGGAGGGGGGCTTACGGAACCGAACCCGCTGGCCCTCACTGCCACGTTTCACACAGGTCTCAGACATGCGTACCTGCACGTGCCAGAATTCGAAAATCACATAGCGGAACGGTTGCACTTCAAACTTTCAACCGTTCCGCTGGGGGAGGCCCTTTTGGGACAGGCGGACAGTCGCTTGTAACTTGATCTCCTCCGCATCGAGTATGCTCCTCGGCGCGGTGCCGGGTGAGAGACTGTTAGCCACTGGGGACATCAAGCCCGCGAGTGAGCCAGGGTCCTCACCTGCCGTTCCATCGAACCCGAACAGTCGCTTGGGCCGCTCAGCGCGAAGCTCGCTTGCGCAAGGATGGGATCAGATAGACGCTCCTGTTGTCGGGATCGATCTAGCCCGAGACCGCCTCGATGTTCACGTTCACCCGTCTGGTGCGAACTTCAGCATCGATCGCACGGCTGAAGGTGTGGCGCAGCTACGTGAAAGCCTCTTGCTCCTAAAGCCGAGGCTCGTCGCTCTGGAAGCAACCGGAGGCCTGGAAGCCGTGGTTGCACGCGGCCTCACCGCATCCGGACTGCCGGCGGTGATCGTGAACCCTACACAGGTGCGCGCGTTTGCTCACGCGCTGGGCCAACGCGCCAAAACCGACCGCATCGATGCAGCCGTGATCGCCCGGTTCGCAGCAGCCACCAACCCGCCCGTTCGCTCGCGGCCTGATGCCGACACCCAGGCCTTGGCCGATCTGGTCACACGACGCCGTCAGATCGTAGGACTGATCGCGTCCGAGCGGCAGCGGGCAAGCCATGCTCCGTCCTGCATCACGGACAGCGTCCGGCGTGTCCTAGAGGCCCTTGAGCAGGAGCGGGGTGTGGTCGACCGCGCGATCGATGCCGCCGTCGAGCGGTCCTCTGCGTGGCGCAGGAAGGAGGAGCTCCTGATCTCTGTGCCTGGTATTGGACCGACGATCGCGTGGACCTTGATCGCAGAGCTGCCCGAGTTGGGGAGCCTTGGCCGAAAGCAAGTCGCCGCGTTGGTCGGTCTAGCCCCTTGATCGTCCCCCTTTGAAGTGGTCCGCCCTGAAGTATGGCTTTTGAGCCGACAGAGGACGGAATCGATGGCCCAACGACCCAAGCCTGAGGAGATCGTGAGCAAGCTGCGTCAGGTCGACGTGCTGGTCTCACAAGGACAGAGCGTCGCCGCTTCGATCAGGGCGATCGGCGTGACCGAGGTGAAGTACGATCGACGGCGCAAGGAGTACGGCAGCCTGAAATCGGATCAAGTGAAGCGGATGAAGGATCTTGAGACGGAGAACCAACGTCTCAGGCGGGCGATCGCAGATCTGACGCTGGACAAGCTGATCTTGCAGGAGGCGTCCCGGGGAAACTTCTGAGCCCCGCGCGCCGACGCGCCTGTGTCGAGCACATCATGCTGACGATGAACGTCTCTGAGCGTCGCGCCTGCCGGGCGCTCGGTCAGCATCGCTCGACACAGCGCAAGGTGCCGCGGGGGCGCGACGACGAAGAGGCGCTGACGGCCGACCTCATCGCGCTGGCGGAGCGGTACGGTCGCTACGGCTACCGGAAGATCAGCGCGCTGCTGAAGGCGGCCGGGTGGTTCGTCAACGACAAACGCGTCGAGCGGATCTGGCGGCGTGAGGGTCTGAAGGTCCCGGCCAAGCAGCCCAAGCGGGGGCGGATCTGGGACAACGACGGGTCCTGTATCCGTCTTCGCCCGGAATACCGCAATCACGTGTGGTCGTATGACTTCGTCGAGGCGCGCACACATGATGGACGCAAGATTCGGATGCTCAACGTCGTCGACGAGTTCACGCATGAATGCTTGGCGATCCGGGTTGCCCGCAAGCTCAAAGCGGTCGATGTGATCGACGTGCTCTCGGATCTGTTCATCCTGCGTGGCGTGCCGGGCCATATCCGTTCGGATAACGGGCCGGAGTTCGTCGCGAAGGCTGTCCAAGCTTGGATCACCGGCGTCGGAGCCAAGACGGCTTACATCACTCCGGGCTCACCGTGGGAGAATGGCTACGTCGAAACTTCAACGCGCGCCTTCGCGACGAACTGCTCAACGGTGAGATCTTCTACACACTCAAGGAGGCGCAGATCGTGATCGAAAGCTGGAGACGTCACTACAACACCGTACGCCCGCACGCATCACTAGGATACCGGCCGCCGGCACCAGAAGTGTTCATGCCAGCCTTCACCGCTTGGCCGGCTGCGCTCGCCCGACCAGCTCCGCCGGCCAAGCTACCCGTAGTGGAGCGGTCTACCGCGCACTAACTTTAACCTTGGA
>NZ_JAKSYL010000274.1 GCF_022829515.1 Methylobacterium sp. J-048
GGAGCCCCACCAAGAAGCCCCAGCGCAAGTAGTATGGTGCGACGTGATATCGTCGATAGCACGACGGGGGATGTCTACGACCTGGCACGTCGAGATGGTGCGGATGCTGTGGTCCATCTCAGCGAGGATGAAGACGTTGAGGTCGCAGAAATCACCCGGTACCGGGAGGGCCCTGATCTGGCGCTGACCGTCCGGGAGAATCTTGTAGCGGCAGGCGAAGCCGTCGAGAATCAGCAGGAGGTTGTCCGGCTTGTCGCCTTCCTGGATCAGATCCTGGCGTGCACCGACCTGCCGGACCTTGAGCGTCAGCCCGTTCAGAGCCCAGCGAGCCTGCTCGGACAGAGGTTCGAAGCTCTCAA
>NZ_JAKSYL010000277.1 GCF_022829515.1 Methylobacterium sp. J-048
CGCGCCGCGGCGGCTGTTCCGGCGCTATTTCCTCGAGTCGTGGCGCTTCATCGGCATCGCGATGCGCGACCGGGCTTCACCCCCCCCCCATTGAGGACCAGACACACAGCCCGGTGACCCACCCACCCCCCCCCCACCCCCACAACCCACAACGCAAACCCCACGAAGCAACCCACGGAAACACCACACAAAGACATACACACCCACACTAGGTTGCTTCGCTGCGCTCGCAATGACGGCGAGAGGCGTATTCCGTCATTCCAAGGCGTTGCAGGCGAGCTACGCAAACAGTCCCGGCCGC
>NZ_JAKSYL010000279.1 GCF_022829515.1 Methylobacterium sp. J-048
GGCGCCGACATCGCCGTCCATCATCTCCTGGCTGAAGCTGAGGCCATCGAGCACCTCGCGGGCGCGGCCCTCCAGGGCGTAGCCGTCGAGTTCCTCGAACCGGGCCTGGACCTCGCCGGCGCCTCGCGGATCGCGTTCTTAACCGTAGACCGGCACACGCCGGCCACCGCGGCCATGTTCTCGATCGACAGGCGACAATCCTTCCGACGCACGACCTCGGCAGCCACCAGGGCGAGGACCGCCTGCACGGCCAGCGTGAACCGGGCCGCGAGCCCCGGTGGAAGCCGCCCCGAGGCGGCCCAGCGGCGACGGCGCTCCATCGAGGCATCCGTGCGCGGGCGCGAGCCGACGGCCCTCCTGGGCGATCCTACACGAGGCTGGGAAATG
>NZ_JAKSYL010000008.1 GCF_022829515.1 Methylobacterium sp. J-048
GGAGATGGCCGCGCCCTCGCGCAAGAATTCCGGGTTCGACACCACGGCGAAGTCGGCATCGGGCCGGATCTCGCGGATGATGCGCTCGACCTCGTCGCCGGTGCCCACCGGCACGGTCGGCTGGGGCACCACTACGGTGCACCGGGTCAGCGCCCGGGCGACGCTGCGGTCCGGCTGATAGACGTAGGACAGGTCCGCGAAGTCGTCGCTGCGACGGGCTGGGGTGCCCACCGCGATGACAACCGCGTCGGCCTCCGCGACCGCCGCCTCCAGCGCGGCCGCGAAGGCCAGCCGACTCCGGGCCACCGGGGCTGCGACC
>NZ_JAKSYL010000009.1 GCF_022829515.1 Methylobacterium sp. J-048
CCTGCGGGCTGGTGGCCTGTATGCGGAAGAGATCCGAGTCTGTCGCCTCTGAGCATCAGGCCGGTGGCCGAACAGCAGACATGCGAGGTGAAGATTGATGGTGTGTGGAGCGCCGTCAGCCTGGCGGAAGCCCGCACCCTGTACGGGATGATGCTCAAGCGCTGCCCGGCCTGCCACGGCCAGGTGAACATCGCCGGGAACTACACCCCCGGTGGTGGCTACAAGCTACAGCACCGCCGTAGCCATTCCGGTTGCCCACTGACCCCGGCCGCGTTCTCCGGTACGCCATCGCGGCACCCCCAGGCGGTGGGGTGACACCGGCTTAGTCGTCGCCGTCCTCCGCCAGAGCGTCGTCGTAGGCGTCCAGCAGCCAGGCGAGGAGGTTGGTGCCCACATCATCGCCGAGATCGAACATGGGCCTACCCAGCGGCATCTCGGGGTATTGCGCCCGCACCTCAGCGAGCAGCCTGCAAGCCAGCTGATCCAGCGCGTCGCTGGGCAGCACCTGCTCTCGATCGACCAGCATGGTTGCACCCCTCGATGGCGTACCAGCCGGCTCGGCCCCGCCGCCCGATCTGTTCACGGGCTGGTGGGGGAGGTCGTCGATCTCACCGGCGTCCGCATAGGGTGCCGGGACCTGGTTAGCGCACCGTGATCTGCGCTGGCTTGGCGCTGTGTCGGAATAGGCTCCGCAAGAGCCGGAAGGGCAGTAGCACCAGCTTGGCCACGCCGTGAGCGGCCATGATGACGACGACGGCCAACAGGGCCAGCAGAGTGTTCCGCATGCGGGGTACTCCTAGCGGCGCGATACTCGGCGGCCCGCCCCCGCCATTGTCTTCAGGAGGCGCGCCGATCGCGGCGGGACTGTGATGCAGATATCTGTGATCCAGGTGCATTCCCCAGTGACGCGCGGGTCTACTGCTCGTACCTCGGATCGATGCAGCACTCGCCGAAGCGCCATGCCTATCTCGTGGCTGTGTCGCAGAAGCGCGAAGCGGTCCGCGTCTACGCCGTGCTCGTGGGTACGTCGGAGGAGGCCTTGGAAGCCGTAGCGCTGAATGCTCCCCCGAGCGTGAAACTGCAGATCGTCGGAAGCCTGTCGCGTGCTTTGGTAAAACGCATTCGGCTCGTGCCGGGGGAGCTACGGCTGGTGTGACCGAGTCCGGCCGGTCGGTACGGGTCAGAGCGCCGCTAACTCACATCGTCATCTCGCCCATCCCGGCGAGCGCCACGGGCTACGACGACCAGGGCATCGTCGGCCAAGGGCCGCTGAAGTTCCTTCGCCTCCGGCCACGGCGCCGACAGCCACGTCTCCCATTCCTCTGGCTTCGTCAGGATCACCGGCATCGCCTTCGGGTGCACGGCCCCGACCTCGGCGTTCGGCTCGGTCGTCAGGAAGGCATACAGATCGTCGGTTGTCTCGCCGTCCTTCACCTTACGCACGCTCTGCCAGCCCTCGACCAGGATGCCCGCGAAGCAGGTGAGGGGCCGATCCTCGGTGAGGGCGAACCACACGGGCGGATGCGAACCATCCGCGGCCTTCTCGTTCTCGCTGAAGCTCGTGAACGGTACGAGGCAGCGATGCGCGGGTGACAGCCAGCGCCGCCAGTGCGGCGAGGCCGTATTGCGCACATTGGTGACGCCGGGATCGACCTTCTTCCCCTTCAGCGCAAAGGCAGGCGACGGCATACCCCAGCGCATCATCGACAGGGCACGGTCACCGTCGCGCATGCGGATCACAGGTGCCGCGGTGTTCGGGAAGATACCGGGCAGCGGTGGTAGGTTGCCAGTGTCATCGTGTTCGACGCCGAACA
>NZ_JAKSYL010000016.1 GCF_022829515.1 Methylobacterium sp. J-048
GGTCGACTGACTGGCCGTCTCGGTCGCGGTGGCCGTCATCGTCTGTGCTGTCGCCTGCAACTCGGTGGCGGACGAAGACACCATGCCGATGATGCCGCCGACCGCCTGTTCGAAGCTGTCGGCCATCTGGCGCATGCCGGCCTTGCGCTGTTCCTCGGCTGCTAGGCGGGCCTCCGCAGTCTCTTCTTCCAACGCCTTCATGCGGATCAGGCCATCCTTGAACACCTGAACCCCGTCTGCGATCGTCCCGATCTCGGTCTTCTCGCCCTGATGCGGGATGGCGGCGTTGAGATCGCCAGCGGCAAGGGATTGCATCGGCCCCACGACCGAACGGATACCACGCGAGATGCTCAGGACGATCAAGGTCGCCAGCGCGATCGCTAGAACCACCGCCACAAGCCCAGCGCCGACCAGCATCAGGCGCGCCTGACCATATGTCGCCTGACTATCCTTCTCTGCCTGTTGAGCGCCGTCCTGGTTGAGCTTGATGATCTTGTCGAGCGCTGCTGAAGCATTGCGACGCGGTTGCACACCTTTGGCTTCATAAAGGCTGAGGGCCTGCGCTTTCTCACCCTTGCGCGACAACACAAGGATAGGCTCGACAGTGCCCATGAAAGAGCGCCATTCACGGGAGAAGGTTTCGTAGAGCGATCGTTCCTCGGGTGAGCTGATCAGACCCTCATAGGCTTTGGCGGTCGTCTCGATCTTCTGGGCACGATCGGCGAGGTCCTTGTCGACGCTGGCCAGCATCTGTTGTTCGTCCGTCAGGATATGACGGAGCAGACTCGTCGTGTACCGTCCTGTCAGGGCATCGACTTGGCCAGCGGTGCGAACGCTCGGCAGCCAGTTCGTCTCGACGTCGAGGAGCAGCCCGTTGATTGTGGACGCACTCCACAAACCGACCGCGCTCAGACCGCCCAGGAACAGCAGAAGCACCGAGAATGCAGCGATGAGTTTGCTGCGGATAGATATGGATGGAAGCGACACAGCGGGCCTCATGAGGCAGCCGTCGATCCAAAAATGCTTGCAGCCGCCGGAGCTATGGCGTGCCCGAGAATAGTTAATGGGCTGCAACGCTGGGCTTTGAAATCAGGCGCCTGCGGCCCTGCAAGGCAGCGGTGTTGTCTCTGGCAAAGCGGTGACTATCGATCCATATTTCGATAGCGGTGGCCATCTGGATGTAGGCCGAGCACGACCATGACGCGATCCCGAGCTCCGACGTCGGCGATCGGCGCGCCATTCTCAAGCCCGACGATAGCCTCGGGATCGACCTGGGCTAGAGCCGTTTCCGCTCATATAGCGACGGCCAAGTCGTCCTCGTATCCGGCGGCGGCGAGATAGTTTCGGCATTCTTGAGGTGTGAAGCGGGCGAAGGCCTTTCGGATCTCGGCATGGAGATCCGCGATGGTGCGCGCTGCGGCGGCACGCAGGAGCGCTTTGAGCTTGGCGAAGGCTTGCTCGATCGGATTGAAGTCCGGGCTGTAGGCCGGCAGGTAGCGGATCCGTGCGCCGACGGCCTCGATGGCCTCGCGGACACCGGCAACCTTGTGGACGTTTAGGTTGTCGAGGATGACGGTGTCGCCGGGTCTCAGCGCGGGGACCAGGGTGTCGGTGACGTAGGCGCGGAAGCGCGCCCCGTTCGTGGCTCCCTCGAACAGGGCGATGGCGGTGGGACCGCTGGTACGCAGGGCGGCCGTGACGGTCGTGGTCTTGTAGTGCCCATGCGGCACGGCCATCCGGCAGCGTCGACCGCGCGGAGCCCGGCCGTAACGGCGGGCCATCTTCGTGTTCGTGGCCGTCTCATCGAGGAAGACCAACCGGTCCGGATCGAGGTCGAGTTGTCCTTCGAACCAGTCCTGGCGGGCCGCCCTCACGTCCGGCCGTGCCTGCTCAGCCGCGTGAACCGCCCCTTTTTACGGGTGATCCGGTGCCGCCGGAAGAAGCGCCACAGGCCGCTGGTGCTGGTCTGCACGCCGTGCCCGGCCAGGGCATCGCGCAATTCGCACAGAAAGATCTCCGGCCGTTCCTCATGGAGGCGTAGGATCAGGCCGGCATGCGCCTCGACGCGGTGCGAGGTGCGGTCGCCACCCGAAGGCTTGGCTGCAACCTGGCCTTCGTGATGGAAACGCTCCGACCAGCGGCTGGCACTCGATACGCTGACCCCGAAGCGCGCTGCGGCCCGATGGCAGGATGCACCCTCAGTCACAGCCGCCACGACACGCTCACGCAGATCCACGGACAACGGTGATGGCATCAGTGCCTCCTTCACCCGTCAACGCTCCAGCCGAAAAGACGTCGCAACGCGCTCGGAAACGGCTCTAGCGCAGACAAAGTCTCGATCGAGTAGGCCCCACGCACACGGGCAGCATGGATCTGCTCAGCTAACGCGGCATCTAGGGAGGTGGGCTTGTCGTGCAGGTTGCTCATGGGCAAGCGGTACGTGCCGGCTCAGGCCGAAGTTTCCCCCGACGAGGTTTTCTGAAACGCGGCTACTCCATCCCCGGTGGCCGGGGACGTGGCACGCCAAGCTCGGTCAAGCCGAGAAACAGGGCGACGTGCGTCAGCACCGCGAGGGAGGACGTGCAGCCGTTGCCGTTCTCGATAGCTGCGATCACCTCGGGCGCGAGGCGGGCCAACCGGGCCGCATCGTCCAAGGAGAGGCGCAGGCGGCCCCGTGCTGGACCAGCGTGCGCCGCGAGGTTGTACAGCACGACGTGCCGCCGCTCCTCGATCTCATTCATGAGAGGTGCTCAATTTCGCTGGGCTCACCGCCCTCACGAATTCGTTACTATCGCCGCTGATCTCGTGAAATACCCAGAGTTGCACGAGTGCCTTGCACAAGTTGCGGCTGTTGCTCGGCTGCACTAACGGTTGTGCAGCGTAATCGTGTACAATCCTGGGGTCAGTTTTAAGCGACTGGACTAGTAGCGACGCGTTCCGCCTTCCCCGCATCGAAAGCTCATTTTGCGATGACCGCGACCAACACGCCGAAGCTGGCAACCGACGCCGATCGTGCGATCGGCAGCCGTATCGCGGCGCTTCGAGCGGCACAGGGGTTGAGCCAGACCGCGCTTGGTCACGCCATCGGGGTGAGCTTTCAACAGGTGCAAAAATACGAGAAGGGTCGCAACCGAGTCGGCGCCAGCCGTCTGCAGATGATCGCAGATCAACTCAAGATGCCGGTCGAGACGTTTTTCTCCGACACGGCGCCGGTGGATGCTGGAGTCGCGCCCGTTCAGACCTATTTCGACGATCCGAAGGTCGTCGAGCTCGTCCAGGCGTTCACGAGCATCGCCGACGCGACGACGCGCGAGAGTGTTCTGTCGATCGTGAAAGCAGCGGCCACAATCCAGCAGAGGCGTGCCTTTCAGGCATAGGGCCCACCGAACAGGTCGCCCATCGCCTTCCGCCGGAACAGCGTGCGCTTGCGCCGTCTCTGATGCTCCGGCCGGTCGTGGATTATGTGGCAGCGCTGGCCTCAGCCCCGCCGAGCTGGGTCTGCCTTCACGTGAGCATTCACGTGCTCCAAATCGGTCACCGGCAGGATAAGGCCGGCGATCAGTTTGATCGAATTAGATCGATAGCCGCTGTACTCGGTACGCCTCCGGACAATAAACCGGGACATTCAAATTTTAGCCCCAGATTAGTGTCGTTGCTTTTTAATCAACCCTACCAGGGAAGTATACGATAGAGCGGGCCCATGAAGCGCGGATGCCAAGGTTGCCGAGACGGCGAACCCCTGCCGTTCACCTTCACGATGGCGTTCCATCCTATCGTAGATATCAGCCGAGGCACGATCTGGGGCTACGAGGCTCTCGTCAGAGGTTTGGAGGTCGGGAAGCGAAGCAAGTGCACGCTCGCCCTTGGCCACACGGCAGCTGTGGCGTTGAGCGTCCCATCTCAAACGAAGGTCGAGATGGTCGGAAGCCTGTCGCGCGCCTTGGTGAAGCGCATCCGGCTCGGTCCAGGAGAGTTGCGGCTGGTGTGACCGTCGTTCGGCCGGATGAAACACCGCTCCGCGAGAGCGTTCGAGATACACCGCGACTTCCCCGCGACCGCGCCCGTACCCATTTCAGGATTATCCGCCGCGGTGCGGTAGGGATGTGCGCGAGGCCGGGATGCAGCCCGACGGTTGGTCCCGGCCGGTCGCCTCAGGCTGGCTTACAGACCCTTCTGGCAAGGATCTGGTTGCGCAGCTCACGTCCGATCCTTCGGATCAGATGCC
>NZ_JAKSYL010000018.1 GCF_022829515.1 Methylobacterium sp. J-048
ACGGCGGCCGGCACCCGCGAGGTCGAGGCGGCCTCGGCCAACCTCACCGAGCTCGCCCAGGCGCTGATGGCCCTGGCCTGGCGGATGTTCTGCAGCGCCCCCATCACCTGCTCGATCCCGAGCTGCTGCTGGTAGGTCGAGGCCACGATCTGCTGGAACGTCTGCACGTTCTCCTCCACCCGCGCCGTGATCTCCTCGACCGTCCGCTGCGTCGTGTCCGAGCGGGTCTTGCCGGCCGCCGCCCGCTTCACCGCCTCCTCGGTCAGCATCACCGAGGTGTTGATGCCCCGCTGGATCTCGCCCAAAATCCCCCTGACCTGCCCGGTGGCCGCCTTGGCCTGGTCGGCGAGCAGCTTCATCTCGGAGGCCACCACCGCGAAGCTGCGCCCGCTCTCGCCGGCGGCGGCCGCCTCGATCGCGGCGTTGAGCGCGAGCAGGTGCGTGCGCTCCGAGATGTCGTTGACCGTCTCGATGATGTCGCCGATCGTCTGGGTCTTCTCCGACAGGCTGACGATGTTGCCGGCGACCGCCTCCGCCTGCTCGCGGATCGCGTCCATGGCCTTGGCGGTGTCGGAGACCGCGCGCAGGCCCTGGCGGGAGGTCTGGGCGGTGGCCTGGGCGGTGGCGATGACCTCGGTGGCGCGCTTGCCGATCTGGGCGCCGGAATGGGTGATCTCGTCGACCGTGGCGGCGGTCTCCTGCACGGCGGCGAATTGCTGCTCGACCGAGGCCGCCTGCTGCTGCGCCGAGGCGCGGATCTCGGCCGCGGCCGCGTTGAGGTCGGCGGTGGCCGATCGGTTGGTCCGGGCGAGATCCGACAGGCCCGACACCATCGTGTTGAGGCTGCGCCCCAAACGACCGATCTCGTTGTGCCCCCCTTGCCCGAGCGTCCCCGACAGGTCGCCTTCGCCGACATGCTCGACGAAACCCATGATGCGTACCAGCGGCCGGACGATCAGACGGTTGATGGCGGTCCCGATCCCAAGGCAGATCAGAAGTGTGAGCAGGGCGCCACTCCATAGAGCGAGGCTCTCGTTGCGCTCGGCCTGCGCGACGCGAACGGACTGCGCCGCGCGAGTCTGTTCCTCTAGAGTGTCGATAGCGGCGAGCTTCCCGCGCAGGGTGTCGAAGAACTGCTTGCCCCTGCCCTCTGCCTCAATACGCACCGCCTCCGGTCGCGTCGCAGGATTGGCTGCGCCTCGTATAGCGGTCTCGCCGATGTCAGTCTGCCAAGCGCGCGCGGCCGCCTCGGCGTCAGTCATGAGGCGCGATCGCTCGGCATCGTTGCCGATCAAACTTCTCAGCCGGGTGATCGTCTCATCCAGGGCCGGCCGTCCCCAGCGGTAGGGCTCCAGGCTGCTCTCGCGTCCGGTGATGAGGTAGCCGCGCAAACCGGTCTCCTGGTTGAGCATGGCAGTGCGGAAGGCGTCGAGGCCGCGGGCTACTTGGTTTGAGCGATCCAGAGCGTCGGTTGCCGCCTGCAACTGGTTGCGGGTGGCTAGGACCGCTCCGCTACTGAGGATCGACACCAGCGCAATGACGCCGATGGCACCGCCTAGCGTGCGGTTGAGGCCAAACGTGTTCGGCATACACGGCACTTCCTGCTCGGCCCCGCGGACGGCTTTGAACAATTGCCGCGACGATGACGGCCTAGCCCATAGCGCTGAAACTGAGTTGGAGCGAGCAACAGGCTGCAGAGCGAAAAGATGGCTACAGCGTGCAGGCTCGCGACGACGGGTAGGTACGGGACAGTTCCCCATGTCCCTACCCGTGAAGCCTCGGCCGGGCAGTCGCGTGAGGGTCGGCGCGGCGGGGGAACTGGACGGCGGATAGCGCTCGTGCACTTCCCGCACAGTTGCAGCGTTGCCGTGCGTTGACAGCTTTCGAACTGATCCGTGCATCCGCCCACGATGCCACCGTCAGCATCGTCGTCACTGATCCGATGATCGAACCACCTCGGCCCAGTATCCTCTACGCCAACGCCGCCTTCGGCCGTCCCGTCGGCCGCGAACTCGACGACAGCATCGGGCTCACCCCCCGGTTCAGGCAGGGCAAGCAGACCCGCCGGGAGCCCCTCGACCCCTTCCACCGCC
>NZ_JAKSYL010000030.1 GCF_022829515.1 Methylobacterium sp. J-048
GGGCGGGCGTTGTTCAGGGGTTTTGGATTATTGCGTTGCTACCTCTCTCTTACTTCCCTGTCCTCATGGTTAGTTGAGCTGAGTGCTCAGATCATGATTTGACGGTAGGATCTCATTGGGGAACACTGTGTGCCGCCGCCTCTTCCACGCTCCCCCTCAGCTTTAGGTCCGAGCCCAGCGAGCCTCGAAGGCGGCTTCCAGAAGGCTTATCGATCCCTAGGGGCAGACAGCGAGGACTCCGGTTCGCTTGGGCACCTCAGGATGAGGGGGGGATTGGACGGGCGTGGCGCCCAGGATGGTGTCGCGAACCGCATCGACCCACCCCTCCCCAAACAAAAAACCCCGGCCGTGAGGCCGGGGCGAAGTCGG
>NZ_JAKSYL010000044.1 GCF_022829515.1 Methylobacterium sp. J-048
TTGAAAGAGGTTCCTGACGCCATGATTGCACAGCTACCGCTTTTGCTGCTGCTATCGTCATCAATGTAACTGTTAAAGCTATAATACGTGTTGTTATTGACGGTAAATCCGGAGTATGTTTTGCTGGCATCCCCCGGCTCGTCGGGGGAAAACATTGGAACGTAATACGAGTCCTTGTTAGAACTTGTCGGCGCGCCGTCCTGAACATTGAGTGGGTAGGGCAATGTCTCTAGGCATCCGGCCCAACCCCAGCCGGAATAGGCGGCCTGAAGCTTGGTGAAAATGTCGAACCGACTGCTAAAGCCAGACACGTTCGGCGAGGTCACATTGGTCCAGTGGTAGCTCGACTGACCGTTCTGATCGATCCAGGTCGCATAGCGATAAGTCGAGGGATTGACCGCAACCGCTGCTGCGAACGGCACGATCGAGATTTTGGTCGCGCTGGAGAAGGCCGCGTTGGTGTAGACGTAATTGACGAAGTTCGTTGCCGCCGTCTGCACCGCCTGCAGCTTCGATTGCCCGCCACTCGACTCCGCCATCGATCCGGTATTGTCGAGCACCAGCGCGATCTCGAAGGTTTTGGGCAGCGGCGTGGCGCATTGGGCGGAGGCGCCTGGATTGATGCGGGTCGTTCCGGTTAACTTGCCGAAAAACACCGTCGAGAGTTTGTGTGTGGTGAGGGTGATCTGGCGTGGGTTGCTGGTGATCGTTAGCGGATCGACCACGAGGTTGGGCGCTCCCATGGCGCCGGTCATCGCCGTCTGGGCCATCGTATTGAGGTCGGCGGTCGAGGTG
>NZ_JAKSYL010000049.1 GCF_022829515.1 Methylobacterium sp. J-048
CCTGGCCGATCCCTGACAGCGCGGCGTGGGTGCTCGCGATCAGCGTTGCAAGCTCAGCACCCTGCACGTGATTGTTCGACACATAGGCCGAGACGATGCCGGTTGTCAGCTCGATAAGATCGACGTTTTCAACCTCAGATGTTTCGATCATGTCGTCCATGCTGCACCTATGCGAAGAACTAACATCACTCGTTCTAAATGCAGCCGAATTTGGTGGGTTGCATCAAGATTAAGCATGGATCCGAAGTCAGCGTAGCCCTCTTTGAGAATGCCGATACAAAACACCGCGCTGAGTGAGTAAGATAGCGCATGCGAAAGACTATGTTAACCAAGCTCTAAGCAGCCTACTGTTGAGCAGGTTACAGGTGTCGCCGTGAACCGTGCCTTCCCCGTCAGCGCTGAGGATCCCGCCGGCGATTGTCCAGTCCCGATCGATACGCTCAGCCGGCTCTACCGCGCAGAGCCAGCGACATTGGCTGATCAGCTCGGGGGCATCCCGGAAGCCACGCGAGCGCGGTTGGCCATCTACCTCTACGGGCGCAGTCACACACGCCAACTCGGTGTGCAGATCGCGGCGACCTGCGAAGGTGCCAGTCTTCGGCGCGTCGCCGGATTTGTCGGGAACGCTCTACACGACCTCTCCCGACAAAACCCGAGCGCATGGGTGGATGCCATCCCGTCGACCGGCGGTAAGTGAGGGGTCAGTCTTGCAGGGTCACGAGGTGCCTCGCGCTAACGCATCGGCCTTCAGCCTACCCATCCGCCTTTTCGTCAAAGTGCGTCCCAGACATACCGGTCACCTGGTCATTCAGGATTTCCGCAATCTGCTGGGCATGGGCGTAGGTTACACTATCCCGTAGATCGAGGCCCAGCACCGCATCCCCAAAGGCGGAGATCGGCTCGCCTTTTGGTTCCAGGACGAGGCGAGGGCGCCCGTCAGCGTCCTCCTTCGCGATGAACCGATACTGGCCGCTCTCGGTCCTCGTC
>NZ_JAKSYL010000074.1:0-57500 GCF_022829515.1 Methylobacterium sp. J-048
CCCCGTGCCTCTCAGCTGCCAGGGCACCCGCGAGGCGGCGCGGCTAACGGACGGACAGTCGTACATATGGAATGACCGCAACGTACGTCGAAATGTCGGGCAAGTGGTTCAGCCGCGCGTGGTAGCGGCGGTTGAACGAGATGTGGCGGAACAATCGCAGGATCGAGCCAGCACGGAGCAGACGGGAGTCCTGGAGACGGCGCCGACCCCTGCGCCTATCCTGCCGCCCCGATCGATCCAGGTGCAGGCTCCGATCGAGGTCCGCGGTCGTGCTGCACCGACGATCACCGCTGTGCCCCCGCCCGGACGCGTGGCGACGCTCAACCCGGATCCTGCGCGGCAGGTGGTGTATCGAACGAGCCCGATCACGACGCCCCACGACGCCGGGGGCGTGGTCGCGCCGATCCTGAACCCCGGACCAGCGAAACACGTGCAGTCGCTCAGACGGCCGAAGCCGGCGACAGCGGCCTCGCGAGCCCGAGTGCCGTATCGCGCCTGCGACCGGCAGCGTCACCGCCGCTCAGCGATTCAGAGAAGCGTCCTCCACCATCCATCGGACGAGCTCACCGAAACCCAGGCCCGCATGGGCCGCCATCTCAGGCACAAGGCTCGTCTGGGTCATGCCGGGTTGCGTGTTGACCTCCAGAACCACGAGCAGACCGGTTCCACCCGGTGTGTCGTCGTAGCGAAGGTCGGCACGGCTGACGCCCCGGCAGCCCAGTGCTTGATGCGCCGTTAACGACAGTTCTTGGACACGCTGGTAAACATTTGGTTTAAGTTCGGCCGGCAGCACGTGCACCGAACCCCCCGGGGCGTACTTCGCGTCGTAGTCGTACCACTCCCCCGTGGAGGCCTTCACCTCGATCACCCCGAGGGCCTTGTCGCCCATCACCCCGCAGGTGAGCTCGCGGCCGGCTATGTAAGGTTCTGCAAGGACTTGCTCGCCGAACTTCCACTCCTCGGAGGCGAGGATCTGGGGCGGGTGCGACCGGCCGTCGCGCACGATGATGACCCCGACGGAAGAGCCTTCTGCGATCGGCTTGACCACGTAGGGCGGCGGCAGCGGGTGATTTTTCGCGGCCTCGAAGCGGTTAACGATCCGGCCCGCCGGCACGTCGACCCCTGCAGCGTGCATCACGGTCTTCGCCCGCTCCTTGTTCATGGCGAGCGCCGAGGCGAGCACGCCCGAATGAGTGTAGGGAATCTTCAGGATCTCCAGGAGGCCCTGGATCGTGCCGTCCTCGCCGTCCGGACCGTGCAGGGCGTTGAACGCCACGTCCGGCCGCAGGTCGGTGAGCACCGCGGCGATGTCGGGGCCGACATCGACCCGGGTGACCCGGTACCCCTCGCCTTCGAGCGCCGCGGCGCAGGCCGCGCCGGAGCTGAGCGAGACCTCGCGCTCGGCGGAGGTGCCGCCCAGGAGGACGGCGACGTGCTTGGACATGGTGGGCTCCGGGGAAAGCTGGGTCGAGGATGGGGTCACGCTTGGCCGACCATGCCATGGATCGCGGCGTAGACCGCTGCCGCCGCGTCGGGATGCAGGGCGCCGAGGCGGCGGAGGATTCGGTTGGGTTCGATGCAGGCGATCTTCAGCGGGCGCACCACCGAGGCGACGCCGAGGCCGGCCGCGTCGAGATCCGCGATCGGGAGGTCGCCGGCCAAGCGGGTGTTGCGGGCGCTGGTGATCATCGCGATCCACACATAGCCGGCCTCTGCGACCGCGGTGCCGGACACGACGAGTGCGGGGCGCCGCTTCTCGGCCAGCCGGTCCGAATAGGGGAACGGCACGACCACGATGGTGCCGGCCGGAACATGCGCGGCATCAGAGGTCGGCATAATCTTCGTCGTCGATGGGGCCGCCCCATTCCGTGAACGCCACGAACGGATCCTCGCCCTCCGGCGGAGCCTTGTCGATCTGGATGCCCTCCGGCGTGATCCGGTAGCGCAGACGATCGCCCGGGCCGATGGCGAGATGCGCGCGCACCTCCGCGGGCAGCACGGTCTGACTTTTTACGGAGACCTTCGAGTAGGCGGTGCGGGCGGATTTATCGGGCATCGCTGATACGCCTGCGCCTCGACTTACATCTTACCGGCTTACCATCGTCGAATCCACGCCGATCCGCCGGATCTCCCAGCGCAGCGTGATTCCGCTGGTCTCCCGCACCCGACGCCGGACCTCCTCGCCCAGGCCCTCGATGTCGGCCGCGGTGGCGCCGCCGGTGTTGATCAGGAAGTTGCAGTGCATCGGCGAGACCTGGGCGCCGCCCCGGGTCAGGCCCCGGCAGCCGGCGGCATCGACCAGCTGCCAGGCTTTGCCGCCCTCGGGGTTCGCGAAGGTCGAGCCGCCGGTGCGCTCGCGGATCGGCTGCGCGGCCTCGCGCGCCGCGGTGACCCGCTCCATCTCGGCCTCGATCGCGGCGCGGTCGCCGGGTTTTCCTCGGAACAGGGCGCGCGTGAAGATGACGTCCTCGGTCGCATCGGAATGCCGGTAGGAGAAGCCCATCTCGGCGTGGCTGAAGCGGCGCAGGGCACCGGTCCGGTCGATGCCGTGGGCCTCGATCAGCACGTCTGTGGTCTCGCCGCCATGGGCGCCGGCGTTCATCCGCAGGGCGCCGCCGATCGAGCCCGGGATGCCGCGATAGAAGGCAAGCCCGTCGAGCCCGGCTTCGGCCGCCGCCTTGGCCAGCCGCATGTCCGGCACGGCGGTGCCGACCTGCAGGGTGTCGCCGTCGATTGCGATGCCGCCGAACGCCTTGCCGCCGAGGCGCACCACCACGCCCGGCACCCCGCCATCGCGGACGATCAGGTTGGAGCCGAGGCCGATCACCGTGACCGGCACGTCGGGCTCGAGGACGGCGACGAGCTGCGCGAGATCCTCCTCGTCGGCCGGGGTGAACAGGACTTCCGCCGGCCCACCGACGCGGAACCACGTGAGATCGGCCAGCGGCTGGTCCGCCAGCAGGCGCCCGCGCAAGCCCGGCGCGGCGGCGCGGATACGGTCGTGAAGCGATGCGGTCATGGGATGATCTCCCCTCTCCCCGCACGCGGGGAGAGGGATGCGACGACCCTGTCGTCGTCGCATCGAGGCGGCAGCCGAGGGTGAGGGGGCGGCTCCGACAAAGGCTCGTCCGGAGCCGCCCCCTCACCTTCGCCCTTCGGGCTCGCCGCGCCGACGACGTGGTCGTCGCGGCCCTCTCCCCGCGTGCGGAGAGAGGGGGGCAGCGCGGCCAGGATGGTGTCCAGCACCGCACCGATATTGTCGGCGATCTCGGGATTCCAGAAACGGAGGACGGGTAGCCCTGCGCGGCCAGCCATGCGTCCCGGACGCGATCGCGCGCATTGTCCGCGTGCTGGCTGCCATCGATCTCGACGATGAGATGCGCCTCGCGACAGCAGAAATCCGCGACGTAGCGCCCGATCGATTCCTGGCGCACGAACTTGAAGCCGGCGAGACGTCGGTCGCGCAAGCGATTCCAGAGACGGCGCTCCGCCTCCGTTTGGGATTGGCGCAGATGCCGACGGAATCGCGTGCGTTCCGTCTGGGCCGATCGCATACCTTTTACTTCCCCCGCGCGGCGAGTTCGCCCGGGAGCGCGTAGGCCCACTGCGTGATCGTGCCGGCGCCCAGGCACACGACGTAGTCGCTGGGCTTGGCGAGCTCGGCGACGATGCCGGCCAGCTCCTCGGGCCGGTCCAGGGGGCGGGCGTCGCGGTGGCCGCGCGAGCGCAGGCCCGAAACGAGAGCGTCCCGGTCGATGCCCTCGATCGGCGACTCGCCGGCCGTGTAGACCGGGGCCACGATCACCGTATCGGCGTCGTTGAAGCAGGTGCAGAAATCGTCGAACAGCGAGGCGAGCCGGGTGTAGCGGTGCGGCTGCACCACCGCGATGACGTTGCCGTCGGTCGAGGCCCGGGCGGCCTTGAGCACCGCCTTGATCTCCACCGGATGGTGGCCGTAATCGTCGAAGATCGTCGCGCCGTTCCATTCGCCGGTGCGGGTGAACCGGCGCTTGACCCCGCCGAAGCCCGCGAGCGCCCGGCGGATCGCATCGTGCGAGACGCCGAGCTCGTTGGCCACGGCGAGCGCCGCGGTGGCGTTGAGCGCGTTGTGCTTGCCGGGCATCGGCAGGACCAGGTCCTCCATCTCCATGCGGAAGCCCGGGCGCCGGTCGCGGATCATCACGCGGAAGCGGCTCTGGCCGCCCTTCAGGTCCACGTCGAGCAGGCGCACGTCGGCCTGGGGGTTCTCGCCGTAGGTGATGATCCGCCGGTCCTCGATATGGCCGACCATGTCCTGCACCACCGGATGGTCGGTGCACATCACCGCGAAGCCGTAGAACGGGATGTTGTCGATGAAGCGCCGGAACGCGTCCTTCACGGCCTCGAACGAGCCGAAATGGTCGAGATGCTCGGGATCGATGTTGGTGACGATGGCGACGTCGGCGGGCAGCTTGAGGAAGGTGCCGTCGGATTCATCGGCCTCCACCACCATCCAGTCGCCCTCGCCCATCCGGGCGTTGGTGCCGTAGGCGTTGATGATGCCGCCGTTGATCACGGTCGGGTCGAGGCTGCCGGCGTCGAGCAGGGTCGCGACCAGCGAGGTCGTGGTGGTCTTGCCGTGGGTGCCCGCGATGGCGACGCAGGACTTGAAGCGCATCAGCTCGGCCAGCATCTCGGCGCGGCGGACCACCGGCAGGCGGCGCTCGCGGGCGGCCTGGAGTTCCGGGTTGTCCCGGCGGATCGCCGTGGAGACCACCACCAGGGCGGCCGCGTCGACGTTCTCGGCCTGGTGGCCGACGAAGGTGCGGATGCCCTTCTCGGCCAGCCGGCGGACATTGGCGTTGTCCGAGGCGTCGGAGCCCTGGACCGTGTAGCCGAGGTTGCTCATCACCTCGGCGATGCCGGACATGCCGATGCCGCCGATGCCGATGAAGTGGATGGGGCCGAGCTTGTCGGGCAGCTTCATCTGTCGTCGTACCTTCCGTAAAGTCATGGTTTCAAAAGGTCTGGGACCTTTTGCGGGTACAGGGCGGAGCCCTGCATCGGGCTTTGCCGTGCCCCATCAGGGCTCCGCCCTGACAACCCGCCAAAGGGCTGAGCCCTTTGGAAACCCGATTGCTAACCGCTTCTGGCCGTCTCGACGACGACCTCGGCCAGCCGCTCGGCGGCGTCGTGGATGCCCGCGCTTCTGGCCGCATCGGCCGCCGCGGTCAATTTTGCCGGCGTCTCGAAGCACGCCACCAGCTCGGCGGCGAGGCGATCCGGCGTGAACGCGGTCTGGTTCAGGGCGAGCGCCGCGCCGATCGCGTCGAGGGTCGCGGCGTTGGCAGCTTGGTCCTGGTCGAGGGAGCCGGGCAGCGGCACCAAAATCGACGGCCGGCCGATCGCCGCGAGTTCCGACACCGTCGAGGCGCCCGAGCGTGAGACCACCAAGTGGCTCGCGGCCATACGGGCCGGCAGGTCCTTGAAGAACGGCGCCGCTTCGAGCCCGGCGAGCCCCAGGGCGAGGTAGCGGTTCTGCACCGCGGTCAGGTCCTCGGGGCGGACCTGCTGGATGAGGTGCAGGCGGGCGCGCAAGTCGGCGGGCAGGCGCTCGATCGCCTCGGGCACGACCTCGCCCATGACCCGGGCGCCCTGGCTGCCGCCGAACACCAGGAGCCGCAGGGCGTCGCCGTCGCCAAGCGCCGGATACGGGATCTTGGCCGCCTCGATCACGGCCGGGCGAAGCGGGTTGCCGGTGTGGATGCGGGGCGCGCGCGCCTTGTCGGGCACGCCGCGGACGTCCTTGAAGCCGGTGGCGATGGTGCGGGCGCCCCGGGCCAGGAAGGCGTTGGCCCGGCCCATCACGGCGTTCTGCTCGTGCAGCACCGTCGGCACCCGCAGGATCTGGCCGGCGAGCACCGGCGGCACGGTCGGGTAGCCGCCGAAGCCGACGATCGCGGCCGGGTTGATCCGCCGTATCTCCTTGGCGGCGACGCCGAAGCCGCGGCCCAGCGTCAGCACGGCGCTCGCCCGTTTCAGCGGCGATCGGCCCGAGGGCGTCGCCGAGGCGATGGTGACCACCTCGGAGGCCGGGAACTCGCTCGCGATCGCGTCGACCCGGGCGTCGGTGGCGAGCGCCACCCGGATGCCGCGGGCACGGAGCGCGTGGGCGAGGCTCTCGGCCGGGAACAGGTGCCCGCCGGTGCCGCCCGCGCACAGCAGGATCGTAGGGGTGAAGACCGTCACCGCATCACTCCGGCGACGGTGGCCGAGGCGGTGCCGGGGGGCTTCTGGCTCAGCAGGACGGTGCGCGGGCGCTTGCGGGTCAGGGCGACCAGGAATCCGGTGCCGAGCGCCAGCGAGATCATCGACGAGCCGCCGAAGGAGACGAACGGCAGGGTCATGCCCTTGGCAGGCATCAGCTGGGTGTTCACCGCCATGTTGATGCAGGCCTGGAGCCCGAACAGGGTGGTCAGGCCGGTAATCGCCAGCCGCGAGAACGTGTCGTCGGTGCGCCGGGCGAGCTTGAGGCCGCGCAGCACGATGAAGGCAAACAGGCCCACGAGGCACAGGCAGACGATCACGCCGAACTCCTCGCCGGTGACGGAGAAGATGAAGTCGGTATGTGCGTCCGGAAGGTGGCGCTTGGCCACCCCCTCCCCCGGGCCGGTGCCGAACCAGCCGCCCGAGCGGAACGATTCCCGCGACCAGAAATCCTGGAAGCCGCCGCCGGAATCGCGGTCGAGGAACTTGTTGAAGCGCTCGCGGACGTGATGGAAGAACAGGTAGGCCGCGAACACGCCGCCGAGCCCGAGGACGCCGAGCAGCGCCACCCAGATCAGGTGCAGGCCGGCGACGAAGAACAGCGCGCACCACACCATGGTGATCAGCATGGTCTGGCCGAAATCCGGCTGGAGCAGCAGCGGCACGATGGTGACCGGCAGGAGCAGCATCGCCAGGAAGCCGCCCGGCATGTCGCGGCGCTGCGCGCCTTCCGAGAACGCCCAGGCGGCCACCACCACGAAGGCCGGCTTCACGAATTCCGACGGCTGCAGGCCGATCGGCCCGAACTGGATCCAGCGATGCGCGCCCTTGATCTCCGGGCCGAACTTGCCGGCGAGCAGGCAGAGCGCGACGCCGCAGACCCAGGTGACCAGCGCCAGCCGCCGGACCCCGCGCAGGGACAGGAACGACACCGCGCAGATCAGCAGGATGGTCGGCGCGAGGTACAAAGCCTGCCGGTTGAGGAAGTAGAAGGTCGGCAGGCCGATGCGCTCGGCGACCGGCGGGCCGCCGCCCATCAGGAAGACCAGGCCGGCCACCATCAGCGCGAACAGCGCCGCGAGCAGCCCACGGTCCACCGTCCACCACCAGTCGGTCAGCGGTGTGCGTTCCGCGCGAGAGATCATGCCGGGCACCGAACTCCAGGCCGCGCGGAGGCCGGTCCGCGTGGGTCGGGCCGGATCCTGTGGGGGAATGGTAAACGGAGCCTTATGGCCGGCCGATGCGCGCGAGCCGCCGGCGACGGCATCCGGGCGGAATTACCGTATTCGCCAAGGCTGTACTTTATCGGGCATCATCGAATGTTAATTCGCGGCATGCAACTCTGGCGTGCATCCTCACCAGGATCGGAAAGCGGCTCCTCGAGCGCGCCGCTTTGCTAGCACCGATCCGCACAGCAGAAGCCGACCCGCCATGTTCGCTGCTCTGAAGGCCCGTGAAGCACGCGCCAAGCTGGCCGCCCTCGACCGCGTCCAGGGGATGATCGAGTTCGATCTCGACGGCCGCATCCTATCGGCGAACGGCAACTTCCTCGACGCGGTCGGCTATACCCTGCCGGAGGTGATCGGCCAGCACCACAGCCTGTTCGTCGATCCGGGCTACCGGGACTCCCCGGAGTACCGGGCGTTCTGGGAGCGCCTGCGCGGCGGCGCGTTCGAGACGGGCCAGTTCCGGCGGGTCGGTCGCGGCGGCCGTCCGATCTGGATCGAGGCGTCCTACAACCCGATGCTCGATGCCCGGGGGCGACCCTACAAGGTGGTGAAGTTCGCCACCGACATCACCCGGCAGCGCACCGAGGAGGCCGACCGCGCCAGCCAGATCGCGGCGATCCACAAGGTGCAGGCGGTGATCGCCTTCGACCTCGACGGCATGGTGATCGAGGCCAACGACAATTTCCTCGCCGTGATGGGCTACGGGCGCGACGAGGTGGTCGGGCAGCACCACAGCCTGTTCGTCGAGCCCGGCTACCGGGACAGCGAGGCCTATCGGGCGTTCTGGGCGGCCCTGCGCAACGGCACCTATCAGGCCGCGCAGTTCCGGCGCCTCGGCAAGGACGGGCGCGAGATCTGGATCCAGGCGTCCTACAACCCGATCCTCGACGCCGCCGGCCGGCCCTACAAGGTCGTGAAGTTCGCCACCGACATCACCGAGCAGGTCCGCCTGCTAGCCGATCTCCGGACGCTGATCGACAGCAATTTCGGCGCGATCGAGTACGCGGTCCTTCACTCGACCGACGCCGCCCGCCTCGCCGGGACTGCCGCGGATTCGACCTCCGGCAACGTCCAGACCGTGGCGGCGGCCGCCGAGGAACTCGCCGCCTCCGTCGCCGAGATGTCCCAGAGCATTGTCCGCTCCCAGGGCGCCACCGACACCGCCTATGCCTGCGTGCGGGAGGCGGACGGCCACACCAAGCGCCTCGCCGACAGCGCCACCGCGATGTCCAGCATCGTCGGCCTGATCCAGAGCATCGCCGGCCAGATCAACCTGCTGGCGCTCAACGCCACCATCGAGGCCGCGCGCGCGGGCGAGGCCGGTCGCGGCTTTGCGGTGGTGGCGAGCGAGGTGAAGGCGCTCGCCGACCAGGCGGCCCGCGCCACCGGGCAGATCAACGGCGAGATCGCCAGCGTGCAGCAGGTCTCGCAGGAGGTGGTGGTGGCCCTCGGCTCGATCGGGGCCTCGGTCTCGGTGATGCGCGAGACCGTGGTGTCCACAGCGGCGGCGATCGAGGAGCAGAGCGCGGTGACCCGCGACCTCGCCGAGAGCATGCAGAGCGCCGCCGGCGCGGTCACGGCGATCACCGGCAATATCGGGGCGATCGCCCAGGCTGTCGCCGACGTCTCGCAGGCGGTGGCGACCACCCGGGACGCCGCCAAGGTGCTGGCACGCTGACCGGCCCGAACCCCGCCAAAGGGCTCAGCCCTTTGGCGGGGTTCGGGGGCGGAGCCCCCGAGACATCCCAGGGCTCTGCCCTGGACCCGCAAAAGGTCACCGACCTTTTGAAACCCTGACGATCGATGCCCTCAGGGCAATGCTTGCACCAGCTCCCGGAACCGGTCGCCGCGGATCTCGAAATTGCGGAACTGGTCGTAGGAGGCGCAGGCCGGCGAGAGCAGCACCACCGGCTCCGGGGCACCGGAGGCGGCGGCGTTCTCGGCGGCCTTGGGCACCGCGACCTCCAGGGTCTCGCAGCGGGTATAGGGCACGACGCCTTCGAGCGTCGCCGCGAAGGCATCCGAGGCCGCGCCGATCAGGTAGGCGTGGGCGACCCGCTGAAAATACGGCACCAGCGGAAAGATCCCGCCCTCCTTGGCCTTGCCGCCGAGGATCCAGTGGATGTCCCGGAAGGCGGTGAGCGCCTTCTCGGTGGAATCCGCGTTGGTCGCCTTGGAATCGTTGACGAACAGCACGGCGCCGCGCCGTCCGACCTCCTCCATCCGGTGCGGCAGCCCCGGGAAGGACGACAGGCCGGCCTGGATTTCTTCGCCGGTGAGGCCGAGGGCTCGGGCGACCACCACCGCCACGGCGGCGTTCTGCCAGTTGTGGGCGCCGCGCAGCGAGCCAATGCCGGTGACGTCGGCCATGGCCGTGCCGTCGGGATCGCGAACGAGGCCGTCGCGCACCGTCAGGGCGTCGGTGCAGAGCGCGTCGCCGGTGGGCACGTGGACCCGCACGAGGTCGCCCGTGCGCCGCTCGGCGATCGCCCGGCTCGGGCCGTCGTCGATGCCGACCACCGCCAGCCCGGCGCCGGCGATCAGGCGCTCCTTGATGGCGGCGTACTGCTCCATGGTGCCGTGGCGGTCGAGATGGTCCGGCGTGATGTTCATCAGCACGCCGACCGTCGGGTCGAGGCTGGGCGTCAGATCGATCTGGAACGACGACATCTCGATCACGTGGACGCGGCCGGCATCCGGCGGCTCCAGCGACAGGATCGCGGTGCCGATATTGCCGCCCATCTGGACGTCACGCCCGGCCTGGGCCAGCACGTGGGCGATCAGCGCCGTGGTGGTCGACTTGCCGTTGGTGCCGGTGATCGCCACGAAGGGCGCCTGGGGCGCCCGCGACCGGCGCTCCCGGCAGAACAGCTCGATATCGCCGATGATCTCGGTGCCGGCGTCCCGGGCGAGCCGGACGGTCCAGTGCGGCTCCGGATGGGTCAGGGGTACGCCTGGGCTGAGCACCAGGGCCTTGAGGCCGGACCAGTCGGCCTCGCGCAGATCCTGCGTGCCGATACCCGAATCCTGCGCACGCGCGACGCTGCCGGCATTGTCGTCCCAGGCGATCACCTCGGCGCCGCCGGCCTTCAGCGCATTGGCCGTAGCCAGCCCCGAGCCGCCGAGCCCGAACAGGGCGACCTTCTGGCCCGCGAAGACGGTGACGGGTGTCATGGGAAACTCAATTCAACGTGGGAACATCGCCGATCCCACCCAACCCCCTCATCTTGAGCTGCCCGAACCAGCGGGCTTTGACGGAGCCCTCCAGGGATCGCGCGGCCGGCTGGAGGGCTCCTTCGAGGCGCCCGCGTCGCGGCCGCACCTCAGGATGAGGGCCTGAGTGGGATCAACCATCTCGGCCGGGAGGTTAGCACAGAATTTCAGCGCAGCTTCAGGGTCGCCAGGCCGGCGAGCGCCAGGATCACCGCGATGATCCAGAACCGGATCACGACCTGCGGCTCCTTCCAGCCCTTCTGCTCGAAATGGTGGTGGATCGGCGCCATCCGGAAGACGCGCTTGCCGGTGAGCTTGAACGAGGCGACCTGGATGATCACCGACATCATCTCCAGCACGAACAGGCCGCCGACGATCGCCAGGACGATCTCGTGCTTGGTCGCGACCGCGATGGTGCCGAGCAGGCCGCCCAGCGCCAGGGAGCCGGTGTCGCCCATGAAGATCTGCGCCGGCGGTGCGTTGAACCACAGGAAGCCGAGGCCGGCGCCGATCACCGCGCCGCAGACCACCGCGAGCTCGCCGCTGTCGCGGACGTAGTTCACCTGGAGGTAGCTCGCGGTGAACGAGTTGCCGACGAGATACGCGATGATCCCGAAGGTGCCGCAGGCGATCATCACCGGCACGATCGCCAGGCCGTCGAGGCCATCGGTCATGTTCACGGAATTGCCGGCGCCGACGATCACGAACGCCCCGAACAGGGCGTAGAACCAGCCGAGGTTCAACAGCGCATCCTTGAACACCGGGAAGGCCAGCTGGTTCTGGAGCGCGGCGGGCGAGTAGACCGAGATGATCGTGCAGGCCGCGATGGCGATCATCGCTTCCAGCGACAGCCGGAACTTGCCGGAAAAGCCCTTGTGCGACTGCTTCGTCACCTTGAGGTAGTCGTCGTAGAAGCCGATCGCCCCGAAGCCGAGGGTGACGGTCAGGGTCACCCAGACGTAGTGATTGCGCGGGTTGGCCCAGAGCAGGATCGCCACGACGGCGCCCGCCAGGATCATCAGGCCGCCCATGGTCGGCGTGCCGCGCTTGGTCAGCAGGTGGGTCTGCGGGCCGTCCTCGCGGATCGGCTGGCCCTTGCCCTGGCGCAGGCGCAGCAGGGAGATGATCCACGGCCCGAACCAGAACACGAACAGGCCCGCCGTGAACAGCGCGCCGCCGGTGCGGAAGGTGATGTAGCGGAAGACGTTGAGCGGCGAGAATGTGCCGCTCAGTTCCGAGAGAAGGTACAGCATCCGGGCGCTCGGCCCCTTTGTTCAGGCGCGGGTTTCAGGGGGCGGCACCGATCGTCGCGAACGCTCGGGCGTGCCGATCATGAGGCGGATCACGGGGCGGCGGCCGTTCCGCGCCGCGCCGGGTCGATCGCGTAGCGGGCTTTCAGCACATCGACAATCCGCCCCATGCGGCTGCCATTCGATCCCTTGACCATCACGGCATCGCCGGACCGGAGGTTGCGGGTCAGCGGCTCGATCAGGTCGGCGGCGGTGTCGGCGACGCCGCCGCGGCGGCTCACCGGCAGCGCCTCGAACAGGTTGCGCATCAGCGGCCCGGAGGCGAAGACCAGGTCGATCCGGGCGGCCTCGATCGCCTCGGCGAGGCCGCGATGCAAGTCCGGCGAGGCCGCGCCCAGCTCCAGCATGTCGCCGAGCACCGCGATGCGGCGGCCGCGCGGGCCGGTCTCGATGCCGGAGAGCGTCGCGATCGCCGCCCGGACCGAGGCCGGGTTGGCGTTGTAGCTCTCGTCGACCAAGTAAGCGGTGCCGCCTTCGATCTCGAGGGCAGTGCGCTCGCCGCGCCCGACCGGCGGACTCAAACCCGCCAGCGACAGGGCCGCCTCGGCGAGATCGGCACCCAGCGCGTGGATGACGGCCATCACGCCGAGGGAGTTCAGGGCTGCGTGCCGCCCGGCGGTGCCGAGCTTGTAGGTCACGGGCTGGCCCATCACCGCGGCGTCGACCACCGACAGGTCGGGGCGCAGCACGATTGTTTGCGCCCTCACGTCGGCCTCCGGATGCTCGCCGAAGCTGACGACCCGGCCGGCGCGGGACGCCCGTGCGTGGGCGAGCAGGCGCTCGAAATGCGCGCTGTCGCGATTGATGATCGCCACGCCCCCGGGCTCGAGGCCCGAAAAGATCTCGCCCTTGGCGTCGGCGATCGCCGAAACGGAAGCGAAATGCTCGATATGCACCGGCTCGACCGTGGTGATCAGCGCGATGTCGGGGCGGACCTGGGCGGTCAGCGGCACGATCTCGGCCGGGTGGTTCATGCCGATCTCGAACACGCCGTAGCGGGTGGCTTGCGGCATGCGGGCGAGCGTCAGGGGTACGCCCCAATGGTTGTTGTACGAGGCCGCCGAGGCGTGGGTCTCGCCCTGCGCGGCCAGCACGTGGCGCAGGGCCTCCTTGGTCCCGGTCTTGCCGACCGAGCCGGTCACCGCCACGACCTGGGCGTCCGTGCGCGCCCGGGCGGCCTCGCCGAGACGGGTCATCGCGGTCAGGACCGGGTCGGCGCCAACTTTCGGGACCGCCAGAACGGGGCCGTGCGCGGACAAGTCGGCGGCCCGGGCCTCACTCACCACCGCGGCGCCGGCGCCGCGCCCGAGGGCGTCGGCGACGAAGTCGTGGCCGTCGCGGGCCTCGCCCCTTATCGCGAAGAACAGGTCGCCCGGCTGGAGCGTGCGGGTGTCGATCGAGGCGCCGCCGATCGGGCGGCGCTCGCCGATCAGGCGCCCGCCGGTGGCGGCCTCCAAGTCGTCTCGGGTCCAGAGTGCGGTCATGGTCAGCCCCCGGTCACCATCCGGCCGCGCCATCAGCGCGCCGCCTCGGCGATGGCGGCGCGCAGGACCTCGTGGTCCGAGAACGGCAGGGTCCGATCTCCCACGATCTGGCCGGTTTCATGACCTTTGCCGGCGACCACCAGCACGTCGCCGGGTCCGAGGCGCCGCACGGCTTCATGGATCGCCGCGGCCCGGTCGCCGATTTCCTCAGCTTTCGCAGAAGCTTCGAGGATGGCCCGCCGGATCGTCGAAGGATCCTCGGTGCGCGGGTTGTCGTCGGTGACGATCACGACATCGGCCAGACGATCGGCGATCGCGCCCATGAGCGGGCGCTTGCCCCGATCGCGGTCGCCGCCGCAGCCGAACACCACCACGAGGCGTCCCGACGCGAACGGCCGCAATGCGGTCAGCACGCTCTCCAAAGCCTCGGGCTTGTGCGCATAATCCACCAGGCATAGGCCGCCCCGCGCCTCGCCGACCCGTTCCATCCGGCCCGGCACGCCGGTGAGGTGGTCGAGGGCGGCGAACACACCGGCGGGATCGGCGGCGCCGGCCGGGGTCGCGAGCGCCAGCCCGGCCGCCACCAGGGCGTTCGCGACCTGGAAATCACCGACCAGCGGAAGATGCACCGTCCGGGTCACGCCGTCATGCAGGAGCGTCACGGCTTGCGCGAAGCCCTCGGTCAGCGCCGAGACGAGGCGGATCTCCGTTCCCGCGCGCCCGACCGTGCGGACCGGCCGGCCTGCGCCCTCGGAAGCCGCGATCACCTGATCCGCATAGGCCCCGTCCACGTTGACGATCGCCGGGCTGCCTTTCGGCAGCAGGTCGGTGAACAGGCGCAGCTTGGCCGCGAGGTAGTCCTCGATGCTCGCGTGGTAGTCGAGATGGTCGCGGCCGAGATTGGTGAAGCCCGCCGCGGTGAGCCGCACGCCGTCGAGGCGGCGCTGCTCGATCCCGTGGGAGGACGCCTCCATGGCGAGCTCCGTGACGCCGTCGCGGGCGAGCCGCGCCAGGGTCTGGTGCAGCGTCACCGGATCGGGGGTGGTGAGCGAGCCGTATTCCGCGCCGCGATTGGTGACGATCCCGACGGTGCCGAGGCTCGCGGCGTCGCGGCCCAGCCGGGACAGGATCTGGCGCACGAAATCGGCGACCGAACTTTTTCCCGCCGTGCCGGTCACGGCGACCACGGTTCCCGGCTGCGCCCCGGCGAGCCGGGCTGCGGCCAGCGCCAGCGCCCGGCGGGCATCGGAAACCGCGATCCAGGCGACGTCCTCGGGCAAGTCGGCGGGGCGCTCGCCCTCCCCGGCCACCGCGACCGCGCCGCGTCCGGCAGCCTGCGCGGCGAACAGGCGGCCGTCGGCCTGGGTGCCCGGCACCGCGACAAACACGCCGCCCGGCGCGACCTTTCGGCTGTCGGCGGTCAGCGCCGACACCGTCAGGTCGGCGGCCGGGCCGGCGGCCTCCGGGAAGAGATCGGCGAGGCGGCCGCTCACGGGCCGCCCAGCTGGTTGACGTGGTAGGCGTTGAGCTTGACCATCTGGGGGAACGGTCGCACCGGCGGCTCGAATTGCGGCGGCAGGCCGAGGATCGGGGCGACCCGCTCGATCACCTTGCCGGTGACCACACCCGAGTTCCACGCCGCGGTCGCGTAGCCGCCCGATTCCGGCAGGCCCTGCGGCTCGTCCATGATCGTCACGAACAGATACTTCGGGTCGTTCATCGGCGCCGCCGCCATGAAGGTGGTGAACAGGCGGTTGTGGATGTAGCGCCCGCCGATCACCTTCTCGGCCGTGCCGGTCTTGCCGCCGACGAAGTAGTACGGGATCGCCGCCTTCTTGGCCGAGCCCTCGGCGGCGTTGAGGCGCATGATGTAGCGCATCGCCTCGGAGGTCTGGCCGGAGAGAACGTGCGTGGCGCGGGCCTTGTCGTCGGGGGCCGCCTTCAGGAAGGTCGGGGTGATCAGGTCGCCGCCGTTGGCGATCGCCGCCACTGCGGCGGCCGCCTGGATCGGCGCCACCGCGATGCCGTGGCCGAACGCGATGGTGATCGTGTTGATCTCGCTCCAGCGGGACGGGACGATCGGGGCCGCGCTCTCGGGCAGCTCGGTCCGCAGCCGGTCGAGCAGGCCCATCTTCTTCAGGAACGCCTTGTGGCCGGGGACGCCGACACCAAGCGCCATCTTGGCCGAGCCGATGTTGGAGGAGTGGGTGAACACCTCCGGCATGGTGATGAGCCGGTTGGTGCCGTGATACTCGTGGATCTTCTGACGGCCCCAGTTCAGCACGCCGCCGCGGGTGTCGAAGGTCGAGTTGACGTTGTACTTGCCGGAATCGAGCGCCATGGCCAGCGTCATCGCCTTGAAGGTCGAGCCCATCTCGTAGACGCCGACATTCATGCGGTTGATCCGGTCGGGCGAGAGCGCGTCCTTCGGGTCGTTCGGATCGAAATCCGGCATCGAGACCAGGGCGATGACCTCGCCGGTCTTGACGTCGAGGATCATCGAGGCGCCGGCCTTGGCCTTGAAGTGGTCGATGCCCCAAGCCAGCTCGTCGCGCACCGCGAACTGGGCGCGCAGGTCGATGGACAGCTGCACCGGCTTCAGGTCGGCCTGCTTGTTGACCAGCCCGAAGCTGTTGAGCGCCTGCAGGCCGGTGGAATCGATGTACTTCTCCATGCCGGCGATGCCGACACCGTCCAGGTTGGTCGCCCCGAGGATGTGGGCGGCGGCGGTGCCGTTCGGGTAGACCCGCTTGTGGTCGGGCAGGAAGCCGATGCCCGGGATGCCGAGCCGATGCACCTCGGCCTGCTGCTTCGGCGTCAGCTCGCGCTTTACCCAGACGAAGCCCGCGCCCTTCTTGTCCTTGCGCGACGACAGCTTGGCGCGCAGCTCCGAGGCGTTGAGTTCCGGCAGGACCGCGGTGAGCAGCTCCACCGCCTCGTCCTTGTCGTAGATGTTGCCGGGCTCGGCGAAGACCGAGACGGTGCGGATGTCGGTGGCCAGGATCTCGCCGTTGCGGTCGACGATGTCGGGCCGGAACGCCGTCGAGGACGCGGCCGCCACCCGGTGCTCCTGGCTCGGCGGCTCGCCGAACACCGCCATCATCAGGAGCTTCGTCGAGATCGTCCCAAACACCGCGACGAAGACCAGCCCGACCAGGGCGACGCGCATGTGCGAGCGCTCGATGGCGAGCCGGAACATGCTGCGCACGAACGCCTTGGCGCGGGCGGCGCGTAGGTCCGGCGTCAGGGCCCGGGCGGCGGCCTCGAGCGCGGCCGCATCCTGCGCCGACACGGCGTAATGCTCCGGTGCATCGGTCTCCGGGACCTGGGGCTCCGAGATCTGCGCCTCGGCTGCCACGGCTCTGGTCTGGTCGGCGTCTTCGGACACGGGTGATTACCTCGAAGCGGTATTCGGGGTGCGGGTCGTGGTGACGGTGCGGGTAATCGCGCCGGTGGTGCGCGGCTCGATCCCGCCCTTGTCCTTGGGCGTCGCGGTCGCGGCGAGCAGCCGGCCGATCTCGTCGCCGCGCTCCGGGCGGGCGGGCAGGTCCGACAGGCGGGCCAGGTGGCTGGTGCCGATCGGCTCCAGGGCGAGGTGCTTGTCCACCGCCGCCTGCAGCCGGTCCGGCCGGGTCAGCAACTGCCACTCGGCGCGCAGCACCGCGATCGCCTGCCGCTCCTTGTGCAAGGCGGTCTGCAGCTTGGAGACCTGACCGCCCTGGTAGAGCGTGTCGTACTTGATCGAGTAGGCGTAGATCGCCGAGGCCACGAGGCCGGCGACCGCCAGGAGGTTCAGCAGGCGGATCATCGGCGATGGCCCCCGCGGGCGGCTTCGGGCAGGCCCGCCAGCGCGTGGAGCGCGGCGAGCGGTTCGGGCGTCTCGGATTCGGTACGCTCTCCGGCCCGGAGCTTGGCCGAGCGGGCGCGCGGGTTGCGGGCGATCTCGGCCTCACCCGGCAGGACCGGCCCCTTGGTGACGAGACGGAAGCTGCGGATCGTCTCGGCTTGGCCGCCGGGCAGGTGGCGCGAGCCTTGGGCGGAGCGGCCGCTGCGGGCCGCGAAGAACTGCTTGACGATGCGGTCTTCGAGCGAATGGAACGTCACCACGGCGAGCCGTCCGCCCGGGCCCAAGACCCGCTCGGCGGCGTGGAGCGCGCGGACCAACTCGCCGAGCTCGTCGTTAACGGCGATCCGCAGGCCCTGGAACGTCCGGGTCGCCGGGTGGATGTGGCTGCCGGGCTCGGCCCAGACCACGCTGGCCACCAGCTCGGCGAGCTGGGCGGTGGTCTCGATCCGGCCGCGGCGGCGGGCCTCGTGGATGGTCCGGGCCACGGCCCGCGAGCGCCGCTCCTCGCCGTAATGATAGATGATGTCGGCGAGCGCGGTCTCGTCGGCCTCGTTGACGAGGTCGGCGGCGCTCGGGCCGTCCTTGCCCATGCGCATGTCGAGGGGGCCGTCGTTGCGGAACGAGAAACCCCGCTCCGGCGTGTCGATCTGCATCGACGAGACGCCGATATCGAGCACGATCCGGTCCGCCCGTGCCTCGCCGGCCTCGGTGAGCAGCGCGTCGAGATCGCCGAACCGGCCGGACACGAGGCGCAGGCGTCCGCCGCTCTCGCCGACCAGAGCCTGGCCGTTGGCGATCGCCTCCGGATCGCGGTCGATGGCGATCATCCGCAGGGCCGGATCGGCCGCCAGCAGCGCGCGGGTGTAGCCGCCGGCCCCGAAGGTGCCGTCGACGGCCAGGCCGCCGTCGAGCTTGAGCGACTCGACGACCTCGTCGAGCAGCACCGGCACGTGGGGCTGGGTGGAGACGGCGCCATCGCAGCGCGCGGCGGCCGCGACCTCGGCCGGGGGGCGGCGCCGGATCATGCGCGCCTCGCCGGGCCGGTGCGGGGACAGTCGGGGTTTCTGCGCGATCCGGGAAGTCCGGCGCGGGTGCGGCTCGTGCGTCTCATGGTGCCCTGTGCCGGGCCGCGCGAGCGCGGCGCGCGTGACGGGAACGGCACCGGATGCAGAGCGCGCGAAACGCCGCGCACGGACGGGACCTGCACCTGTGCAGGTGACGCCCGGCGATCCGATACACGCCGTTGACGGGAGGATGCCGGGTATCATGGGCCTCGGAGGATCGTCAACGCGCGAGCCTGGCGCTGGCGAGCCGACCGATCTGACCCCGGTACGGTTAACCGAAGGTTTTTGCCCGGCGCAAATTTTTGGACCCGGCCGGAGCGGGTCGAAGCTCGGGCGGGCCCACACGGCGGCGCCGGTTCAGGGGGATGGATCAGCCGGCCTATAAGCCGGGTTCTGTAAGGCCGGAGCGCTCGCGCGCGCCGACGTGGCGGCCATTCCTCTGGGACGGTCGTTGCCGACCGCCTCGAGCAACCAACCCGGGCGACTGGCCTGGAGAGCGGGCCTGCCCTTCTCGCGAAGGGCGCGCCGCCCCTATTCGGTCTTGCTCCCGGTGGGGTTTGCCGTGCCGTCCGCGTTGCCGCGTCCGCGGTGCGCTCTTACCGCACCCTTTCACCCTGACCCCGGACGCGTCCGGGGCCGACTGCTCTCTGTGGCACTGTCCCTGGGGTCGCCCCCGCCGGACGTTATCCGGCACCGTCTCTCCATGGAGCCCGGACTTTCCTCCCCGGACGCCGAGGCATCCGGAGCGGCCGCCCGGCCGGCTGATCCGCGGGCAGATGCGCCCGCGCCGCCGTCCGGGTCAAGGGCGACGGGGGCTTTGCTTTACCAGCTGCCGGTGTTCTCCATCGAGACCCACGGCTCCTGCGGCTCCTTGGCGCCGCCCTTCTGCAGGATCTCGATCGAGATCCCGTCCGGCGACTTCACGAAGGCCATGTAGCCGTCGCGGGGCGGACGGTTGATGGTCACGCCCTTGTCCTTGAGCCGGGCGCAGAAGGCGTAGATGTCGTCGACCTGATAGGCCAGGTGCCCGAAATTGCGCCCGCCCGTATAGGTCTCCGGGTCCCAGTTGTAGGTCAGCTCGACCAGCGGCGACTTGCTCGCCTGCGCCCGCTCGACATCCCCGGGGGCGGCCAGGAAGACCAGGGTGAAGCGGCCCTTCTCGTTCTCGACCCGGCGGACCTCCTTGAGGCCGAACGTGTCGACGTAGAAGGCGAGCGACCGGTCGAGATCGGCCACCCGGACCATGGTGTGCAGGTATTCCATCTGGCGGCGATCCCCTGAGTTGGCGCGAGGGCCGTCGCGGCGCCCTCGGCGGAAACGGACTGACCGGCCGGGCCGGTCGCTGTCCTAGCTAGAGCGCGGGCGCTCGGGCGAGTAGATCGGGCGCGACGCCGTCTCCGGCCGGACGATGAAGCAGGTGGACCATGCCCGATCGCGCCTTTGACGTGGTGATCTATCACAACCCGGATTGCGGCACCTCGCGCAACACCCTGGCGATGATCCGCAACGCCGGCCTCGAGCCGCACGTCGTGGAGTATCTGAAGACCCCGCCCGCCCGGGCGTTGCTCACGCAGCTCCTGGCCCGGGCCGGCCTGTCGGTGCGCCAGGCGTTGCGCGAGACGGGAACGCCCTTTGCCGAGCTCGGCCTCGCCGATCCGGCGCTGAGCGACGCGCAACTGCTCGATGCCATCCAGGCGCATCCGATCCTGCTCAACCGGCCGCTCGTGGTCAGCCCGAAGAGCGTCCGCCTGTGCCGACCCTCCGAGCGCGTGCTGGACCTGCTGCCGGCGCAGCAAGGGGAGTTCGTCAAGGAAGACGGGGAGCGGGTTGTGGACGAGGAAGGCCGTCGCGTCGGCACCGCGTAAGCGTCCCGCCGCCCGGATCGCGTTGCGCGAGGCCCCGCGAGGGACCAGAACGGGCCCGAACCCGATCCGGAGAGAGAGCCGAATGCGCACCGAGACGCCGCCGCTGATCCGCCTGGAGGAATACCGGCCGAGCGACTACCTGATCGACCGCGTCGATCTCGACATCCGCCTCGACCCGCACGCCACCCGGATCGACGCGACCCTGGCGCTGCGCCCGAACCCGGCGGGCCGCGCGGGGGCGCCGCTCCATCTCGACGGCGACGACCTTCGCCTGGTCTCGGTGGTTCTCGACGGCGCCGCACTCGCGGCCGACACTTACACGGCGACGCCCTCCGGCCTCAGCCTGCACGCTCCGCCGCAGCAGCCGTTCACCTTACGCCTCGTCACCGAGGTCGACCCGACCGCCAACACCAAGCTGATGGGCCTCTACCGCTCCAGCGGGGTCTATTGCACCCAGTGTGAGGCAGACGGCTTCCGCCGGATCACCTATTTCCTCGACCGCCCCGACGTGATGGCGGTCTACACCACCCGCATCGAGGCCGATCGGGCCGAGGCGCCGGTGCTGCTCGGCAACGGCAACCTGGTCGAATCCGGTGCCGTCGGGACCGATCGGCATTTCGTGGTCTGGCACGACCCGCACCCGAAGCCCGCCTACCTGTTCGCCCTGGTCGGTGGCCGGCTCGGCAAGGTCGAGACCCGCTTCACCACCCAGGAGAAGCGCGCCGTTACCTGCGCGGTCTATGTCGAGCCCGGCAAGGAGGCCCGCGCCGATTACGCCCTCGACGCCGTGATCCGCTCGATGAAGTGGGACGAGACCGCCTTCGGCCGCCCGTACGATCTCGACGTGTTCAACGTCGTCGCGGTGTCCGACTTCAACATGGGCGCGATGGAGAACAAGGGCCTCAACATCTTCAACGACAAGTACGTCCTGGCGAGCCCGGAGACCGCCACCGACGGCGATTACGCCGCGATCGAGGCGATCATCGCCCACGAGTATTTCCACAACTGGTCGGGCAACCGGGTCACCTGCCGGGACTGGTTCCAGCTCTGTCTCAAGGAGGGGCTGACCGTCTTCCGCGACCAGGAATTCTCGTCCGACATGCGCTCCCGGCCGGTCCACCGGATCGCCGAGGTCCGGTCCCTGCGGGCGCGGCAATTCCCCGAGGATGCCGGCCCCCTGCGCCACCCGGTGCGGCCGCGGGCCTATGCCGAGATCAACAACTTCTACACGGCGACCGTCTACGACAAGGGCGCCGAAATCGTCCGGATGCTCCGCACGCTGATCGGCCCGGAGGCGTTCCGGGCCGGCATGGACCGCTACTTCGCCGACAATGACGGCCGCGCCGCCACCGTCGAGGATTTTTTGGCCGCCTTCGCGGCGGTCACGGGGCGCGATCTGTCCGCCTTCGCCCGGTGGTACGAGCGGCCCGGCACGCCGCGCCTGTCCGTTACCACGGCGTACGATCCGCAGGCCGCCCGCTGCACCCTGGGCCTCGTCCAGAGCCTGCCCGGCGAGGGCGGACAGGACGCGCCGCCCCTGGTGATCCCGGTGGCGCTGGGCCTCGTCGGCGCCGCCGGGCCGCTCACCGGCGCCACCTGCCCGGATGTGCGGGACGGGGTCTACGTGCTCGACCGCGCCGAGGCCGAGATCGTGTTCGAGCATGTCACCGAGGAGCCGGTTCCCTCGCTCTTGCGCGACTTCTCGGCCCCGGTCCGGCTTGAGTTCGACCTGACCGACGGCCAGCGGATGCGGCTGCTCGCGCAGGACAGCGACCCGTTCAACCGCTGGCAGGCGGCACAGGACGTCGCCCTGCGGCTGATCCTCGACCCCGATCCAGCCCGGGCCGATGCCTTCGCCGAGGCGCTGGGGCGCTTCCTCGACGGCGAGGCGTTGGCCGACCCGGCCTTCGCGGCCCTGGTCCTGGCCCTGCCGAGCGAGGGCGAGGCCGCCGACGCCCTGCAAGCGGACGTCGATCCCGACGCGATCCACCGGGCGCGGTTCGATCTGCGGGCGCGTCTCGGTCGGACCCTGCGGCCGCGCCTTGAACGGCTGGACGCCGCCCTCGCCCCGGCCGATGGCGCGGCCTACAGCCCGGACGCGGCCTCGGCCGGGCGCCGGTCCCTGCGCAACGCCGCCCTCGACCTGATCGCGGTGGGCGATGCCGAGGCCGGGGCGGCCCGCGCCGCCGAGCGCCTGACGCACGCCACCAACATGACCGACCGCCTGGCGGCACTCGGCACCCTGGCGCTGATCCCCGGCCAGGCCCGGGAGGAGGCGCTGGCGGGCTTCGCGGAGCGATTCGCCGACGAGCCCCTCGTCCTCGACAAGTGGTTCGCTATCCAGGCGCAGATCCCCGAAGCCGGGACTCTGGAGCGAATCGCCCGGCTGAAAACCCACCCGGCTTTCACCATGGCCAACCCGAATCGGGTACGCGCCCTGGTCGGAAGCTTCGCGTTCGGCAACCCGACACAGTTCGCGCGGCCCGACGGAGCCGGTTTTTCGCTGGTCGCCGACACGGTCGCATCCCTCGATTCGACCAACCCACAGGTTGCCGCACGACTGCTGACGGCCTTCGGATCCTGGCGGCGGCTGGAAAAATCGCGGGCCGGGAAAGCCGGCGAAATGCTTAATCGGATCAAGGCGATCCCGGGCCTGTCGCGGGACTCGACCGACATCGTGGCGCGCACCCTTGGAGACGGCTAAGCTACTGAACTTGCGGTAGAAAACGATTCTGTGGCCGAGTCGTAACGCAGGGGTTGCGTCAAGACCGAATGGTAAAAAATCCGTGGACAAGTGCCCCTCGAAGATGGTTGTATTCAATCAGATTCGAGGGGCGCGAGACGCCGCGGACGGATCGCAGTTCCCACGGGTGAGGTTCGGCCATGCCGGAGGCGGCTTCCGCTTCCTTCTCCGCGCGTGCGGAATCGAGTCTCGCCGTTTCCTGGCCGATGCGCGTCCGGGATCCGCGGCTCGGTCTGGTCGAGCGGTGGCTGCGCTACGCCGTGCCGGGCATCCTGGCGGTGTTCCTGGCCTGCCTGGTCGGCCTCGCGGCGCTCCACATCCAGGGGCAGCGGGCCGAGATCCTGGCCGGCGCCAAGGCCGAGGTCGAGGGCTTCGCCCGGCTGGCCGCCCGGGCGATCACTCCGGCTGGCGGCCGGGCTTCCGACCTGCGCAGCCTGATGCCGGAGAGCGAGCGCCATCCGGGTCGGCGCCTCCTGCTGCTGCGGCCCGATACCCGCATCGCCGCATCCCATCCGCCCCTTCCCGCCGACGCCACGACCCTGGCCCAGGTGCTGGGCGAGAGCGAGCCGCTCTCCGGCCTCGGCGAGCGCGCCGGTGCCATGGCCCTCGACCTGCCCGGCGGCGAGAGCGTGCTCGCCGCCATCCACAGCCTGCCCGACGGGGCCGGACAGGTCGCGGTGCTGCAGCCGATCGAGCCGCTGATGCGCGGCTGGAGCGCCCGGGCCCGGGACCAGATCGTCCTGGTCGCGGCGGCGATCCTGGTCATCGTGGGCGTCGGCCTCGCCTACGGGCTGCAGAGCCGGCAGGCGACCCGGGCCGACCGTGCGCGCGAGCAGATTCGCGGCCGCCTGGAGACGGCCCTGCGCCGCGGCGCCTGCGGGCTGTGGGACTGGGATATCGCCCGGGGCCGGATCTACTGGTCCGACTCGATGTACGCGCTGCTGGGCTACCAGCGGCAGCACGAATATCTCTCCTTCGGGGCGGTGAACGCCCTGGTTCATCCCGACGACGGCGATCTCTACAGCCTCGCCCGGGGGCTCGCCGCCGCCCAGACCTGCGTCGACCACGCCTTCCGGATGCGCGGCGCCGACGGCGCCTATGTATGGCTGCGCGCCCGGGCCGAGGTGATGGCGGACGCCACCGATGGCGGGCGTCACCTCGTCGGCATCGCCACTGACATCACCGAGCAGCGCGCCCTGGAGGAGACCAACGCCGCCTCCGACATGCGCCTGCGCGACGCCGTCGAGGCCATCTCGGAGGCCTTCGTCCTCTGGGATACCGGCAACCGGCTGGTGCTGTGCAATTCGAAGTTCCGCCACCTCCACGCCCTCAGCCCCGAGGACGCGCAATCCGGCCGGAGCTACCTCGACGTGATGGGCCGGGGCGTGCTGCCCCAGATCCGGCGGGAATCCCCGGAGGCCGGCCTCGCCCTCGCCGATATGGCCGCCCGGACTTTCGAGGCCGAACTCACCGACGGCCGCTGGCTGCAGATCAGCGAGCGCCGGACCAAGGACGGCGGCTACGTCTCGGTCGGCACCGACATCACCAGCCTGAAACGCCATCAGGAGCAGCTTCAGGCGTCCGAGCGCGAGTTGATCGAGACCGTCAAGGACCTCAAGCGCTCCCGCCGCACCCTCGAACTTCAGACCCAGCAGCTCGCCGACCTGGCCGAGCGCTACCTCGACCAGAAGGCCGCCGCCGAGGCCGCGAGCCAGGCCAAATCCGAGTTCCTGGCCAATATGAGCCACGAGCTGCGCACGCCGCTCAACGCGATCATCGGCTTCGCCGACGTGATGGAGAACGCGGTCCTCGGCCCGCTCGGCACCCCGCGCTACACCGAGTATTGCCGCGACATCCGCGAGAGCGGCTCGCACCTGCTCTCCATGATCGACGACATCCTCAACATGGCTCGGCTGGAAGCGCGCCGGGTGCGGCTGAACCCGCGGGCGATCTGCGCCACTGCCGCCGTCGGATCCGCGCTCGGGCTGGTCGAAGCCGCCGCGCGGGAGAAGGGCATCACGGTCGGCGTCGACGTTCAGCCCGGGATCGATTTGCTGGCCGACCCGAGCGCGATGCAGCAGATCCTGGCCAACCTGGTCCAGAACGCCGTGAAGTTCACGCCGGCCGGAGGGCGTGTGGCGGTCCGCGTCCGCCGGGCGGGTGCCAGCACCCATCTGTTCGTCGAGGACAGCGGCATCGGCATCCCCCGCGCCGACCTCGCCCGGCTCGGCCGGCCGTTCACCCAGGTCGAGGCGCAAATGACCCGCAGCCACAAGGGCTCGGGGCTCGGGTTGGCGATCACCCGCTCGATGGTCGAGCTGCACGGCGGCTCGCTGCGGATCCGCTCCGAGCAATCGGTCGGCACGGTCGTCCTGGTGCGCCTGCCAGCGCCGGTTCCCGAGCAGAAAGACCGGCCGGGCCCGGCCGCCGGCTCGCTCCGGGATTCCGGGCGCCCGGGCACGCGACGGTCGGTCGCCGCCTGAGGGTCTCACCCGGTCACCGGCGCGGATCGAGCCCGCCCGCTCGCGCCAGGCGGCCCTGCTCCACCTGCCAGCGGGCATCCGCCACCGCCCGGGCGAGGCGCCTGATCCGCCAGCGGCGGTAGAGGGTCAGGAGCGCGGGACCGCCGAGCCCGGCCTGGTGGCGGCGCAGGCGCCGCAGCAGGTCCGGCAGCTGCGCCGAGGCCGCGTCGGCGGTGGCGATCTCGATGGCCCGCAATTCGGCCCGAAAGCCCGCCTTCCAATCCTCCATGGCGACCCGGGCCTCCGCGGCGAGGCGTCCTCCGGGCCGGTGGTCCGGGATCTCGCCCGCGACACGGATGCGCCCCCGAGAACGCGCGTCACCCGCCGGCGTTTCCTCGTCAGAGGATCCGCACGGCGGACCGACCTTCGACGAGATGACCCATGCGCGCCAGGACGACGCTCCGCCTCACCCTCGCGGCCCTGCTCGGGCTCTCCGCGGCCCCGGCCTTCGCCCAGAGCGTCGGCTACGCCACCGGCTTCCCCGGCAAGGACCCGGCGGGCGACGAAGAGATCGGCTGGGGACCGGCCTATCGCCCGGAGACGAGCTTCGCCCGGCCCGGCACGCCGCCCACCCCCGGGGAGATCGCCGGCCGCGCCTACCGGGCTCGGACCGGGCACGGCGTCTACGACCAAGTCCAGGGCGAGGGTCCGTATCGTAACCGATAGGCACTTGTTTCAGCGCCGCCGCAAAGCCCGTTTGGCTGCGGCGAGGGCCTCGTGCTCGAACCGGGCCAGCCGCAGGCGCCGCTCCAGGGAGAGGCTGCGATCCCCCGGCGGCAGGGCGATGATCTCGGCGACACAGGTCCGCTCGCGATAGAGGCTCTCCAGGGCCGAGCCATCGAGCGTCGCCGAATCGAGGTTTCGCGCAAAACCGGTCTCGTGGCAGGCGCGCACGATCTCGGCTTCCAGCAGCAGGCCGGGTGCGTGGCTGCGCAGATCCTCGTCGTAGGCGGTCTTCAGAAGCGTCGCGGTGCCGCCGCCGACCAGGGCGAGGCTGACCGCGATCGGCCGCCCATCGAGGGTCAGGGCGTCGGCCCGGATGCCGACCGGACCAGGCACCTCGGCGAACAGCGCGCGGGCGAGCGCGTCCATGTCCGGCCGGCAAGCCATGGCGGTGCCGGCCTGCCCCTTCCAGCCTTTGCGCTCGAGGGCGAGGAAGTCGGCCACCAGCCCGGCCAGTTCCGGGCCGCCCGTGGCGCTGATCGACGCGACCGTGCCGATCTCCGCCAGCCGGCGGGCCCGGCGGCGTAGATCCTTGAACCGGGACCGGTTCGGGTGTCCGGCCAGGAACGCGTCGTGGTCGGCCCGGCGCGCCATCACCGGGCGCTCGAACGCCGACACCGTGCCGACCGCCCAACCGCGCGCCCGCATCGCCGCCAGCATGTCCGGGACGGCGCCGTCTTGCGTGGGCAGGAGCGGCCAGCGCCACGCCCGGCCGCCCTCTTCCAGGCCGGCGACCAGGGCGTCCACGACCGCTTCGCGCTCAGGGCCATCGATCACCAGCGGCGCGGTGGCGGTCACCAGCGGCGACAGGAACGGCCGCGCCACCCGACCGCCGAGACCGGTGAGGTCGCGGCGCAGCGTGAAGGGGAGGAGCGCGACGCAATCGCCGCCGCGGCGTACCGTGACGAAGCGCAGCCCATCGGGCAGCAGCCCGGCCTCCCGGTGCGCCGCGATGACGTGGTGCGTGTAATGCGGATGCGGGGCGGCGGCGGAAGCGAACAACGCATCCCAGGCCGCCGGATCCGGCGCGGGGCCGACGGAGACCGACAGGCCGGCGGCCGTTTCGGGCGGCGCGTAAGCCAGAACGCTCATCGGATCGCTCCCGCGGACCAGATCGGGGTCGGCAGCCCGTGCAGGTGGCCGGCGGCGCGGGCGAGCAGCCCGGCGCGCACGATCGTCGCCACCGCCACCGCGACGGCGGCACCCAGAGTTCCGAAGGGCGGGATCAGCAAGCCGCACAGGGCCCCCGCGACGATCAGCATGACAGCGGTGATGCCGGCGCAGAGGCGTTCGCCGCCCAGCATGGTCAAGAGGTCCTCACCCGGTCCGAACAGGCTCGCCGCGACGCTGCCGGCCACCAGCACGGCCAGGATCGGGACGCTGGAGCCGAGCCCGGGGCCGAACATCGCCAGCAGCAGGGGGCTGAGCGCGACGATCCCGAGGCCGACCAGCGCGGTGGCGCCTGCGGTCAGCCGGCCCTGGCGGCGCACGAGGTCGGCGAGCAGGGGGCGGTCGGAGCGGGCCTGGGCGGCGCTGTAGCGCTGGAGCGTCGCCGCGCTGGCGGCGAAATGCACGAACACCACGAATTGCTGGATCCGGGTGGCGGCGAAATACAAACCGAGTTCGGCCGGGCTGACCAGGGCGCCCAGCACGATCACGTCGACGAAGGTGAAGCCGGCATTGGCGAGATCGATCCCGGCGATCGGCAGGCTGGTGCCGAGCCAGGTCCGCCACTGGTATCGCTGCGGCCCGGCCGGCAGATCCGCCCGCAGGCGTGTCGTGAGCAGACCGGCCTGCAGCACGGTGGCGATGGCGGCCGCGACCAGCATGCAGGCCATCGCGACCTCGGCCCGGGGCGGCGCCCCGAGCAGGACGGCTCCGACCATGCAGGCCATCATCAGGCTCTGGCGCAGCAGGTAGGGTGGCGCGATGGCGAGTCCGACCCAGTTCTGGCTGCGCGCCACGCCTTCGAGATAATCCTGGAGCGCGAAGAGCGGCATCACGCAGAGCGCGACGGCGATCGGCGCCCGATAGGCCGGCGCGAACAGGCCGGGCTCCAGCCACAGCAACGCCGCACCGAGGCCGGCGACGCTGAGCGCCGCCCCGCCGGTGACCAGGGCGCCGGCCCGGATATAGCCGCGGGCGAGGTCGAGATCGCCCCGGGCCTGGTCGGTCGGCACGAACCGGCAGGCGCCCTGCGACAGGCCGAGCGTCAGCGTATGGCCCAACATCGCGGTCCAGACCCACACGGAGGCGAACACCCCGTAGGCGTCCCAGCCCATCAGACGGGCGGCGAGCACTTGGGCCGCGTAGGCGAAGCCGGCCGAACCGACCCGGATCGCGAAGACCGTGAGCGCGGCCCGCGCCGGGCCTTCCCGCAGGGCGTGGAGGCGCCGGCCGGCGGCGGCGAGCTTGCCGAGGGCTGGGAGGGCTGTCGCTGACACCACGCGCTCCGCGTCGGGCTCGGAGCATCAACCCGAACGGCGGCTGCCGACTCGGAAACAGATGATGGCCCGTCAAACCCGCTGGAGCCTCGTCCGAGATCTTGTATCCGGGACGATACTCCAATGACCGCGGCAGGACGGTCTCGGGTCTTCCGGTCTAGCCCGGCGCGCGTTGCGGCTCGGTTAAGGCCGGTGCGATCTTCGGGGCGGGCTCCGCCTCGGTCCGCATCAGCGAGGTCGCGATCGTCAGCGCGACGTGCTCGGCCATGCAGCGCAGGCCGAGATCGTTGAGCCGGAACTGGCGGCCGAGCATGTGCCCCTCGCCCTTGTCGCTGCGGCTCGACAGGTAGCGCAGGGCCTCGTAGCGGCGCACCAGGGGCACCTGCTGCTGGCCCGCCACGGTGCGGACCGCCTCCACGATCCGGTTGTAATCGACGTCGGCGGCCATGCTGGCGGTGTAGATCGGGTCGACCAGCACCACGTCGATCCCGTGGGAGCGGATCCAGGCCACGGCCTCGCTCAGCGCGCTCGCGAAGGCGTCGGCATCGACCCGGGCGATGGCGTCGTGGGTGCCGACCTGCCAGACGACGAGGTCGGGCTCGGCCTCCGCCACCATGGTGCGCAGGCGCTCCGATGCGCCCGAGGCGATCTCCCCCGGCAGGCCGCGATGGTCGATTGTGACGTCGGTCTTGGGCAGTGCCTGTTCCAGGGCGGCTTCGAGCTTGGCCGGGTAGGAGGCCGAGGCGCCGGGCGCGGCGCTGCCGCCGATCGCCAGGATCTTGAGCGGACGGTTCTCGCTCAGGGCGGACCGGACCGCGCTCAGCTTGGCCATGGTGTAGAGCTGCGCACCGGGGACCCGGCATTCCTGCGACAGGCTTGGTTGGTCGCCCGTATCCGCCGGCTGCTCCGCGGCTGCCGCCGGCCCGGCCAGGATCAGGGCGGCCAGCGCCCAGCGGAACCCGGAGGCACGGACGCGCCTCACGGCCGGGGCCGGGACGACTTGTTGCGGGTGCGCCATTCGACGAACCATGCGGTGAACCCCAGACCGACCAGGCCGCTTCCGGCGACCAGCATATCGACCAGCACGCCGCCGCCGGTCTGGAAACGCACGAGCTGCCCGATCAGGCTCAAGATCGAGCCCATGGAGAAGACCGCCAGGGAATTCCGGCCCAGCTGACTGAGATAACGCCCGACGCCTCCGATTCGGGGAGCCAGAAGTGCGTAGAGCGGCGCGAAGGCGAGCAATACCCCCAGGAAATGAAGAAGCCGCGCCGGTGTCAGGTAGGTTTTCTCGAACGTGAACAGAAGCCGCGGCTCGGGCACCATCAGCGGATCCGGCCGGAGACCCGTCACGGCGAGTACGATGCCCAGGATCACGATGACGATGCCGGCCGGAATCAGGCGGCGCGACCAGCGGCGCAGGGTGTCGGAGCGCAGGTTCCAGCCCTGGAGCACGAAGCCCAGCACCAGCAGCACCTGCCAGCAGAACGGATCGAAGAACCAATCCCCCTCCCCGGGCCAGGACGGCAGGTTCCACTCAAAGACGAGGCTCGCGAGATAGACGGCCCCCGACAGCGCCAGCGCAGCGATCAGGCTGAGGCGGCCGACCAGCACGAAGATCGGCGCGATGCCGATCAGCACCACGTAGAGCGGCAGGATGTTGAAGAACCCGAGCTGGTAGGTCATCAGCGCCATGCCGCAGACCGACTGGATCGGATCCGCGAAGAAGCCGCCGGCATTGTGCCATTCGAGGATCAGCGGGTTGTCGAGCAGCAGCGCCGCGCCGGCGATGAGCGCCAGCGCCAGCAGCATCACGGTGAGCTGCGCCCGGTAGACCTCGACGGTGCGGGCGAGCAGCCGGACTACGCTCTTGCCCGCAGGCTCCGGCGTCCCGTCTCGCCCGCGCGTGGCGATGCCGATCGACCAGCCTGCCAAAAACACGAACAGCTCGGCGGCATCCGAGATGCCGTATTGCGAGAAGGTGTAGCGCTCGAAGGTGTTGCCCGGGACGTGGTTGATGAAAATCGTCACGAGGGCGAAGCCGCGCCAGAAGTCGATCGCGTTGGGGTCCCGCATCGTCGCGGCGGCTCCGGGGGTTCGACACTGGATCGGGGTTGAGCGGCTCCTGATACGGCGCCGGGCCCGGTCTGCAAAGGCGAACAAAGGGAGAGTTCGCGCGGACGCGCGAACCGGGCGGTCACGCTCGCGTTAGCTCCGGACAAGGAGATCCGGACAGATGACCCGCACGATCACGATCCTCGGCCTCTCGGCCCTGCTGCCGATGCTGGCCGCGACGGCCGCTGCGGCGCAGTCCCAGACCGGAACCGGCGGAGGACCGACCTCGACGGTCACGGCGCCGCACACCTCGCCCGTGGGGCGCACCATGCCGCCGGTCTCCGGCGCCGGCGAGGCCACCCCGAACGATCGCCGCAACCGCACCCGCGAGCAGATCCAGGACGACAAGATCTCCCAGGGCATTTGCATCGGCTGCAGCCCGAAGTAGCGGGGAGGTCGTCGCCCTGCCTCGACGGCTAGAATATTCCCATCTCACTGGATGATAGAGGCCTTTCAAAAACTCCCTCTGCGCCGTCCCGTGCAGAGGGAAGCTTTCGCTGAACCTCCGTTTCGCGAGGCGCTCCGAGATCAGACGCCCGGACCTTGGCTCACGACGATCTCGTATGTGTCATTCCCGACTGGAACGGTGATGACATACGCCTTGACCTGACCGGCATCGCCGGCGGGCGGCCTCATCTGCAATTGGCCGCCGACCCACTTGGCTCACCGTATTCCATCATGGCGGTCTGTCTATTCACCCGCCGCCGGGACGCGTAGAATTTTCGCGACGTCGTAGGTCTCGGTCACCTTCTTGGGATCGGTCTTCGCTGTTGTGCGCCGATTGAGGATCCAGAGACCGCCGAGCGAGCCAGCCAATATCAAGGCCGGCAGCACGAACAAGACGAAGATATCGACGCCGGTCATGCCTCGTACCTCGCAAGGAGCCAGCCCCGTCCGAAAAGATGGACCCCGCATGCGGCGGCAAACCACAGCAGAATGGACGCTACATATATGGCACCGGCCTCATGCTGCACCAAGAGTTCGCGCGCCCGCGCCGCCGGAGCTATGACGCCAGCGACCGCGACCGCAATGCTGATATTATTCAGCCACGTTGCGGTGAGCTTTTCGGCTTCTTGCTTCGCGCTCATTCGGGCAGGCTGCTGAAATCGTATCCCGACATGACCTGGCTCACGACACTCTGAACATCGTCGATGAATTTATGCCTGTCGGGCGGGCTCAGATCGCGTGTCGAGCTAAGTACATTTTGAATGTGTTTGTTTGTGTTTCCGATATAGTCCTGTGCAGCCTTTCGGCTACCTTCTTTCATGGCCAAATTTGCCAGGATGTGGGTCACAAGAATTTTCAGTGCAGCAATTTCCGCTTCTTGCGAAACCATCAATGTGCCCCCTCGGAAACCTCGCGGTGGCACCGGTCTCGATGACTCGCAAGCCAGCTTTTCAAGGAGTGCGGAAAAGCATCTCGGAGGGACGTAAAGGACTCATCCCTTGCCTGCATTTGCGCGAAAGCGCCCGGCATGCGGACAATCGCTTCCGTCATGCTGGCTTTCGGGCGGCTCCCCAGCTGTTTCGCGCCGTGAATCATCATTGCTGAGTCATAGCGCCGAAAAAAAGCGGCCTGCAATCTGGTCGCCGCTTACCCTCGACCCAACCGGTCGCACGCGCCTCTCCCTCACCCGAGGTGGGAGGGGATAAAGCGCGTTTCGGGCATCAGCTATCAACTCGGCTCAATGAGGCTGGCCAGGATCACCGCAACGCGAGTTCGTCCTCGCTCTCGCGGGCGAGGCGGAGCAGGTTCTGGCCGTAATTGGTCTTGGCAAACATCTCGCCGCGGGCGATCAGCTGGTCGCGGGTGATGAAGTTCTGCAGGAAGGCGATCTCCTCCAGGCAGGCCACCTGGAGACCCTGGCGGTTCTGCAGGGTGCGTACGAACTCGCTCGCCTCCAGCAGGCTATCATGGGTCCCGGTGTCGAGCCAGGCATAGCCGCGCGACATCCGCTCCACGTAGAGCTGGCCGCGCTCGAGATAGGCCTCGTTGACGCTGGTGATCTCCAGCTCGCCCCGGGCCGAGGGCTTCACGGCGGCGGCGATGTCGAGCACTTGGTTGTCGTAGAAGTACAGGCCGGTCACCGCCCAGGTCGATTCCGGGTTCTGCGGCTTCTCGACGATCTTGGTCGGCCGCCCGGTCTTGTCGAGATTGACCACGCCGTAGGCCTGCGGGTTGTCGACATGGTAGGCGAACACCGTCGCGCCGTCCTTGCGGGCGCGCGCCTGGTTCAGCAGCTCGCGCATGCCGGCGCCGAAGAACAGGTTGTCGCCCAGGATCAGCGCGACATCGTCGGTGCCGACGAAATCGCGCCCGATCACGAAGGCCTGGGCGAGGCCCTCCGGCCGCGGCTGCACCGCGTAGGTGAATTGCAGGCCGAACTGCTCGCCGGTGCCGAACAGGCGCTTGTAGTTGTCGAGATGCTCCGGCGAGGAAATGATCAGGATCTCGCGGATGCCGGCGAGCATCAGCACCGAGATCGGGTAGTAGATCATCGGCTTGTCGTAGACCGGCAGCAGCTGCTTGTTGATCGACAGCGTCGCCGGATGCAGGCGCGTGCCGGATCCGCCGGCCAGAACGATGCCCTTCATGGCTTGGAAGCTCCCTCTCGAACCGGCCCCACGAGCCGGTCCAGGATGTCGTCGAGCGCCGCCTGCCAGGGCCGGGGCGCGAGGCCGTAGGCCGCGGTCAGGCTGTCGGTGGACAGGCGCGAATTGGCTGGCCGCCGGGCCGGTGTCGGATAGGCGGAGGTCGGGATGCCGTTCACCGGGATCGACCGGCCGCCGCGCCGGGCAGACCCCGCCACGATCGCCTCGGCGAAGCCGTGCCAGGTTGTGGCGCCGGCATTGACGCAATGGAACGTCCCGGTGGGCGCAGCCGGATCCTCGGCAAGCCGCCGGGCGATGGTCGCCAGCGCGGCGGCGAGGTCAGCGGCGGAGGTTGGGCAGCCGTGCTGGTCGTCGACCACCGTCAGGGCGTCGCGCTCGCCGGCCAGCCGCAGCATCGTCTTGACGAAGTTGCCCCGGTGCGGGCTCACCACCCAGGCGGTGCGCACGATCGCGTGGCGCGGGTTGGCACTGCGCACGGCGAGTTCGCCCGCGGCCTTGCTGGCGCCGTAGACGCTCTGCGGGTCGATCGGCTCGTCCGGCGCGTAGGCCCCCTCGGGCTTCGTGCCGGCGAAGACGTAGTCGGTCGAGACGTGCACGAGCGGGATTTTTTTTTGGGCCGTGGCGGCCGCCAGGATCGCCGTGGCGAGGGCGTTGAGGCGCCAGGCCTCGACCACGTCGGACTCGGCCTTGTCGACGGCGGTGTAGGCGGCGGTGTTGATCACCGCCCGGTAAGCGCGCGCGTCCAGGGTCCGGGCGACGGCGCCCGGATCGGTGATGTCGAGTTCTGCCCGGCTCGGCGCGTGCACCGCCACGCCGGCGGGCCAAGCCAGGGCCTGCAGCTCGGTGCCGACCTGTCCGCCGCCGCCGAGGACCAGGATGTCCATCAGCTTGTCAGCCCGAGGCGCTCGCCCGTGTAGCGGCCCTCGCGGATCGGGCGCCACCAGCTCTCGTTGTTGAGGTACCAGGCCACGGTCTCTTCGAGCGCCTGCTCGAAGGTCTTCTGCGGCCGCCAGCCGAGCTCGGTCTCGGCCTTGGTGCAGTCGATGGCGTAGCGCCGGTCATGGCCCGGCCGGTCGGTGACGAAGCTGATCAGCTTCTCGTGGGGGCCGTGCTCCGGCCGCAACCGGTCGAAGGCCGCGCACAGCGCCTTTACCACCGCGAGGTTGTTGCGCACGGCGCGGCCGCCGAGCAGGTAGGTGTTGCCGATGCGGCCGCGCTCCAGCACCGCGACCAGGCCCTTGGCGTGGTCCTCGACATGGATCCAGTCGCGCTCGTTCAGGCCGTCGCCGTAGACCGGCAGCTTCTTGCCCTCGAGGGCGTTGAGGATCATCAGTGGGATCAGCTTTTCCGGGAAGTGCCGCGGCCCATAATTGTTCGAGCAGTTGGTCACCAGCACCGGCAGCCCGTAGGTCTCGTGCCAGGCCCGCGCCAGGTGATCGGAGGCGGCCTTCGAGGCCGAGTAGGGCGAGCGCGGATCGTAGCGGCTGTCCTCGGTGAAGAACGCCCCCGGGGGCAGCGAGCCGTAGACCTCGTCGGTGGAGACGTGCAGGAACCGGAAGGTTTCTTTGTCCGCCTCCGGCAGGGCTTCGTAGTAGCCCCGGGCGCCGTCCAGCATGGTCTGGGTGCCGATCACATTGGTGCGCACGAACGCGCCCGGATCGGTGATCGAGCGGTCGACATGGCTCTCGGCGGCCAGATGCATCACCGCCTGCGGCTTGAAACCGGCGATGGCGGCCTGCACGGCGGCGCGGTCGCAGATATCCGCTTCGACCAACCGGTGGCGTGGGTTGTCGGCCAGGGACGCCAAAGAAATCGGGTTGGCCGCGTAGGTCATCGCGTCGAGGGTGCAGACCTCGTGGCCGAGATCGTTGACGAGGTGCAGCACCAACGCCGAGCCGATGAAGCCGCAGCCTCCGGTCACGAGAATGCGCATGGCGGGTCCCCTTCGGATCGATCGCGTCTGGAAATGAGCGGCCGGGAGCTAAAGACCGCCCGGCGTGACGAAAATACGGCCCGGCCGCTTGGCGGCCGAAAACATCGGTTCAGAACACCGTTCAGAAGACCTGGCCGAGCGCGGCGAGCCGGGGGGCGCGACGGTCCTTGTCGGACAGGATCGCGGCCGCGCCGGATACCGGCCACGGGATCCCGATCTCGGGATCGTCCCAGGCCAAAGCTCGGTCGTGCTCCGGGCTGTAATAGGCGTCGACCTTGTAGGCGACCATGACGTCCGGGGTCAGGGTGCAGAAGCCGTGGGCGAAGCCGTGCGGGATGTAGAGCTGCTCGCCGTTCTCGGCATCGAGCGTCACGGCGACGTACTGGCCGAAGGTCGGCGAGGCGCTGCGGATATCGACCGCGACGTCGAGGATCGCGCCCTGGAGCACCCGAATCAGCTTGGCCTGGGCCTGCGGGGCGATCTGGAAATGCAAGCCGCGGATCGTGCCCTGCGGGGCCGAGAACGACTGGTTGTCCTGCACGAACGGCGTGGTGATCCCGGCCTTGGCCATCACGTCGGCCCGAAACGTCTCGGAGAACCAGCCGCGGCTGTCGCCGAAGCGCTTCAGCTTGATGCGCTTCACGTCCGGAATTTCGGTGTCGATCACGTCCATGCCAGCGCGTCCCTCCCCGCGGATGTCGGCGGCCAGCCCCGCAGACATCTCCGCCCCGGTCGTCCAGGGCATCGCGCCCGCCGCGCCGAGAACAACCTCGATGATCGACCCGCGACTTCCGGTCATTCGCCGGCCGTGTCAAGGCGTGCTGCCTGCGGGGATGTTCGCCCGGGCGGTTTTCGCAAGGATTGGTCTTGAGTTATGGGGCGCCGATGACGGGTGGACCGGTCGAGTCCCTGCTGCGCGACCTCTTGGCCGACCCGGCCTGCGCCTGGAGCCTCGGCGCCTACGGGGCGGTGGCTGCCTTCTCCCGGGATCCGGCTGAGCCGGTGGCGGTCCGCGATGACGGGCGGATCGGGCTGGCGACGGCGCGCGGCGCGGTTGCGCTCGCTGCGACGGCGGACCTCGTGCCCTTCGCCTACGAGACCGGTTTTACCGGCGGCTGGAGCCAGGCGGTTGCATTGTGCCTGCCGGAGACGGCCTGCGCCATGGGCCGGCGCGACGTGCTGACCGAACTCGGGCCGGATGCGACGGCCGCGCGAGCGCTGGATCGCGGGGCGATCCTGTTCGATCTCGGCCTCGGGCTCCGGGCGGTCGATGCCTGCGTCCGGGTGGCCGATCCCGGCCTGATCAATGATCTGCGGGCCGCCGCCGGCCGGCCGATCTTCGCCCCCGGCAATCCGGTCGGCCCCATGCTCGTCGCGGCGAGCCCCCACCGGGTGTTCCTGGCCCGGTTCGGCCGGATCGAAGTGTACACACCAATCCCGCGCGAAGGCGGCGCGAGCGCCCCCGGGCCGCATACCCACATCCTGCCAAAGCTCCTGCGGCTCGGTCGGACGCACGCGGCGACCGCGCCCGTCCCCGCCGGACTGGTGCCCTGCGCGGCGCTTCATCCGGCGCATCCCGCCAAGGACGCGGCGGGCCGCCGGGCCGGCTTCGACGCCGCCCGCCACGCCGCCTTCGGGTATCTCCTCGACGCCTGGGGCGATCCGGTGCTGACCGCGCTCCGGCGCACGGTGCTGGCCGGCGGCGAGCCTGATCCGGCCCTAGCCGATGGACGCTTCGCCAGATCGGCGATCCGGGCGGCCCGAGCGCAGGTTTTGGCGATGCGTGACTGATCACCTCTACCGTCATTGCGAGCGCAGCGAAGCAACCTAGGGCAGCGCGCGATCCCAAGATGTGGCGCGTCCCTGGGTTGCTTCGCTGCGCTCGCAATGACGGTGGTGGCTGGTGTGAACCCTTCGACCGACCAACCTCCGTCAACCCAAAATGCTTTCAGCGAACCGGCGGCGGAGGGGGCGGCGCCAGCAGTGGGGCCAGCGCCGGGTGGTCGCCGGCGGCGATCCAGGCTCCGCCTTGCGGGTGGATCTGGGTGGCCGCGCTCAGGGCGCCCGCGCGGGCCTGGACCACGAGTTCGGCGAGGGAAAACGGGCCTTCGACCGTGTCCCGGTAGACGTAGAACTGAATGGCCGGCGGCGGCGGCGGCGGCGGGACGGGCGCGGCTGGGTTGGCGAGGCGGAACAGGACCTCGGTCGTGAAAGCTGACGGCTCGATCACGCGCTTGTCCACGGCCCGCAGGGCCGGCGGGTCGGACGGGTCGCGGTTGGCTTCCTCGGCGGGCACGTCGGTGAGGCTGCCCGGAATCGGCTTGGTCCAGGCCTCGATGTGCGCGAGCAACGCGTCGAACAGACGGTCGGGATCCCCCGGCAAGCCGCCGGCCTCGACGGCGCCTTGGCGCCAGCGGCGGCTCAGCGCGTCGGCCACGGCGTGGCCGATGCCGCCGACCCTCGCCTCGGCGTCGAAATTCACCGTCTCGCGCCGGGGCGCGTAGGCGCGCTTGGCGGTCCAGGCGAACAGGGCCGCCATCGCTAGGTTCTGGACCGGCGACAGGGCCGCTTCGGCCTCGGCGAGCTGGGCCGCGATCGCCGCGCGCTGGATCCGGTCGAACAGCTTGCGCCGCAGGGTCCGCTCCGAGCCGACGCTGCGCCAGTCACCCGGCTCGAAGGCGAAGCGCCACAGGCCGGTCTCGGGGGCGCGCTGGAGCAGGCCGAGGCAGACCGCGCGCAGGAACAGCGACAGGGTCTCGCGCAGGGCGTCCGATTCCTCGGCCGAGGGGGCGACCGGGTCCGGGAAGCGCAGATAGTCCTTGTGGTTGTGGAGCGGGATCGCGTCGAGCCGGTCGAGCTCCTGCGCGTAGGCGTTGCGCCAGTCGCGCCGCAGGGGGCCGAGCACGTCGAGCGGCACGCCGGACAGCTCGCAGTAGCAGACGATGCGGCCGCGCTGGCTCGATTCCAGGAAGCCGATCTCGCCGGCGCCGAGCACCGGCGGCAGGCTCGCCCGCAGGATCGGGCCGAACTCGGCCTGGAAGGCGCGCGAGCCCTCCACCGCCAGGATCGTCTTGAACTGGTCGCCGCCCGGGCTGAAGGCGTCGAACCGCGCGTAGATCCACGGCATGCAGCGCAGCAGCATCAGCTCCAGGGTCTCGCGCTGCCGGGCGGGGGGCAATTCGCGGAGCGCATCCAGCGCCGAGGGGATGCGAGCGCGGTGCGGCCCGAGCCGGCGCCGGGCCATGTCGCGCACGGCGTTGAGCAGGTCGGCGCGGGTCTCCTCCTCGCGCAGCAGGGCGAAGATCGCGCGCGACCCGCCATAGGCCCGGAACGCCTCGCGCGCCCAGGCCAGCTGCTCGGCCGGCGCGACGGCGATTTTTTCGGGCAGGTCGCCCGAGGGCAGGACCAGGAAGGTGCCGCCCGACGGGCGCTCGATGGCGTTGCGGATCTCGGCGATGTCGAGGCGCAGCTCGCGCATCAGCCGGCCGACATCCTCGTGGCCCTGGTTCAGGGCGCCGAGCAGGCCGTCGTAGCGGGCGGCCCCGGTCTCGGGGTCGCGCCCGGTCCGCGAGCCGAGCCTGGCCGAGACCCGGCGCAGCAGCTCGGCCGCCTCGCGGGCGGCCACCGACCGGATGCGCAGGACGCAGGAGCCGCGCAGATCCTCCCGGGCCTGCTCCAGGTAACGCTCGGCGTCGCGGCGATGGGAGAAGATCAGGCCGGGGCGGACTTGGTCGAGCCGGCTGAGCGAGGCGGAAAAATGCTCGGCCAGCATCTCGTCGGCGAGCCGCGCATAGGTGTCGGCGGCGGCGGTGAGGCGAGCGAGCGCCCCGCCGCTATCGGCCTCGATTAGGTCCTTCACCCCCTCGATCAGCGCGCGGGCATAGTCGAGGCCGCCGCGCTCCTGGTCGTCGAGCAGGCGGTAGAGGGCGGCCGGCAGCGCCCCGTCCTTGTCGGAGAGCCACGCCGCCTCGAGCTTGGCGCGCACGTCCAGCACCTCGGCGCCGCGGGGGCCGTAGGCCGCGCCCGAGCCGGTGCGGCCGAGGATGTCGTCGCGCAGGCGCTCGGCCTCCTTGCGCAGGTTCGGGGCCCAGTCCCGGGGGCTGGCGATCTCGGCCTTGATCGCGTCCACCGCCTCCTCGACGCCGAGCGCCACCGATTCCTGGATCGATGAGCCGTCCGCCCGCTGCAGCAGGGTGCCGACGAGGTCGTATTCGGGGATGCCGGGGGGCGCCGGGCGGAGCACCTTCGGGAAGGCCTCGAAGGCGGAAAAGCGCAGGGCGAGGCGGTCGGCGGCGAAGCGGTCGCGCTCCTCGACCGTGGGGATGTGGCGCTCCGCCAGACGTTCCCCTTGCCCGCGGGCGACGCCGAAGAACGCCTCGACCATGCCGAGACCGGCCCGGGCGGCGTGCTCCTCGAATTCGAGGCTGCCGCGGGTGGCGAGCACGGCCTGGCCGAGCGCCGAGTAGTTGAGGGAGAACAGGGCGGCCCGGCCGGCGCGGTCCGGGCTCGGCGGCGCCCATTTGCGCATCTTGTGCTGGGTCAGGTTGACCCCCGTCGAGCGCTTGCGGCCGGAGAATTCGGAATTGCCGAAATCCTCGAACAGCACGTCGGCCATCATGTCGTAGAGGTCGCCGATCGCGCCGGTGCGCTGGTCGGCGAGGTTCTGGGTGTCGAACAGGTAGACGTCGCTGAACGGCCGCTCGACCCCGCGGGCGACCCGGGCGTGGTCGCCCCAGCTCTCGACATAGGGCGGCTCCGGATTGCCGCGCATGGCGTATTCCAGCTCGGACAGGGTCGCGACGCCGTTGGCGAAGACCCGGTCCTTGTTGGCTCCGACATAGCCCGAGGGCAGGACTAGGAAGAGGTCGACCGCGTCGGGGCGCTTGGGCGTCTCCAGCGACGCGATCGCGTAGCCGGCATCGATCACCGCCCCCGAGCCGGTGCCGCCGGCCACCGACGCCACCACGACGACGCGCAGGTCCGTGGAGGTGTCGAGGCCGAGCGCGCGCAGCTGCGCCTCGTTCGAGACGTTGGCCAGCACCGAGCCGGCCTTGGCGGTGAGCCGGTCCTGGAAGTTGCGAACCTCGTCGAAGAACAGCAGCCGCGCGATGGCCCGGATCTGCCCGGCGCCCTTCGAGGCGTCGATGCGCGAGAGGTCCCGGGCGGGGAGCCAGGAATCGATATGCGGGTAGCTGCGCCGCTCGGCCTGGTAGCGGGCGAGGTTGACCGCCTTCTGCAGGGTCTCTCCCTCGCGGAACGCGACCTTGGCCGAGAGCGCGTCGGTGGCCGCCGCCCGGCCGGCCTCGCGGGCCTCCAGGGTGTCGGTGTCGAAATACAGGAAGGACGCGGCCGGGAACTGGTCGAGGGCGCTGATTCGCGTCCCGTTCCAGTCGGCCTGGAGGATGCGGCGGCGCAGGCGCAGCAGCACCTCCATGCCGGTGCCGCCGAGCGCCACGAACACGGTCGGGCGGACTTTCAGGAGTGTCTCGGTCTCGGAGGCGGGCCGGGCGTCAGCCATGGTCTCAGCGCCTCCGGTCGGGTGCGCGCAGGAACAGCACCAGGGCGGCGCCGAACAGCACGAGGCAGAGGGCGAAGCCGGCGGCGAGCCCGGCCCAAGCCTGCCACAGCCGCCCGACCGTGGCGCTGACCAGGATCGCGGCTGTGAGCATCAGCGCCGAGAACAGCATCCAGCTGGCGCCGTCGGCGGCGTCGAGCGTGGCGCGGCGGTTGATCAGGTGGGCGCGCACCCCCTGGCGGACGAACAGGAACAGCACCGCCAGAACCACCAGGGCGGCGGCGCCGAGCGCGAGTTCCGTGGTGGTCGGCCCCCGTTCGAGGGTGCTGAACGGATTCGCCCCGGTGCTGGTCCCGGAAGGCGGCGCGGTCTGGAGCGGATCGGCCTGCGGAGCCGGGTTCTGCGGGGCCGGGATGGTGAAATCCTGCCCGGTCCGGGCCTGGACGCGGACGATCCCAAGAGGCCCGACGCGATCGATCGACAAGAAAATCATGCGCCGGGTCCGGGCTCCTGAAGGCGGGTGGTGCGGGCCGGCCCCCACAGCCCCGCCCGCACCTGCCAGCGGCTGCCGTCGGGGGCGCGCAGGGTCTGGGGGCGGTAGGGCCGCAGGCTCACCCGCTTCGGGACGGCGCCGAGCATCACGGTCTGCACCCGCGCCCGGGCGAGCGCGAGGGCCCCGAGCCCGGCCGCGCCGGCGAGCGCCAGGGCACCGGAGGCGGCGGCGATCAGCGGCCAGGGCGAGAACGCCGCCTCGATCCGCACCGGCAGGCTCACCGAAGCTTCCGAGACGCCGCGATAGTCGCGGAACAGGCCGGGCAGCCGGCCCTCCACCGCACGCGCATCCTCAACCGCCCCGCCCATCTGGTCCCCGGACAACAACCCGCTGCCGAAGATCGGCCGCACCCGGTCCAGGAAGGCCGGATCCAGCGCCAGGCGCAAGTCCGCCAGCCGCAGGGTGAGGGTTCCATCCACGGTGCGCCCGTCGGAGAGCAGCCCGGCGAGGCCGGCGGGACGCGGGATCGGCGGCAGGGTCAGCACCACGGCGAGCGGGCCGCTCTCGGCCTGGGGCGCCAGGTCGGGGATCTCCGCGGGCGAGACCGCCGCCTGCACCAATCCGGCCACGGTGCCGACCTCGCTCCAGCTCAAGGCCAGACGGGCCGCGGCGACCCGCTGCGGATAAAGGCCGTTGTGCAGATGCGCGGTAAGCCGGAGGGCGGTGCCGGCGGACGCGTCCGCCCCGCTCACCACCAGGACGCCGTTCTCCAGGCCGGCCTGCAAGCCGCCGGTATCGAGCCGGTCGAAGCGCAGGGTCAAGCCGCCAGCGAGCACCGGCTTCAGGCTCACCGGTGGATGGCTGAACAGGGCCTTGAGGCCGGGCGCGGTCACGGCGGATTCGAGGGCCCGGCCGCCGGCCGCGCCGTAGCCGATGCCGTAGACGACGAAGCCGCCCTCGGAGAAGTTGCGACCTTTGAGGGGCATCCGTACCGGGTAGGCGACGATCCGGCTGATCGCCTCGGACTCGCGCAGGGCGGCGTAGAACGCGGCGGTGTTACGCTCGACCTCGGCGCTGTTGCCTGGGCTGTTCTTGTTGTTGGTGACCATCCAGATCACCCCGTCCCGGCCGCGCAGGCCGGTGCGGATCGCGCCGAGCAGCGCACCGTTGAAATCGGCGTCCGCATAGGCGGCGCTACCGGCCTTGCGCGGCAGGTCGATCGAAGCGATCGCCGCCCGGACCCGCGCGGCCTCATACGCACCCTCGTACAGGATGCGCGGCGAGGGTCGGCCAGGGACCTGCCCGTCCTGGTCGAAGGTCGCCACGGCGATGTCGCCCCCCGGAACCCGGGCCGCCGCCGCCAGGGCCTCCACCAGCGGCCGGAACTGCGAGCCCTCCGCGGTTAGGAACGGCTCCATCCAGCCGGAATCCTGCACCAGAAACACCTGCCGCACCGGCGCCTCGGCCCAGGCGTGGCCGCCGAGCAGGAGAACGAGGGCCAGCACGGACCTCAGGACGGCGCTCATGCCGCACGCAGCCGCAGGGCGTGGCAGCGGCATTCCGACCGGCTCCACAGGTAGAGCACCCCGTCGTGCAGCAGCGCCCGCGCATCGCCGATCCGCGAGACCGCGAGACCCACCGGCAGGCGGCGCAGGCCGGCCCCGTGGGCGTGGTGGAGGACGTGGCCGGTCACCGGCGCCGGCAGGCCCGCGCCGCGCAAAAAACCGCCGCGCGGGCCGGGAATGTCGAGGGCGAGCAGGATCGTGTCGCGGGCCAGCGCCAGAAGGGGCAGCAGCAGGTTGCCGGCATGGGCGCCGAGGTTGAGCACCTCCTCGGCCGCCTGCCACGGCACGTCGAACCGCTCCGCGCCGGAATAGGTGCCGGGCCCGGCCGCGAGATGCGGCCCGTCGAGACGGTTCAGGGCCGGATCCGCAGTCAGCGCGGCGACGTGGTAGCGGCCCTCCGTCATGCCGAGCTGATGGTGCAGGTCGGCGCGGTCGCGCCACGGAGCCTGGGCGATGATCGGCGCGAAGCCCGCGGGCCAGGGGGTGACTCTGGTCTCGTCGCCGAGGGTCCGGCAGGCGACGAACCCGTCCGGGCTCGTCCAAAAGCAGTCGCCCAGGCGGTTGGTCCAGGGTCCGGCGAAATCCGCATCGGGGGCGGTGCGGCCGAGATCGCGCAGGTCGAAGGCGTTCGACTCGGCGTCTTTCCGGCAGAACACGAGACGCCCGTCCCGCTCGCCCAGGACGAGGAGGTCGCCGCGACGCCAGCACGGGGCCGACAGGAAGCGCAGACCCGGCGCCTTGGCCTCGGCATGGACGAGGCGGGGCCCGAGCTGGGGCAGGATCACGCTGACCAGCGTCTCGGCGGTGGCGTAGGCAAGGCCCCGGCGGCCCGCCGTCAGGCCGGCGCCCACCGGATCGGGCGGCAGCCGCCCGAGCCCGACGAACCTGTGGCCGTCCCAGCCCTCGAACGCGCCGAGGTTCTGCAGGAACAGGTAGAGCGCGGCCGGGTGCCCGGCCCGCACCAGCGCGGGCACGCCGCTCGGCAGCGGCACCTCGGCGACGCTGTCCAGATCGATATCGAGGATGTCCGGGGTCGGCGCGGGGACCGGCGGCCCCAAGGGCGTGCCGGTCTGGGGCGAGCACGCGAAGGCAGCCGGGAACGCCCGGCCGTGCTGGTCTCGCCGGATGCCCAGATGGGCGATCCGGGCATCGTCAGCGGGGATTACAATTCCCCCAACCTCGGCCGCGATGGGCCGCCCCCCTGCGAACCGCCAGTGCTGGCGCCCGGGCAGGCTCGTCACGCGCAAGTCCGGATCGATCGGCCAAAAACCCTCCGGGGCGGCGCGGGCGAGCGGCGATGGATCGTCCAGACTCAAGGGCACCGGTCCAGGGGCGGGAAGGCGACGGGGATCGTTCCCGATTTTTGGCGGGATGGGAAGGGTGTGGGCGACGGGATGGCCCAACCGTTGACGCGCGCGCTCCCTCCCCCCCCTGCGGGCTATCGGATTCACACATCCCCGAATGTGGCGCGGGTCCCCTCTCCCACACGGGAGAGGGGGCGCGTGGCGGCTTTCGCAAGCCGATGTGTGAATATCGTAGCCTCTGCGGGGGAGGGAGAAGCGCGTCTGCCACCCCTCACGGAATGCCGATCATCTTGTGCGTCTGCAGCGACAGGCGCCAGCGGGCGTCCTGGCGGCAATAGGCGATGGCGGCCTGGGTGCTGGCGCCCTGCTCCGGGCCGTCCATCGGCTGGAGGAAGCGGTGCCGGAAGGCGAGGCCGACGAAATCCGCCGGGTCGGCATCGGCCTGGGGATAGACCAGCTTCAATTCGTGGCCGCTCGTCTGCGCCAGGGGATTGGCGCCCTTGGGGCTGACGCAGATCCAGTCGATCCCCGGAGGCGCCGGCAGCGTGCCGTTGGTCTCGATGGCGATTTCGAACCCATGCCCGTGCACCGCTTCGATCAGGGGCGTGTCGAGCTGGAGCAGCGGCTCGCCGCCGGTGAAGACCACGTAGCGGCACTCCGGCCCGCCGGCCCAGGTCCGGGCGATGGCGTCCGCCAGGGCAGCGGCATCCGCGAAGCGGCCGCCGCCCTCCCCGTCCAGGCCGACGAAATCGGTGTCGCAGAACCGGCACGCCGCCGCGGCGCGATCCGCCTCGCGCCCGGACCAGAGGTTGCAGCCTGCGAATCGGCAGAACACCGCCGCGCGTCCCGCCTGGGCGCCCTCCCCCTGAAGGGTGTGGAAGATCTCCTTGACCGCGTAAGCCACCGCTGTTCCCGAAACCTCTTCGCCTGACCGCCCGCCCGCACATAAGCGGCGCGCGGCCTGTGGACTACCGACGAGAGTGCCGCGCAGACCCGCGGTTGTGTCCCGCCTTGCTCTTGCCACGGTAGCGACGTTGATGCCGTGATGCAGCACGACGACCGCCCCCGGCGGTCCGGGCTGCGCGAATCCCGGCCGGCCGGCCGGAAGACCGGTGCCTCGCGGCGCCGACCGTGGCGATCCTCTGACGAGTCGGGCTCGAATGTCCTCTTCTCTCCTCCGGCGCGTGACCGTCGGATTCGCGGCGTTGACGGGTCTTCTCGGCACGGGCCTGATCGGGATCCAGGCCGCCAATGCCGTGACGTCGCCGATCCTCGTGGTCGATGTCGATTCCGGCAAGGTGATCTATTCCCAGGCCCCGACCGATCCCTGGTATCCGGCCTCGATCACCAAGCTGATGACCACCTACGTCGCCCTGGATCTGGTGCGGCAGGGCAAGGTCTCGCTGGATTCGATGATCACGATCTCGGCGGCGGCAGCCTCCGAGCCGCCCTCCAAGATGGGCTTCAGGCCGGGCACGCAGCTGACCCTCGACAACGCCCTCAAGATCATCATGGTCAAGTCGGCCAACGACATCGCCTACGCGATCGGCGAGAGCCTCGGCGGCTCGATCGAGAACTTCGCCGACCTGATGAACGAGACCGCGCAGCGGATCGGCATGCGCGACAGCCGCTGGACCAACCCCAACGGCCTGCCCGACCCGCGCCAGTGGACCTCGGCCCGCGACATGGCGGTGCTGGCCCGGGCGCTGATCCGCGACTTCCCGGATTCCCACGACCTGTTCTCGATCTCGGCGATCCAGTTCGGCCGCGCCGTCATGGCCAACCACAACGGCCTGCTCGGGCGCTATCCCGGCGCCGACGGCATGAAGACCGGCTTCATCTGCTCGGGCGGCTTCAACGTCGTCGCCACCGCCTCGCGCAACGGCCGCCGGGTCATCACCATCGTGATGGGCCAGCCGAGCCCGCGCGAGCGCGACGTGAAGGCCGCCGACCTGTTCGACTACGCCTTCACCCAGAGCGCCGGCTGGACCAGCCCGACCCTCGACGCCCTGCCGGCCTCGTCCCTCGGCGCGCCGCCGGACATCCGCCCCTACGTCTGCGGCGGCAAGAAGCCCCCGCCGATCGACGACGGCGCCGGCGCGGTCAGCGCCCCCGGCTCGGCGGCGCAACTGATCGGCGGCGCGGCGGCGAATTCCCCGGCGCTCGCCATGGCTGCTTTCTCCAGCCCGGCTCTGCGCGCCCGCACGCTGCCGCCCCGGGCACCGCTCCAGCCGATCGCGGTCTGGATCGGTCGCAACCCGGCCGAGGGCCAGCAGATCCTGGAGGCCCAGGAAAACGCCCAGAAGAGTGCGGCCGCCAACACGCGGGCCGCCAAGCTCGAAGCCGCCAAGGCCAAGCGCGAAGCGGCGTTGCAGGCCGCCAAGCAGGCCCGCGAGGCCCGTCTGGAGCAGGCCAAGGCCGCCAACGCCGCGAAGGCTGCGGCCAAGCCGGCTTCGAAGGTCGCCGCGAAGCCGGCCCACGGCCTGCCGCACAGCGCCAGCGCCTACACCTCCGTGGAGACGCCGGGCATGCCGGAAGCCAAGCCCGGCAAGGGTCTGTCGAAGCCCGCCGCCAAGCCGGCTGCCCACAAGGCGCCGGCCAAGCCGGAAGCCCGGAAGGCCGAGGTGAAGAAGGCGCAAGCCAAGAAGGCGGCGGCCGACGAGTAGCGGCCTCCGGCAGCGCGCTCCGGCGCGTTGCCCCGGGCGGTAAAAAACCCCATCTCGACGGTCATGTCCCTGACCGCCTCGCCCGCCCCGGATCCGCGCCGCCCGGAGCCGATCCCGCTCACCGTGCTCACCGGCTTCCTGGGAGCCGGCAAGACCACGCTGCTGAACCGGCTGCTGCGCGATCCGGCGCTCGCCGACACGGTGGTGATCGTCAACGAGTTCGGCGAGATCGGCCTCGACCATCTGTTGATCGAGACCATTGACGAGGACATGGTCCTGCTCGGTGCCGGCTGCCTGTGCTGCACGGTGCGGGGCGACCTGATCGCCACCCTCGAGGACCTGCTGCGCAAGCGCGACAACGGCCGGATCAAGCCGTTCCGCCGGGTGGTGATCGAGACCACCGGGCTCGCCGACCCGGCGCCGATCCTGCACGCGCTGATCTACCACCCCTATCTCGTGCTCCGGTACCGCCTGCAGGCCGTGGTGACGGTGGTGGATGCACTCACCGGCGCCGCCTCGCTGGACGCCCACCCGGAGGCCGTGCGCCAGGCCGCGGTGGCCGACCGGATCGTCCTGACCAAGGCGGATCTGGCGGGCGACACTGCCGCGATCCGCGCGCGCCTCGCCGCCCTCAACCCGGCAGCGCCGATCCTGCCTCCGGACGCCCCCGCGGAAGATTTGCTCGGCGGCCTGTTCGGCCTCGACGGCAAGGGCGCCGACGTGCGCGCCTGGCTCGGCGACGAGGCCCTGGCGCAGGAGCACCACCACCGCGGCGACGTGAACCGCCACGATGCGGCGATCCAGGCCGTGTGTCTGACCAGCGCCGCGCCGGTGCCGCGCCCGGCCTTCGAGATGTTCATGGACCTGCTGCGCTCCGGCCATGGCCCGAAGCTGCTCCGGCTCAAGGGCATCGTGGCGCTGGCCGACGACCCAGAGCACCCGATCGTGGTGCACGGGGTCCAGCACGTGTTCCACGCCCCCCTGACCCTGCCGGCCTGGCCCGATCCCGACCACACCTCGCGGCTCGTGCTGATCCTGCGCGACCTCGATCCGGCCTTCGTCCAGCGCCTCTGGGACGCCTTCCTGGGCCGCCCGCGGGTGGACGCGCCCGACGCGGCGGCCCTCACCCACAACCCGCTGGCGATCCCGGGGGGCTGAGCGGCCGGGCGGCACCGTCCTTGAAGCCATCGACCCGAACGGCGCCTCCGGGGCGCCCCCGCGTCCCGGAATGGGACGGTTGGTCGAGGGATCGGGACAGGCGATGGCGCGACGCTTCACCGTGATACAGGGCGGCCTCACCGTGACGGCGATCCGCCTGCCCGCGCCGGACCGACCCCACCCCGCGCTCACCCTGGCCTGGAGCCGGGACGTGCAGGCCGGCACCGGAACCGCCGCGCCGCTCGATGCCGCCGAGGCGATCGACCGGGCGATCCGCTCCCGCCTCGCGGCCCTGGGCCGCCCGGTCCGGAGCGTCGGCGCGGTGGCTGCCCCCGCCCGGGCAGTCGATCGCCCCCGTCGGACGCGGGCGATCCCGGCGGACATGTTTCTCGGCGTGCGGCCCGAGGGCTGGGCGCCGCCGGCCGTGTCCGTCCCGGTCTTCGATGACCGTGCGCCCGTCATCGCCGCACCCTCCGAGCCGGTTCGGGTCGGGATGGCCGGCCGCCTCTCCGCCCGCAGCGGCGCCCTGCGGCTGGCGCTCCTGCGCCGGGTCGATGCGATCGCGGTCGGCCTGCTCAACCTCGGCGCCGGCCCGGTGGCCTGGCGCCGGGCGCGGGGCTGAGCCGGGCCGTCAATCCGCCGCGTGTCGGGCCGGCCGTCGCGGCCCTAGCTGATCGTCATGGCGCGCGACACCCTCCACGGCCTCCGGCCCGCACCCCGCCGGGCGAAAGCACCCGCAGCGCTCCCATCCCCCGGCGCGGCCGAGCGGGTCGAGGCCGTGATGACGCGCTTGGCCGAGGCCGATCCGGACCCGAAGGCGGGGTTCGACGACACCGATCCGTTCCGGCTGCTGGTCACCGTGCTGCTCTCGGCCCAATCCACCGGGCCGACGGTGGCGCGCATCGCCGACGCGCTGTTCGCTCGGGTCCAGGATCCGGTCGGGATGCGGGCGCTGGGCGAGGCGGCGATCACCGAGATCATCCGGCCGGTGGGGCTCGGGCCGTCGAAGGCGCGCAACATCGTCAAGCTGTCGACCGCCCTCATCGAGACGTCTGGCGGCGCGGTGCCGCGCAGTTCGGTCGAGATGCGCCGCCTGCCCGGCATCGGCCGGAAGAGCGCCGAGGTGACGGCGAACTTCGCCTTCCACGAGCCGGTGATCGCGGTGGACACCCACGTGTTCCGGGTCTCGAACCGGATCCCGCTGGCGCAAGGCGCCACGGTGGACGCGGTGGCCGACGGCCTCGCCCTCGCAGTGCCGGAGCGCTTCAAGGACGGCGCCCATGTCTGGCTGTTCCGGCACGGGCGCGACACCTGCACGGCCCGGAAGCCCGCCTGCACACGCTGCCCGGTCTCGGACCTGTGCACGTGGCCCGGCAAGGCGACCTGAACCGGCCTACTCGTCCTCGCCGAAGCGGTTGGCCAGCAGGGCCTCGATGCCGTCGAGGCAGGCCTGCGCGTCCGGCCCCACCGCCGTGACGGCGATGCGGGTGCCCATGGCCGCGCCCAGCGTCAGCAGGCCCATGATCGAGCGGCCGCCGACCGTCTCGCCGGCCCGGGTGACGGTCACCACGGCGTCGAAGCGTTCGACGGTCTGGACGAACTTCGCCGAGGCGCGGGCGTGGAGGCCGCGCCGGTTGATGATCGGCAGCATCCGCAAGAAGCCGCCCTCCGGCACCTCGGGATCGTCATCCGTTTCGAAAAGCTCGTCCATCGCCCTTCGCGGTTCCCGTCCCATTGCCGGCTGATCGCGCCGCTTGCTTCGACACCTAAGCAGACTTGCGCCGGCCGGCCAACGGATCTTCGGCCGAGGTGTTTGAGGCGATGGGGATTTTGAAGGTGAAACGGTGCCGCGGCGTCGTTCAAAGCGATCCGGTCATGGATCGATTGTGTCGAACGGTCGACGAAGGAAGGTGATCGGTATGTGCGCATCTCCCTCCCCTCTGCGGGCAATCGTCTTCACACATCCCCGAAACTGACGCGGGTCCCTCTCCCGTGCGGGAGAGGGACAGGGTGAGGGACGTGCCCTATCCGGAGAGACCTGGTCCCTCACCCCCTCTTCCGCACGGGAGAGGGGGCACGTAGCGGCTTTCGCAAGCTGATGTGTGAACATCAAAGCCTCCGCGTGGGCTCCCGAAGGAGGTCGGGAGCGGAGAACGCCGTATCCAGAGAGAATGCGACGATCGCCACATCCACGATCGTTGCGCTGCCCCCCTCCCGACCCGGCCTAACGGCCGGCCCACCCTCCCCCCGAAGAGGCGAGGGATGGTGCGCGTCAGGCTTCGATCGTCAAATCCAGAAGCGCGAGCCGGAAAGCCCCTACCACTCGTACTCCGCCCCGACGCCCAGGCTGGTGCGCCCGTCGCTCCCGGCCTCGCCCTTCAGCTTGATCCGCCGTGTGACGTCGAAATCCACGCCCACGGCGGTGTCGGTGGGCTTGGCTCCGGCCTTCACGCCGACGCTGACCCGGTCCGAGATGTAGCGCGAGGCGCCCAGCGCCGGTCCGCCGCTGGCGCCGGTGGAGACGTCGAGGCTGTCGAGCCCCAGGCCTTTGCGGGCCTGCTCGAACACGTCCGGCCCGGCGGCCCCGCCCGAGAGCTGCGCCACCGCCTGCGCGAGCTGCAGGGCCTGGAACGGCGACAGGCCGCCGGCCGCCTTCTTGAACAGCAGGCGCGATAGGATCTCGTCCTGCGGTAGCACCGGATCGGAGGTCAGGCTGAATTGCGGCGCGTCCGCGTAGCCGCTCACCGCCACCCGGGCGGTGACGTCGCCGGCCTTGGTCTCGGCGGCGAAGTCGAGCTCCGGCGTGGCCAGGCTGCCCGCGAAGGTCAGGTTGCCGCGGCTGAAATCGAGGCGCTGGCCGACAAGTTGGAACACCCCGCGGCGCAGGCCGAACCCGCCGACCGCGTTCGGTGCCGCCGAGGTGCCGGTGACCCGGAGCGACCCGCCGAGTTCGGCGTCGATCCCACGCCCGCGCACGAAGATGCGGCTCGGCGCGTCGATCCGCACGTCGAGGGTGGCGTCGAACGGCACGGCGGGTTTCTTGGATCTTTTCCCGGGCGCAGTCGCCGCTTTCCGGTCGGCCCGCTGCGCCAGGCGGGCCCGCGCCTCGGGCGGCGTGTTGACGTGGCGCACCCCCGGCAGCGGCTTGACCGTGGCGGGCAGCCGGTCGGGCACGGCCACGTCGATCGATACGACGTCGACCCGGCCGGTGATGCGCGGCGTCCGGGCCAGCGGGCCGGCCAGGTTGAGATCGACGCTCGACACCGCGGTCATCAGCGGGCTGGAGATCAGCTCCGCCTTGTCGGCGGTGACGTGGAACTGGCCGGGGAAATCCGGCTCCAGGGCGACGCGCCCGGTGACCGAAAGGCGTCCGCCGTTGCGGGCTGACGCAGTCAGCCGCTCGACCACGAGGCTGTCGCCTCGGCCGGTCACGCGGCCATCGATATCGGTGAGCCGGATTCCGTTGAGCGGATCGGTGAAGCTGCCGGCGGTCAGCTCCGCCGAGCCCTGGGCCCGGGGCGCTGCCAGGGTGCCGGTGACGCCGCCATCGATGGCGATCCGCCCGGTGACGCTCTGACCGCTGACGCTCAGCAACGTGTTGGCGAGCGACGCATCGAGGGTGCCGCGGGCGCGCAGGTTCAGCGGCCCGCCCGCCTCCACCGGCAGTGAGCCCGCCACCGTCAGGGCGACGCCCTTCCCGGCCGTTACCCGGCCGTCGAGGCTCGCCTGCCCGTCCGACAGGGTGCCCTTGGCGCTGGCATCCACCGGCGGCAGGCCGGCCTGGCGGGTCTGCGGTGCCACCAGATTGGAGACGGTGAGCGCGTAATGGCCCTCCGGTCTCGTGCTGGGGCCGTGCAGGTCCGCGTCGCCGTCCAGCGTGCCCGACAGGGCGAGGTCGGGTGCGGCGATCCGGGCGAGCGACAGGGGCAGCGCCCGGATCGCCACTCTCAGGTCGAGATCCCGGCCGGCCCGGCCCGCGACCGTGACGCGGCCCGAGCCCGCCGCGATCGACAGACCGTCGATCACCGCGCCGCCATCGCGCAGGGTCACGGCGGCCGGCCCGGTCAGGGCGAAGCGGTCGTTGCCGCGAGCGGCCGAGAGGCGCTGGATCTCGATGCGCGTGTCGTCGGCCGGCACGAGACGGACGGCGCCGTCGAGGGTGAAGCCGCGCGCCTTGGCGGCGAGCGTCACGTCGCTGCCCGCCGGGCTCCCGATCGCGGAGAGCCGGACCGTATCGATCTGCTGGCCGGCGGCCAGCAGCCGGTCGGCATCGAGGCGCCCGTCGAGGACCGGATGGGCGCGCAGGTCGCTGCCCTTCAGGTCGGCGTCGAGGCGGTTGAGGCCGTAGGCGCCGTAGCGCAGGGCGGCGCCGGTCGCCCGGATCGCGGCGTCCTGGCGGCCGCCGTCGCGGGCGAGGGCCACCGAGGCGTCGAGTTGCCCGGCCATGAGCTCGGGGGCGAGCGGTGAGATGTCGGCGAGATTGGCCGCCTTCACGGACAGCATTCCGGCCGACAGCCACGTCTCGGCCGCCACGACGGCGTTGCCCGAGACGGCCACCGAGCCGAGGTTGAGGTCGAGCCGGTCGAGCACCCAGTCGGGTCCGGCCTTCGCCACATGGGCGCCGCCGCGCAGGGCCTTGCCGGCGATCTCGCCGGAGAGTTTCAGGGTCCCGTCCGGCGCCAGCAGGGCGTCGGTGAGGACCGCCTCCGCCCGCAGGTCGCGGATCGGTTTCCCGTCCGCGGTCGCGGCGGGCGCCGAGACGGTCGCGGCGAGTTGCGGATGCTCCAGGGAGCCGGTCATGTGCGCGTCGATGCCGGCGCGCCCGGTCAGGCGGCCGTCGAGGTCGGCGAGGCTCTTGAGGTCGATGCGCCCGGTGACATCCGCGGTTGCCGAGGTCGCCTCGCCCTGCAGGGTCGCGGTCAGGCCGGAGCCCTCCAGGCGCAGATGGTCGAAGCCGTAGCCGTCATAGGATTGCGACACCCGGCCCTGGATCGTCGGCGCGCGGCCGAGCACTCGGTCGGCCGCCGCGATCCCGGTGGCGAGGCCGGCACTGCTGACGGTGAGGTCGGCGGCCAGAGCCTTCCGGGCCGGATCGCCGCTGAGCCGCGCCTTGGCATCGAGGCTGCCGGCGAGCCCGCGCCCGGCGAGGCCGGAGAACACCGCCAGGTCCGGGAGGACCGCATCGACCGTGCCTGTGAGGGTGTTCTGCCCGACCCGTCCGGCGTAGCTCGCCTTCGCGGTGTCGGAGTCGACCCGGAGGCTCGAAACGTCGATCACCCCGTCCGGCCCGGAGGCGGCCCGCAGGGTCAGCTGCACGCGGCTGCCCAGCGCCCGGCGCAGAGCGGGGTCGGCCAGCCGCAGGCCATCGACCTTGCCGTCTGCCGTGATCGCAAAACGCTGGGCGGACGGGTCGCCCTGGGGCTCGACCCCGAGGCGCGCCTCGATCCGGTCCAGCGTGGAATCCCGGCTGCGCAGGCCGGCCGCGTCGAGATTGCCCCGCACCGTCGGCGCGGTGAGCGGTCCCTTCACGCTGCCGTCGAAAACAAGTTTGTCGATCTCGGCTTCGCCGGCCTTGGTCACGGCGCCCTCGGTGGGCAGCGCCCGGGCCTGGAGGGTCAGGTCGGCGACCCGGTCCTTGGTCAGGCTGCCGCCGGCGGCGAGCCGCGCGGTGTGCGAGGTCAGCTCCAGCCGGTCGATCCGGAAGGCGCCGCTATCCGCGAAAGCGAAGCCGCCGTCGAGCTTGGTCGTGCCGGCGAAGACCGACGCGGCCGGACCCGGCACGAGGCCCTCGATTCGCGCAGCGAGATCCAGGGCGAGCCGGCGCTCGGCGCCGATCCGGGAGATTTTGGCCCCGCCCTTGGCGCCGATATCCGGGCCGGCGGCGAAATCGAGATGGGCGTTCCAGGCGTCCAGCGTGCCGGTGCCGGCCAGATCGAAATCGATCGGCGGCGTGCCCGGAACATTGGCCGCCTTGGAGAGCAGGCCGCCGGCTGGCTCGACGAGGTTGGCCCGCAGCTCCAGTTTGTCGCCCTGCGGCACGTAGACGAGGGAGAGCAGGAAGCGGCCGGCGGCGTCGAGGCGCTGGGCCCGGGCCTGCAGGTCGAGCCCCTCGCTGGCGGCACCGAGCTTGGCCTTGCCCTCGGCCGAGAGCCGGGCCGGCTGGCCGGCCACGGCCTCGCCCAGCACCAGCTCGGCCAGCTTGAACCCCTTGATCTCGACCTTCACGGGAAGGTCGGGCAGCAGCTTGCCGTCCGGCTTGGCTTCCGGCGGGGTCGGACCGGGGATCGGCCGACGCAACACCTCGATCCGTCCGATCTCCAGGCTGTCCACCTCAAGCCGCCCCGACAGCAGCGCCAGGCGCCGCCAGACGATCCGCGCGCGGTCGAGCTTCAGCCAGACGCCGTCGCGGTCGCTCACCGCCACGTCGCGGATCGTGGCGTCGGAGGACAGCGCGCCATCGATCGCGCCGATCGCCACCCGCGACGACGGCGTCGACAATGCCCGGGACAAGAGGCCGCCGAGCACGGATTTGTCCGCGTCGTCGGCGTGGGTCGGGGTGGCGATGGGAAGCAGACCGGTGACGAGAAGCGCGAGGCAGGCCAGGACGAGCGCGACTTTCGTGCGCTTCCTGCGGGCCACGAGACACACGAATTCGTTCGTGAAGGTTGCGCCGCGCCCCCTCTCCCGTGCGGGAGAGGGTTGGGGTGAGGAACCAGGATTTTCCGGAGAGGTCGCATCCCTCACCCTGTCCCTCTCCCGCACGGGAGAGGGGACCTGCGTCGAACTCATCAATGTATGAGCCCGATGGCCGTCGCTCAGCAGGCGCGAGGATGGAATGCCGCCGGATTGTTCGTCTGGCCGATTGCCGTCTCGACCGAACCCGACCCCACCCAAAACGGAGGGAGAGACCCGAAGCGCCAGCAGCGTCCCAAAAAAACCAGCCATTCAGAACGCCTGCCCCAGGCTGAGATACAGGACGGCCGGGCGGACATGGCCGCCCTTGTAGGGGTCGAGCGGGAAGGCGAGATCCGCGCGGATCGGGCCGATGCCGGTGTAGTAGCGCAGGCCGATGCCCACCGATTTCCGGATCTTCTCATCGAAATCCGGCAGGGCCGAGGCGAAGGCGGTGCCCGCGTCGAAGAACGGCACCACCCCGATCGTGTCGGTGATCTTGATCCGCGCCTCCAGCGAGGCTTCGAGCAGGCTGCGGCCGCCGATCGGTAGGTTGAACGGGCCAATCGGCCCGAGCGTCCGATACGGATAGCCGCGCACCGAGCCGCCGCCACCCGCGAAGAAACGGAAATTGTCCGGGATGTCCCCAAGCGGCGCGCCCGAGACCGAGCCGAACCCGACCCGCCCGGCCAGGATGTACCGGGATTCGTCGTCGAGCGAATAATAAGTCGAGCCCTGCGCCTTCGCGACGACGATTCCCGGCGACGAGATCGCCCCGGGATAGGCGGCCAGCGACGCGATCGCCCGGAACCCCTTGGTCGGGTCGAGCAGGCTGTCGGTGGAATCGTAGGTTACGGAAGCCGGCACGCCGATCAACCGGTAATTCACCGTGCCGAGCGCGTCTTTCGAGCGCCCTCCTTGAGCGTCCAGCCCGATCTGGGCCGAGAACGTATCCGAGAACCGGTGCCGGATCGCCGCCGAGACCCCGCCGCCATCCACCAGATAGCTCTGCTGGACCTCGCGGGTGATGAAGGCGTTGGCCAGGAAGTCGTTGCGGGTGCCGCCGAGCGCCGGCTGGACATAGGTCGCCGACAGCCGGCCGCCGAGGCCGTTGGTTCCGATCCCGGCGATCTTGCGCTGGGTCGCGAACGGGTCGTTGCCCAACCCGAGGTAGTAGATGTCGGCATCGAGCCGGAACGTCTCGCCGCCGCCGAACAGGTTGCGGTTGGCGTAGTAGGCGCGCACGCCCGGCCCGTCGACTGTGGAGTACCGCGCGGAGATGCCGACGAGATTGCGCTCGCGCTCGCTCAATTCGGCGAAGAGCGGCAGGTTTCCGTCGGCATCGAGCGCCGTCCCTTCGCGGACCCGCGCGGCTCCGATCGCCTCGATGCGCGTCAGCGACTTGCGGATCGCCGCCACCGCCTGGGGCGAATACGGGTCCCCCGGCTCGGCATAGATGAACGACCGGATCGTCGCCGGGTCGATCCCCGGCGCCCCGTTGACCGCCACCGGCCCCAGTCCGGCCAGCGGGCCGGGCTCGACCGTGAAGGTCACGTCCATGACATGGGCGGTGTCGTCCACCACCGGATCGCGGGCCACCACCTTGGCGAAGGGGTGCCCCTGCGCCCGGAACTGGTCGACGATCCGGGCTTCCCGGGCCAGCACCGTGGCCGACCGGGCCGGGACGTCGTCATCCACCCGGGTAAACCGCTCGGGCAGAACGTCTTCCGGGAATGGTCGGCCGGCGACATCGCGCACGGCGATCCGGCGCAGGGTGTAGAGCGGCCCGAGATCGACCGCGATCCGCACTGGGACCAGGCCCCGATTGCGCCAGCGTTCTGCGGCGCCGACCGCGGCTGCGGCACCGGCCTGCCCCGCGACCGGAACGGCGTCGATCCGGATCGCCGCAGTGCCCTGATAATACCCGTAGCCGGACAGGACATCGGCGAGCTTCGGCAGGTCGGTCTCGGCCCGGCGCAGGAGCCCCTCCCCGTCCGGCGGCGGATCCTGGCGCAGGCGGTAGAGGGTCGAGATATCCTGGAGCGCCTGCAGCACGTCGGAATCGTCCGTGCCGGTGATGCGCACGGCATACGGCAGGGCGGTCGGGCTGGGCGCGGGCGGCTCGGGCTCCGAACCGAACAGGCCGAACAGGTCGAAGGCGCGCGCCGGCACGGACGGAAGCGCGGCGAAAATCGGAATGGAGGCAGCGGCCACGAGCACCAGGCGCGGCGGCGCACGATGCGCACCGGTCATGATCGATCGACCTGGGCGATGGAACACGCGCAAAACGCGGTCTTCAGCTCCCATCGCGGTGGGCTGCGCCGCTCGCTCCAAAGCTCATTGATCCCCCCGACGCCCTGCAGCGTATCCCACGTCACCTTAACGGTCAGGGCACAACAGGCCAACAGCGCACCGGCGCAAGACCGGGGATGACGCTGTCGCACCGGCTGCCGCCAAGCCGCGAGGCGGCGTCGACGCTCTCAAACCGGGTTGGGCTCTACGCGCCAAGCCCGCTCGACCCGGTCTCACGCCTCCGAAACCGGCGGCTGCCTCTCGGCACGAGATCGGAGATAGGCCATGACGACGATGAGGCGCTGGGACATGACCGGCTTCGGCCGCTGGTCCCTTCGACTGGAGCAGGTACCGATTCCGGAACCGCTGCCCAGGCAAGTCCTGGTGAAGGCTGCGGCGGCTTCGTTGAATTACCGCGACAAGCTCGTGATCGAGCACGGAATGGGTCTGGTCCTCGGCTTCCCGTTCACCCCCGCCTCCGATCT
>NZ_JAKSYL010000089.1 GCF_022829515.1 Methylobacterium sp. J-048
GGCCAGATCCGGGTAGCTGACGGGCGCGGGCGGCCGATAGCCCAGCGACGAATGCGGTCGGACGCGGTTGTAGGTGTGTTGCCACAGACCGATCACGATCTGCGCCTCCTTTAATGAGTAGAAGATCTCCTGGCGTAGGCACTCGTCACGAAGCTTGCCGTTGAAGCTCTCACAATACCCGTTCTCCCACGGCATCCCGGAACACATCCGCTGCGACACTGGTCCCGAGATGATCTCGAAGGCGCTGCGCAAATGGGTCGCCAAAACTGGCTCACAGATCCAGTACATCGCACCAGGATCGCCGTGGGTGAACAGGTATTGTGTGACCTTCAACGGCAAGCTTCGTGACGAGTGCTTACGCCAGGAGATCTTCTACTCATTAAAGGAGGCGCAGATCGTGATCGGTCTGTGGCAAAACACCTACACCCGCGTCCGACCGCATTCGTCGCTGGGCTATCGGCCGCCCGCGCCCGTCAGCTACCCGGATCTGGCCTTCCGGCTACCCATGGCTGCCACCATGCAGTAGCCTCTCAATCGGCTCGGTCCAAAATACCGGTCAGGTCACAGGCTGTCCGATTGCAGCATCGGCTTGAGCGCGTCGGGACCGACCCGAGCATCAGCAGCGTCACCGGGCATTGCTGAGCACCCAACGAGCAAGAGGGCGAGGATCGAAGAGCGGATCATGCGCGACCATGCGTGCTGTCGTTGCGGGGTATCGTGCTGAAGGCACGAAATGGGATTGCCCCTGTTTGGTGGACACCGAGAGCGCTTTCGCGTGAGGTGTTTGTCCAATGCCGAAGAGTCGTCCCCCTTACCCCATCGAGTTCCGCCGACAGATGGTCGAGTTGGTCCGCGCCGGGCGTGATCCGAACGATCTGGCTCGCGAGTTCGAGCCCTCCGCTCAGGCCATCCGCAACTGGGTTGCCGAGGCCGATCGCAGCGAAGGCCGACGTGAGGCGAAGCCGCCGCCTGCCGATCCGGGCCTGACGGCCGCCGAGCGCGACGAACTCGTCCGGCTTCGGCGTGAGAACCGACAACTCAAGCTGGAGCGCGATATCCTCTCTCGCGCGACGGCCTGGTTCGCTCGGGAGACCGGGGTTCTCCCCTCGGGGTCTTCCGGTTCATGAGCGCCAACCAGGCCGATTTCCCCATCGCCGCCATGGCGCGCACGCTCGGCGTATCAAAGGCCGGGTACTATGCCTGGGTCGACCGGCAGCCATCGGCGCGACGGTTGGCAGACACGGCCTTGCTGAAGCGGATCCGCACCGTCCATCTCGGCTCGCATGAGACCTATGGTGCACCGCGCGTCCACGCCGATCTACGCGACCAGGGTGAACGGCATTCCCGCAAACGCATCGCCCGGCTGATGCGCGAAGCCGGTCTCGTCGGAACCAGCCATCGGCGCGGCGGGCCTGTCACGACGCGACGAGATCGAAAGGCGCGACCGGCCCCCGACCTCGTCGACCGCAACTTCGCGGCCACCGCCCCGAACCGGCTCTGGGTAGCCGACATCACCTACGTGCCCACGGCCGCCGGCTTCCTCTATCTCGCGGTGGTGCTCGACGCCTTCAGCCGCCGGATCGTCGGGTGGGCCATGGCGACTCACCTGCGCTCGGAACTCGTCATGGACGCTCTGGAGATGGCCGTCACCCAGCGCAGGCCCCGCGATGTCATCCACCACTCCGATCAGGGCTCGCAATACACGTCGCTGGCCTTCGGCAATCGATGCCGAGAGGCTGGCGTACGCCCCTCGATGGGATCGGTCGGCGATGCCTACGACAACGCCATGGCCGAAAGCTTCTTCTCGACCCTCGAATGTGAGTTGCTCGGCCGCCGCTGCTTCCGCTCGCAGGCCGAGGCTCGGATGGCTTGCTTCAGCTATATCGAGGGCTTCTACAATCCGCTGCGCCGGCACTCGGCGCTCGGCTACCGCTCGCCCGTCGTCTACGAGAATAAAACCCGCTCGGACCCGTTGCCCGAGACCCTGCTCAGCCAAGCCCCCTGAACCGTCCACAGAAACGGGGCAATCCCAAAAGACCACCGGTGTTCCCGGGGAGAGATCGCTTCCATATCCTGCTTGCAGGCAGCCCGCGCCTCGACGCCATCAGCCGCAAGCACAAGCTGGTCAGAAATCAATCGGCAAACAGACTCGACACTGCCAAAAAAGATTGATCCCGCCCCATCCGCCGCCTCGTGGAAGAGACGCTGAAGGCGATCTTCACCCACTTCGGCAAAGCCATAGGCCACCATGCCCGCACTGCCCTTCAATCACCGCGGCCAACTCACGACACCGACCGTCAGGGATGCGGCGCGTCAGACAAGTGGGGACTTAGCTCGGGCAGAGGCAGAAGCCGAAAAGCGAGCGCTGGACGAGCGGACGGCGCAGCTGCGGGCGAAGCGGCTGGCCCAGGCTGGCGAGAAGCCTTGACGGCCAATATGCTGCAGCAGCTACAGGCCAAAGCTCTGAGGAAAGCGAGCAGATGCCCAAGGGCCGACGTGAACTGTCGAACCGCTCGCTCCCTGAAAGCCTCACACGGCATTTATCCGATCCGAAGGGCAAGATCGCGAAGACGCCTGACGGCCGCCGTCGTCCTTACAGGCTGTCTGGAGCGGCGATGGGGCTCGCCACCTCGGTGGTGACCCTCGTGATCATCGTACTGGCAGGCGGTCACGTGCTGCGCGCCTGGTAGGCGTATGGCGGAGTTGGCAATCCATTTGCACTCGCTCTTGAGCCAACTGCGTCCCGTCATACCCGGTCATGCGGCTGGTTAGGGACGACTGCGCTTATCCCCCCAGCGCAGTCGTCCCGCCTCGTTGAAGAAGGCGACCCAGCCCATGATCGTGCCGCCTCTCCCGAGCAACTTGACCTTGATGGCCCTCGTTATCGTTGTGCTGGCTGGGTTGGCGGATTGGACGTTCCTGTTGCCCGATGATCCGATTGGAGCTTTCTCGGACGCTGCTATCGCTGGCGGATCGGCTACAGCATTCATGCTGCCCCTCCTCTTACGCTGATGCCGGACACAGCTCGCTTGGCGTCCCTGATCGAGGCCGTCGCTGCAACCCGCGACCAGGGAGGCGTGCGCGAACCGCCTCAGCATCAACCGATCGTTAACCAAAGCTGCCCGACCTTGGTGCTGTATCGAAGCAGCGAGGCACCCATGGCGCTCGACGGGAACCGACCGCATCCAGGTGCTCTCGCGAGATACCCGGTCCCGATTGAGCTCATCTCGGGGCTATTCCGTGCGGACGATGAGGAACGCGACCACCTCCTCGCCCGCATGCCCTCGTATGGCAGGGCAAGGATCGCCGCCTATTGCGCAGTGAACGAACGGCTGGAGGAACTGGGCCTCAAGGTAGCCAGGACCTGCGATGAAGCTATGCTCGCAAGGGCCGCGGGTCCCGTGCTGGGCGCCGACCTGTTCATCCGATCGCGGCGGGAGACGGCGATCGAGCCTCAGCTACAAGCTGCCTGATCAGGCTGCACCTTCAATATGAGAGTGGATGGTACTCTGGCCGCGACTGGACAGCCTATGCCGCCAGAGGTGAAGCGCACCGAACTCGGCCGATCGCCCGTTACCGGTAGCGATCACCTGGAGATCATCACGCAGCTGGTGGAGTTTCCGCCAGGCGCGACGTCGCCACGCCACTTCCATCACGGCGAAGAGACGTTCTACGTGCTGGAGGGCGGCACAGTGCAGGAGCCCAGCCAGCCTCCTCGGGAACGTATCCCCGGCGAGCACGGCATCATCCGGCGCGGCACCCATCACTCGGGCTACACCGTCATCGGCAACAGGACCATCAAGGTTCTGTCGGTCTACGTGGTCGACAAAGGGAGGCCCCTGCAGGAGCTGGTCGCATAGCGGGTCGCTCGGATACCATGGCGCTCCTGTCATTCATGCTCCGTGCTGCATGAGGCGAAGGGGCAACGTGCTTGCGCCCGCTGTCGGCTTGCCGTCATAGCCTCCGAGAGGGCCTGTAGCTCAACGGTTAGAGCCGACCGCTCATAACGGTCTGGTTGCAGGTTCGAGTCCTGCCGGGCCCACCAAGCTTCTCAGCCGCCCTCGAAGCGGCCGGCGTCATCTTTATCGAGGAGAACGGCCGGGGGCCGCGGGTTTGCGACGGGCGCGATGCTTGGTTCTCGGCGGCCAAGCGCCGACATCATCCAACTGCCCCAGAATGTATGAGTCGGGATTGCGGCCCATCATGTGTTGCCTTGCCCGCCAATCGCGTTGCTGCTGCGTGAGCAGGTGAATCCAAGGCGGCGGTCCGTTAGGGTCAACGACCCGGTCCTGATCGTCATCCATCGTGGCCTACCTTGGGTTTGCAGCAAGGCAGAGCTTACACGAGATCGGTCCAGCCTGGGCTTTGATGGGTCCGGACGGTAGTCCCGATCAGTCCGTCACCATTTCTCAGGCCCTTCCCAGCCGGATTCGATCACTGCCGCCGTCCTGGCGAAGGAAGGTTGCAGCTACCTTCCCGCGAAAAGCATCACGTCATCCCGGGCAGCGCGAGACCGCTGCGAACGAGCTCGTCAACGCCGCTCGCTGATAATCAGCTCGGCGGCGAGCGCGCAACGGGAAAGGTAGGAGGCGGTCGGCATCGTCCAGCTTTGCCGCGTAGGTTCGGCCAGCGCGAGATCACGCCATTCCGGTTCGGCCCGGTGTCCACCGCGTCTGTGCCAGGTCGCAGGCGGAACGAACGTGTCGGCGGTCCGCTTTCCTCGACAATTCGAAGAACCAGGGAGAGCGCCGTGGACGATGATCGCGTGTGGTCGTTCGAGAAGAGCCTGTGGACCTGCGACGCAGATCACTACCGCGAGCTCATCGACGAAGAATGTCTTATGGTCCTTCCACAACCGCCATTCGTCCTTGGTGGGACGCAGGCGATCGAGGCGGTCGCCTCTACGCCGCGGTGGGCCGAGATCGAGATCTCGGACAAGCGGATCAGCCGTCCGCAGGAAGGGCTCATCGTGATCGCCTATCATGCAGAGGCGAGCCGCGACGGCGAAACGTACGAGGCACATTGCACATCGACGTACCGCCGTCTGGAGCACGAGGTTTGGCGCGTCGTGCAGCACCAGCAAACGCCTCCGCTCGTGACACCCGCCGCAAAAGTCAGCGGCTGATTGGCGGAATATGGGGCGGCCTGTCAGGCCGCCCGCGGAACCACCGGTGTCGTCATCATCGAGAAGAACGGCAAAGAGCCGAAGCGGCGCGTCCTGACAGGAGCAATTCATGCTGAGTCCGGTTGAAGCCCTGCGAAAGCTGCGCGAAGAAATGGTGATGGATCGCCGCAGATCGGTGGATCAGCAGGAGAGTATCCAGAAGGTTCAGGCCGAAATCGAGGCAATCGATAGGGCCATCGTGGATGAACTAGCTATGCAAAGCAGCGTCGACTCGAAGTCCGGCAGTGTCTCAGTTTGAAGTCTGAGCCTGGTTCTGCACCCTCCTCGGCTCAGTCTCGTACGTTCGCACGTCCAATTCCACTGCCGTATGTTTGACGACAAACAGGAGGCTCCCATGGCCGATCAAGATCGTGCACTCATCGACACGCACGGCGAACAAGATAATGTGGCCTTGGCCCAATTAGGAGCAGCTGTGATCCTGGCGTGGCCCTTATTAGATCCCGACCTGCAGCACGATTTAATCGCAACAGCCGCCGTTGTGGATGGCGTCAAACGAGATCCGAGCTTTGAAGAAATCCTGACCCGGCTCGTTCAGATGAATAATCGGGGCGGTGGCTAAGTATGCCCACTGGACCCATGGGCCAGCGCCGCGATGCCAAAGCGATCAGCAGCCCCATCTCGGCGATTCTGATCGCTATCGGCGTCATCTTCATCAAGGAGAACGGTGAGGGGCCTGGGGTGCGGTTGCGGAAGACCGCGTCCGATGCAACCTCAAGCGCCGCGCCCACTGACGTAGCAGATTTGCCCTAGGTCGCTCGCGCGCACGTTGAGAAAATGCCCGATAACTCGCCGCCAAAGAACTTAGCAGCTGAGATTGCTCGGAAGCGGCAGGCTCCAAGCGAGATGAAGCTTCTAGGTCTCAGCCCGAACTCAAAGATGCTTGGGTTGTTCGGGATGAACAAGCGGGTGATCGCAGTCTCTGATGCGGCGCTGTACGACGTAAAAATGGCGGACTGGATAGACCCTGAGCGTACAAATCCCAGCCTTAATAACATGCAAAGGAAAATATCGAAGAGGGGCGCTTCCTCGCCATCGGTGTCGAGAACGATATTGACCGCCGAGGTTTTATCACAGCCAGGATTCATCAGAGAGCTTGATAGAGAGGCGCTGCTTGGGCTGGCTATGAATGGCGCTCTCTGCTTATCGTCCATGGATGACGATTCCGATGCCATATCTGCCTTCGAGCAGTCTGTTGTAGATAATATTGATAGAATAGACCCTATCGGCGTTTCAGTCATCGTGCCGTACCACGATGGGCTTGAAGCAAGGGTGAAGTCGTTTTTTCAAAGCTCGATTCACTGCCTCCAATCTCTTTTGGATATTTCGGCGTTGTTTTACGGCGATGGGTGCAAGAAGGGGTACTTTGAGGGCCTAAGAGATCATCTTAAGCATTCAAGGAAAGATGAAGTATTTTCTGATTACCTGAAAAGAAATCTCAACTTCATAAAGTTCCTTCGCGAGGTGAGAAACGCTATCGAGCACCCTAAATTAAACAAAATAATGGTGATTCAAAACTATCGCTTGCTACCGAGCGGCGACATAGGCGGGCCCACTTTTGAACTCATTCATCCCAGTGTTGCTCATCCCGAAGTTGGATTGCCATCATTTTTAGTCCAAATTATCGATAGTTTGGCAACACTGTATGAGGAAGTTTTGGTCCAGCTGTTTGATAATAATTCTGAGAATTTTGGCGAGGTTAAATTCGGAGTAGTCCGGATTCCGCCCGAGAGGATGAGGTACGGCAGTGTCCGCTATGAGCTAAGTATAACAAATTTGCCATCAATCGCCGAAGACTGATCCAGTGAGATAGGTAGATAATATTGCGCACCGCCCTCGCCGCGCTCGCCTTCGTCGTCGCTGCCGATGGGGCGCAGGCTCAGTTGCCGCAGCCTCCGCGCTGATCATCCGCTCGCCCCCGCCCCGATCCGCTCACCGGGCGGGGCGGAAGTCGGCCGATCAAAAGCGACGCATAAAATCTCCGAGTTCGATGCGCATCCCCGCTTGAAAGCCGATGTGCCATGCCTGGACGTCGGCAGTTCGCATGCCGGATTCCTGATGCTCTCGGGCTACAATGATCCCGACCTGCTCGATCCGGCGCACGACGCCCTCAACGCTGCCTGTCTCCGGGCTCAGCGTCTTGATCATCTCGCTCGCTGCAAGCCGGCCAGATTTTTCGCCTCGATCGATGGGAGCTAGCGGCTTGCTATGCGGCGGCATGGGCCACGATTGCCTCACCTGTATGAGCTGATACACAACATGGCTCGTGAGACAGGATGGCGGACGGTGGTTACCGGGCCGTGCTGGTCTGCGAACTCAAGCAACCCGAGCCGGCATTCGGCACGAAAAAGCCCGCACCGGCGAACCGGGCGGGCGAAGGTTGTGACATCGAGCTTTGGGGGAGTCGAAAATCGCGGGGACCATACCGTGGTCCAAACCAAAAGAAAGCCCCGCGCGGCGGCTGCCGGCGGGGCTGAAGTTGCCATTGGGCTTCGAGCACTATGCATGGCTCGGCCGATACTGATTCGCTTCGCCCGTTTGGATGACATCAGGGCCTCACTCCGCCTTCGCCATCTGCCGCCCGTGGTTCCGCACGACGTCGCGGAGGCCTTCAGCGGCCCGCTCGCGCTGTCATTCAACCGACCGCCAATCCGATCGCACGTTTTTCAATGGCTACCGAAACATACTACTTATGCGTGAATTGTTTCTGGGCAGTTTCTCGAAGTAAGGGACATCCATGCCTTTCGAAGCTCGGCTCTGCAAATGCTTCTTAAAATCAAACTTCGCCAACTCAGCTTGCGCTCAAAAATAGTTTTCGACGAAGACTATTGGTCGGGCTGCGTGTCGCACTTCTGGCGCAAACACAAAGAGTCGAAGCTTCGAATAAGAAAATTCGCAATTCAAAATCCTACTATAGCCCTAAAGGCTTTTTTTGGACACCTTTTCATTCCGAGATTGACTGCCGAACTGGGTCAAACGCGGATCGGCTTGACGATCAAAGATGTAATTAATCGAAAAATCTTGTTTGGAACAGTTTCGCTTGGATTTTTTGGGGCCTGCGTTCTACATATCCCTGTTAACGCCGCCGATTACAGCGCCGGATCAAGCAAGCAGACGCTCCGGCGGAAAGTGCGTGCGGCCCGTAAAGTAGGCGTGACTTGGCGTTCGGTCACAGATCTTGTAGAGCAAAGAGCATTGATCAACACGCTCCATGCTTACGTGCCGGCTAAAACACGCATCCGGTTGGAAGGCAATGATTGGGGCGGCTTAGTAGGGTCCAAATCATGGACGGTCGGGTATGGACCGGATGGCCAGCCTCTAATAATCGCAGTCACGCCACATGATGGTCAATGGGCGATAATAGATTTATTTGTAACACTCGGCGAAACACAGATCCATTCCGATGCACGTTACTATCTTACTCAAGTAGTAGTCGAAAAATTATCTGCATCAGGCGTTAAATATCTTCTCGACACCGATAGCGCAAATAATTTGCCGGCTGGTTTGTGGCATTTTCAGCGGATGATTGGTTTTAAGGTGGCTCGCGTGAGAGTTGCGCGCAGTGCAACAAAAGTTGATTTACAAGGTTCCGCTAGTAAAACGTATGCCTATGGACCTTCCACTAGGCACGCCGTACAATCAGACGTGGAAATGGCGCGGACAAGCTGAATATAGTACCTGCGAAACATCGAGGCAGATGAACATCTTCGACCCGCCGTCCGCTCTAGCCATCATCCACCAACGCCGCAGCACCACGTCCTTGAACAGGTTGCTGGTGGCAGGCGCTCAATCCGCCTTCCGCATCTGCGCGCCGCTGCGCTGCTCACCTCCTCGGCCCCGCCCCAATCTGCTCACGGGGCGGGGGCGTCCGATCTCACCGGCGGTCGAGCCGAACCACCTCGCCACGATCGTTAAGGATCGTGTTGTACCCGGATTAGGGGAGGACCAACATGGTCAGGATCCGGGGCTTCATATTGGACGGCGTCGCGTTGATCGGCATCGCAGCAGGTCTCGTCGCCGGCATTAGCGGTTACGTGCACAGCTTGCCCAGCCGGCTGGAGCGCGTCGTCGTCGCGGTCGAGAAGCTGGAAGTCGAAATCACCGGCTCCATCGAGCCAAAAGGCGATCGCCAGCCATCGACAGGAGGCTGATCACCGAATCAGTTGTGGCGTGCCGCCACAGCTCAGAACTCACGGTCACAGGACTCATTCGACCGAACATCAGCCGTTCGGGATCATGACCTTGCCCGCCTACACGCTTCGCCAGTTCCTGCGCTCGACCGAAGGCGACGGCTCTGTCACCGATGAGACCCGGGACATTGAGGCAGCAAGCGACGGCGAAGCCATTCAGATCGCCCAAGCTGTGGTCGCCGAGCCGCATCAGGATCTCGTCGGGATCGAGCTTACGGACATCGACGAGCGCTTGGTTTGGAGCTTGAGACGCGGCGAGACGATCAGCCCGCGGCCACAAGACGTGTAGGTCAGCCATGAAAAAACCCGCGCCGGCTAACCGAGCGGGTTCTCTCTTGCAAGTTGATCAGCGCCCAGCGGTGCGCTGCATGCAGGATACGTACTCTTGAGTGCCGCGCGAGGATAAGTTGGGACGCTCCGACCGCATCATGGTGAGTTCGGCGTCACAAGGATGCTTAGCTGCGGCAGGACCAGCGTCGCTTACGATCTTGTTCTTAGCAGCACACTCTGCGTAGCGCCGATGCCCTTCCATCGCTTGATTTGGGCGATCAGAACGCATCATGGTCAACTCGGAGTCGCACGCATGTTTAGCAGGCGCATCAACGGTGAGATTTACTTTGTTCTTGTTGACGCATTCTGCGTAAGCAACGTGTCCAGCAGAAGAAAGATTTGGCCGATCCGAGCGCATCATAGTCAATTCATTATCGCACGGGCCGGCATTTGCGGACGCAGCCGTCAGTAGAATTGCCACGCCTGCGAGAGACATCTTCACTAAGGTATTCATTATTCCCTCCCATTATTGTTTTGGCTGCTCAATCGAGCGGCTCTTAGGAGGGCCATCAAGTGGCACGCCGCTCTTTGGGTGATTTCCAGCGAGATTTGTAATTTTATTCCCTACCACATTCCTCTCCGCTGTTGGCCGCCATTGCATAGGCGCGGCTTGCCTACACAGCCTTCGCCATCTGCCTCCCATGGTTCTGGACGTTGTCGCGGAAAAGGTTGCCGGTGGCTGAAGTCGGGCCCCTCATCCTAGGCAAAGTGGGCAGCAGCGAACCACCTCTCGTCGAAAGCGTTCCCGACTCTTCAGCGGCAAGGAACGCGACATGAAGGTAATCTCGGCAACCGTCCTCGGCCTGGCGCTCCTAAGCGGAGTAGCTCCGGCCTTTGCGCAACCCTATGGCGGGCGCGACTATGGCTACGATCGCGGCGACTATGGCTCCCGCGACAGGGGCTACGGAGATCGCGGCTATGGCGATCGAGGCTACGGTGACCGTGATCGCCGCGATTACGATCGGGACATTGACCGAGGTTCGCGAGGCGGGCGGGGCGACTACGCTTTCAATGAGGAAGAGTATCTGCGGTGCAATCCGGACGTGCGCCGGGCGGTCATAGGTCGAGCGATCAAGTCTGGGCTTGAACACTACCGGAAGGTCGGGATGGCGGAAGGCCGGAAGCTGAGCTGCTGATCTAGGAGTGGCCGCACTCAAGTAAGGGTGACCGGCCATGAAAAAGCCCGCGCCGGCGAACCGGGCGGGCTGATCCAGGCCAAGCCATTCTGGTAGGAGGAGGCCGGGCCCGGAAGGATTCTACCGCGATCGGCGCAAGAAGAAAGCCCCGCGCGGCGGTTGCCGGCGGGGCTGAGAAGCGGACGTCCCGTATGGCAGCGAGGCGTCGAGATAGACCATAACCGCACGCTGATGAAAAAACCGGACAGGGCACTGGCCCCAGCAGGCTGTCGGCTACCGGCAGTAGGCTGTCGCGGGGTTGCACCCAAGCACGCCCAGCTAATCGACCACCCGCCTGCCTGTCTTGCAGCGGTCAGTTCGCTCAGCCGGCGAACTGGTTCGAAGCTCATGGCGTGCTTGATCGAGGTACTCCTGACGTTCAAGCTCCGTCAGGCAGGCGACGGTATGGCCCTGGCGGGCCTCCCGATCAGTGAAAGCCTCATCCCAAGCCCGATCGTCGTGGTTCTTCTCGATGAAGGTGCGTTTGGCACGTGCCAGCACCTCGTCTTCGGTCGGCTCGCTCATGGCTGGGCTCCCACGCGATCCGCAGCCTATCGCAAAGCCTCCTGAAGGCCACCCTCCCCCGCGGAGGGGGGAGGGCCCGGAGGCCCTCCGTTCAGGCTGCCCGGGCCTTGTACCGGACGATCCCGGAGGCGTTGAGCAGATCGACCCGCTTGTGAGCCTCGTGCTCGCTGCACCGGATGATCGCCTTGCCGGTCTTGGTGTCGACGATCTGGAAGGACTTGGTCATCTGTTTGGTTCCTCGCTGCCGATTGCTATGTAATACTTGTAAATTATTTCGTCGTCAACAGTCGATCGCAAGAATATTGCAGATCAGGCGAATGTTTTTGCGCGGTCAGCAAGATCATCCCCATGCCTATATTGATGTCGTCCGAGAACCCCACCGACGCGAAGTCTGACGTGCGCCTCTACCTGCGAGGCCGGCGCAGCCGCGGTCGCTGGCGATGCCGGTAGAAGTGAAGCTTTCGCACGCAGGGACGACCCTGACCTCTGCCGCAGCAGTTTGAGCGAGCTACGGAATGGAAAATCATTTTTTGATCGGCCGGACTAGAAATGCATGAATAAAATTGGTCGGAGATCGGATGATATGTTGCGACGTCTTGACTTGACGATCGCTTTGGGTCGTTCGTGTGGATTGCCCCAGAAGGACTTTGACATGACTGAGATCACGCCCGCCCCGCAGAATAACCACATCGAGCTGAGTGCCGACATCGTGGCGGCTTACGTGTCGAACAACAGCGTTCCGGTTGCCGAACTCCCTGCCCTGCTTTCCGGGATCTACTCCGCTCTGTCCGGGCTCGGCCAGGGTGGCGCCCCGGAGACATCGGCGGTCGAGAAGCCTACGCCTGCACAGATCCGCAAGTCCGTGAAGGACGACGCACTGGTGAGCTTCCTCGACGGCAAGCCATACAAGACGCTGAAGCGGCACCTCAGCGGGAACGGCATGACGATCGAGCAATACCGCGAGCGCTTCGGTCTGCCGAAGGATTACCCCTCGACGGCCGCGAGCTACTCAGCGCAGCGCTCGGCGCTCGCCAAAAGTCTCGGGCTGGGTCAGCAGCGGCGGAAGGCGGCGGCAAAGATCGCTCAGACCGACGAGACCATCGCCGAGACGCCGAAGAAGGCTGGCCGATCGAAGAAGGCTGCGGAGCCGGCAGCGAAGCCGACCAAGGGCCGCAAGAAGGCTTCAGCGGCCGTCGCGGCCGAGTGAGGGTGCTCGGCGCCTACAGCCTATCGATCCAGGCTGTAGGCGGATCCAGGACGTGGGCGGCGAGCGAATGCTGCCCACACTCCAATCCAGACAGTGATCGGCGATTCGTCCGATCCGCCGCCGCTTCCATGAGCGGCCGTATCGCTTCGTTAAGCGTCGTATGGTCAGCCTGCCGCGACAGCCGAATTGGATCGGCGTGACAATTTTGGATCCATATGCGCAGAGATTCACGGCGCTCGTTCACCGTCGAGATCAAGTCTACCGATCGTCGGCATGCGACCATCATCCCTCGGCGCTCGGCCCCGCCAGCAGTCACCTCGCCATGGTTCAGCAAGGTCGTCTCTCCCGAGCCGCCAGCACCGGTCCCAGAGCAGCGCCGCGTCCTCCCCAGCCTCATCGTACCCGAGGCGGTCGAGATCGAGGTCGAGCTGGTGCCGGTCGCTGATGAGATCCGCGTGAAGCGCCCGCGCGGCCGGCCTCGCAAAACTGCTCCTGCCCCGTGCGCGTCATTCGAAGACCTTGTCGACGTCGCGCCTGTGCCGACGCCTGAAGTCGCTGCTGCTTTTCAGGCGGATGTGGATCACCCTGTGATGGTTACAGCACCGGCGCTTCGCGCTCTCCAGATCAAGCCGGCCACGAACCTTGCACCGGGCGAACGGTGGAAGCGGCGCCTCGGACGCTGGGCTCGCTGAAATCAGGGGCGCGTGATCTGCCATCCATGAGGTCCGCCCTAGATCTATCACAAGCCAGCCTCACCGGCATTCGCTCGGACCGGATCGACAAGATGCTGACTGGTGAGGATGTGCCGCCTCACGTCCAATCCAGCCTGTTCGTCTGGCAGGCCGAGCCTCGGGCATTCGCGCTCGCACGGGAATGGGCGGACGATCATGCACATGATGTGCGAGAGACACCATGAATAATAATTGCTAATTAAATCTATAACTTGGTAAGTCCGATAGATCGAATCTTTGGAGAGAGCATAATCGTGAGCGAACTTGATGACGAAAGGAAATCCACCGTCGATAGACTTGAGGCGTTCAAAGCCGCAATCGAGCGCTACAAGGATACGCGGTACGCATCTCCGGAAACTCGGTCTAAAATTGTCCGAAATTCAGTATGGGTTAGGCAAGTAACGATTGAGAACGGGACGTACGCAACGTTCACAATCTCCCCGCCTCCTGCAGTCGGAGGCCTTTTGATGCGCAATGTCGATCCGTTTGATGCGCTATTCAACAATACCTATGGGCTTGATCTGACCGAAAACGTTGGGGACATAATAGACAAAACCATCGCGGTCATTTCGGATCCTTCCATTAGAAAAAGACCGAAACCCAAACCGGATGAGACTATTGTAAGAAATGAAGTACGCTCAGGCTATGCTTTTGTAGCGATGGCTATTGATGACACGAAGGGCGAACTGGTCGATACTTTGGATGCCATCAAAGAAGCGGCCACCCGGTGCGGCATTCAAGCTGAACGGGTCGATGAAGAGCAATCAAACGACCGCATTACGGATCGTATCTTGAAGTCTATAGATGCTGCCGAACACGTCATTGTGGATCTTACGCTTGAGCGGCCAAACGTATTCTATGAGGCCGGATACGCACAGGGAAAAGGTAAGATACCTATTTATATCGCGCGATCTGGGACAAAACTACATTTTGATCTGAAAGACTATCCAATTATCTTCTTTTCCACCTACAAACAACTAAAGGACGATCTTGAAAAACGTTTGCGCGCCGTCTCATCTGTAAAAGCGTTAAGCTCCGGCGCTGAATACGACGGCGCTATGCCCGTAGAAGAGCCTCCTCCATCATTGCCACCACCGGCGACTGACCGCTGAGGCCGTAAAACCTCGCCACTGCATCCACCGCTCGCAGAAACAGCACCGCGAGTTCGCGCTCCCCGCCCATGCCCATGTCGCGCATCGCGGTGAAGGTGCGCCGCTCGAACACTCGATGAAACAACAGCGCCTGGGCTTCTTCGCCGATGCGGGCGGACAGGCGCTGCATCTCGGCGAGACCATCGCAGCGATCGTCCGGCACGCCCGGCAGCCCCTTCGACACGTCCACGCCTCGCTCGAACTTCGGATTCTGGAATAGGCCGGCATAGGCGCGGTGGCAGAGTTCGTCGAAGCGCTGCATGGCCAGGCCCCGCGGGCCAGTCCGGTCCGGGGCCGATCGGATCAGCGTGCGGTATTCGGCGAGCACAGCCCGCTTTTCGGCAGCGCCACCGCCGCTCGGCTCCGTCCCGATCTGGCACCAGCTGAAGCCGAGCCTTCAGCGCTCTGACGGGGCTTGCGCGGGCGGTCGCCAGCTCATCCCGTGATCGGGGCGGGCCTCGGCGCGAGAGACCGCTGGCCCGCGGGCATCGAGTTGGGCGAGCCCACCGATCAGAGCCAGCATTCCAAGCCCCGTCGCGACTGTGAATAGGATCACGGTGGCCTGGCCCGCGTATTGGCCCGCCCGGGTGATTGCGATGCCGCCCAGCGTGAACACCGCGGCGACGCTGGCCGCTGTAGCGAGGGCAATAAGCATCGGGCACCTCCTGCGCAGCCCCGGCCGCCGTGTCGGGCAGCGGCCAGGGCTAATACAGGCCGTCGTCAGCCGGTGCCGCGACACTGCCCGCGATCACCAAGAGCGGGTGAGCAGCTGCAGCCTTCCCTACCTCGGTGTAAACGCTCGTCTGCTTCTGCAGGGCGGCGCTGTTGTCGTTCGCGGCGCGGGCACTGGCCGCGTAGGCATCCGTCGCCCGTGTCTGAGCCTGTGCGACCCGATCGGTCTGCGCCTGCCATGCAGCTGCAGCACGCGCGTTGGCATCCATGGCAGCCGACTGGCTGTCGATCTTTGCCTGCAACTTGGCGTGCGCGTTCGTCGCCTGATCCGCCGCGGACGATGATCGCTGCATCGCGCTGGTATAGCGCTGGGCCCCTGATTCAGCGCCGCTGCTATCTACGATGAGCTGAGTGACGACCGTTGCCATCAGTTACGCTCCGCGTTTGCGAATGCCGGGCGGCCCAGGGCTGTTTCACCGCAGATTTTTTTTCGGATCGCGTCTCGGAAAAAGGTTTCCCATGCGGTTGCCGCTCCCTCGATTGGACTCCTTAATCGAGACCCCCTATCCCTTCCGGCATTCGGGCAATTGGCGATGGCTTCACGCGGCATGGGCGTGCTCCACAGCGCCGATGTTCCTGAGGCGATGGATTGGGGGCGCCATCACGGCGAGCGCCGCGTAGACCTCGCGGATTCGGGCCTCGTACCGATCTAACTCAGTGGCCAGACCGACGAGGCGGGCGCGATGATCTGCTGGCAGCGCGTGCCAATGCCGATTGATGCTTGCCCGCGAGACCCCGAACTGCTCGGCGACGCGACGTAGGCTGATGCCACGGGCACAGGCGAATTCGATCTCGACGCATGCCGGGTGTCTGGCGATGCTCGGCTTGCGTCCAGGCTTCACACGGGTGGCAGTGTCAGGCGACATGCGGGCGGGCTCCACCGGTTGATCCGGATCGAGGGGCCCGCGGCCAACCCTATCTCGGGTGGCCCTATGGCATGTCGCGACCTCGGCTTAGGCCGATGGCGACACGAGAACGTATCGTGAAACCGTGTCTCGAATCAAGCGGCGTCTTTCGGGCTCGAAGGCCACGAGTCCAGCAGGTCTGAACCGGCCCACAGTTCGACACGGTGGGCGTGGCCATCATCTCGCGTCCGGCACAGATCGATCGCCGAAGCGAAGCGGGTACGCGCGGCGATGTCGGTCTCCACATCCTCCGCCAGGACCTGCTGGCCGTCGCGGTAGGTGAACACGCAGAACGGCGGGCTCTTCATGTCGCTGACTTCCATGATCGATCTCGCGCTGCCTTTGAACATCGGCAACGCCGTTCACGAGGATCCAGGTCAGCCCAGGCTGAAAGGACGCGGCCGCACGGGTCGCAAGCCTGTCGTGCTGTCTCCGGATCCGCTCGTTCCTGATCGCGTATTCAGCTGTCCCACTGCATAGTGCTCGCGCCGGCGATCGAGACCGAGATGGCATCGTAGCAGCGGGCACTGACAGGAAGCTCGATGACCTCATCCGCTGGCGCTGTCTCGACACCAGCTGCCGCTGAGCATCCCGTCCGACCGGCATTGCTCCTGGGTGCGCTCGGTGTGGTCTTCGGAGACATCGGCACGAGCCCGATCTACGCCTTCCGGGAGTCGCTCAAGGCCGCCGGCGAAACCGCCACCGAGGCGACCGTGTTCGGCGTCCTCTCGATGGTGTTCTGGGCCGTCATCCTGATCGTCGCCCTCAAGTACGTCGTCTTCGTCATGCGGGCCGACAATCAGGGTGAGGGCGGCACCATGGCGCTCTTATCGCTGGCGTTGCCGGTCGCCGGGAGGCTGCGGCCCATCCTCGCCGTCATTGGGTTGGCTGGCGCATCGCTGTTCTTCGGTGACGCGATGATCACCCCGGCGATCTCGGTCCTCAGCGCGATCGAGGGCCTCCAGCTCGTGACCCCAGTCGTCACGCCCTACGTCGTGCCCATCGCCGCAGTCGTCCTGATCGGGCTATTCGCGATTCAGAGCCGAGGCAGCGGAAGCGTCGGCTTTCTGTTTGGCCCGGTGATGGCCGCCTGGTTTCTCACCTTGGCCCTGTTCGGGCTGTACCACCTATTGCAGCAGCCACGTGTGTTGCTCGCCTTCGATCCCCGATACGCGCTGGCCTACGTCGGACATGCGGGGGCGGGAGTTACCTTCGCGGTTCTCGGGTCGGTCTTCTTGGCGCTCACCGGCGGTGAGGCGCTCTATGCCGACATGGGCCATTTCGGCCGCGCCGCCATCCGGATCAACTGGTTCGCCTTCGTGCTGCCCGCCCTCCTGCTCAACTACCTCGGACAGGGCGCCCTCGTGCTCAGCGATCCCGCCGCGGCAGCCAATCCGTTCTTCCTGCTGTTTCCGAGCTGGTCACTCGCTCCGTTCGTCGGCCTCACGACATTGGCCACAGTGATCGCCAGCCAGGCGGTGCTGTCGGGTGCCTTCGCCCTAGTGCAGCAGGCCATTCAACTCGGCGCCATTCCTCGGCTCGACATACGGCAGACCTCCGAGGAATCGATCGGCCAAGTGTACGTGCCGCAGCTGAATTGGCTGCTGGCTGCGGTGGTGCTCGGTCTCGTCTTCGGTTTCCGCTCGTCGGATGCCCTCGCCAACGCCTACGGCATCGCGGTCGCGGGCGACATGATGGTGACCACGCTCCTCGTCACCACCGTCGCCTACGGCCTATGGCGATGGCCGCCCTACCTGGTCTTCCCGGTCGCCGGTCTGTTCCTGGTGCTCGACCTGACCTTCGTTGGAGCCAACATCCATAAGATCCCGGCAGGGGGCTGGTTTCCGCTCCTTGTCGGGAGCGTTGCGCTGACGCTGATGCTCACGTGGCGAAAGGGCCGGTCTGTCGCCTTCGACCGTCGCGATAAGAATGCCGCCACGATGACGGACTTCATCGCCAGCCTCGATCGGCCGGACGCGCCGCTCCGAATGCGTGGCACCGCCATCTACCTCACCAAGCAGACCGAGATCGTCCCCGCGGCGCTTGCGCTGAACGTTCGGCACAATGGGGTGGTGCACGAGCGCGTGGTGATGCTGAAGGTGACGACGGAACGGGCTCCCCGGGTCCCAGAGACGGAGCGCATCAAGGTCGAGCCGTTACCGTCCGGCTTCAGCTTGGTCTGGCTGACCTTCGGGTTCGCCGAGAAACCCGATGTCATGGCGGCGCTGCGGCTGCATCGGAATGAGGTCGGGGTCGATCCAGACACCGCCTCGTTCTTCATCGGGCGGGAGAAGCCAGTCCCGTCGCTGCGCCCAGAGCTGAGCTCATGGGAGGAGCCGCTCTACGCCTTCATGGCCCGCAATGCTGTGCGTTCGCCGGACTACTACCGGATCCCGCCCCCTCGGGTCGTCGAACTCGGGACCCAGGTCGAGATGTAGGCGCTTGAGATACCAGGCCCAGCTGTCCCAAAGGGGGGCACCCGAAGCTATATGCCACGGTGGCGTTATTGATCGAGTGGGCCTGCCAATCGCTGAACTTCCTGCAAGGCCTCAATCACATCGCCGAGGCGGGCCAGCGGTATCCTGATCCCCTTTGGCGTCTCACGCATTGGCCCGTGGCCAGTGGTGGTGGCCACGCGCAGATCGCAACCGAGGTTGCCGCCCTTCTCGCGCAGGCTCACCCTGATGCTCTCGCGAGCGCTCTTTGGAATTTCGCCGACGATCCGGTCCGGCATGGATGGGGCTCCTCCGGTTACGGCCGTGTCACCGCGGCGTAGCTGGTCAGGACGTTCCGCCGGTCCTTGGCGGCCAGGGCGTCGATCTCGCTGAGCACATCGGACAGGCGGCCCATCGTGCGGTGCTGCTCGGCGGCCCGGATGGAGCCCTGAAGATTGAGACCGCGGGGGCCCAGCAACAGGTGGGCGATGGCTCGTAGGATGCGCAGACGAGCCACGCGCTCCCCTGGTTCGAGGTCGGGCGCGAACGGCCCCCAACTATCGGCCAACCGGATCACCGGACGCGCCATCCCTCTCCCTGGGAAATGATCCGACGACGGATGGCCAGCGACCGTCGTCATCATACGGCTCCCCCATGTTGGGCCTGAGCGAGGGCGGCATTGGCGAGGAAGGCGCACGAGACCGGGTCGGCCAGCGCCTGAGCCAAGGCACGCCGCTGGACATCGGTGAGGCCGCCCGGTGCGACCTCCATGTCATCCCGATTGAGCAAGACGCCGTACCGGTGTGCGAGGGCTCGCACTTTCCTCAGCGATCGCTCCGCACGAGACAGAGCAGCTTTTCGGCCTGCGCTTAAGTCCGGCCCATAGGCGTAGACGCTCACGCCGCAGCGAACGGTCGAGCCGAGAAACACGTTCTGATGCCAAAGTTCGAGACGCATCACGCATCACTCCTATCGATAGGCGTCGTATATCATAACGACGGTATCGATAGATAGCACCCACGAGCGGGCGAGCAGCGTCTACTGATTGATGCCGGGTCGGTCACCGGAACTCTCGGCCCTGGTCGAGCCGGGCACCATCGCGCACACGAGCTTCACTGCCGCTGACCTCGCCGACCGATGAACATACTCATGCAGCCGATCGCTCGGAAGCTCCGCGCTAAGTCCAACGCCGAGGGCGCGAAGAGCTATCTGTTCGACGACAGAGCGAAATGCGCCATGGATGAAGTGCGATCAGGCCGCCAAGCGCAGGGTTTCCCTGGCGGTCGACCGGACTACTGCGAGAGCTACCGCTCGGGGCGCTAACAGGTCGAGTTGCGAGCAGTGCAGAGCACCCACGTTCATCTCTTTGGCCATCGCGCTCGCAGCGCCGCTGAAACGGCCGTTCGTGATCACGTACGCGGCCGAGCAGCCAATTCGGTTCGCAGCCGCCGCGACCTCCCCAACCGGGAGGCATTCAAGGTCACGATCCGCCCACACCAAGTGCACGACGACGCGCTTCCGATCGCGGATGAGAACGAAGTGCTCTCCGTCCTGATAATCGAGCCGCCAGCCAATGGACCGAATGCATCGCAGCATGAGCTTCTCGTAGCTTGCAGGCGAGAAGCTCATCCGATCGGCGAAAGTCCACGAGGCGACCTCATCCCTAAGGATGGGGGCGAACGTTGCGTTGAGGGTTCGCTTAAAGCTGTTCAGGCGATAGATCAGGCGGACTGGCCGGGAGACGTGGGCTTTATGAAGCTGCCGGACCTCATGGTCCCAGCGAGACTCGAACTCAGCTCTGCTTCTGGCGTGCCGCTCCATCCAGCGCTTCTCGATGACAAGGCGTTCGGCGTATGGACCCAGTTTGTCACGACACCGCGTCGCGGCGCGAGCGTGCAGGTGCAAATAGGCGAGCAGCAGTAAGACTGCTGTCACCCAGAGGGTGAGACACGTCGCAAACATGGCGGCGAGACTTTGCAAATTCGGCAGGTTTGCCACTTATCAGCCGCACACCTTAAGTAAAAATTACTGAGTGAATTTGGTTTCGGCAAAGCCATTTAAGTTGTCTGAAATGGTAAATCTACAATTGAGCGTGTTCCGGCATCGGCTAAGCATCATTCAATTAACTACGTTCGCGGCGCCGTAGCGGTGGCCCTGATTGGAGGCTGTCTGACAAGCCCTTTCATGTAGCCGCTCGTCCCCGGCCGACGCGCTCGAAACGCGAGGCTGCATGCAGCGCCAACATCACCAAGGCACGGTCTGGCCCGTGTAGTTGAGGAACTCGCAGCCGCGCTGCCCGAGCTGGGCTACCAGCACACGGGTCACGATCATCGTCGGCAAGCTGGGTTGGCAAGGCACATTCGCAGCCAGCGGCGAGTTACTCACCGATTTTCGGTGGGAACCTCAGCCGGTCGCCATTAAAAAATCAAGTGCGTTGATTAGTATTTGATCTCAGATGTCACCCCAGGCTCAGATTGGCGGATCCCTGTCCTCAAGCGCCTGATGATAATAATTTTTGACTACGGTGAAGCGTGCAGATGAAATTACTAGTACTTATTCTGTTCTTGTATCGAATTATCTATTGATGAGAATAAAGATCTGCGTTCGAAATGTATCGGCCTGTGTGGTTTCGTTTGACGCGCGACGGATGTCTGAAGATCAAGTCAGGACTGATGCGCTGCCGCCCATCAAGGCATAGCGCTGTGCGATGGCCGCATCGTAGAGCGCCTGCTCGTCCTGCTTATGTTTGATCGAGAATCGGATGAGGGCGGCTCCGCACGCGCACGCGATCGCGGCACAGCCGAGGATAAGAAAGCAGAGCTGCACGTCGCCGGTACCGCGAAGCAGAAAACCTGCCGCGACGCCACCGATGTTGCCGCCAGCACCGATAATGCCGGCAACTCCACCGAGGACCTTCCGATCTATGAATGGCACGAGCGCATAGAGCGAGCCACAGGCCATGTGCGTGAATAGGCCGAACACGAGCATGGCCGTAATGGCCAAGCTTACGGCAATGGCCTGAGAAAAGGCTACAAGGAAGACACCTTCGCCCATCATCAGGCCAAACAGCAGCCATGTGCGACCGTCGAGTCCCTTGGTGCGGGCGACACGATCGGACAACAGGCCGCCAAGCGCACGCGCGAACAGTGCGAGCAGTCCGAACGCGCCGACCGCGTACCCGGCATCGATCACTGAGAGATGGTAGTGGTCGTAGTAGTACGTGACCGCGATGCTGTGCACGAACAACTCGACGCCGAACGAGGCTCCGTAACAGGCCGCGAGTAGCCAGACTCGATAGTTCTGTGCGGCGGTTTTCATCACCTCCCAGCCGCCCTTTTTGCCGCTATCGACCGAAACCCCTTGGCGGCGCAGTTCCGGGATGTTGCCCTCTGGAGTGTCCTGTGTGAACCGCCAGTACAGACCTGCCATGACAAGCATGAGCACACCAGGTACGATCATTGAGTAGCGCCAACCGGTACCTGTGCTGACACCCGCGGCCACGATCGCGCCGAGGACGAGCGGCATCACGCTTTGCGTAAATCCTCCGCCGGCATTGCCCCAACCGCCGACGGTTGCGTTGGCGGTCCCAACGACGTTTGGCGCAAACATTACCGAGGTATGGTACTGGGTGACCACGAAGCTCGCACCGATGATGCCGATGAGAAGGCGGAAAATCAGGAACGAGCTGTAGTCCCACGCGAACGCGACACCAAAGACCGGCAGCGAGCCCAGTGCTAAAAGGATCGTATACGTGAGCCGTGGCCCGTACTTGTCGCACATTGGCCCGATGATCGTTCGAGCCAAGATGGTAGCGAACACGCCGGCGATGGTGATGTTGTAGATCTGCCCGCTGGTAAGTTTGAGGTCTGCGCCAATGATCGGCATTAGCGGGGCGGTCGCAAACCAAGCGAAGAAGCAGACGAAGAAGGCCATCCAGGTCAAGTGAAAGGCCCGCATTTGCGGAGTCCTAAAATTGAAGAGCTCGATGCGGATCGCTTTCTGCGAGACCATGGCAGAGGCTCCTTGATTGTTTGGAAAGAAGTCGCCGATTTTACTCCGCCGCCTCGGCCTGGACAGGCTCCGGCCGCACCCAGATCTGGCCGTCGACGACCCAAGCTGGATAGGTGACGAGACCGAGATGCTCGTGGCTCGTGCCGCAACCGGATTTTAGGTCGAAAGTTCGGTCGTGCAGTGGGCACATCAGCGTGGTCCCGCCCAGGAGACCGTCTGCCAGCGGCCCCTGGCGATGCGGGCAGAGAGCCTGTGTCGCGTAGACTTGTTCTTCTGCTGTGTGGAATACGGCGATCTCCAGCTCGCCGACGCGGAAGGTGCGCCCCTCACCGGTCGGGATTTGCTCGACCGCGCCGAGCAGCACTTCGCCGGCCGCCATCACGCTTCCTCCTTTGCTGGGATCACCGAAGTGAACTGGTTGGCAGTCTTCGGGGCGACCGCCTCGAGCCAGGGATCGACACAGGCAGCGATCGAGGCCTCCATGGCCGCGTCGAGATCGGCGCAGATCCCCTCGCTGTCTTCCACCACCACGGCGCGGACCCGCTCTAGGCCGACTCGCTCCATGAAGGTGTAGGTCCGCTCCTTCCACTTCGCATTTTCGCGGTAGAACTGCATGAAGCGGCTGCCGATCAGCATCGCCTCAGTCTCGTCCTTGGCGGTGGTGAGCAGGTCGCCCTTGCGGATATGGGCGCCGGCAGCCCCCCCGACGTAGATCTCCCACTTACCGTCGCCGATCGCGACGAAGCCGACATCCTTCACATAGGCTTCGGAGCAGTTACGCGGACATCCAGCGGTGGCAAGCTTGAGTTTAGCCGGGCTGTCGATGCCGCGGTAGCGCCGCTCGATGCGCTGGGCGAAGCCCATGGAATCGCCCAGCCCGAACCGGCAGAAATCGGTGCCGATGCAGCTCTTGCAGGTGCGGTAGCTCTTGCCCCAGGCATAGCCCGCTTTGAAGCCCAGGTCGCTCCAGATCTTGGGCAGATCATCCTTTTTGAGGCCGACGAGGTCGACGCGCTGCCCGCCGGTCAGCTTCACAAGCGGGACATTGTACTTCTGCGCCACCTGGCCGATGCGGACCAGCTCGTCGGGCGTGCAGACGCCGCCAGGCATCTCCGGGATCACCGAGAAGGTGCCATCCTTCTGGATGTTGGCGTGGACGCGGTCGTTGATGAAACGCGCGTCGCGCTCGTCGTCGTACTCGCCTTTCCATACGGTGATCAGCAATGAGGCGAGCGCCGGCTTAGCGCCGGCATCGACCTCGCCGTTCCCAAGTTCGCGGAACACCGAGGAGACCGACTTGAGGTCGCGGGCGACCACCTCTCTCATCAGTTCCGGTTTCCGCAGCGGGATAGTCGGCACGTAGTAGTGGACCGACGGGTCCTCCTCGACCTCACCGCCCAGGAGCCACGAAACAAGTTCGGTCACCTCACCCTTGCAGGCGCCGCAGCCCATGCCGGCGCGGGTCTGGGTCATCACCGCTTTGGAGCTATTAGCGCCAGCTATAACGCAGGCCGCGATGCCGGCCTTGGTTACGCCATTGCAGTTACAGACCTGAGTCTCCGCCGGCATCTCGTCATAGGTGACCTTCGCGGACGGTGTGCCGAGGTCGAACATCAACGACAGACGCTCGTCCGGCAGCGGTGCGTTCTGCGCGAAGGCCTGCATCAGGAACGGCGCCTTGGAAATGTCGCCCATCAGGATGCCGCCGACCAACCGGCCGTCGCGTACGATCAGTTTCTTGTACGTGCCGCGCTTCGGCTCGGTGAACTGCACGACCTCGTCGTTGTCGTCCGTCGGATCGGTGATGCCCATCGATGCGAGTTCGACACCCATCACCTTCAGCTTCGTGGCGAGTTTCGAGCCGTGATAGGCCGCGTTTACGTTGGTCCGGGTGACATGCTCGGCGAAGACTTTCGCCTGTTCGTAAAGCGGTGCGACCAAGCCGTAGAGCCGGCCACGGTGCTGCGCGCATTCCCCGACCACATAGATATCGCGGTCGTCCACCGACTGCATGTGGTCGTTGACGACGATGGCGCGTTCGACCGTCAGCCCCGAGAACTGGCCGATCTCCGAGTTAGGGCGGATCCCGGCCGCGACGATGACGAGGTCGCACGGCAGCTCCGTGCCGTCCTTGAAGCGCAGCCCCTCGACCTTGTTGGTGCCCATTACCTCAGTGGTCTGCTTTGCGGTATGAACCTGGATGTTCATACCCTCGATGGTCTTCTTCAGGAGCCCACCCGCGGCCACATCGAGCTGCATCTCCATGAGATGGCCGGCGAGGTGCACTACGTGCGACTTGCAGCCCAGCACAGTCATGCTGCGCGCGGCTTCAAGGCCCAGAAGGCCGCCGCCAATCGTGACCGCGACTTTGCTGCTTCGGGCGTAGTCGACGATTTGTTGGCAATCCGCGACGGTGCGGTAGCCGAAGACACCGGGCATGAGGCTACCGTCCTCCATCCGTACGCCCTGCATGGGCGGAATGAAGGCGCGGCTGCCGGTGGCGATCATCAGCTTGTCGTAGCGTTCCCGCACGCCCGTGTTCGCGATGACGACCTTGGCGGCGCGATCGATCTTCTCGACGCGGTGGCCGGCATGGAGCGTGATGCCGTTCTCGGCGTACCAAGACAGCGGGTTCATGGTGATCCCGTCGGTATCCTGAGTCCCGTTCAAGATTTCGGAAAGCAGGATGCGGTTGTAGTTGCCGTAGGGCTCGTCGCCGAACATGACGATGTCGAACATCTCGGCGCCGCCCCGGGCCAACACCTCCTCCACGGCACGGGCGCCGGCCATGCCGTTTCCGACGACCACGAGTCTCTGCTTGCTCATAAAGGCTCTCTTGCTCGGTTCTTCGCGCGATCGGACCGTTCAGATCTCCAGAAGGCCGACGTCGACCACGACTTGGCCGGTGGCTCCCTCGGGGGCGGAGAAGTGGACCTCGACCTGCGTGTCCGGCGGCAGATCTTCGACGATCGTCAGCGGCACGTTCATGCCGGCCTTAGCGCCGATCGGTAGGTAACGGGCGGCCTTCCCGGCGATGACCAGCGAGAGGCAGACCAGTTCGGGTCCTGAATTGCCTGCGCGAAGATAGACAAACTGCGCCCGCTTGGTACTTGGAACCGTGTAGATTAATGTCGATGCTAGAAGGGCCGACTGGTCAAGTCCGACCCCGGAATATTCAAATACGCCCTGAAGAAACTTTGGGATAGATTCCATGATCTCGATCCTCGGTAAAGTTCCGGGGCCGCGGCCCCGCCTCGTCCTTGTGATGGAGAGGGCGTCAGACTACAAAGCGGGGGCAGCGTGTCGGCAGCCGCGAACGCGGGAAGCGCATTGAAGGAGCGCATCCGCAGGCGTTTCACCAATGACGTTTGGGATCTGCTTCGTTTGAGGGCAGCCTAGAGGTGCCCGATGGGATACGTATCTTGATATCGGCCACGCGACGCTCGCCACATCTGCTTGTCTGGAATTGTTTGGGGCTCCTCCCTACTGGTCGCGCGGGATCCCAACACCCGAACCATCCCCGGACCGGGAAGTGAACAAGACGACCACAAACTGCAGGAACCTGGCCAGAACCTGACCGATCGAACCACCTGATTGGCGCCGTTCTAAAGTGCAACGTTAGCCCATACTATCTGCAAGTCGAGCAACAATTTTAGGCTTAGTGCTCATTGCGCATCATATCTGATCAATACGACCGCAGAAGCGAAATGAAAGCACTTGAGCTCTTCATAAGGGTCTGCCCGTATGTTGCCAATTTGTATCCGCAAACATTTGCGCTTGATTGGCAATAATCTGACAAGCCTCAACTCGGCTACGGCAGCGTTGATCGAGGTCGAGCGCGACTTGGCACCAAATAATAGTGACTGACTATTCTCAGGCGGCTTTCGGTTTGATCGTGTTCACGCTCGCCGCATTGTCACTGATCCGTCGCCGGGGTCGATTGCCTCGACACGTGGGCCGAAGATCCCAACCTCCGCCATAACCGCAAGATATCGGTTGCATGCTTGGGCCAGGGTATCGCTTTCCGCCAACGGTAAAACGGGCAGCAATTCGCGAATCAGGCCAGCAACGACTATCTCGCGCTCGCCCACCTGAAACGATCTCCGATTCGGTGGGCTCTCGAAGGCCGAGGCAACGTTCTCAGCGATGATCCGCGCGGCCTGTTCAAGGCCATGGCCTATCATGGTTTACCTCCCCACGATGACGTGCTCGGCCGGAACAGAAGCATGGCAGACTACACCACCTTCTCGGTGATCTGCTGCGGCGTGGGTTTCGTCTCTTGGAAGGAAGGCCTGCGTTCCATGCGATCGCTGTAGGCGGCAAGGCTTGGGTATTGCTCACGCCATGCGTAATCCGGCCAGCGAACGGTGAGATACCCGACGACCGTCCCGGCCGCGATGTCCCCGAGCCCGAAGCTGTCGCCGACCGCGTAATCACGGTCGCCGATCAGGCGGGCGATCTCGCGCATTCCGCCATCCACCTTTCGGCGCTGTCGGGCGATCCATTCCGGACTCTGCCGCCCCTGCTCGCGCATTTGCTCGAAGAACATGAGCACGAACGCGTCGCAGGTGCCGTCGCATAACACCTCGAACTTGCGTGCCAGGAGCCGGCCGTCGATATCCGCCGGAACGAGCGGCGGCGTCGGGTACTTCGCCTCGATCCACTCCATGATGTAGTGCGACTCGTAGACGGCGCTGCCATCCTCAAGGATGAGGACCGGCAGCTTCTCGAGCGGATTATACTGCGGTGTCACGGACGTGCCGTGCCAGGGCACTTCGGTCTCCAGGTCGAAAGGGATGCCCTTCTCGGCGAGCGCGATCCGCACCTTGCGGGCATACGGGCTCGGTGTCGCGCTGATCAGCTTCATCGTGCTGCAATCCTAAGCTGGTTCATTCCGCGGGCACCGAGACGGGCGTCGCTATCCGGCCGATCGAGGCGCTGCGCTGGTGATCGATCCTCGCCTGCGGGCTCCTGTCCATGACGGACACGACGTAGCAGACGAGGAACGCGAGCGGCATGGTCACGATCGTCGGTGGATCGATTGGAAAAATCGGTGTCGCGTAGCCCAGCACGCCGACCCAGACCGGCCGGCCTAGGATGGTGAACAAGAGCGCGGTTCCGAGCCCGACGCATCCCCCGGTCACGGCGCCGCGCGTGGTGAGCCCTGGCCAGTATAGGACCAAGATCAGGAGTGGCAGTGTCGACGAGCAGGCGATGGAGAACGCCAAGCTCACCATGTAGGCGACGTTCTGGTTCTGGAACGCGATGCCGAGCCCGATCGCGACGATCCCTAGGACCACGGTCGCGTAGCGTGAGACGCGGACCTCGGACGCATCGCTCGCGCCGGCGCGTCGGAACACGCTGGCGTAGAGGTCGTGCGACACCGCGGTCGCCCCAGCGAGCGTCAAACCCGCCACGACTGCGAGGATGGTCGCAAAAGCGACGGCCGAGATAAACCCGAGCATCAGGTCGCCGCCGACCGCGTGCGAGAGGTGGATCGCCGCCATGTTCCCGCCGCCGATCAGGCCACCTGCGGCGTTCACGTAGGCGGGGTTCTTGGCGACCAGGGCGAGCGCTCCGAAGCCGATGATGAACACGAGCGCGAAGAAGTAATTCATCCACACAGACGCCCAGAATACGGATACCCGGGCGGCGCGGGCGTCGGGCACCGTGAAGAACCGCATCAGGATGTGGGGAAGGCCCGCGGTCCCGAACATCAGCGCGAGACCGAGCGATATCGCCGAGATGGGATCACGGGACAAGAATTGCGGTGTCAGGATTGACTCGCCGCGGGGGTGACGAGAGACCGCTTGCCGAAGCAGGGCGCCGTAATCGAAGCCGAAGTGGGCCATTACGAGCAGCGCGATCACGGTCCCGCCGATGATGAACAGCACCGCTTTCGTGATCTGCACCCAGGTCGTCGCGACCATGCCGCCGAACAGGACGTAGCAGATCATCAGAATTCCGACGATGAACTGCGCGTAAATGTAATCGAGGCCGAGAAGAAGACGGATGAGCTGCCCGCCTCCCACCATCTGAGCGATGAGGTAGAATGCGATCACGACCAAGGACGCCGAGGCCGCGAAGATGCGGACCGGCTTCTCCTGAAGGCGCGTACAGGCGACGTCCGTGAAGGTGAAGCGGCCGAGCGTGCGGAGCCGCTCCGCCATCAGGAAGACCACGATTGGCAGCCCCGTTGTGTATCCGACCGCATAGAAGAGGCCGTCGAAGCCGTTACCGTAGACGAGGCCGGCAAGCCCGAGGAAGGCGCCTGCCGAGATAAAATCGCCGGCGATCGCGAGTCCGTTCTGGAAGCCCGTGATCCGTCCTCCGGCCGTGTAGAAATCGGAAGCCGATTGCGTCCGTTTTGCCGCTCTGTAGGTGATGTACAGCGTGCCAATAACGACGGTGGTGAAGAGCGCAATCGCCGTCAGGTTGAGGCCACCGCCGGCGCCCCCCGTCTGCGCGAGCGCCGGTGCTGGTGCGAGGAGAGCGAGACCGATCAGCGTACGGCGCGCCGCTGAAACACTCATCAGATGACCTCGCGGTTCGCGATGAGCACGTAGATCCCGGTCAGCACGACGCCGAGCGCAATGACGAAGAGACCGTACGCGAAAGCGACGGTCACCGTACCGCCATCGACAAGGGGCTTGGCCAGGACGGCGGGCGCGAAGGCGCCGAGCCCGACGAAGCCGAAGTAGAAGACGATCAGGATCGCCGTGAGGGCGAAGCCGAGCCGGGGGCGCCCAATTCTGACGCCTGCCTGGAGGGGTGAAGAGATCTGCTCAGCCATAAATGTTTTCCGGACGCGTACCGGAAGGATGAGCAACTCGGATGCCAAATCAGCCACCGCTGCGAGGAAGGCTTACCGTTTGAGCGGGCGTGGCGGGACACGGTCCCTGCCGATGGATGAGCGTCCGCATTATCCAACGCTCGAGATGGACCGTGAAGAGGCTGCCGCCGACGAGCGTGCAGGCCAACCACGCGGTGAGCGATCCAACGAACGGACTCACCGACGATAGCGCCTGGCGGCTAGTCCGCCCCTTCCAGCGAGTTGGCCGGGCGCGCGAGGTACACTTCACGGCCGCGGAGGTGATGCGCCTGTTGGATGCCTGCGAGGATATGAGCTTCCGAGACCTTCTGACGGCAGGGTTTCTGACAGGCGGGCGCTATGGCGAACTTGCCGCGTGTCAAGTTCGACACTTCGATGCTGAAGGCGAAACGCTGTACGTGCCGCACGGCAAGACAGGAGCCCGCATTGTCATATTGCAACCGGAGGCAGTAGCGTTTTTCTCACGGCTGGTGGATGGGCGCGTTAAGGACGCGCCGCTACTACCGCGCGCCAATGGAGGTGCCTGGGGCGCAAGTCACCAAGTGCGGCCGATGAAGCGGGTGCTGCTCAGCGCCAAGCTGGACCCATCGGGTACGTTCTATGCACTGCGGCACTCCTACATCTCCCGCGCCATTGAGGTGGTCGTACCGCTCAACGTGGTGGCGGAGAATTGTGGGACGAGCGTCCGGATGATCGAAAAGACTTACGCTAAAGTTCTGGCCGCAAAGCAGCGAGAATTCATCGCGAACGGCGCGCCGCGTCTGTTCGGGCCATAATATTTCAGCGGCATCACAAATCACTAAGACTCCGCCGATCGGCAATCAAACGCACATGTCGTTGTGGTCCAGTTGATTTAGGCAATATCTCTAGATACATTGCTCGTTACAGCAATAAATTAGAACTTATCATTGATTGACGACGGGAACAACTCGCGGATTATTTAGACAACGGCATAGATTTGCGGATTCACTGGTGGCTAGAGAATTGCCTTTCACTGGCAATCATCGGCACCAGCTGCCCTATAGCGACACAAGCCGAGGCATCATGCTACAGACGATGGACGAAAATTTGCCGCCAATCTAGCTGTGTTGTACACGTTGACAGAACTCATTTGCGTCGCCAGATAACAAATCTAGAATTACTCCCAGAGACAATCTATTACACGAATACTATATATGATGCAGGTCATTCTCAATTATCAACGACTGGAGGAATGATGATCAAGCGTTATACCCCGAAGGAAAAACTGGAACTCAATCGGCTATTCTTAAATGATTTTCTCGCTGATCTGACGGTGGAGGAGATCGCGGAAAAACACGGTGTATCGAAAGCGTCAATATACCGTTGGAAAAGGGAGCAAAATCAAGATATCATACAGCTTGACGTATTTAAAAATTTTGATATCAATATTGATGACGCATTAGATATAATTCATAGGCACGACAGCGCCGACCGCTGGACTCTCAGAGATGCTCTATTCCGTATTGCAATTTGGATAAGATGGCCCACCGAGCCGCATATACAAAGGGCAATGTTGATAACATGCATTTGCAATTACCTAAGACAGCATTGCCCGTCCCCAAATCTACAAAAACTGGATAGAGATGAGCTTAAATTTCTGTACAAATACGTCGACCTGGATTTTCTCGGCTCAATTGCGACGCCGAATGCCCCATATTTCGATTTCTTCAACATCCAGTCACATGGCAAGGCTCGATATTCTGATCTCGATTTTTTTGGAGCCATCACGAAATATATGCTTTCACCGCTAGCGATGCGCGGATCATCAAATAAATATGTTCAACTCGCCGAAGTGCATTATCTAATTCAAAGCGAAATTTTTGGCCCTACTTGGGTGATGTCTAAACGGACATTCGAAGATATTTGGGCAAAACGGGCAGCGACATTTCCGTTTTTATTTGTCGAAAGGCACAACAAACCCGAATACAAAGTTGATTGGAACTTTGAGCCTCAATCGCCTGAATTTCATCAAGAATTTGACGATATTTTTGAGAATGTGGTGCACGTTAAGCGCTATTTAGCGCATTGCCGTTGGGCGACCGAGACGCTTCGCTCCCGACTTCACCCTCGAGCTCTAAAGCACATCCGGTTTCCGAATTTTCCTGATGGGCTCGCGTCGATCGCACTGCCAACGGAGCCCTTTGATGCCGCCGAGACGGCAAAACTGAAAAGGATCGGTGCGAATTTTTTCAAGGCAAAATCAGGTACTTAGCTTGGCATCCTTCCGCGGAAAGCTCTCGCGTCCAAGTATGTGCGGAGAAGCCTCATCATGTCCTTCATCGAACCAACAGTGGTTCGAGAGATACGGTGAGCACATGAAACGTAAAAATAGATCATCTGAAGTGGAAAATCAGCAGATCTTCCCAAAAACGGGCTTAGTAAGACTTCGACAGATCCTGGCACCAATAGGGCCTATCCCTGTCAGCCGCTCGGCCTTCTGGGCGGGTGTGAAAGTCGGGATCTATCCGGCCCCGATAAAATTGTCACGACGAGTCACCTGCTGGCGTGCCGCGGAAATTCAAAATCTCTTCGACGGCAAACCTGATGTCTGAAGCATCATAATCAGGCAATCATCCCACCTGCCGAAGCTCTTGTGAGCTTCGGCAGTTTTCAAAAAATTCGGAATCCCAAAAATTGCCGCCAGACGCGGCGAAGGAGGACTCATGTCAAAAACGCGCGGGAAATCCAAAATTGGTCAGAATTGGAACAACGAATCGGAATTCTTCGATGAGATTAGACCCATGATCGATGAAAGTCCGATCAAAGCTGTCAACCTACTTCGTGGGTTTCATCGCAAATCGCTGAAGGGACATCACAAGCGCGTGAAATACACTATTGCGCATGCTTACGCTTGCGCCATAAAACTAAAAAAAAGCAAAAGGCTTATCAAAAAGTTCTACAACCAAGACTTCTTTCTTAAACGAAAATACAAATTAGATGAGTCGAGTCTGCTTCGGATGACTATGTGCTATATATTCGGAAGCCTCGAAGGAAGCAACTACGGGCAGGCACTGAGCTACGAACGTGCGATCCGACCGTTTTTCATGCGTCAAGCAAGCCAAGCCGAGGTCACAGAAGCTCTTTCAGAAAAGAGTCTAGATGAACTTGAACAGGAAGCTAGAGCCGAAAGACAAGGACATGAGAATACCGAACCAGATCATTCTGCCGCCAATCAAGGAGACTACAGTTGTACAAATAAAGGTGATTCAATATATAATGATGAAGAAAAAGATGACGATGAGGAACAATCCGCAAAATCATCAGCGTCTGATCCCGCATCTCAAAATAATGAAACGCGAGGCAACAATGCCTCCAAGCGTGAAATTAAATTGAGTGATCTACGATTAGTATCGACGGATCAGATATCGCTTCGCGTATTCAATGATCCTGCCTACAAACGCGGCTCAATTGACTACGAGTGCGAGGAGACTTCCTCAGGCTTCGTTCGTATCATCGTAACTGAAGTACACCCCAAGCCGTAAAAGCTGGCCGGCTAGTGATGAACACTCGTCCCTCACTAGCCGGACATGGCTTAGATATCAGGACAAAACAAGATTTGAAAAGGCAAACTGTCCGGCAGAATGCTTTGAGATCTACACTATACACAAGCCTTATAGCACCTATCACCTCATTAAGGCAGGCAGCTCATGCTTGAATATGCCCATTTCCTATCACCTTCCCGCTCGTACAGGCCATCAAAGCAGGTTTTTGAAATTCGACCCCCCCGGCCATATGACCCCCGCTCGCCCCTACCCACCATCGTCGATATGGAAACCTTTGCCGAAGTTCACCTGCGGACCGACGACCGGATCAAGGACTACCTCGAATACCCGCGCAGGAACTACAAGCAGGTTGCCTGCTGGGATGCGTTTGACGAGCTTCAGCGGGCCAACGCACACGCCCTCTACGCCAACAATGCCTACTCCCGAATCGCCTTTGCTGAAATCGCCCTAAAGCACGTCGCTGCTGAGAAGGGCATCGTTTATGGTCCGCGCTGCTTCGTGACAATTACCCCAGCGCGTTTCGCCTTTCCCCTCCGAGATCGATTAGCGCCGGGGCGCGGGCTTCGATCCGACCTTCGGTGCATGAGCGAGGCCGCGCACTGTAAGATCCACCACTTGCAGCAAGTGGCCCGACAAGCGTTCGGTAACCTGCCCTTCATCGGCATGGTCGAGGTCGCGCTCTTCCCGAATTGGTCGTCATCTGGCTGGGCCGTGTTCGACTCAGTGTCTTGGCACTGCCACCTCCTCGCCTGGGGGGCTACACAGGACGAACTTAACGGGATCCTCCAGCCGCTTCGTGAGCGGCATGCCAGCATCAAGGACGGGGTTACCTCGGTGCACGTTCAGGAGGTGCCCGACGACGACCTCATGCGCCAGTTCGTCTACGCTCTGAAGGGCCCGCAGAAGGTCTACCGCACCGCCTTCCTGCGGGCTGTCTCGAGGGAATCTGAGTTGACCGGTTTCGACACCCGGGCTTGGCGGATCAAGAAGGATTGGCTGCGCACCGGTGATCGAGTTCGCCTGCTCGACGTGATGGCCGGCCGCACCCTCGATGGTCTGCTGTTCGGCAACCGCGAGGGCACCGCCCTCGCGCGGGCGATCCGGGATGAAGCGCTGAAGCCGTTTCGGGCTTGGGAACAGCGGCAACCTTAAGTATCGGGGCTGAAGGGCTACAGGGGCAATGTCGCTGTCCTCACCGGCGACGCGTTTGCCATCGATAGGTCCGAGATCCGTATCCGATTGGCGAGGGACAGGACGAGTCGTTTCACGTTGCCCCTTGCCTTGCCCTCGTCACCAAGGGAACTGCTCCATTCGGTGAAACTCGGCCTTTAGAACGAACTGCCGTTCGCCGCGACTACGAGCGACGCGTGGTTTCATTCGATGATGATGACTTAGAAATCAAACCCATCACGCAAACTTGATCAAGTCGTACCCGGATAGTAGCGGTCAAATATGGACGTTACTGGACAAATAACGATATTTTCTGAGGTTTGACACTAACAAAATACGGTCGCTTGTATTGACCTCCATTATCTGGAGGCATCTTATGACCGACTTCAAAACGTATTTATCTCGCCACGAATCATTCGAAATCTGCCGGCGAGCAGCCAATCGCACCATAGAGCGCTTGGCAAAAAACAGGGGCCGAGCGGCTCAAGGGATCCTTGAGCGTCTGAAAAGCTGCCGAAAGGGCAGCCGATGCTTTTCTGGGGTTTGCCCTGTATGCGCACTACGATATCGGCTGCGACTCCTTCCGCAAGCAGAGCATATCCTTGGGGAAAATGATCCATGGGTCCAATTGTGGTGGACTCCGCCCAGTGCGTTAGTAGCGAAAGGCCTGCTCGTCGATTTTGATCTTGGAAAGCTGCTCGATCATCAAAAACAAGTTTTGCGCGAAGCGATACCAGGTACCGTCGCAATCGGTGGTATCGACGTCTCCCTCGGCATCCGGGATAGAATAGCTGCACTATGGCGTATTTCAAGCTGTGTGCTTATTTCCGGCCCGATCACTCAAGATAATTTCGACCGTATCACCGATATATACAAACCCGGCAGCTCTTTTTGTCAATCTTTCGGTATCAATCCAGTGCTACATAAGCCTCATATGCTGTCTTACGATTTTAAGCATCGCATCTTTGCTCGAAGTTACGACCACGATATGCCATCCAATAAGCGACCGAAATTCAATGTCCTACATCCTTCTTTCGCCGACGAAGCAGATCTATTCCAAGAACGATGGCCATTATGGGACCGATTGCTCCTTCACAACGTGAGCGCTGGCAAGGTTCCTCACCGGCCTATGTTGCGTCGGCTCATCTAAGCGGTCCGTACTGCCACATGGCGGGGGCTCAGCCCCCGCCATGTGCTCGAAGCCCTAGATAAAACGGAAAAGATTAGTCCTTCGGTTGCCCCTTCCGGGCCCCTGATACAGGTCCGCCTGAACGCCCGATCGTAGCTGGAAGAGTCTCGTTGACTTTAAGGCTCGCTCTGCCGTGGAGCGAAGATTGGGTCCGCATCTAGAAGCGTGCCTTCGGCTTTGCGCCCATTTCAGTCATCCAGGCGCTTCTCTTCTTCGCTTCAAAGCGGACATTCAACAGCGAATCGCCATCATGCTCCGCCTTCCGCCTGCTCGACCGCGCCACGGAACTAGCGAGCCGGCATTCAGGCGCGTGAGGGCTAACTGCGAATGTAAGTCAGTGTTCGAAGACGCTCTTGAGATCCCTAAAACCCTTGATTTCGATGGGGTTACCGCTTGGGTCGAAGAAGAACATCGTGCGCTGCTCGCCGGGCTCCCCCGCGAAACGGATTACCGGTGGAATGTCAAAAGCAACGCTCTCCGCCTCAATGCGGGCGGCCAGTGCCTCCCAGGCGTCGAGCGGCAGCACCACGCCGAGATGGGGCATCATCACCATGTGGGTGCCGACCTTTCCGGTCCGGGTCGTCGCGAAGGGCTCACCCAGATGCAGCGAGATCTGATGGCCGAAGAATTCGAAATCCACCCAGGTCTCCGTGCTGCGCCCCTCCCGGCAGCCGAGCACACCGCCGTAGAAGCGGCGCGCCGCGTCGAGGTCGGTGACGTGGTAGGCGAGGTGGAATGGCGTGAGCATCGATAAGCCTTTTCGTTGTGTATTGACGGGGCCGTCGCGCCCTCAGGCGGCCGGTTCGAGAGTGCTCGCCGAGATGACGCCACCGATGAGGTTGCAGGACAGCAGGAAAGCGCTGTCGAGCTCTGCGCCGCCGGCCGGTACGAGGGCCGCCCGTCGCGCTGCAAGGGTATGTCTCGCCCCGCGGGCGAGGGACTGGGCCTCCTCGACGGTGACGGCTTCGAACACAATCGTTTCGCCCGGCCGCACCTGCGACAGGCGACCGAGATCGGCCGAGATCACCGTGGCGATCTTTGGATACCCTCCGGTGGTGTGGCGGTCGGCGAGCAGGATGAGGGGACGTCCGTGTCCGGGCACCTGGATCGAGCCGTTCACGATCCCGTCTGAGACTATGTTGAAGCCATCTGCATGGGCGATCGGCGGCCCGTCGAGGTGGCAGCCCATCCGGTCCGCCCGCGCGGTGAGCGTGTAGGGCACGGAAAGGAAGGTTCGCAGACCCTCTTCGGTGAAGCTGTCGGCCTGCGGCCCGAGAACAACCCGGATCGGACCGCCTAAACGTGGCCGGTGGAGCGGCGGCAGGGTCAGCGGTCGGTCGCTGGACTTGGGCGCGCCGAGGGGTAGCAGGTCTCCCGCAGCGAGAGGATTGCCGTCCAGGCCGCCTAGGCGCGTGCGGCTGTGCGTTGAGACGCTGGCGAGCATCGGCGCCACGGCGAAGCCCCCGGCGACCGCGAGGAAGGCCCGTAAGCCCTGCCGTGGGGCGCCCAGGATGAGCCGATCCCCCCGCCGTAGGTCGTGGGCGGTGAAGAGGTCGAGTATGCGCCCATTTAGGCTCATCCCGAAGGGCGCCCCGACGAGGGCGATGCGGCAAGATTCCGCCTCGCAGACGAGGGTGGGGCCGACCATCGCCATCTCGATCACGGCCGTGTCGAGCGGATTGCCGACAAGGGCGTTGGCCAGGGCCAGCAGATCGGGATCCATCGCCCCGGACCCGGAGATACCGTAGCGCAGGTAGCCCTGCCGACCGGCATCCTGCAGGGTCGAGGCGACACCAGGGGCAACGACGCGCAGACCTTCAGCCATCGATTCGCTCCAAGGTGGCGACGGTCTCACCGGCACGGGCGGCCTCGCTGAGAGAATCGAACTCGGCGCGGCCGATGGGGTCGAACCGGATCAGATCTCCGGCCTTGAACAGGAACGGCTCGGCACGCGCTGGATCGTAGGAGCGTGCGGGCGTGCGGCCGATGAGTTGCCAGCCGCTCGGCAGCTCCAGGGGCGGCGAGACGCCGGTCTGGTTCCCGCCAATGGATACACTGCCCGCCGGGGTCTTGGGTCGGGGATCGGTGCGCCGGCTCGCATGGATGCGGGGATCGAGGCCGCCGAGATAGGCGAAGCCGGGGGCGAAGCCGATCATGTAGACGCGGTAATTGCGGCCGGCATGGACGGCGACCACCTCCTCCGGGCTCAAGCCCGCCCCGGCCGCAAGCGAGGCGAGGTCGGCCCCGTGCTCGCCGCCATAGTGGACTGGTACCCGCCAGCGGCGGCCCGCGCCGGCCCCTGCTTCCGGGGGCGGCCAATGGGCGGCGATCAGCGCCGCGAGTTCGACCCGGGGCAACCGGTCAGGGTCGTAGAGGACGAGGAGCGAGCGATAGGTCGGCACCGTCTCCAAGAGGCCCGGTCGTCCAGCGCCGCGGATCGCCTCGTCCAGGGCGATGACCTGCGCGTTGACCGCAGGATCAACCGTCTTGCCAAGTTCGACCGTCAGGGCACGATCGCCGCAATCGAGGAGGCGATAGCCAGGCTCAGACACCAAGCACCTCAGCCATTGGACGCAGACCGATGCCCTTGGCGGAGCAATCCTCGCGCAGGCGGCGTCCCATGGCGACGGCGCCGGGCGTGTCGCCGTGAACGCAGATCGTGTCGATCCGCGTCGGGATGCGCCGGCCGGATAGGCTGGTGATCGCCCCATCCTCCAACATCCGTATCACGCGCTCCGAGACGGAGGCAGGATCGTGCAGCACGGCGCCGGGGAGCTTGCGCGAGACGAGGGAGCCATCATCCGCGTAGGCGCGGTCGGCGTAGATCTCGCGGGCGATCAGCAGGCCGAGCTTCTCGCCGGCCTTCTCGGTCTCCAGGCCCGGCATGACCACGAAGATCAGGTCGCGGTCGAGGGTGCGGATCGCCCGCGCCACCGCTACGGCGAGGTCGGCATCCTCGTTGGCCATGTTGCCCATCGCCCCGTGCGTCTTCACGTGGCGGACCGGGCAGCCGGCATCCTGGGCGAGCGCCAGGAGGGCGCCAACCTGGTAGAGAACCGCCTTCTCGATGTCGGCCGGGCGTTCGCCGTGGATCGGCCGCCGGCCGAAGCCCCAGAGGTCGAGGAAGCTTGGATGCGCGCCGGCCTGCACGCCGTTCGCGGCGGCGCCGCGCAGGGTCTCGTGCATCACCAGCGGGTCGCCCGCGTGGAAGCCGCAGGCGATGTTGGCCGAGGTCGCCACCGTCAGCATCTCGGCGTCGTCGCCGAGGTGATAGACGCCGAAGCCCTCGCCCATGTCGCAGTTCAGATCGACGATCATCGGTGCATCCTTTCGCGTGGGTTCTGTCTGCGGGGTCAGGCTTCTGCGACGAGGTGCGCCACCAAGGCCGCGGCGGCGCACAGATCCTCGATCCGCATCGCCTCGTGCGGGTTATGGCTGCCGTTCTGGTTGCGGATGAAGATCATCGTGCTTGGCACGCCCTGGCCGGCGAGGGTCGCGGTGTCGTGTCCCGCCCCGCTCGGCATGGTCCGGAACGGCATCCCGAGCCGGCGCGCATGGCCCGACAGGGCCTCGACCAACGCTGAGCTCATTCGGGCCGGCGTGCTGCCCGTGCGCTCGCCCAGGACGAAGCGCACGCCGCGGGCGGCCTCGATGGCGGCAACCAATTCGGCCAAGGCCGCCTCGATCCGGTCCAGAACGGCGGGCTCGGTGCTGCGCACGTCGAGGCAGAAGAGGACCTCGCCGGGGATCTTGGCGAAGGCGTGCTGGACCGGGTCAGTGCCGACCTCGCCCAGCGTGATCGTGGCCGGCCGCCCCTCCGCCTCCAGCGTGCCCCACAGGGCATCGAGGCCGGTGATCAGGTCGGCGAGGGCGAAGACGGCGTCGCTGCGCTCGGACCGCGCTACCGCGCCGGAATGGCCGTAGCGGCCGAAGCAGGCGGCCTTGCGGTAGCGGAAGCTGCCGCTGATCGCCGTGACGAAGCCTACCGGGACCCCGGTCGCCTCCAGCGCCGGACCCTGCTCGATATGCATTTCCACAAAACCGTGGATCCGCGTCGGGTCGAGCAGCCGCTCGCCCCGCGCTACAGCCTCCGGCCGCAGGCCGAGCTCAGCCATGTGCTCGCGCAGGCTCCGGCCGGAATCGGCGCGGGGCAGGTCGAGCACGTCGGGCGGCAGTAAGCCGAAGGCGGCGCGGCTGCCGACATAGGAGGCGGGGAACCACACGCTCTCTTCGGCTCGGAACACCGCCACCGTCACCGGGCGCGCCGGCACGAGGCCCGCCCGGCGCAGGGCTTCAAGGGCTGCGAGGCCACCAATCACCCCGGCCGCACCATCGAAGTTACCACCGTGCGGTACCGTATCCACATGCGAGCCGACCATCCAGGGTGACAATGCCGGGTCGCGTCCCACCATTGTCAGGAAGAGATTGCCGGCGGCATCGCATTCGGGCTTCAGACCCAGTGCGAGCCCGGTCGCTCGCATAAGGGCGTGGGCCCGCTCCTCCCCCTCGCCGTAGGCAGCCCGCGTGACCCCGGGCTCGTCGTGGCTAAAGGACAGGAGCTGCGCGAACAGTCCGGCGCAGAAGTCCGGGTCGATAGCGATCAAATCTGCGCCCGTTGCAGCCCCTAACCCGTTCATGCCGGAAACTCCGCGGACGGTTCACCCTGCCGCCGCCGGTTCCAGACCTCCGCGTTGACGAGGTTCGGTGGGCGGCGGCCGGCGAGCACGTCGACCACCTGCCCGGCGACCCGCTCGGCTGCACGGATCAGGGCCGCCTCGGTGGATGCCGCGACATGGGGGGTAAGGATCGCCCGCCGCTCCCCATGGAGCGGATGGTCGTGCGCCAGCGCGTCCCCCGACACCACGTCGAGCCCCGCGCCAGCAATGGTCCCAGCAGCGAGAGCTTTGGCCAGGGCGCCCTCATCCACCAGGGCGCCACGGGCGGTGTTGATCAAAAAAGCGCCAGCCTTCATGCGGGTCAACTCCCCCGAACCGATCAGCCCACGGGTCTGGGGCGTGAGCGGCAGGTGCAGGGAGACCACGTCAGCCCGGGCGAGGAGGTCCGGCAGGGAGACGGCGCGCTCGGCTCCTATGGCCTCGAAGTCAGAGTCGGGCCGTGTTGGGCCGTAGGCGAGCACTTCCATGCCGAGGGCCGCCGCCAGTCGGCCGGTCGCTTGCCCGATGGCACCGAACCCCACGAGACCGAGCGTCAGCCCGGCGAGTTCCACGAGGCGCGCCCCGTAGCGGAAATTGTGGTCGCCTTCCCGCATGGCCCGGTCGGCCTGCGGGATCGCCTTCGCCAGGGCGAAGATCAGGCCGATCGCATGCTCTGCGACGGACTGGGCATTGGCCCCCGGCGTGTTGACGACCGGAATTCCTACCCTCGTCGCCTCGGGGACGGCCACCGGGTCAGTCCCGGTGCCATGAACCCCGATCACCCTCAGCCGGGGCGCGGCCAGCACCGCCTCTGCGGGGAAGCCGCCGTTGCGCGTGATCACCGCGACACAGTCGGCCGCCTCGCGGGCGAGAGTCGCGGGGGCGAGGTCGGTGGCGATCCGGTGCTCAAGCCCCGCCGCCCGGAGACGGGCCAGCCCGGCTGCGTGGATCGGCTGAACGATGAGGCAGACGCCCGACGGTTCCGCGGAGGGGGAACTGGGGAAGGAAGGCTCAGTGGACACGTACGAGGCAGCCCTGCTCATAAATACCGCTTGAATGCCGGTGGTATACCTAAGAGTGTATCGCATCGCCCCGATACTGGCAACATGAAAATCAAATACAGATCAGCAGAGCACGGCAATGTTCTTGAGCGGTACAGCAAATATGTCGATATGTTCAAGTCATGTCACAGTATTGCAATCAAGATTGAAGCCATGACAACGGTTTAGGGTGAACGATGACGGAGATCGAAGTCGCCAAGACGCCGCTTTTGAAGATCAGGAAGCTGCACAAGAGCTACGGCGCCAACGAGGTCCTGAAGGGTATCTCCCTTGATATCCACGAGGGCGAAGTGGTGTCGATCATCGGCGCGAGCGGCTCGGGCAAGAGCACGTTCCTGCGGTGCCTGAACCTTATGGAGACGCCGACCTCTGGCTTCATGGATTTCGAGCGATTCGCCTTCGACTACGAGCTGGGCGCCCGTCGTCAGCCGACCCCGCAGCAGCTCTGCGAATTGCGGGCGCGGATCGGCATGGTCTTCCAGAGCTACAATCTCTGGCCGCACATGACCGTGCTGGAGAACGTCGTCGAGGCGCCGATCCGAGTGCGACGAATGCCGCGCCGGCAGGCGGTGGAGGAAGCTGAGGCGCTGCTCCAGCGCATCGGCCTCTACGAGAAGAGGCAAGCCTACCCGTCGAAGCTCTCGGGTGGGCAGCAGCAGCGCGTGGCGATCGTGCGCGCCCTGGCGATGGCACCCAAGGTGATGCTGTTCGACGAGGTGACCTCGGCCCTCGATCCTGAGCTGGTGGGCGAGGTGCTGGCGCTGATGGCCTCCCTCGCGGCGGATGGGATGACGATGCTGGTCGTCACCCACGAGATGGCCTTCGCCCGGGACGTCGGCACCCGCACTCTGTTCTTCGACGGTGGCGTGATCGCCGAGGACGGCCCGCCGAAGGAAGTCATCGGTGCCCCTCGGAGCGAGCGGTTGCGCCACTTCCTCCGGCGTGTGCTGCACGAGCCGACCGTCCTCGGGCACTCGGCGTGAGCAGCCGCATATCCAGCGGGGAGTTCGGACGGTGATGAGCGTCACGGCAATTCAGGACTGGTGGCTCAGCCTCTCGGAAGAGGTCGTCACCTACGGCCCCGGCTTTCTCTCGGCGACCATCGTCGTTCTCGGCGTCACGGTGGCGAGTATTCTTGTGAGCTGGGTCTGCGGCCTGCTCGGGGCGCTGGGCAAGCGCTCGTCCTTCGCTCCCTTCCAGGCCCTGGCGAGCTTCTACGTCTGGTTTATTCGGGGTACGCCGACCCTTGTCCAGGTGTTCATCGTCTATTTCGGCATGCCGCAGATCGGCGTGAAGCTGTCGCCGATCACCGCCGGGATCATCGCGCTGGGCGTCAGCAGCGGCGCCTACGTAGCCGAGACCATCCGTGCCGGCCTCGCGGCGATCCCCCGGGGTCAGATGGAATCGGCCTTGGCCTTGGGCATGAACCCGCGGATCATGATGGCGCGGATCGTAATGCCGCAGGTCTTCCGCATGATCCTGCCTTCGCTCACCAACGAGGCGATCTCGTCGGTCAAGAACACGTCGTTGCTCTCGACGATCACGGTGGTCGAGCTGACCCTCTACGCCCAGCTCATGATCGCCACCACGTTTCGCCCGTTCGATTTCTACATCGCGGCGGCGCTGATCTACCTCGGCCTCACGTCGATCCTGTCGCAGCTCTCCGCCTACTTCGAGCGGCGCTACGCCCGTCTGTCCTGAGCAGCGCCTGCCGCGGGTCGGGCCGCGGCTCACACCTCTCGCCCCGTCCCAACATCGGAGATTGCCATGAACCGCCGACACCTCCTCGCATTCGCCGCCCTCTGCACCAGCCTGCTGGCTGCTCCCGCGGTCCGCGGGGCCGAGGGCAAGCTGGAACTGATCGAGCCCGGCAAGCTGATCGTGGCGACCGACAGCACCTTCGCGCCCTTCAGCATGCGTACGCCGAGCGGCGAGCTCGACGGGCTGGAGGTCCGGGTGATGCGCGAGGTCTGCCGCAGGCTCGGGCTCGAATACAGCCCCGTGAACGTCAAGTTCGATGCCCTGCTGATCGGCCTGATGGCCGATCAGTACGACATCACCAGCGAGTCGATGGACATCACGCCCGCCCGGCAGAAACAGGTCGCCTTCGCGGACGGGTGGCTCGAATCCGGGGCGCGGATCGTCACCCGCAAGGATACGGGCATCAAGGGTCCGGACGATCTAAAGGGCCGGAATGTGGGCGCCCTCTCGGCCTCGACCTTCGGAAAGCTCGCCGAGGACCACGGCGCAACCTTGAAGAGCTACAAGACCGCCGCGGACGCCATGCAGGACCTCGTCGGTGGCAACATCGACGCGGTGATCAACGACGCGGTGGCCGGCAACTACGCGATCAAGGCCCGCAAGCTGCCGCTGGTGATGATCGAGACCCCGCTCAGCACCATCCAGAAGGGCTTTGCCATCAAGAAGGGGAAGCCGAACCTGCATGCGGCCGTCAACAAAGCCCTGGCCGAGATGGTCGCCGACGGCACCTATGCCAAGCTCATCACCCCGCTGATCGGCTATGACCCGGCGCCGAAGGAGCCGATCCGCACGAACGCCATGTGAAAGGCCGCGGCGACACGGCATACCGACGAGAAGACGGGGGCGGCCCGGCCGGCCGCTCCGGGAGGAACCAATGAAGACCCTTGACGCATCGTCGTACACGACGGCGCTCAACGCCCGGCGCGAACAGAGCCTGGGTCAGATGGCCTATGACAAGCTGCTCGACATGCTGGTGCGGCGCGACCTGCCGGCCGGGACCGTGCTGCACGAGCGTCGCCTCGCCGAGATGCTCGACATCTCGCGCACGCCGACCCGCGAGGCGATGTCGCGGCTGGAGACCGAGGGCCTGATCGAGCGGCAGCCCGGCGGGATGCTCGTCGTGAAGGAGTTCTCCCTGCGCGAGCTGATCGAGATCCTGCACGTCCGCCGTCTGCTGGAACGGGAGAGCGTCGTGCTCGCCGCGGGCCGGATCGCCGACGCCGTGCTGGAGGATTTGCAGGGACAGATCGAGGAGCTGCTGGCGGCGGGGGATCCGGATGCCCCGGGCAACTGGGAGGTCGACCGCCGTTTCCACGAACTGTTCGCCGATCACAGTCACAATGCGATCCTGGCCAAAACGATCAAGGATCTGCGGCTCAAGACGCAGATGTTCAACCTGAGCCGGATGCCCGAACGGTTCGAGGCAGTGCATCGCGAGCACTTGGCGGTGGTCGCCGCCCTGCGAGCCGGGGACACGGCGGCGGCCGCCGATGCCATCGCGGCTCATCTCGAAAACTTCAAGCTGGGCATCATTCGCCGCCTGAGCGAATTCTAAGGTTTGGCGGCGCGATGGATGAATTTGCGAACCTGCGCGGCTGTGAGGCGGCCTTCCCGGAGGCGGAGTTCGCCGCGCGGCAGATGGCGGCACGGGCTGCAATCGCCGCCGCCGGCCACGATGCCCTGGTGGTGACCGGTCCGGAGGCGATCTACTGGCTGACCGGCCGCCAGACGGCGGGCTACTTCGCCTTTCAGGCCCTCGTGCTGCCGGTGGAGGGAGAGCCGGCCTTGCTGGTGCGCCAGCTCGAATTGCCGGGGGCGGCGGCCAATACCTGGCTCGACGACATCCAGGCCTATCCGGACGGGACCGACCCGGCCGACGCCCTGGCCGCTCTCGTGCGTCGCCGGGGCTTCGCCCGGCTGGCGCTGGAGCGGGACGGCTGGTTCGTCTCGCCTGCCCTGGCGGCGCGGATCGGCATGGCGCTCGGCATCGACCCGGTTCCGGACGGGTCGGGCCTCCTTGGCCCCCTGCGGACAGTGAAGTCAGCGGTCGAGCTGAAGGCGATCCGGGCCGCCGCCCGTTACGCGCAGGCCGGGCTCGCGGCCGGCATCGCCGCCTGCACAGTAGGCAACGACGAGAATGCGGTCGCTGCCGCCATGCTCGCTGCCGCCACGACGGCCGGGTCCGAGGCGATGGCGATGGAGCCCCTGATCTCGTCGGGCCCCCGTAGCGGGCTGCCACACATGACGTGGCGCCGGCGCCGGCTGGAAGCGGGCGACGCGGTGTTCCTTGAACTTGCAGGCAGCCATGCCCGCTATCATGCGGCAATGATGCGCAGCGTCTGGATCGGCGAGCCGCCGTCCGAGGCGCGGCGGATGATGGATTGCGCGCTGCGAGCCCTCGACGCGGCCCTCGACGCAATACGACCGGGCCGGCCCTGCTCCGTCCCTCACGAGGCCGCCCAAGCCATCATCGACGCGGCGGGCTACGGCCCAGCCTTCCGCAAGCGCATCGGCTACTCGATGGGTATCGCCTTCGCGCCTGACTGGGGCGAGGGTGGTCTGCTCAGCCTCTTCACCGGCGTCGACCGGCCGATCGAGCCAGGCATGGTCTTTCACCTGCCAGCGACCTTGCGCAGCTATGGCGCCTGGACCGTCGGCGCATCCGAGACCGTCATTGTCACCGAGCATGGGGCCGAACCCCTCTCGGACCTGCCCCGCGCCCTGACGCTGCGGTGAGGTCGCCAGAGACCTGTTAGGTCGAAAGGGGCTCGTCCGTTTTTCCGGCGCCTCTAGTCCAGAACTGTGATTCTGCTTACGGCGAGACCCGGTCGACCGCTCCCGACTCACTGCAGTCAAATGCGTTCTTGCGGCACAAGCCGTGATGGCGGCGCGATCGAACTTCGGAGTAATCAGACTGCGCCTTGACCACGAACGGATTAAGAGGTGTCTCGGTCGACCTGCACACGTGGCCGATCGGTGAGCGCCAACGCGGTCGCTGCGAGCATGATTCCCATACCCGATGCCTCCGCCCATCCGAAGGGCTCGTGCGCGTAGATAACGCCGATCGCAACCGCGATCACCGGGCTGACGAAGGCATACAGGCCGGCGCGGAAGGCGCCCCAGTCCCGCACCAGCCAGAGAAAGATCGAGAAGCCGGTGAGCGAGCCGCCAATGACCATCACGCCGAGGCAGAATAGCACCCGCCCATCCCACAGGGCGGCGAAGCGGCCTGGGTCGTAGCCCTCTATAAGCAACGACACGGGCACGAGCCCGATCGCGCCGATGATCGTCTCCCAGAAAGCGAGAACCAGCGGCGGCATCAACTGCGTCAAGGGCCGGCTGATCACGGAGCCCCAGGCGTAGCAGACCGTGCCGAGTGCCACCGAAGCGAGAGCGAGCACCATCGTGGCGCCATCTTGCGCGGCTTCAGCGCGGCCGGAGAACAGGAGCACGAGCCCGCTGATACCAAGTACGATCGCGCCGACCCGACGCGCGCTGAGGCGCTCTTGGCCGTAGAGGAAACCGATGAATGCGAGGAAGATCGGCATCAGCGACAGATTGACGATCGCCGATAGGCCGCTGGGGGCGTGAGCGACACCCCAGAACACGAAGCTATAGCAGCCCGTCGTGATGAGGAGCGAAGCGCCGACGATCCGGCCAAACCCCCGGATGCGCAGTGGTAGGCGCCGTACGCGTACGATGATGAGGAACAGGACGCCGGAGAGAAGGAAGCGTGCCGTGGCGAGGAAGATCGGCGGGACGGCCTGCGTGGCGATCTTCGTCGGCAACCACGTCACTCCCCAGATCAGCGCCATGACGCCGAAAGCTACGAGGCGGCTCACGCCGGATCGCTTCCGACACTCATGCGGCACTCATCGCCAGCCGCTCATGACAAGCAGCTGTCCAAGCCCGGGAAACGTGGAGCGACGACGGATTGCGCTGTGAAGCGCGATCAGAAGCCGTCGCGGGATGTAGGTGCCCATGGCGCTCGCCTACTGCTCAGGCCTCCCTGTACCAGTCGGGTAGGAACGACAGGTCGTTGTCCCAACCGCTTTGCAAGGCAGCGAGTCGTGCGCCCACCGCCGATACCTTCGCTCGGTGGATCAGTGGCAGCACATTCTCCGAGACCGCGAGGTCGTTGCACTTGATCAGAAGCGCTGCCCGCTTGACCGGGTCGAGCTCGCTCTGAGCGGCGTTGTAGGCCGCGTCGTAGGTGTCGTTGCGCCAGCGCACGACGTTGCGGCCCTGCCACTTGTTCTCCTTGGTGGCGATCTCCCACGAGACGTACTGGAGCAGCCAGATCGCCGGATCCGCCTGGGTCATGTTGTTCGTGTACATCTCCATGTCTGCGTAGAAATGCGGGTAGGTGTCGGGGTTGGCCGGGTCGGAGGAGAAGAACACCGAGCCGGTGACCGATTTCAGCTCGATCTCGATGCCGGCCTTGGCCGCCGCCTGCTTGATGATCGCCTGGGTCCTCTGGCGCGGGGCGTTGATCGAGGTCTGGAACAGCAGCTTCAGGCGCTTGCCGTCCTTGACCCGCACGCCGTCCGAGCCCCTCGCCCAGCCGGCCTCGTCGAGGAGCGCGTTGGCCTTGGCCAAGTCGAAGGCGAAGCTGGTGTTCTTGGAGACGAAGCGCTCCGGGCCGTTGACCGTGTTGGCGGTGGGTTTGCCGGTGCGGCCGTAAATGTACGTCTCGATCGACTTACGGTCGACCAGCAGGTTCATCGCCTGGCAGACCTTCGGGTCGGAGAAGGCGGGGTGCTTGGTTTTGAGCGAGGACCGTTCACCGTCGACCTCGACGTTCGGGTCGGTGGTGTTGAGCAGCAGGAACTCGAGATTGCCGCCGTAGACGACGTCGACCCGGCCCTTGCCGCCGGTCTCCAGGCGCTTGAGCACCTCGTCCTCGACTTGAAGGTTCCAGGCGTAATCGTACTCGCCGGTCTGGAGCACCGCGCGCGCCGCCGAGACCGCGTCGCCGCCGCCCTTCATCTCGAGGGTGTCGAAATAGGGGCGGTTGGGCAGGTGGTAGTTCGAGTTGCGCTCGCCCCGGACGATGTCGCCGGGCCGGAACTCGAGGAACCGGTACGGCCCGGTGCCCACGGGGGCGAGGTTCTGCGGCGCATCCCGGGATCTGGCGCCGGTATAGGCGGCGAACAGGTGCTTGGGGATCACCATGCCGACGATGCCCACGAAGGCATCGCACCAGTACGGCGTCGGCTTGTCGAACAGGACCCGGACGCTGAGGTCGTCGATCTTCTCGACGGTGCAATCCTTGTAGGAGCCGATCGTCACCGCCGCGGTGGCGGGGTCGCGGGCATAGGCCCAGGTGAACA
>NZ_JAKSYL010000094.1 GCF_022829515.1 Methylobacterium sp. J-048
AAGCTGGAGTAAATTTCGATGGCACGAAGATTATTCTACGTATTGCGCTGCCCATAGAAACAGTATCTCCATGCGATTGTTATGTAAAAAGAACGTTCTCGTTGACGACGTATCAGCGAAAAGGCAAGTTCTCGCCCGCAATCAGTCCGACTTCGCTAGCTGCTCGTGCCGGGCGAACGCGAGGCGGATGCGAGCGGTCGCCCGAAGAGCTTCGGCACCGCGCAGTGGCACGTCAGTCCAGTCGACCCCCATCTTGTCGGCGAACGCCTTGAGCTGCGTGAACCGTTCTGCGTGCCACTGCGCGGTGCCGAAGCTCGTCGGGCGACCGCTCGCATCCGGGTCGCCCTTGATCGTCGGGTCGAGGTTCGCG
>NZ_JAKSYL010000104.1 GCF_022829515.1 Methylobacterium sp. J-048
CGGTGAGCTCGACCACGCCCAGGCCCGAGCCGAGATGGCCGCCGGTGATCGACACGGCGTCGATCATCTCGGCCCGCACCGCGTCCGCCACCGCCTGCAGCTCGGATTCGGGCAGCTGCCGAAGCGCGGCCGGCTCCGGGACACGGTCCAGCAACGCCGCGTGGTCAGAGGATATCGCCAAGGATCGCATCCGCTTGTTCGAGTGTGGCGACGGCCCCGTCATGCGGGCTCCCAGAGGGAATTTTCGCCGTCACGACGCTAGCACCCGGGGGGCGCGCGTTCATGCTAGAACCGACCCGTCCGCCGCTGTCATGATAGTGCAGGTACGGACGATCGGCGGCGCGATCAATGTCGGGCCGTCGATTTTTTCAGTCACGTGCTCTTACCGCCACATGAGGTCCGCTCTTGAGCCCGGCTCGTCTGTGCACAATTCTGCTCATGCTGGCGATTACCCTCGCCGGCCAAGCTTATGCCGGCCAAGCTTACGTCAGTCCGCGCCCGCCGGACGGCAACCTCGATTTTCCGTGCAACTTCCTCGGCGCCTGCCCGGAGCGGGTCTCCCCCGGCGGTCCCGACCGCGACGCGCGGCCGTTCACCCGCAGCCTCGGCCGCCCCTGCGCCTGGCGGGAGCGTCCGACCCCGGAGGGGCCCCGGCGGGTGCGGGTATGCTGGTAAGGCGGACACGTGGGCTTTTCGTCGCGGCCCTGGCCGTCCTGGCCCTGGCGACCTCGGCCGAGTCCCAGGAAACCTGCCCGGCCCTGTTCGCGAATGGGCTGGCGCCGGTCCTGACCAACGCGAAGCTCGCCGCCCGCACGGTACCGCTCTGCTTCGAGGCCTTCGCGGTCCTGCATTCGGGGGTGACGCGCACGCCGCTCTATGCCGCCGAGCATCTCACCCGGGCCAGCGTCGCCGATGCCCGCACGGTCGCCCGGGACGATTCATTCCACGAGGAGACGCGGCTGCCGGATGCGGAACGCGCCTCGCTGGAGGATTACGTCCGCAGCGGCTTCGACCGCGGCCACCTCGCCCCCGCGGGCGACATGCCGACCTTGAGCGCCCAGGCCGAATCGTTCAGCCTGGCCAACATCGTGCCGCAGAACCGGGTGCTCAACCGCGGCCTCTGGGCCGATATCGAGGAGGGCACGCGGCGCCTGGCCACCCGGCGCGGCGAGATCTTCGTGGTCACCGGGGTGATCTTCTCCGGGGATTCGGTGCAGCAGATCAAGGGCGGCGTGCTCGTGCCCACCCAGCTGTTCAAGGCGCTCTACGACCCGGCGAGCGGCGAGGCCGGCGCCTACCTGGCCCGCAACGACGACGCCCGGAACTGGCGCGCGGTCTCGATCGACGCGCTGACCCGCGAAGCCGGGATCGACGTGTTCCCGGGCCTGCCCGCCGCCGCCCGGACCAACGCGATGACCCTGCCCGATCCCCAGTCCGGCGCGCGCTCGGAGGGACACCGGGCCCGGCCCGAGCAGAGCTGGCAGGACTGGCTCGGCCACGAACTCCACCGCGCCGCGCGCAAGCTCCTGCGCGACCTGCTGCGCTCGATCTTCTGAGAGGGACCATGCCCGAGGACAAGCCAAGCCGCCGGAAGCCGAAGGCGGAGGCGGAGGCGGAGGCGGAGGCCTTCGAGCCCTTCGCCGACGATGCCGCCGTGCGCAACATCGGCGCCCTCAGCTTCGAGAACGGCACCGACCGAATCGCCCTGCACGGCTCCCTCGACCTCACCCGGGACAAGGCCGGACTGGCGCAGGCCCGCCAGCTTCAGAGTACCTTCGACGCCATCGTGAAGGTACTCGAGGCCGGCGATCTGCCCGAAACGGTCGCCGAGGCGCCGGACTCGGCGCCGAAATCCGTGGCCAACCCGTTCGCCTGAACCGCCGCCGCGCCGCCGCCACGCCGCCCTGCCTCCCGGCGGTGCATCCTTGCCGGTGCCCGGCGGGCCTGATACTCGGTCGGGGACATTCTGATATCGTGGGGAACGCGCGTACGGGACGGGTCCAAGGCCCCGGGCCTGACCCGTGCCGCTGGCACACACCGCGCAGCCCCCGACAACGCGCCGAGGACGATCCGCGATGGCTCGCGAATTCATCTACCACATGCGGGGACTCACGAAGTCCTACCTGGGCGGCAAGAAGGTCCTGGAGGACGTCAACCTGTCGTTCTACCCGGACGCCAAGATCGGCGTGCTCGGCATCAACGGCTCGGGCAAGTCGACCCTGCTCAAGATCATGGCCGGCATCGACTCCGAATGGACCGGCGAGGGCTTCGTCGCCCAGGGCGCCCGGGTCGGCTACCTGCCCCAGGAGCCGCAGCTCGACCCCAACAAGTCGGTCCGCGAGAACATCATGGAGGGCGTGGCCGAGAAGCAGGCGCTGCTCGACCGCTACAACGAACTCGCCATGAACTATTCCGAGGAAACAGCGGACGAGATGACCGCGCTCCAGGACCAGATCGAGGCGGCCAATCTCTGGGAGCTCGACTCCAAGGTCGATCAGGCCATGGAGGCTCTGGGCTGCCCGAGCGACGAGCAGCCGGTGGCGACGCTGTCGGGCGGCGAGCGCCGCCGCGTGGCCCTGTGCAAGCTGCTGCTCTGGGAGCCGGAGCTGCTGCTGCTCGACGAGCCGACCAACCACCTCGACGCCGAGACCGTGAACTGGCTCGAAGGGCACCTGAAGACCTATCCGGGCGCGATCCTGATCGTGACCCACGACCGCTACTTCCTCGACAACGTCACCAGCTGGATCCTGGAGCTCGATCGCGGCCGGGGCATCCCGTACGAGGGTAACTACTCGGCCTGGCTGGTGCAGAAGCAGAAGCGCCTCCAGCAGGAGGGCCGCGAGGACATGGCCCGCCAGCGCTCGATCGCCCGCGAGCAGGAGTGGATCGCCGCCTCGCCCAAGGCCCGGCAGTCGAAGTCCAAGGCCCGCATCACCCGCTACGAGGAGCTGGTCGCCAAGCAGAACAACAAGGTCGACGCCGCCGCACAGATCGTCATCCCGATCGACGAGCGGCTGGGCAACAACGTCATCGAGTTCGAGCACCTCAACAAGGCGTTCGGCGACCGCCTGCTGATCGAGGATCTCTCGTTCAAGCTGCCGCCCGGCGGCATCGTCGGGGTGATCGGCCCGAACGGTGCCGGCAAGACCACCCTGTTCAAGATGATCACCGGCCAGGAGAAGCCCGACGGCGGCAAGATCGCCATCGGCGAGACTGTGCATCTCGGCTACGTCGACCAGTCGCGCGACGCCCTCGACCCGAACGCCACGGTTTGGCAGGAGGTCTCGGGCGGCAACGACATCATCTATTTCAACAAGCGCGAGATCAATTCCCGCGCCTATTGCGCGGCCTTCGCGTTCAAGGGCGGCGACCAGCAGAAGAAGGTCGGCACCCTCTCGGGCGGCGAGCGCAACCGCGTCCACCTCGCCCGGACGCTCAAGGGCGGCGCCAACGTGCTGCTCCTCGACGAGCCGACCAACGACCTCGACATGGAGACCCTGCGCGCCCTCGAGGACGCGCTGGAGGATTACGCCGGCTGCGCGGTGATCATAAGCCACGATCGCTGGTTCCTGAACCGCATCGCCACGCACATCCTCGCCTTCGAGGGCGACAGCCACGTCGAGTGGTTCGAGGGCAACTTTTCCGACTACGAAGCTGACAAGATGCGCCGGCTCGGGGCGGACTCGCTGATGCCGAAGAAGATCAAGTACAAGAAGTTCTCGCGGTAGGAATCGGTCTCGGCCTTCGGGCCGGGACGGCCCGCGCGGCGTCTTCGCGCGCTTGTGCGGTCAGTAACAGAGGATCGCCGGACCCTTATCGGCGCCCCTCCAACCCGACATCCTCATCCTGAGGTGCTTCCGCATAGCGGAAGCCTCGAAGGAGTTGTCCGGGGATCGCGCGGCCTACTGGATGCCTCCTTGGAGGCCTCCGCTTCGCTTCGGCACCTCAGAAGCTGTAAGTTTTCCTATTCGTCGAGGACGGAGCGCGACAGGCCCCCTCTCCCGTGCGGGAGAGGGTTGGGGTGAGGGATCAGGTCTTTCCGGAAAGGTCGCATCCCTCACCCTATCCCTCTCCCGCACGGGAGAGGGGACCCGCGCCTCGGCTTGGCACGCAAGCCTGCCTGTCGGTCAAAAGACTAACGGCCTGTCGGGATAAGGGCGTGAATGGGGTCGGGTTGTAGAAAAACCGGTTAGCCCACCCGCGCCCGCGCCTCATCCAGCATCGCCGCCAAGCTCTGCGCCAGGGGTATCGCCGGAACCCAGCCTGTGGCGCCCGTGAAGGCCGAGGGGTCGCAGCCCTGGCTGCGCAGTCCGGCGGGCCGGGTCCGGCCCGGCACCACCCGGACGGTGAAATCCGCCTCGGTCAGACCGCGGAACGCGTCGAGGATCGCCGAGACCGGCGTCACCACCCCGGTGCCGACGTTGTAGATGCCGCCATCCGGAAGGTCCTCGGCCCGGTCTAGGACGCGCAGGCACGCCGCGGTCACGTCCGAGACGTCGATGAAGTCGCGCGCCGCCGCGATGTCGCCGACCTCCAGCGTCGGCGCCGCCAGGCCGCGCTCGATCCGGGCAATCTGGCCCGCGAAGGAGGCGGCCACGAAGGTCTCGCTCTGGCCGGAGCCGATATAGTTCGAGGGCCGCAGCACGAGGTGCTTCACGCCGGCATTGGCGAGCACGTCGCGCAGGATATATTCGCAGGCGTTCTTGGTCCGGCCGGAGATGGTGTCGGGCCGCGGTGTCACCGATTCGTCGGGCCGGGGCTTGTCGCGGAACGCCTCGCCGTAGACCACCGTCGAACTCAGGAACACCAGGGTCGCCCGGGTCCGCGCCACCGCCTCGGCGAGGTTGAGCGTGCCCAGCAGGTCCGCCCGCCAGGCATAGGCGGGGGTCTCGCTCGACCGGGCGACTGACGCCAGGGCGGCGAGGTGGAATACGAATGTCGGGTCGAACGCCGCGACCGCCTCGGTGAGCTTGCCGGCCTCGAACGGATCGACGTCGAGGACGCTCACGCCGTCGAGCGGCGGAAGCGGGCGGCGGTCGATGCCCAGGATGCGGCTTTCAGGGGGAAGATCCCGGCGCAGCGCCTCAAGCAGGCGGCGGCCGAGAAAATCGCTGGCTCCGGTGACGAGGACGCGCATGAACCCTGCCCTTCCCCGGCACCCGCCGGGATCGATCCGCCGCCTCTATACGCCGATCATCGGCGATGCGCGCGGGCTTGGGTGCGGTGCGACGCCGATCCGCCTCCGCCGAGCTTGAACGCTGCCGGTGTCTGGCGGACATGCGCCACGCCATTCCGAGAACCGCGGCCGAAGCGCGGTTGCGATGGACGGGATGCCGAACGTCCCACGCTCCGGAACAAAGCCACGTGATCGACGCGATCCCTGGCGGCATTGGAGTTCGCGTGGGCTATATTGCATTGCGGTGCACGCTTCGCGCCGCGCCCTACGAAAGAACGTCCCGGTAATGGCTGCGTGAAGAGCCTCGACGACCTTGAGCGGGCGCCCTTCGGCGGCGGCAGGATGGCACCGGCACGGCGGGCCGCCCCGGACACAGCGCCCGCACCCGTACCGGTTCCGAAAAAGCCCGTCCGGGACGCCCGGGTCGATGTGCTGCGTGGCTTCGCGCTGCTGATGATCTTCATCGACCACATCCCGCGCAACGGGCCGGCCCTGTTCACCCTGCACAATCTCGGCTTCTCGGACGCGGCCGAGATTTTCGTGCTGCTCGCCGGGTACGCGTCGATGGTGGCCTATGGCGGGCTGTTCGGCCGGGCCGGAGCCTGGCCGACCCTGGCGCGCATCACCCGGCGCTGCCTGCGGATCTACCTGTTCCAGGCCGGGCTGCTGCTCGCCACCCTGGTCATCGTCCGGATCTGGATGGATCTCACCGGGCTGACGCCGCGCTTCGGCGTCGCGCCGCTGCTGCAGATGGGACTGCTGCCGGGCCTGCTGCGCGGGCTCGCCCTCAACGCCCTGCCCAACTATCTCGACATCCTGCCGCTCTACATCCTGCTGCTGGCCCTGTTCCCGGTGGTGTATTTCGGGATGCGGCGGGGAATCTGGGGCGTGCTGGCGCTCTCCGGCACGCTGTGGCTCGCCGCCAATGTCGACCACACCCTGAACCTGCCCAACGCCGCCGCCGTGGACGACGGCTGGTACTTCAACCCGTTCGCCTGGCAGTTCCTGTTCGTGATCGGGGCGGCGCTGGCGGTGGCGGTCCGGGCCGGGGACGGCCTCCTGCCCTGGCGCGGCTGGACCGCTGCTGCGGCCTTCGCCTACCTGGCCTTCGGTTTGCTGCAGGGCGGCTCATGGTCGGATTGGGGCCTGCCGGATCTTCGGCCGTTGGCGATCGGGGCACCGGACAAGAGCCACATCGCGCCGCTGCGCCTTCTGCATATCCTGGCCTTGACCTACCTGATCTTCAGCGCGCCCGCCGTGCGGCGCCTCTCCGGATGGCGGCCCCTGCGGCTGATCGATGCCTGCGGCCGGCACTCCCTGGAGATCTTCGCCGCCGGCTGCCTGGCGGCGCTGATCGGGCGGATTCTCTATCGCACCTTCGACGCCACTTGGCCGCTCCAGATCGCGGTGAACCTGGCGGGGCTGGCGGTGATGCTGGGCTTGGCCAAACTGCTGGACGCCCGCGCCGTGGCTCCACGCCGCTGAGCGGATCCCGGAACGGACCCGGCCCAGGTCCGTTCCGCCCCCGCATGTCGGAGACCGGAGTCGCAGGAAATGCCGCGGATGCGCCGCAAGGGCGACCTTCCAGAGAAGCTGTGCGTCCAATGCGGCCGGCCCTTCGCCTGGCGCAAGAAGTGGGAGCGCGTCTGGGACGAGGTCCGCTACTGCTCCGATCTCTGCCGGGCCGAGGCCAAGAAGGCCGGCGCCAAGCGCTGAGGCTCAGGCGTAGTCGGCATCCCGCAGCGCATCCGGGGTGTCGATATCGAGGGCGGTGGCCGGATCGCCCGGGATCTCCAAGATATCGGGTCGGTCCCGGAGCAGCGGCCCGGCGCCGTGGTCGCCGGTGAGCCGAGTGATCTCATCCGCCAGCATGCGCAGATTCAGGAGCACCGGGTTTCCGCGCCGGCCGTCTTGGACCGGGACGACGGCGGCGGGCGCCGGCGACGCGTTTGCGAACGACTCGGCGAGGCGGTCGATATGGACTTCGGCGATGCGCGGCATGTCGCCCAGCACCACCACCGCCGCGTCGCAGGAGCCCGGGAGCGCGGCCACACCGGCGCGCAGCGAGGTGGACAAGCCGACGTGAAAATCCAGGTTCTCGACGAAAGCCAGATCGAGCCCCGCCAGCGCCGCCCGGACCGCGTCGGCATGGGCGCCGAGCACCACGACGACCGGCCGTGGCCGGGCGGCCAGCGCTGCTTCCGCGGCATGGCGGACCAGCGGCTTGCCGTCGAGCGGCGCCAGCATCTTGGGCTGCGAACCGAACCGGGTGCCGAGGCCCGCCGCCAGCAGCACGATGCCGATTTCAGGCATCGGCATCCGCAGCCTCGCCGCCGGCCCGGGGCTGCGGCCGGGAGACGATCTCCATCAGCAACCCGCCGACCCCGAGTGCGACGATGTCGGCCCGGGTCACGGCCAAGTCCGCCAGCAGCCGGTGCAGGATCCAGTCGAAGCCGTTCTCCTTGGGCGAGCGCGCGCAGCCCGGAGCGCCGACCACCGGCACGCCGGCCCGGCTTCCGATCAGAAGCAGGTTCCCGGGATCGACCGGCATGCCGAGATGCTCGACTTGGCCGCTGGCCGCCGCGATGCCGGCCGGGATCACGTCGCGCCGGTCGGCGATGGCCGAGGCGCCGAACACGACCACCAGATCCGCTCCGTTGTCATCGATCGCCCCGGCGAGCGCCGCCGCCACCGACTCGGCCGCGTGCGGAACCCGAGTCTCGGAAACGATTTCGGCGCCCGTCGGCGCGAGGCGCTCGGCCAGGACCCGGAGCGTCCGATCGATGGTGGTCTCCTTGAGGCTCGGCAGGCGGGTCGACACCACGCCGACGCGCCGGCGGCGATAGGGCGCCACCGCCAACGCGCCGGCCGTATCCGCCGCGCAGGCCCGGGCCAGCACGGCACCCGGCACGGCATAAGGAATGATCTTCACGGTGGCGACCATCTCGCCTTCCACCACCGGCTTGAACGGCGGCAAAGTCGCCACCGTCACCGCCTCGTCGACGGCGTTGACCGCGTCGATCCGCGCCGGCGCCAGGGTCAGCACACCGGCGGTCTCGGCGAACAGGTTGCAGCGGCCGGTGAACGGCGCCTCCGCGCGCAGGTTATCGCCGCGCAGGTGGGCGGCAAGCCGCGCCGCGGCATCATCCTCGCCGATATCACCCGGTTCGAGAGCCACCGCCACGATTTCGGCCAGCCCCGCCCTGTCCAGGTTGATCGCGGCGTCCTGAGGGATCACCGCGCCCTTGCGCAGGGTGATGCCGTCGCGCCGGACCGTGTGGGCGCTGATCAGGCCGGCCGCCTCGGCGACCGGCACGGGGCCGAACCTCACGCGACCTCCGGGGGGGGGGCCCGGCGGAGCGCCGCCACGATCTCGGCCAGCACCGCGAGCGCGATCTCGGCCGGGCTCACGGCCCCGATGGCGAGCCCGATCGGAGCGCGGATCCGACCGATCTGCTCGGGCGAGAACCCGGCCTCCGCGAGCCGGGCGGTGCGGGCCGCATGGGTCTTCCGCGATCCGAGTGCCCCGACATAGAAGCATTCGGCAGTGAGCGCGGCCTTCAGCGCCGGATCGTCGATCTTGGGATCGTGGGTCAGGGCAGCCAGCGCGCAGTAGCGGTCGAGGGGCGGCACGCGGCTGCCGAGGGCGGCGTCGGGCCATTCGGCCACGAGCTCCACGCCCGGGAAGCGCTCCGGGCTCGCGAAGGCGGTGCGCGGGTCGATCACGGTCAGCGCGAGGTCGAGCCCCGCCGCCATCGGCGCCAGCGCCTGCGAGATGTGGACGGCGCCGATCACCACGAGGCGGACCGGTGGGACCTGCACGGTCAGAAAGGTCTGGCGGCCGTCGATCTCAACCAAGCCGCTCTTGCCCGAGGCCAGGTGCTTGCCCAGCACCCCTGCTAGCGGATCGGGGGCGATCTCGGCCTCGCGGACGAGGCGCTGCGTCCCGTCGGCCAGGTCAGTGACCAGGATCGTCGCTCGGCGCGCGGCGCGCTCGGCGTTCAGGACCTCCAGGATCTCGGCGCGCATCAGTCGATCCGCTCGACGAAGACCCGGATCCGGCCGCCGCAGGACAGCCCGGCCCGCCAGGCGGTCTCATCGGCGACACCGAATTCGAGAATGCGGGGCGACCCGGCGTCGATCACCTCGATCGCCTCGGTGATCACCGAGCCCTCAACGCAGCCGCCGGAGACGGAACCCAGAAAATTGCCGTCGGCATCGACTACGAGATGGCTGCCGATGGGTCGCGGTGCCGAGCCCCAGGTCTCGATCACGGTGGCCAACGCCACGGCGCGGCCGTCCCGCCGCCAGGCGGAGGCGGCAGCGAGGATGTCTGTATCGGTGCTGAGCATGGCCCTCGAGACCTTGGCCGGCGGGTGCCCCCCGCCTGCATCAGGTATGGCCCGCGCGCCGTCGTACAAGGCGCGCCGATGCCGTTCCCCGGTCGCCTTGGCCGATCGTGGCGCGGGTGCGATAACATCCCGCCCCCAGCATCCACCCACCCCATGTCCGCCCCATGACACGGCCCCCACGCTGCCAGTCGCGGCCCCGTCTCGGTGGCCTCGGGCGCACGAGCCCGTGAACGCCCCCGATCCCGGCCTGGCCCGCGCCCTGCGGACCGATCCGCCGCGGCCGCGCTCAGGCCCGCACCGGCTGTGGAAGCGTGTCAGCCGCGCCATCGGCGACGCGCTGCCGAAGGGGCTCTACGCCCGGTCGCTGATCATCATCATCGCGCCCGTGGTCCTGCTCCAGTCGGTGATCGCCTACACGTTCATGGAGCGGCACTGGCAGCTCGTGACCAAGCGTCTGTCGGCGGCCGTGACCGCCGACGTGGCCGCGCTGATCGACATCTACGAGAGCTACCCCCAGGATCGGGACGCCGAGACGCTGTCGCGCATCGCGGCCGAGCGGCTGAACCTCGATCTCGACATCCTGAAGGGCGCCAAGCTCCCGGCCCAGGGGCCGCGGCCGTTCTTCTCGATCCTGGACGAGGCCTTGTCCGACGAGATCCGCCGCCAGATCCGCCGGCCGTTCTGGATCGACACGGTCGGCCGCTCGAACCTGATCGAGATCCGGGTGGCGATCCCCGACGGGGTGATGCGGATCACAGGCCGGCGCAGCCAAGCCTACGCGTCGAACTCGCACATCTTCCTGGTCTGGATGATCGGCTCATCGCTGGTGCTGCTCGGCGTCGCGATCCTGTTCCTGCGCAATCAGATCAAGCCGATCCTGCGGCTCGCCGCGGTGGCGGAAGGGTTCGGCAAGGGCCGGGAGATCGAGTTCCGGCCGCGGGGAGCCCGGGAGGTGCGCCAGGCCGGCCACGCCTTCATCGAGATGAAGCGGCGCATCGAGCGGGCCATGGAGCAGCGCACGACGATGCTCAACGGCGTGAGCCACGACCTGCGCACCATTCTCACCCGCTTCCGCCTGTCCCTGGCGCTGGTCGAGCAGACCAGCGAGATCGAGGATCTCAGCCGCGACGTCGATGAGATGAGCCGGATGCTGGAGGGCTACCTTGCCTTCGCCCGCGGCGATTCCGCCGAGCCGGCCGCCCCCACCGACATGCGGACCCTTCTGGAAGACCTGCGCAGCGACGTGGAGCGCTTGGGCGCCCACGTCTCCGAGGTGAACCTGGCAGGCGCGCCCGAAGTCACGGTGCGCCCGGGCGCGTTCCGGCGTTGCCTGTTCAACCTCGCGGCCAACGCCGCCCGCTACGGCGAGACGGTGGCGATCTCCGGCCGCCTGGAGGCTCGCGCCTTCTACGTCTCGATCGACGATGACGGGCCCGGCATCCCGCCGGAGAGCCGCGAGGAGGTGTTCAAGCCGTTCGTCCGCCTGGACGATTCCCGGCAGGATGCGGGCGGATCCGGGCTCGGGCTGGCCATCGCCCGGGACATCGCCCGGGCCCATGGCGGCGACATCGCCCTGCACGAGAGCCCGATGGGCGGCCTGCGGGCGACGGTCCGGGTGCCGGCCTGAGGCCGGTCAGGCGTCGCTCGGCCCGCGCAGGCGCTGGATTTCGGCCTGGGTGTTGCGGATGAGATGGTCGATGCTCGACGCATCGAGGCCGGCTCGGCCGAGGCGCTCGCGCAGGGCCGCCTCGCCGTTCCAGGCGTAGCCCGCCTCGTTCGGGAGATGACGCTGCAGCAGCGAGCTGACGACGCTCTGGCGCCGGTAGGCAGGATGCCGCAGCAGCCGGCCGATTTGGGCCGTCAAAATATCAAGCGGCGATACATTTGGCCCGTTGCCTTTCGACGAGACCGCTGATGGGCGCATACTGGCATCTCCTCCTGAAAAGCCAGTATCCAACCAAATTCTTGCGCTTACGTGAGCGACGCGACGCTCCCGCGAAAAACTCCTGGATCCGGGGTCCCAACCTTTGCAGCACGGTGGTATGCAGGCGCGACGCCATTGAGCCGCGGCCAACCGCGCGCCGGATCCGAGTGCCCCCCATGAACCCGCTCGTCCCCCTGTTCATCCTCCTGTCCCTGCCGCTCGCGGCGATCGGCCTCGTGCTCTACACCGACACGGGCATCGAGCCGGCGCTGTTCTACGCCTCGGTGAAGACCTTCGTGATCCTGGGCGTGATCGCCGGGGCCATGTCGTTCGGCGCCATGAAGCTCTCTGAGCGCACCAAGCACTAAAGCCTTCACGTCCCGCGGAGAGCGCGATGCTGCACGTCGTCCCGGCCTTCTCGCGCATCGGCGAGGAGAACGCGTTCGCGGTGCTCGCCCGCGCCCAGGCGCTCTCCGCCCAGGGGCGGGACGTGATCAACCTCGGCATCGGCCAGCCCGACATGTCGACGCCCACCCACGTGGTCGAGGCCGGCATCAAGGCCCTGCGCGACGGGCACCACGGCTACACGCCGGCAACCGGCATCCCGTCCTTACGCGAGGCGGTGGCCCGCGACATCCACCGCCGCCACGCCGTCGAGGTCTCGCCCGAGTCCGTGATGATCGTGCCGGGCGGCAAGGTCACCATGTTCATGGCGATCCTGATGTTCGGCGAGCCCGGCGCCGAGATCCTGTATCCGGATCCCGGTTTCCCGATCTACCGCTCGATGATCGAGTTCACCGGCGCGACGCCGGTGCCGGTGCCGATCCGCGAGGCCAACGGATTCGCCTTTTCGGCGGCCGAGACCCTGGCGCTGATCACCCCGAAGACCCGCCTGCTGATCGTCAACTCGCCCGCCAACCCGACCGGCGGCGTCACGCCCAAGGCCGAGATCGACGCCCTGGTCGCGGGGCTGGCCGACCACCCCGACGTGGCCGTGCTGTCGGACGAGATCTACGGCACGATGACGTATGACGGCGAAGCGCATCACTCGCTGCTGAAGTACGAAGAGATCCGCGACCGGCTGATCTATCTGGACGGCGCGTCGAAGACCTACGCGATGACCGGCTGGCGGCTCGGCTGGTCGGTCTGGCCGAAGCCGCTCTACAATGCGGCCCGGAAGCTCGCGGTCAACGCCCATTCCTGCGTGAACGCCTCGACCCAATGGGCCGGCATCGCGGCGCTCGACGGCCCACAGGATTGCGTGGCCGAAATGGTCGCTGAGTTCGACCGGCGCCGCGCGATCGTGGTCGAAGGCTTGAACGCCCTGCCGGGCGTGTCGTGCATCGCACCGAAGGGCGCGTTCTACGCCTTCCCGAACATCGCCCAGACCCGCTGGAAGGCCAAGCCCCTGGCCGCCACCCTGCTGGAGGAGGCGGGCGTCGCGGTGATCGGCGGCCCGGATTTCGGAATCCACGGTGAGGGTTATATCCGCCTGTCCTACGCCAACTCGGCCGAGAACATCCGCCGGGCGCTGGAGCGGATGGGGCAGTTCTTGACCGAGCGGAAGCCGGGCTGACCGCCGCGTCACGACCCCACGTCCAACCCTCGACCTCATCCTGAGGTGCTGCGCAGCAGCCTCGAAGGAGCCTTCCAGGGATCGCGCGGCAGGCTGGAGAGCTCCTTCGAGGGCTTCGCTGCGCTACGCCACCTCAGGATGAGGGGGTGATTGGGAGGACGGGCCGGTTACGGCGCCGGCTGCCCGTTCAAGATTTCCCCGCCCGCTTCTCGATCCAGCCGGCCAGCCAGTCGGCGATGTCGAGGCTGTTCTTATCCTGCATCAGCATGTGCGAATTGCCGTGGATGCCGATCTCCGGCAGCAGGATCAGCTCGGCCCGGCCGCCGGCCGCGTTCGCCGCCGCCACGAAGCTGCGGCACTGCTTGAGCCGGGGGGCCCAGCGCGGCGAGGCGTCGACGAAGTCGCCGAACAGGACCAGGATCGGCAGGTCCTTGTAGGGGACGAGATCGTCCTTGGCCGGGTCCGGGCAGGCGGCGGGCTCGATCGCCACCAGCGCGCGGATGCCGGTGCGGTCGAGGGCGGCGGTCTGGAACGGGTAGATGCCCGATTGCGAATGCGAGACCAGCACCGCGCCCTTCAGCCGCTTGGCGAGCTCCGACAGGGCCGGCACGGTCGGGTTCGGCACCGGCAGCGCGGCGGACCAGTCGGCGACCATCTGCTTCCAGAACTCACCCTGGGCCTCCAGGGGGAACTGCATGCCCGGAAACACCTTCGGGTATTCGGGCCCGAACCGGAAGATTGCCCAGGCCGGCTCGCGCCCGGCGGAAAAAACCGGCGGCAGGGATTCAGCCTCGGCCTTGCCCATCTTCACCGCGTCGATCTGGGCCGGGCTGATCGCCGAGCGGCCGCGCCAGGCCTGGTCGATCACGTAGGTCGGGAAGCCCCGGCGGACGAAGAACTCGTCCCAGCCCATACGGCCGTCCGGCGTCGTCTCCCAGGTCTTGCCGGTGAGGCAGCAGCCGTGGATCAGCACCAGGGGCGGCCGCACCGGCTCCACCGGGATCTGATAGCGGACATAGACCTGATCGACCGTGATCGTCCCGGACGGCGCGTAGGCCGGCAGGGTCGAGAGCGTGTCGGACTGGATGTCGCGACCGCCGACGAAGAAGCTGCCCTGGCCGGCGAGCGTCAGGGGGCTCGGCGGTGGATCGGCAGCGCGGACGGGGACGCTCATCGCGGTCAGGCCTCCGGCGAGCAGGGCTGCGGCGAGGGTGCGGATGGCCCGCCGCGCGCGGGATCGGGCGGGCAATGGCAGCGTCGGCATGGAACGTCCCGGCCTTGAGCGGCCGGGACGCGTCCGCCCGGATCACCGCCCGGTCAGGCTAGCACGAAGCTCGGCCGTCGCGGGAGATGCGTAGCCGGAAATGAATCCCGGTCAGGCGGCGATGTCGCGCTCGATCCGTGCGGTCGCCTCGCCAGGCACGTCGAGGGCCTCGGCCAGCATCTTCAGGAACTGGCGCTCCTGGAGCGTGTCGGGATCGATGGCGAGCCGCGCCGCCGTGTAGATCCGCGCTGCCGCCTCCGGCTCGTCCACCCGCTCGGCGATCTCGTCGATCTCGGCGGGGCTCTCCAGCTCACGATCGAGCCAGGCCCGCCCGTCGGAGTCGAGGCCGGCTCCGGCCACCGCTGCATCGAGGCGCTTGCGCTCGGCCGTGTCGACCATGCCGTCCGCGATGGTGGCGGCCACCATCGCCCGGAGCATCAGCCGCGCCTCGTCCTCGTCGACCTTGGAAAAATCCGGGCCGCCCTGTTCCGGCGGCGCGGTGCCGCGCAGGGCCCGGTAGGCGAGCCCGCCGATCAGCGCGAGGCCGCCCAAAGCCGCGCTGGCCGCGATGCCGCCGCGCCGGGACCGCACCAGCGCATCCACGATTCGCCTGCTGTCCGCCATGTCCATCCTCCCGGGTTGATTCCGAATCGGATCGGAAACCCCCGGGAGGCAGCCAAGTTCAGGTGCAAGTTCAGGCGTTCGTTTCAGGCGTCGGCTTCGTCGTCCTCGTCCGCCTCGTCGATATCGACCAGGAAGACGATGTCGGCCTCGTCCTCGTCGTCGTCCTCGGCGGAGTCGCCGCCGGCATGGTGCTTGTCATCGGTGAACTCGCCCTCGCCGTCATCCTCGGCGAGGGCATCCTCGAAGATCTCGATCTCGTCCTCGTTGGCGGCCCGGATGATGAGGGGCGCGGTGCCGTTCCAGAGCGGCCTGCCCTCGCTCGTCATAGTCCGGATGTCTTCCTTGAAGCCCTCGCAGGTGAAGAGGTCCTTGGCGGACGCCTCGTCGCTGTTGATCACCGCTACGGCGGTGCCCTCGATCTCGAGCGTGAACATGGCCGGCATCCTTCTCGTAACCGTCCTTGGCGCGCCCGGTCAGCGGGATCGCGCGCGGGTGCGACGCACCGCCCCGGGGAGAAATGCCTAAGCTTACCCCGGCGGTCATGAGCGCCGCGCGCGGATGCTGTAGGGGTGAACCGGACGCCCGCCAAGCCCGTCTCGTCCACGCCGCCCCGAAACCCGTGGCGCGAATCCTGCCGGGCGGCGGCGAGACTGAAACCGGACGGGAAGAAGGATCACCGCGGATGCGGATCAGGCTCGGCTGCGAGATGCGCTACGCCTTCCCCTATCCGGTGCCGATGGTGGTGATGCTGAACGTGCATCCCACCCGGGCTGACGCCCTGAAGGCGCCCGACACGCTCCACACCGATCCGCCGGTGCCGGTGGATCTCTACCGCGACGGCTTCGGCAACCTGTGCGGCCGGCTGACCGCGCCGGCCGGGGGCTTCACCATCGGGACCGACGCGGTGATCGGCGATGACGGAAGCCCGGACCCGGCACACCCGGAGGCCGAGCAGCACGCCATCGAGGCCCTGCCGGCCGAGACGATCGTGTTCCTGCTGCCGAGCCGCTACTGCGAATCGGATCTGCTGGCCGACGAGGCCTGGCGCCTGTTCGGCCATATCGAGCCGGGCTGGGGCCGGGTGCAGGCGGTCTGCGACTTCGTCCACGACCACATCGCGTTCGGCTACGAATTCGCCCATGGCGACCGCACGGCCCAGGATGCCTATGCGGGCGGGCGCGGCGTCTGCCGCGACTTCACCCACCTGGCCGTGGCCTTCTGCCGCGCGCTCAACGTGCCGACTCGCTACTGCACCGGCTATGTCAGCTTCATCGGCGAGCCCGAGCCGCACCCGGCCGGCGACTTCGCGGCCTGGATGGAGGTCTATCTCGGCGGGCGCTGGCACGTGTTCGACCCGCGCAACAACAGCCCGCGGATCGGCCGGGTGATGGTGGCCTACGGCCGCGACGCCGCGGACGTGCCGCTGACCCACACGTTCGGCCCCAATCCCCTGGTCGGGTTCCGGGTCTGGGCCGATCGGATCGACCACCTCGACGCCTCCGGCGACGCCGAAATCCTGCCCGAGGAGCCGTTGCCGCCGCAGAGCATGGCGACCCGGACGGGGTGAGGCGACGCCGAAAACGGAAGAAATCCCGGTTTCAAAAGGTCCGGGACCTTTTGCGGATCCAGGGCGGAGCCCCAAACCGGCTCGTGGGCTCCGCCCCCGAACCCCGCCAAAGGGCACGCCCTTTGGAAACCCGCTTCTTCCAGCGTCCTACACCCCCGCCCCTCGGGCGATGGCGCGCTTGACCACCGCCTGCACCTCCGGGTTCGAGAGGAACAGGTCGTGGTTGATCAGGCCGCCGCCGTAATCGGAGGCGTCGGCGACACGCACGCCCAGAGCCTCCAGCTTGGCGCGGTCGGCCGCGCCGGCCCGGACGCCGCCTGCGATAGCCGCTGAGAGTTCGAGGGCGCGGTCGTTGGTCGAGGAGATCACGGTGATCTTCGACACGTCGGGGCCGAGCCGGGCGACGCCGTTCGAGAACAAATCGAAGTCGATGTCGGGGGCGGCCAGCACGACCGCGCCGATGCGCGACATCGCCGCCTCGCCGGCCTCGGCACGCAGCATGCGGATGGTCTCGAGGGTCAGCAGCGTGCCCATCGAATGCGCGACGATGTTGATGCGCCCGCCGCTCGGCGTCGCCGTAATGGCCTTCAGCAGGTCCTCGAAGGCGTCGCGCGACCAGAGCGCGCTCTCCCGGTCGTAATTGTAGTCGAAGGTGGCGGCGGCCGACGGCCAGGTGAACAGGCCCGACACGCCCCGGAACCGGATACCGTCGGACAGGCGCGCCGCGCTGACCGCTGCGGATTCGAACGATTCCCGGTAGCCGTGGACGTAGATCAGCACGTCGCGGCCCAAAGCCGCCTGCGCGAAGGCGTCCGCGGCGCCCGCCCCGGTCTCGGTCTTGGGCACCGCCCCGATGGTCCAGTCGCCGGTGATCACCGCCGAGACTTTTCCGAGCAGCGACCGGTCGGGGGGCGACAGGCGCACCTCGGCGAAGCTGAGGCCGCGCCCGCGCTCGGAGTTGAAATACGGCGGCCGGGGCGGCGTGCCCACGGGCTTGCGCGTCGTGGCCACCAGCAGCACCGGCATGACGTCCAGCGCCGATTGCTTTTCGGGCAGGCTTCCGGAGGTGCCGAGGTCATCGGTGACACAGGCGCCGAGGGACGGGGCGAGCCCCGCAGCCCCCGCGAGGGCACCGATCCGGAGGAGTGCGCGGCGTGAGACGGTCTGGCTCGACATGATCCGGGTGCGTTCGGGCGGGGCGCCAACCGTCGCGCAGGATCGTGACCATGGCGGGGCACGATCTGCGAATGGCCCTGTGGAGTGCGGGCACGGCGCAGCTTGTGACGCCGCGGACACAGGCGCCGGTCCCCCGCGCTCTGCGCGTAGCCCCTCGACGGCAGCGCGAAGCGCCGCCATGAAGGGTTCATGACGCCGTCCATCGATATCGAGAGCCTGCGCGCGCGCCTGCTGGCCGGCGACCGCGCCGCCCTGGCCCGGGCGATCACCCTTGCCGAGTCGAAACGCGCCGACCACCGGGCGCTCGCGGCCACGCTGATCGACTCGGTCCTGCCGGAAACCGGCAAGGCGATCCGGGTCGGTATCACCGGCGTGCCCGGCGTCGGCAAGTCCACCACCATCGACGCCCTCGGGTCGAACCTCACGGAGGCCGGCCACAAGGTCGCGGTGCTCGCCGTCGATCCGTCCTCGTCGCGCACCGGCGGCTCGATCCTCGGCGACAAGACCCGGATGGCCCGGCTCGCGCACGATCCCAAGGCGTTCATCCGCCCGTCCCCGTCCTCGGGCACGCTGGGCGGCGTCGCTGCCAAGACCCGCGAGACCATGCTGCTCTGCGAGGCGGCGGGCTTCGACGTGATCCTCGTGGAGACGGTTGGCGTCGGCCAGTCGGAAACCGCGGTAGCCGACCTCACCGACTTCTTCCTGGTGCTCATGCTGCCCGGGGCCGGCGACGAGCTCCAGGGGATCAAGAAGGGTATCCTCGAACTCGCCGACATGATCGCGGTCAACAAGGCCGATTCCGGCGAGGCCGAGCAGCGGGCCAACGCCGCCGCTTCCGAATACCGCGCCGCCCTGCACATCCTCACCCCCGCCTCGGCGACCTGGACACCGCCGGTGGTGACGATCTCGGGCTTCCACAACCTGCGCCTCGACGCCCTCTGGGCGAAGATCGTCGATCACCGGGAAAAACTCACCGCCACCGGCGAGATCCAGGCGAAGCGCCGGGCGCAGGACGTGAAATGGATGTGGGCCCTGGTCCACGAGCGGCTGCACCAGCGCCTGGTTGGCTCGCCGGAGGTCCGGCGCAGCACCGCCGAGGCCGAGGCCGGCGTGGCACGGGGCGAGACCTCGCCGGCCGCGGGCGCGACGGCCATCGCCGAGCTGATCGGGCTCTGACCCGACGCCTCCGCCTCAGGGCCGGCGTTTACCCTGATGACCGCTACCTGGGCCGAGCCGCAGAAAATCGCCACGGCGCGGTGCGCAAACCCGGTCTCGCGCGTTCGCTGCACGACGAGAAATTATGCGGCACCTCCTCTCGTACCGGTGCCGCGGTCACGTCGAGGAGAGTATGATGGTGGATACGGATCGGATCGTCGGCGGCGCCAAGGAAGCCCTCGGCAAGGTGCAGGGTGCGGCCGGCGACTTCGTGGGCTCGAACCGGGACTCGGTGGAAGGCCGGGTTCGCGACGTCCAGGGCCAGGCTCAGAACGCCTACGGACAGGTCAAGGACAAGGCCCGGGACATCGCCGACAAGGCGAGCGACTATGCCGATGACGCCTATGACCGGTCCCGCGATGTCGCGGGTGACGTCTACGAGCGGGGCGGCTCCTACCTGCGCGACGGCCGCGCCGCGGTCGGCGCCCGGGTCGAGGAGAACCCGCTGGTCGCGCTGCTGATCGCCGGCGCGGTCGGCTACGGCATCGCCCTGCTGTTCCACGGGCGCCGCTGATCGCAGGCGGCCTCGCTGCATACCGGCGAGGCCGCTTCCTTACGGCCTTACTGTGCGGTCCAGCCGCCATCCATGCTGATGTTGGCGCCGGTGATCTGGCTTGCCGCGTCGGAACACAGGAAGACCGCCAGTGCGGCCACCTGATCGACGGTGACGAACTCCTTCGTCGGCTGCGCCTTCAGCATCACGTCCTCGATGACCTGCTCCTTGGTCAGGCCCCGGGCCTTCATGGTGTCGGGGATCTGCGCCTCGACCAGAGGCGTCCAGACATAGCCCGGCGAGATGCAGTTCACCGTGATCCGGTGCGGCGCGAGTTCGAGCGCCGCCGCCTTGCTCAGCCCGCTGATCCCGTGCTTGGCCGCCACGTAGGCGGACTTGAACGGTGAGGCCACCAGCGAATGCGCCGAGGCCGTGTTGATGATCCGCCCCCAACCCCGGGCCTTCATGCCGGGGATCGCGGCATGCATTGCGTGGAACGCCGAGGACAGGTTGATCGCGATGATCTGCTCCCACTTCTCCGGCGGGAAGTCCTCGATCGGCGAGACGAACTGGATGCCGGCATTGTTGACCAGCACGTCGATGGCGCCGAACGCGGCCTCGGCCTCCCGCACCATCTCGGCGACGGCCTCGGGCTTGCTCATGTCGGCGGCCGAGTAATGCGCCTTCACCCCGTGCGCGCGCTCAATCCCGGCGCGGGTCTCCTCGATGGCCTGCGCGTCCCCGAAGCCGTTGATCACGACGTTGGCCCCCTGCGCCGCGAGGGCGCGGGCGATGGCGAGGCCGATGCCGCTGGTGGATCCGGTGACGAGGGCGGTCTTGGACGTGAGGGTCATGGGGCCTCCTGAGCTTCGTCCCGAAGGATGATGATCGACTTGCGGGACGAGACGACGCGCCGAGAGTGCGCTTTCCGGGTGGTGATCCCGTACCTGCCTCAAGGCCGGCGTGAAATCGACCCTTCCAGAGCGCTCCCCGCCGAAGCCGGTATCGGTTCGGCCGCGCCGTCACCCGCCTCGGCCTGGACGTGCACCGGGAACGCCAGTTCCACCCGCAAACCGGGCCGGTTATCGGAGAGCCGTAGCATCCCCCGATGCAGCCGCACCACGGCGTTGACCAGGCTGAGCCCGAGCCCGAAGCCCGGCCGCGACCGCGCATCCTCCAGCCGCACGAACCGCCCGAGCACCCGGCCACGTTCGGCTTCCGGGATGCCCGGCCCATGGTCGGACACCGCAAGGCGGATCGTCTCGCCGACCCGCTCGGCCTCCACGGTGACCCGGGCCTCCGCCCCTTCGGCCCCGTATTTCAGGGCGTTGTCGATCAGGTTGGCCAACGCCTGCCCGATCAGCTCGCGATTGCCCGCAATGATCAACCCGTCGCCGGCGCGCACGTCGAGCACCAGCCCCTGATCCTCGGCCAAGGCCTCGTAGAGTTCCCCGACCTCCGTTACAGCCGCACCGAGATCCACCGGCGCCAGGATCTCACGGGCATTGCCGGCCTCGAGCCGGGCGATCATCAGCAACGCGTTGAACACCCGGATCAACCCGTCGCTCTCCTCGATCACCGCCTCGAGTGCGGCGCGCAGTTCCTCGTGCGAGGCGGCTTTGCGCAGGGCCTCGTCGGCGCGGTTGCGCAGGCGGGTGAGCGGCGTCTTCAGATCGTGGGCGATGTTGTCGGAGACCTCGCGCATGCCGCGCATCAATTCGCCGATCCGCTCCAGCATCAGGTTGAGGCTGGCGGCCAGGCGATCCAGCTCGTCGCCGTTGCCCGCGACGTAGAGCCGTCCGTCGAGATCGCCCGCCATGATCGCCCGGGTGGTCTGGGTCATGGCATCGACCCGGCGCAGAACCCGGCTCGCCGCCAGCCAACCACCGATCACCCCGAGCAGCACGACCGCGGCCAGCGACGTGCCGAAGGCCCGGCCGATCACGGCACGCAACCGGTCGCGCTCCTCGGTGTCGCGCCCGACCAGGAGCCGGAACCCGCCCGGCAGGGTGAAGACCCGCACGATCGCCCGATGAGGTTCGGTATCGGAATCACTGCGGCCGTAGCGGGTCTCGCTCTGGCCCGGACTGGCCAGCACGGCGGCCGGGACATAGCCGACATTCCCGACCACGTGCTCGCCGCTCGCCGTGGTCACCAAATAGAGCGAGGCGCCGGGCTCCCGGGAGCGGCGCTCGACCACGGTGATCAGCCGGCGCAGGCCCCCGGCATTGTACTGCTCGGACAGGCCGTTGATCTCTGCATCGATGGTCGAGACGATCTGGTCGTCCAGCACCGCGCGGGCGTTCCAGGCGACGTAGCCCAACGCCAGGAAAGCGCAGAGCGCGAAGATCGCCAGATAGGCGATCGACAGCTTGAACGCGGTGGTCCGGAACAGCTTCTGGACGCGCGCTCCGACGGTCTCGCGCGGGATCGGCTCGACCGAAAAACCCGTGCTCACCCGGTGCTGCCTTCGTCGAAGCGCAGCACGTAGCCGGCGCCCCGGACCGTGTGGATGATCGGCGATGCGAAGCCCTTGTCGAGCTTGCCGCGCAGGCGCGAGACGTGGACGTCGATGACGTTGGTCTGCGGATCGAAATGGTAGTCCCAGACATGCTCAAGCAGCATCGTCCGGGTCACCACCTGCCCGGCATGCCGCATGAGGTATTCAAGCAGGCGGAATTCCCGGGGCTGGAGCACGATCTCCCGTCCGGCCCGGGTGACCCGATGGGACAGGCGGTCGAGCTCGAGATCGCCGACCCGGTAGCGGGTCTCCTCGGCGGCACCCGAGCCGATCTGCCGCCGGGCGAGCGCCTCGGTGCGGGCGAGCAGTTCGGAGAACGCGTAGGGTTTCGGCAGGTAATCGTCACCGCCGGCGCGCAAGCCCTTCACCCGGTCGTCGACTTGGCCCAGCGCCGACAGGATCAGCACCGGCGTCGTGACCGCCTGCTCGCGCAGGGAGCGGATCAGCGACAGCCCGTCGAGCTTCGGCAGCATCCGGTCGACGATCAGCACGTCGTACGCGCCCTCGCGGGCGAGCGCATAGCCGTCGAGCCCGTCATGGGCGCTGTCAGCGACGTGCCCGGTCTCGCGGAACGCCTTGACGAGATAGGCAGCCGCCTCCCGGTCGTCCTCGATGATGAGCAGTCGCATGGACCCAGTCCATAGCGCGGCTCGGGAAACGGGGGAACGCTGCTCTGTCACCACGGGCATCGCGAACACCCCTCCCCTCTCGGACGAGCGAACGGGCCGAGCCCCGGGGGGCGGATCTCGGCCCGCTCCGGAGCCGAGGACCTCGGAGGGCACGAGGTCGGATGCAGGCTCCGGCCGCGCGAGCGGCCATGAGACCGTGCCAAAACCCGAATTACCGGATGCTCGCGCCAGGATGACTTCGCGGTAAGGAAACCAACACAACACCAACGGCAAAAACGCGAACAGGCCGCCCCCGGTAGGGGCAGCCTGTTCGCGTTCGGTGATCGTGCTGAGGGAATGTGTGTGTTTGCGATGTGCGGGTCTGGCGGCGACCGACTCTCCCGTGCCTTGAGACACAGTACCATGGGCGCTGGCGTGTTTAACGGCCGAGTTCGAGATGGGATCGGGTTCTGGGCACGCCGCTCAAGCCACCAGACCGG
>NZ_JAKSYL010000110.1 GCF_022829515.1 Methylobacterium sp. J-048
CGATCGAACCACCTGAGGTTCATCCCCCGGCAGGGCTGGATGTCGAGCAACTGAAAACAGAAATCGCGCAGCTTCGACCTGACGCGCCAGCCACGCGGACGTCATCACCGGTGAGCAATCAGCGGGCTGCTGAGGTCAAGAGTGTCGGGCTACAATCCCTTCCCATTCGCGATGTGAACCGTTCGCCGAAGGGAGCGACCGACGCTGCCCTCTATGTGCTCAAAGCCGCCTTGGCGAGTGAGCGGCAACGCACGAGCGATCTACGGACTGAGATCGACACGTTGCAAGTCGCGTTGGCATCGAGCGAGGATCAGCTTGCTGCCATGCGGGTAGAACGGGATCGTTGGGCAGGACGTGCGCAGCTTCTCGCGACGGCGATGGCTCAGGAAGCCGGCGACATCCAGATGTCGGCTTATCGAGTCGGCTCGCTTGAAACCTTGCCCAACGGAGAGGCCGGTTTGAAAGACGACGCCGACGTTCTGGCCGCCTGAACACGCGATCCCGGGGGCTGCTGCTGAAACGGCGTGGGGCCGGCGGGCGCGACCAAAGCTGTTGGTGCTCGAACCCCATCCAGATCCAACGTCCCTATCCATCGCGCCAGCGATCGGCCCCGGTGCCGGACCTATCCAGTACGGAACGCTACATTGCGTCGCTCTGTTACTGCGGCTTCCGGGAGTGAGCCCGCGAATGCCGAGGACGACGTCATGAGCCTGTTCGGATCGATCATCTCGAAGATTTTCGGCGGCGGAGCAGCGAGTGCACAGGCGTCTGCGCCGCAGGCATCCGATACTCCGACCGTATCCCCCGCTGCTACCGGAACGGGCGGTGCTGGCAGCGGCACCAGCGGCGCGACCGCACCCACAATGGGTGGTGCGGCGTCGCCCACCAGTGCGCCTACGGGCTCGGCAGTGAGCGTCGACGTCGGTCAGGTCTTGAGCGACATGGCCGCCAAGAAGGGTGAGAACCTGAACTACAAGCAGTCGATCGTGGACCTTTTGAAGCTGCTGGACCTTGACAGCAGTCTCCCGGCTCGCACGCAGCTGGCCGACGAACTGCACTACACCGGCGACAAGGACGACTCGGCTACGATGAACGTCTGGCTGCACAAGCAGGTGGTTCAGAAGCTCGCCGAGAACGGCGGCAAAGTCCCCTCTGATATGCAGCACACTTAAGGCAGTAGCAGTAGTGGGG
>NZ_JAKSYL010000114.1 GCF_022829515.1 Methylobacterium sp. J-048
CCCTACTGATCAACGCGGACCTGTTCGCCTGCGGGATCGAGAAGCCGGTGAAGATGATCGGATTCGGGCCGTTCGGCATTAGCCTGCCGGTCATCATGGGCGTGATCGCCGTCAAGATCTCGCCGACGCTTGCGAGGGCAGCCATGCCAGAGGTCGTGCTCAACGGCATCAAGGGCTCTGTGAGCGTCAGCGGTTTGTTCGGGCTGGCCGTGACGCCGTTCGAGAGGCACGTGTTGCGCATCTTCCCGCTGCTGGTCACCGGTCCTCTCATGACGCTGACCGGCTTCCTGCTTATGTCCGTCGG
>NZ_JAKSYL010000117.1 GCF_022829515.1 Methylobacterium sp. J-048
TTGACGGCGGCGATCACGAAGGTTTTGGCGGAGACGGGCGGGGCGACGTTCACGGCCTACGACCAGATCGACAAGGCCCCGGAGGAGAAGGCGCGCGGGATCACGATCTCGACGGCGCACGTGGAGTACGAGACCACGAACCGGCACTACGCGCACGTGGATTGCCCGGGCCACGCCGACTACGTGAAGAACATGATCACCGGCGCCGCGCAGATGGACGGCGCGATCCTGGTGGTGTCGGCGGCCGACGGCCCGATGCCGCAGACCCGCGAGCACATCCTGCTGGCCCGCCAGGTCGGCGTGCCGGCGCTGGTGGTGTTCCTCAACAAGGTCGACCTGGTCGACGACGAGGAGTTGCTGGAGCTGGTCGAGATGGAGGTGCGCGAGCTTCTGTCGAAGTACGACTTCCCGGGCGACGACATCCCGATCACCAAGGGTTCGGCCAAGGTGGCGCTGGACAACGGCGACAAGGCGATCGGCCATGACGCGGTGCTCAAGCTGATGGAGACGGTGGACGCCTACATCCCGCAGCCGGAGCGTCCGATCGACCTGCCGTTCCTGATGCCGATTGAGGACGTGTTCTCGATCTCCGGCCGCGGCACGGTGGTGACCGGCCGCGTCGAGCGCGGCATCGTCAAGGTCGGCGAGACGGTGGAGATCGTCGGCATCCGCGACACCCAGACCACGACGGTGACGGGCGTGGAGATGTTCCGCAAGCTGCTCGATCAGGGCCAGGCGGGCGACAACGTCGGCGTGCTGCTGCGCGGCACGAAGCGCGAGGACGTGGAGCGGGGCCAGGTGGTGTGCAAGCCGGGTTCGGTGAAGCCGCACACCAAGTTCAAGGCCGAGGCCTACATCCTGACCAAGGAAGAGGGCGGCCGGCACACGCCGTTCTTCACCAACTACCGGCCGCAGTTCTACTTCCGGACCACGGACGTGACCGGGGTGTGCGAGCTGCCGGAAGGCACCGAGATGGTGATGCCGGGCGACAACGTGACCATGGACGTCACGCTGATCGTGCCGGTGGCCATGGAGGAGAAGCTGCGCTTCGCCATCCGCGAGGGCGGCCGCACCGTCGG
>NZ_JAKSYL010000119.1 GCF_022829515.1 Methylobacterium sp. J-048
ATGACGCTGGCCATGCCGAAGCGCTGATATCTGGGATCGCTGCTTCGTATCCAGTCCATGGGCAGCGGCCGGGATCGCAAGTGCGCTGGTTTTGCTACGCGGGTGATGTCCACGAGATCTATGCTTGTCCACATTCTTGAGACCGTTGGGCGGCTACTCCCGCACCTCGCTCGGCCCAAGCTCTGCGATCACCGCCCGGCCGCGGTCAGGAACCACGCGCCCTGCGTCCGGCCCGGGCCCACGAGCGCGCCGTTCCTCCACCAAGCCCATCTCGACCAGCATCGGCATGTAGGTCGGGTAGGCGTCGCGTCGGAGCCCCTGCGGATGGGCGGCGCAGGCCCGGAGCGCCAGGAGCGCGCGACCGCGGATCGGGGCGTGCGGCTCGGTCGGCATCCGGTCAGCGTCTCGTCGACGAGCCAGAGCATCAAGGCGGACGCCACCAGCAGGACGACGAAAGCCGCTGCGCCCCCGATATCACGCCGCTCAATCGCTTTCCCGTCCCAAACCGTCGTGAGCATCCGGGCTGCCGAGTAACCGCCGCGCGCACCCGACAGGACGATGGCGGTGGTCAGGATCCAGCCGGTTAGGGTCTGACGCATCCCGCGCTACTGCAGCTAGCCGACCCCGGCGTTCAAGCCGAGGCAGACCGTCAAGGCCAGCAGATCGCCAGCGGTGATCCATGCGCCACCATCGACGCGCTACCTCTCGAATTCATCGTCGGGCTCGACGAGGTGGCCGCAGGACGTGATCACCGCCACAACCTCCACGATCGGGTCTGCGTCCTCGAACATGCGGCTACGGGGACGCGATCATCTAGCGCCACTGCTCCTTCATGCAGGCCAGCACATAGACGGTCCGCATGCATCGCTCCGTTTCGGACTGGGAACGCGCACTGCCCATGCAGGCGTCCATCCCTGAGGAGAGCAACAAGCGATCAACATCCTTCGCGGTGGCGCAGGTGAAGATTGGCTGGAACCCCTCGAACTTGCTCACCTGCCAGAAGATGGCGACGACCGACAGCAGGCAGAACGAGCAGACCATCAGCCTGCTGTCGTAGAACCAGTGCCTGCCGTTGGTGGTCATGGTCGTAGGCTCGCTCACCCCTTCACCGGATGCGCCAGCAGGATCGCGGCACGCACCCTGCCGCGCTTCCATTGAGCCTGATCGGATCTCAGCGCTATCGTCACCTGCTCGTTCGTGCGGACCATCTCGACAAGGTCGAGCACCCACCCCTTTGCCAGGGGGTAGGCCTCGGTCTTGAGATCCGCGAGCACGGCATCCACTGCGGCGGTGATCTCGCCGTGGGTCACCTCGGAGACCTTGCTAAGGTCGGACACGGTCGGGTTGGTGGCCATGGTGGAGAGCTACTGTGCCCGGCCTGGCCCGTCCATGAGGCCGAGGCGGATCGCCAAGGCGAGCACGACTGGTCCAGTCACAGCGCCGCCACCATCGACCCGGTAAACACCATTGGTACCGGGGATCTCCTCAACTTGATGCCCGGCCGCGCGTAGCGCTGCGACGGCCCGAACAATGCGATCTGCGATCATGTCTCAGCGCTATCGCAGTCCGATCGATCGAGTCTACTGCACCGGTCGGGCGGCCATATCATCACGGCTCGCCCGGCCTTGCGCACTCCCGACCGCGACGCGGCTGGTAGGGGCGTAAATAAGCAGTGCGGCATCGAAGCAGCAAGCTATGTTGCTAGCACCGTAGTTACACACGGGAGTACAGCGATGGCTTAGTATCGAAGCACGAAGCTGCCGGCCTCAATGCCTACGAGAGCAGCCGTTCTGATCGCAGATGTAGGTGCCTGTCTCGGCCTGCATGACACAGGGGCGCGGAGGCGTCGGGATCTCAACACGGCGATCATGTTCGACCCACCGCTTCACGAAAGCCGCCGAACAGGACGGGAGGGGCATGATTGCTCCAGCGGAGCTCGACGCCATCACCACGGCCGCGACCACAACACGACCCGTTAAGCGCATCGCCCCCCTCCGTCGTACCTGCGCGATCACGCCACCGGCGGTTTATCCTGCTTGGCAAGCACGTCGTTGATGGCCTCGGTCATCACGTCCTGCAGCGTCACCTCGCGGTCGAGGGCGACCATCTTGAGGGCCTTCCACGCCTCGGGTCTCGCGCGGACCAGGATCCCGCGGCGGCCGTCCGGCTGGCGCTTCCCGCGTGGGGGCTTCTCCGCGGCCGTCTCGGCCCGGGCCGCCTCCTCCATCACAGCCAGCGGCACGGCGGCTGCCGCTTCGACGACTTTCGGAGCCAAGCGGGCGCCGAGGTTGGCGAACGAGGGCTTCTTGCTCACTTCTTCGATCCCTTGATGCCGAGCGCGCGGCGGGTCTCCTGCCACAGCTCCGAAACCTCGCTGGCCGCAGCGCTGCCCGGCTCGAACTCGCCGACAGCCTGCCCGCTGGCGAGCGCATGCGCGAATGCGGCCCGGGTTGTGATCTGCCCGGCCCAGGGTGTCGCGCTCATGGCGAACAGCGCTTCACGAGCCTCGGTCACAACGTGCGCCGGCTGGACGCCTCGCCGGGGCGGGGCCGAGTTGATGACCGGCAGCACCGGCTTGCCGATCGCACGAGCCATTTCCAGCGTGGCCGCCACCGCGGCGATGTCGAAAACGGCCGGCCGGAACGGGATCACGGCAAGGTCGGCCATGCGCATGGCAGCGGCGATGTCAGCTGTGTTGTGCGGTGGGGTGTCGACGAAGCACCAGCCGATCCCATCCTTGCGTGCCGCCTCGATGGTATCGGGCAGATCACTGGCCTCACACTTCACCAGGACCGGCGTCTCGGCCTGGCGCAGCTCGTGCCAGAGGGCGAGACTGCCCTGCGGATCGGTGTCAATCAGGAGGGCCGGCGCCTTTGGGGCATCGGCGTAGACGGACAGGTGGGCGCACAAGGTGCTCTTGCCGCTGCCGCCCTTTCGGCTGGTGAAGGCCACAACTCGCAACGTCCGTGCTCCCGTGTCTCGCCGTCACGGTGCGGGCGCAGCGTGAAACACTCGTTAACCGCTGACTCGCTGCTGAATCATCGCAGCAGCACCGTGCAATCGTTCGAGTGCATCGATGTAGTGTGCTAGCACCATAGCGGCGTGGCTTGCTGCGGTGCTGTTGGTGTGGCATCGTCTCGAACGCAATACAAGTTATGTTATCTTGCGTTGGAGGCCGACATGGATGTCGTCGTCACGCCGACCGGGTCAAAAGGCACGTCGTGGCGCCTGAACGATCGGCTCGATCGCCCGCTCGGTGCGATTGATCAGGATCAGGAAGAGGTTTTCAAGATCACGCCGGCTGCGGGCGGTCTGATAAGCATTCAGCGGACGCATCCCACGCTCAACGACGCAATGACGGCGATCGCGAACCACCTACACGGTGAGTGCACGCTCGACAGCCAGGATTGGGGCTGAGCAGATGTCTACGCTCCCCGCGGTCGTAGAACCCGTCGAGACGCTGCTGCCGGCGCAGGCAGACGACGACGCACAGATGGTGCGGCTGTGGCTGGCTCGGTCGTCGAGCCCGAACACCCGCCGGAACTACGAGCGCGCGGCGCGGCGCTTCCTGACCCATGTCGGCAAGCCGCTCGGCTCGGTGCGGATGGGTGAGCTGCAGGACTACCTCGCCGGTCTGCCGGGCTCGTCGGCCACGGTGGCACTCGCGGCCTCGGCGCTGAAGTCGCTTTTCACGTTCGCCCAGGAGGTCGGGTTCCTACGGTTCAACATCGGCGCGGCCGTGAAGGTGCCGCCGATCAAGAACACCCTGGCCGAGAGGATCATGTCGGAGGCCGACGCGCTGCTGATGATCCGGCAGGAGCCGGTCCTGCGAAACCGCGTCCTGCTAACCGTGCTCTACGGCGGCGGCCTACGCATCTCCGAGGTCTGCGGCCTGCGCTGGCGGGATCTCGCGGTCCGGGATGAGGCCGGGCAGGCGACGGTGTTCGGCAAGGGCGGCAAAACCCGGGTGGTGCTGTTGTCGGCGGCGACGTGGAAGGTGCTGGCGGCGCTGCGCGTTGAGGCGCCGGCTGATGCCCCAGTGTTTTTGTCGCGGAAGGGCGGGGCGCTCGACCCGAGCGCGGTCCACCGGGTTGTGAAGGCGGCCGCGGCGCGCGCCGGTCTCGGGCCAGAGGTCTCGGCGCACTGGCTGCGGCACGCGCACGCCTCACACAGCCTCGACCGCGGGGCGCCGATCCACCTCGTGCAGGCCACGCTAGGGCACGCCTCCGTAGCGACGACAGGGCGCTATCTACATGCACGGCCAAGCGAAAGTAGCGCTCGGTTCCTAGGGGTGTAGCGACCTACATCGCAACGAACGCACAAAACTATTTCAGTAGGTTGATAGCAGCGTAGCAAAAAACCACGCTGCATCAGTGCCAGCGTTACGTCAAACAGCTGGTCCACCCAGCATCAATCTTCGGGCGTGACACAGGTGCCCATGAAGGCCTTCCGAGCAGAACCCTTCAGCTTCTGATCCGCGGTTTGTCGGCGGCAGCGTGCCAGCACCTCTGGATCGACGTCGTCAGCTGCCTCTTCACCTAGGGATGATACGCCAGAGGCTTTCCCTTCATCAGGCTCCAGCCGGCCCTGTGCGGTTCCTACGGCAGGAAGGCAGGTGAGAGCGGTTAAGGCGGCTATGAGCGCGAGGGTGGGGCGCATGAGTGTCCGCCTGGCTTGGCACTTCGGGCGGGCATCGTGAATGCGATCTGAGGCGAAGGTACGACCCGCCGATCTCGCCCGGATCATGGACCAGTCAGGTCACCGTGACCCGCGGACCGTGGGCAGCTACATCCGACGGGCCAACGCCTTCAAGGGGCGCTCGGGGAGCGGGTTCCTGTAGGATCAAAGACGCCTCTGCAGCTGAAGAGCACAACTAACACTATTCCTAAAATAATATACAACTTATGAATGCACCTCAGCATACTTGATAGTTAACCGCACATTAATCCTCCCCAGACATCGTGCCATTATTCAGCATGACGCGCATGCATCACATTCAATCCGCCGTGTCTACGAAGCTTGCCCCTGATGCAACGTGGTGCTCTCCTTAGCGCTTTCACGCGCCACCGCGGTGGCAACGTCGCGATCCTGTTCGCTTTTCTGAGCGTACCGATGCTCATGTTTGGCGGCGTGGCGATCGATTACGGCTTCGCAACCCGGCTG
>NZ_JAKSYL010000128.1 GCF_022829515.1 Methylobacterium sp. J-048
GATATGGAGGTTGACCTGGGTCACCCCCGGACAGGGGTCGCCGTAGGCGGAGTTCCCGACCCGGCCGGGCAAACTGCCGTCCGATCTCACGCCCGTCACCGAGACACGCCCCGCATCGGCACGCCGCCCGGGGCGATGGAGGCTGAGAGCCACCGGCGCGGGCACCGCCCTGCTCTCCGAACCCGCCGGTCAGCCACCGCACGGACCCCAGAGGAGCGCCGAGAAGTCACCCCCGCGGCACCGGAGGACAGGTGACGGCTAATGAGCACAAAATAGGAACATTGTCAAGGGGGAGGCCACGGAATGTGTGCGTCCGCGCCGTCTCCACACGGGTCAGCGGGTGCACAGTTCGGGGTTCGGAACATCCGCAGCCCGACGGGATGGACAGTCCGGAGATGGTACGCCTGCCCTCCCCCTTCTGCGGGCTACCGGATCCACACAACCCTGGCCGAGACGCGCTCTCCTCCCCCTTGCGGGGAGGAGTTGGAGGTGGGGGTGGTGCAGGATCGAGCGCAGCGGTGCCTTCTGGACCACCCCCACCCCTGACCCCTCCCCGCAAGGGGGAGGGGCAACGCGCCTTTCTTTCAGAACCTTGGCGTCGGGGAGAAAAGTGTGAAGCCGGTAGCCTCTGCGGGGGAGGGAGAAGCGCATGCGGCCCGCTAAGCCCTGGCCCTCACAACCCGTCCGCCGCGTCCGGATCGAGCCAGCGCCAATCCGTCCCCATCTGGTGGCGGAACCAGGTGAACTGGCGCTTGGCGTAGGCCCTCGTATCGGCCTGGCCGCGGGTGATCGCCTCTTCCAGCGAAAGCGTCCCGTCGAGATGGGCAATCAGGCCCGGCACGCCGTGGGCGCGCATCACCGGCAGCATCGGATCGAGGTTGCGCGCGCGCAGGCGAAAAACCTCGTCCAGGGCGCCGTCGGCGATCATCGTGCGGAAGCGGGTGTCGATGCGGGCGCGCAGCACCGTGCGGTCGGGCGCCAGGAAGATCTTTTGGAGGTTTTGGCCGGCCAGGGGTCCGGGCACGGGGTCGCCGTAAAAACTCGCGATCGGCCGGCCAGTGGCCAAAAACATCTCCAGGGCGCGCATGACCCGCATGCGGTCGCTCGGGCGCAGGCGGGCGGCGCCCTCGGGATCGTGCCGGGCGAGGTCGGCGTGCAGCGCCTCGGTCGGGCGGCCCTCGGCCTCGTCCCGCACCTGTGCGCGGATCACGTCGGGGACCGGCGGCAATTCCGAAAACCCCTGCTCCAAGGCCCGGAAATATAGGCCGGTGCCGCCGACGAAGATCGGCAGCCGGCCGTCGAGCGCCGCCAGCAGGGCGGTGGCGTCCCGGGAGAACTGCCCCACGGAATAGTTCACGGCCCCGTCGACATGGCCGTAGAGGCGATGGGGCACCCGCGCCTCCTCGTCGGGCTCGGGCCGGGCGGTGAGGCGGTGCAGGTCGCGATAGACCTGCATCGAATCGGTGTTGATCACGACGCCGCCGTGGCGCAGCGCCAGCCGGGCGGCCAGCGCCGACTTGCCCGAGGCGGTGGGCCCTGCGATGAGGATCGCCGCCGGGCGCCCCCCGGTCTCCTCCCGGTCTGGCAAGGCGAAACTCCACGATGCTGGTCGCGGTCCTGATAGCAAACCCGGCTCGGCCGTCCATCACCGACGCGGTGCTGGCCGAGGCGCGCGCGGTGCTTCGGACGGAGCACCAGCCGCGGACCCTGCACGGGGCGGTCGCCGCCGAGGTGCTGGTGCCCGGCGATCCCAGTGACGCGAGCGCCCTCACGGAGCGGCTGCGGACCGCGCTCGCCGGCGAGGCGATCGACCTCGCCGTGCTGCCGGCCGATGCGCATCGGCGCAAGCGCCTGTTCCTGGCCGACATGGATTCGACCATGATCGAGCAGGAATGCATCGACGAGCTCGCCGGGACGCTCGGGCTCAAAGACCATGTCGCGGCGATCACCGAGCGGGCGATGCGCGGCGAGATCGCGTTCGAGCCGGCGCTCCGCGAGCGCGTGGCGCTGCTCAAGGATATTCCCGTCACGGCAGTGGACGGGCTGATCGCCGATCAGCTCAGCCTCACCCCGGGCGGCCCGACCCTGGTGCGGACGATGCGGGCGCACGGCGCCCAAACCTGCCTGGTCTCAGGGGGCTTCACCCTGTTCACCGGCCCGATCGCCGGGATGATCGGGTTCAACGAGCACCGGGCCAACGTGCTCGGCGTCGCGGACGGGCGGCTCACCGGCACGGTGGCGGATCCGATCGTCGGCAAGGCCGAGAAGCGTGCGACGCTGATCGAGCTGCGCGACGGCCTCGGGCTCGGCTCCGCCGAGACCCTGGCGGTCGGCGACGGCGCCAACGACCTCGACATGCTGGAAGAGGCCGGCCTCGGCGTCGCCTTCCGGGCCAAGCCCGCGGTCGCGGCCGCCGCCCGGGTCCGGATCGAGCACGGCGACCTGACCGCGCTCCTGTACCTGCAGGGCTACGCGGCGGCAGAGTTCGTGGCGTGAGGCGTCAGCGAAGGGCCTTGGCGAAGACCGTCAGCGCGTACATGTAGACGAGGGTCTGAAGGCCGATTGCGCCGACGATCCAGTACCGGACGTCTATGTCGGCGGAGGTGCCGGTTGTCCTGACCCGCTCAATGCCGACCCTGGTCAAGGGGCTTTGGGTTTCGATGCGCGTCCTGGCCGTGAGCCGCAGCTTCTCAATATCGGCGCGGGTCTGGATCTTCAGGGCTTCGATATCGCCGCGAACGACCTAGATGTCGGCCTGCACGTCGCGGATGTCGCCCTTGGTGGCGAGGTTTCCGTCGAGGACATCGACCAGCGCGTCGGCAAACCCTTCGGCCTGCTCGGGCGACAGCTTCGCCTTTTCGCGCAGGGCGCGGGCGAATTTCAGGGTGTCGAAGGCGACGGCCGTCATGGGGTTCGAGAGAGCCCGAGCCGGATCGACTCGCGGCTCCAGTGTGCTGCACCCAGCCGCCGCGTCAATGCGGCCTCCCCCAGCTCCTGTCGAGCCGCTTCGCGGCGCGTCCCGTGCTGGGTCCCGGATCAGGTTCCGCTTCGCTCCACCTGTCCAGGAAAGGGGGGTGGGGCAGAATGAAACGCCAAACCCTTTCCCGGGCGCATGCAGCGCCAGAGGAATGCGACCCGGGACCCAGCGCAAGATTTGCCGCGTAGCCGGCTCTCCCAGGAGGCGCCCAGCCCTGTCCCAAAAACGCGAAGGCCGCCGCATCCTTCCGGAGCGACGGCCCTCTACCTCTCGGTGCGGGGACCGGCTCAGTCGAGGCCGATCGCCACGAAGCGCACGTCGCCGGTTGCGCTCGCCACCAGCAGCAGGACCGACTTGCGCCCGTCCTTCTTGAGGGCCTCGACCCGCTTGGTCACGTCGGCGGGGGAGTTCACCGCCTCCTGACCGACCTCGACGATCACCTCGCCGGGCTGGATCCGCTTGTCGGCGGCGGTCGAGTTCGGATCGACCCGGGTGACGACCACGCCCTTCACGGTGTCCTTGATGGAGTACCTCTTGCGCAGCTCGTCGGTGATGCCGGAGAGGTTGAGGCCCAGCGCCTGGCGGGTCGCACTCTCGGGCTCGGGCTGGCGCAGGTTGGCGAGCTGCGGCTTGTCGGTGTCCTCGAGTCGGCCGAGGGTCACCGGCTTCGTCACCTCCTCGCCCTTGCGCATCACCACCACGTCGACCTTCTGACCCACCGGGGTCGAGGCGACGATGCGCGGCAGGTCGCCGGACGCCTTCACGGGGGCGCCGTTGAACTTCAGGATCACGTCGCCGACCTCGATCCCGGCGGTCTTGGCCGGGCCCTTCTCGTCGACGCCGGCCACCAGAGCGCCGCGGGCGCCGCCCTTGAGGTTGAGCGCCTCCGCGGTGGCGTCGTCGACGTTCTGGATGCGCACGCCGAGCCAGCCGCGGCGGACCTCGCCGAAGTCGCGCAGCTGGTCGATCACGGGCTTGGCGGTATCCGACGGCACCGCGAAGCCGATGCCCACCGAGCCGCCGGTAGGCGACAGGATCGCCGTGTTGATGCCGATCACCTCGCCGTCCATGTTGAACAGCGGGCCACCGGAATTGCCCTTGTTGATGGCCGCGTCGGTTTGGATGTAGTTGTCGTAGGGGCCGGACTCGATGTTCCGGCCGCGCGCCGAGACGATGCCGGCAGAGACCGAGCCGCCGAGCCCGAACGGGTTGCCGATGGCGATCACCCAGTCGCCCGGGCGCATGTTCTCGGAGTTCCCGAACGGCACCGCCTTTAGCGGATGGTCGGCGGCGGGCTTCACCCGCAGCACGGCCAGATCGATCTTCGAATCCTTGCCGATGATCTCGGCCTTCAGCTTGGTGCCGTCGTGCAGGATCACCTGGATGTCGTTGGCGTCGCCGATGACGTGGTTGTTGGTCACCACGATCCCGGAGGCGTCGATGATGAAGCCGGAGCCGAGCGAGTTCGACTTGCGCTGCTGGCGCGGCCCGTCGTTGTCGCCGCGCTCCCCGCCCTTGCCGCCACCGCCGCCACCGCCGCCGCGGCGGTTGAAGAACTCCTCGAACAGGTCCTCGAACGGCGTGCCCGGGGGCAGCTGCGGCCCGGCGCGGCTGCTGCGGGCCTCGACCGTGGTGGAGGCGGAGATGTTGACCACCGCGTCGGTGACCTGATCGGTGAGGTCGGCGAGCGAAGCCGGGCCCTTGGCGAAGGCCGGGACCGGCAGCGACGCGGTCGCGAACGAGGCGCCGACCAGGATCGCGGCCATGAACGCGCGGGCGCGGGAACGGGACTGCGCCGGGGCGCGGCCGAAGGACGCCCGGGGGGCGCTCGCGACGGGGTGCATGGTCGACCTCTTCAAGAACGCGTTTGCGGCTGCGCGGGCCGCCGACCGAAATCGGCCGCCCGCGGATGGTCATGCATCGTAGTCCACTGGCGCCGGGGCGCCATCGGTCAGCGCGTCGCGCCGGTGGAGGCGGTCGGGTCCGTCGGCGCGCGGGGCGTGCGCGGCGGCGAGGCCGTCGCCCGGCCCTGCGGGTCGCTGAAGTAGCGGAAGAAGTCCGAGCTGGGGCTGATCACCAGCCGCGTGTCGGAGCCCTTCAGCCCGGTCTCGTAGGCCTGCATCGAGCGGTAGAAGCTGAAGAAATCCGGGTCCTTGCCGAACGCCTCGGCGAGGATCCGGTTCTTGTCGGCGTCGCCCTGGCCGCGCAGCTGCTCCGACTTCTGGGTCGCCTCGGCGAGGATCACCGTGACCTCGCGGTCGGCCTTGGCGCGGATCGTGGCGGCGCTCTGGTCGCCGTTGGCGCGGATGTCGGCGGCCTCGCGCTCGCGCTCGGTCTTCATCCGCTTGTAGACGGCGGCCGAGTTCTGAGCCGGGAGATCGACCCGGGTCATGCGCAGGTCGACGATCTCGATGCCCAGCGCCTTGGCCTGCCGGTTCACGTCCTCCTGGATCTGGTGCATCAGCTGGCCGCGCTCGGTCTTGACGATGGCGTCGCGGGTCGAGCGGGCGAGCACGTTGCGCAGGCCGGAATTGGTGAAGCTGGCGAGCCGCTGGTTGGCGAGCCCGATATTGCCCACCGCCTGGTAGAAGCGCAGCGGATCGAGGATGCGGTAGCGCGCGAAGGCGTCCACCTCTAGGTTCTGCCGGTCGGCGGTCAGCACCGTCTGCACCGGCAGGTCGAGGTCGAGCACGCGCTTGTCGAAGATCACGACGTTCTCGACGAACGGCACCTTGAAGTAGAGGCCGGGCTTCTCCTCGCCGGTGGCGTTGAGCACCGCGCGGACGCGGCCGAACTGCAGGACCAGCGCCTGCTGCATCTGGCCGACGGTGAAGATCGAGGCGTAGAGCCCGATCGCGACGATCGCGGCGACGGCGATCAGGCCGGTGCGGAGAGCCTGTTTCATCGGGCGGCTCCCGTCGCGGCCGGGGACTGGGCGCGGGCGCCGAACTCGGTGAGTGGCAGCACCGGCAGGACCCCGGCGGCGGTGCCCGAGCCGGGCTGCACGCCGTTCTGGTCGATGATCACCTTGTTCACGGAGCCCAGGACCTTCTCCATCGTCTCCAGGAAGAGCCGCTCGCGGCTGATGGCCGGGGCGGCCTTGTAGGAGGCGTAGACCTCGCTGAAGCGGGCGGCCTGGCCGGTGGCGTCGGCCGTCGCCTTCGTCCGGTAGGCCTCGGCCTGCTGGAAGATTTGCGACGCCCGGCCCCTCGCCTGCGGCACCTCACGGCTGGCGTAGGTCTTGGCCTCGTTCTGCGCCGTGTCGGCATCCTGCTGGGCGGCGTTCACGTCGATGAAGGCCGGCCGGACTTCCGGCGGCGGGTTCACCGAGACGAGCTGCACCACCTCGATGCGCACGCCGGCGCCGTACTCGTCCAGCGCCTTCTGGACCATCTCCTTGACCTCCTGGGCGATGCTCGACTGCTCGTTGGTCAGGATCGCCTGGATGTTGCGGCGGCCGATCACCTCGCGCATCGCGCTCTCGGAGATCGCCTTGATGGTGCCCTCGGGGTTCTGGAGGTTGAACACGAAGTCGGAGGCCTTGAGCGGGTTGATCCGCCACTGCACCTCGAAGTCGAGATCGACGATGTTCTCGTCGCCGGTGAGGATCAGGCTCTCGTCCGGCACGTCGCGGTTGCGGCCCTGTCCGCCGGGGCCGGCGCGGAAGCCGATCTGGATGGAGTTCTGCGAGCCGACATCCGGCTTGACCACGCCGCCGATCGGATAGGGGAAGTTGTAGCGCAGGCCCTCGCCCTTGGTGCCGACGTAGCGGCCGAAGATCGTCTCGATGCCGACCTGGCGCGGGTAGACGGTGTAGAAGCCGGTGGCGAGCCAGACCGCGACCGCCAGCGCCGCGATCACCGCGGCGCTGCGTCCGCCGCCGATGCTGCTGCTCGGGCCGCCGCCGCCATAGCCGCCGCCGGTGTTGCCGCCGCCCGGGATCAGGCCGCGCAGGCGGTCCTGCCCGCGCCGGAGCAGGTCCTCAAGGTTGGGCGGGGTCTTGCCGCCGCCGCCATTACCCCATGGGCCGCCGCCGTTGCCGCCGGGCCGACCCCATGGGCCGCCGCCGCCACCGCCGCTCTGATTGCTCCAAAGCATCCTAGCCGTCGTCTCCTGCCTGCCCGCGCCCGGTCCGCACGCTGAACGTGCTCTCCGGGCTGCGTCTCCCTGCCTGAACGGCCACGCTCGCCCGCCTCATCCCGCCCGCCGGCCCGCTCGCGCGGCTGGCGGGTTGGTTTGGCGGCTAAACGCCTGCGCGGGCGTCTGTTCTCGCGAGGTCCGGAGCCCCATGAGAACGCACGCCCGACAGGCACCTGCGGGTGTGCGCCCCATGCTGTCAAGGCTGGCAGGTGGGCACGCACAGGCCGGAACACAACCGCGGCGGCGCGCCTCAGCGGATGCGCGCCCAATCGACGAACGCGAAGGCGTGCTCGTCGCGCGGGCCGGCCGGGTGCACCTCGCGGGCCGTCTCCCGGAACGCGGCGCGATCGAAGGCAGGGAAGCGCACGTCCCCCTCCGGCTCGGCCTCCACTTCGGTGAAGTGGAGCCGGTCGGCATGCGGCAGGGCCAGGGCGTAGATCTCGGCCCCGCCCACCACCATCAGCTCCGGTGCGGCCGCCGCCGCGACGGCGGCATCCCAGTCGTGGACGACCTCGGTGCCCTCGGCCCGGAAATCCGGATCGCGGGTGAGCACCAGGGTGCGGCGGCCCGGCAGCGGCCGGCCGATCGAGGCCCAGGTCCGCCGGCCCATCAGCATCGGCTTGCCCATGGTGAGAGCCTTGAATCGTTTCAGGTCGCTGGACAGGTGCCAGGCGAGCCCGTTGTCGCGGCCGATCACGCCGTTGCGGGCGACCGCCGCGACCAGCGCGATGGCGGGGCTCATACCGCCACCGGGGCCGAGATGGCGGGGTGCGGGTCGTAGCCCGCGATGGCGATGTCCTCGTACCGGAAAGCGAAGAGGTCGCGGACCTCCGGGTTGAGCGCGAGCCGCGGCAGCGGGCGCGGCGCCCGGTCCAGAAGGGTCCGGGTCTGGTCCAGGTGGTTGCGGTAGAGATGCGCGTCGCCGAACGTGTGCACGAAGTCGCCGACCCCGAGCCCGGTCACCTGGGCGATCATGTGGGTCAGGAGCGCGTAGCTGGCGATGTTGAACGGCACGCCCAGGAAGACGTCGGCCGAGCGCTGGTAGAGCTGGCAGGAGAGCCGGCCCTCGCTCACGTAGAACTGGAACAGACAGTGGCAGGGGGCCAACGCCATCCGGTCGAGGTCTGCTGGGTTCCAGGCCGAGACGATCAGGCGGCGGGAATCGGGATTGCGCCGGATCTCGCCGAGCAGCCAGGCGATCTGGTCGACGCTGCCGCCGTCGGGCTTGGCCCAGGAGCGCCATTGCTTGCCGTAGACCGGGCCGAGATCGCCGTGCTCGTCCGCCCACTCGTCCCAGATCGTCACGCCGTGGGCCCGCAGGGCGGCGACGTTGGTGTCGCCCGCCAGGAACCAGAGCAGTTCGTGGATGATCGAGCGCAGGTGCAGCCGCTTCGTGGTGACCAGCGGGAAGCCCGCGGCGAGATCGAAGCGCATCTGGTGGCCGAACACCGAGAGCGTCCCGGTCCCGGTCCGGTCGTCCTTGGCCACGCCCTCGTCGAGGATGCGCCGCAACAGGGTGTGATAGGCGTCCATTCTGTATTCCTGCGCGTGTGCGGTGTCGCCGGCAAGCGCGCGGCCCGCCTATCCACCATCATCCCCAGTGACGAAGGGGCCTGAGCGTCGTCCCGCGCTCAGGTCGGCCAGAGCACGTAGGTCACGAGCGCGAGGTTCGACCAGCCGTGCAGCGCGATGCCGGGCCAGAGCCGGCCGGTGCGCCAGCGCAGCCAGCCGAGCACCAAAGCCAGGGGCAGCAGCGAGACCGGCCGGGCGAGCCCCCAGGACGAGACGTGGGCGGCGGCGAAGATCACGGCCGTGACCAATACGGCGCCGACCGGACCCAAAGCCTCCCGGGCGCGGGCGAAGGCCTCGCCGCGCAGCAGCAGTTCCTCGGCCACGGGGGCCAGTACGGCGAGGTAGAGCAGCCAGGCCACGACCGCATTCTGGCTCATGAACGGCGACAGCGTCACCCGCCGGCCGAAGCTCGCGCCGAACAACTCGGCCGTGCCGGTGACCCAGGCGATGTGCAGCACCGGCCAGACCAGGAGGAGCGCCAGCAGCGCGACCGGCCGGATCCCGTTCGGGCGCTCGCGATCGAGGGCCAGGCGCCGGCGCCAGCCGGCCCGGTCGCGCCACCACGCCCCGCCGAGCACCAGGGCGGCGAGGTAGACCTGGCGCAGGGCGTCGACCGCGAAGGCGCGGTGGGCGAGTTCGACGGCGCCCAGGAACGGCCGCCGCTCCGGCGGCAGGAACGGGTCGATCCCGGCCCATAGGTCGAAACCGACGCGGACGCTGGCGAGGGACAGCAGGCTCGCGGCGCCCAGATAGACCAGCACCAGGGCGACGAGCGCGCCGAGGCGCCAGGTCGCCCCCCAGATCCGGTCGAGCCGGCTCAACCCGTCGGGTGCGGAACCGCGCGACTGCGCATTTCCGGCAACAGGCTGGTCAAGAGGTTCGCCCTGAGACAGTGGCGCGACACGATCGGGCTTCAAAACCGGACCGATCCCCTCTATATCTTGGGAGCCGGTCGCGAGGCCGGCTATGGCGATAAACGGTCTTCGGAATAAACCTATCGGACCCGGGGGCGGTACCCGGCGCCTCCACCTGAGCCCAGGACCGATGGCCGCAAGGCCGACGGAACTGGACTGGTCTCAGGCGGGGGCGAAGCTAGGATCGACGAAGGCGTAAAGGTAGATCTTTCGCTCGGCATGGTTCCGCCGTTCTCGGGCCTTTGCAACAGTTGCCAACGACAACTTTGCTCCGGTGGCGGCGGCCGCGTAAGCGGTCTCCAAGATCGGTCTCAAGTCCTAGCGGTTCGCATCGCGCAGGCGGGGCATGAAGGCGCCCGGCACCGGAAGCCTTCACTCACTTCCTCGGTCCGGCCATCCGCGGCAGGGCGCTGGGCACAGACCGGGCGAGAGCGCGACCGCAGATGGCAGACGACCTGATTCGCTACGATCTCCTGGTGCAGGACGCCCTCCGCGGCGTCGTCCGCAAGGTGCTGACCGACGCCGCCCGGGACGGGCTGATGGGCGACCATCACTTCTACGTCTCGTTCCGGACGGAGGCGCCGGGCGTGCGGATGTCGCAGGCCCTGCGCGAGAAGTACCCGCAGGACATGACCATCGTCCTGCAGCACCAGTTCTGGGACCTCAGCGTCCACGAGCACACCTTCGAGGTCGGCCTGTCCTTCTCGGGCGTGCCGGAGCGGCTGCTGGTGCCGTTCGACGCCCTGTCGGGCTTCTTCGACCCCTCCGTGCAGTTCGGCCTGAAGTTCGACCTCACCGAGGCCGGCGAGGTGCCCGAGGAGGCCAACGCCGCCCCGGCCAAGACCGGCCCGCGCGGAGCCGGATCCGAGCCGAGCGAGGTCCGGCCCAAAAGCTCCGGGCTCGCCACGATCGGCCCGGCCGCCCCGAAGGTGTTGCCGGCCCCCGCCGCCCAGGGTGACAAGCAGCCCGGCGCCAAGCCGGACGAGAAGGCCCCCCGCCCCGCCGCCAAGAAGGACGGCGAGGAGAGCAGCGCCGAAGTCGTGAGCCTGGACGCGTTCCGGAAGAAGAGCTGAACTCACCGGGCCGAATCGGTGGCCCGGGGGTTCATTGGTGGACGAGACTGTCGCGCAGCCGATCCTGTCGGCGGCGGAGCGCAAGCATCGCGCGAAACGCTTCAACGAAGGCGTGAAACTGGCCGCGACCTTCTTCAACGCGACGGCGATCCTCACGCTCGGAACGGCGTTCATCAGTCCGCTGGTTCAGCATCCCGCGGATGTGTTCACCAACAACGGCTGGGCTTTCCTGCTCGCGTCCGTCATCCTACATCTGATCGGACAGATTGCGCTTCGGGTGTTTCTGCGCGCTGAGGAGTAGCTGGATGCCCCAGAGCTATGCCCTTCAGATCCTGATGATCGCCGTTGCCATGTCGGCGCTCGGCCTCGGGGGCCTCTTCGTGGCCGCGCGCATCTACGACCGCAACACGCGCCGCCTTGAAGCGCGCCGGGGTGATTAAAGCGCCGTCCCGAAGATCACTTTGATTTTGCGACGCGCTTGCGCCAGTCCGTCGTCGGCGTGGCTTTATGAGCCCAAGCATGTGTTTCGAGCCAGGTGGCGGCGCTCACCAGCACCTTGACGATCCCTGTAGCCCATCGCCTCACACAGCGGTCGTCACGGGCCGAGCAGTTTGACGAAGGCGGCGCCCGCGCCGAAGAACGCGGCCGCGGCGGCCATGCCGGCAAATCCGATGGAGAGCGGGGCGAGCAGGCGATCCCAACCGATCTTCAAGGTCTCGGCCTGAAGTTTCGACTGCTCCGCGATCAGCTTGCGTTGCTCGGCGACGAACTTTTCCGTCTCGGCGTTGGACCGCAGGACGCGGGCGACCTGCTCGGCGTAGTCCAGCGAAGCGGGCGCTGCGGTATCGGACATCAGGGAATCTCCCTCCACCCGGTCCACAAGGTGCGAACCGGCAGGGACCGCGTCAACCCGCTCAAGCCCGCAGCTCCGCCTCCATCCGCAAGCCGTGCTCCGGCCGGAGCGTCACCCGGTGGAGCGGGCTGACCGGTGGGTGATCCTCCGGCAGCCGGAAGCGCACCGCCCGGACCACGTGGGCCAGCACGATCACCGCTTCCTGGATCGAAAAGCTCTGGCCGATGCAGACCCGGGGCCCGGCGCCGAACGGCAGGTAGGCGAAGCGCGGGATCGCGTCCCGGTTTTCGGGCAAAAAGCGTTCCGGCATGAACGCCTCTGGATCCTCCCACAGCGTCTGGTGGCGGTGGAGCACCCAGGGGGCCACCATCACCAGCGAGCCGCGCGGGATCTTGATCCGGCCGAGCCGGTCGTCCCGCGTCGCCTGCCGGCTGAGGAACGGCACCGGCGGGAACAGGCGCATCGCCTCCTCGATCACCGCCCGCGTGTAAGGCAGCTGCTCGACGGCGAAATCCCCGTCGCCAGCCGCGTCGACCTCGGCCTCGATCCGCGCCTGCGCGGCGGGATCCTGCGACAGGCAGTAGAGTGCCCAGGTCAGCGAATTGGCCGTGGTCTCGTGGCCGGCCGCGATGAAGGTGACGATGTTGGCTTTCACGGCGAGGTCCGAGAGCCCGTTGCCGGTTTCCGGATCCTGCGCGGCGAGCAGCAGGGTCAGCAGATCGCGGGGCGCCTCGCCCCGCGCCATCGCCGCCTTGCGCCGGGCGATGAGCTCGTCGACCACCTCGGCGAAGAACCGGCCGGCCGGCCGCGCCCGCAGGCGGCCGATGCGCGGCACGAAATCGGGCACCCCGAACACGTCGAGGGGGTCGATCGGCCCCACCGCCTCAAGGAACCGGGTGATCGCGCGGCCCAGCGCGTCGGGATCGCCCGGCAGCCCCTGCGTAAAAATCGTCCGCTCCAGCACGTCGAGGGTGACGCGGGTCATCTCCAGGGCGACGTCGACCTTCTTGCCGCCCCGGCGGGCGAGGCGGCGCCCCAGCTTGGCGCCGGCCGCGTTCATCGCATCGGAAAAGCCCTGGACCGTGCGGGCGTTGAAGATCGGCGCCAGCGTCCGGCGCTGGAGCCGCCACTCATCGCCCTCGGCGCTGAGCAGGCCGTTGCCCAAACCCGGCGCCAGCACCCGGCGCTGCAGGTCGTCCTTGCGGTAGCCCTCGACGTTCTCGACCAGGAGATAGCGAATCAGGCCTGGGTCGCTGACCACGGTGATCCGGCCCATCGCGCCCTCGGCGGCCACGACCGGCTCCTTGAAGTGCACGTCCATCCAGGTGGTGATCGGGTTCTTGCGGGCGGCCCGGAGGAAGTCGAACAGGCCCAGCGGCTCGCGCAGCGGGCGCGGCACCGGCGGGCGGAACCGGGTAGCGGGCTCGGTCAGGTCGATCGTCGCGCTCATCGGCTCCTTATCCGGCGGGAACAGAGCCCCGCTCTTGTCCGGCGCCGGGAAAAACCGGCATCGCGATTCATCCGCGCCTCATTTAAGTAGGCACCGCACTGCACCAAACGTAGAGGCCACGATGTCGCCCACCGAGACCGGAACCGCCACCCGCACCGAGTCCGACACCTTCGGGCCGATCGAGGTCCCGGCCCACCGGTACTGGGGGGCGCAGACCCAGCGCTCGATCCAGAACTTCAAGATCGGCACCGAGCGCATGCCGGCGCCCCTGGTCCACGCGCTGGGTCTGGTGAAGCAGGCCGCCGCCCTGGTGAACAAGGATCTCGGCGCGCTTGAGCCCAAGCTCGCCGCCGCCATCGCGGCGGCCGCCGCCGAGGTCGTGGCCGGGAAGTACGACGACGAGTTCCCGCTGGTGGTCTGGCAGACCGGCTCGGGCACCCAGTCCAACATGAACGCCAACGAGGTGATCGCCAGCCTCGCCAACGAGGCTCTGGGCGGGAAGCGCGGCGGCAAGACGCCGATCCACCCGAACGACCACGTCAATCGCGGCCAGTCCTCGAACGACACCTTCCCCACCGCCATGCACATCGCGGTCGCCCGGGAGATCAGCGGCCGCCTGATGCCGGCGCTCACCCACCTGCACACGGCGCTCGACGCCAAGGCCAAGGCGTTCGAATCGATCGTCAAGATCGGCCGCACCCACCTGCAGGACGCGACCCCGGTCTCGCTCGGCCAGGAATTCTCCGGCTACGCCGCCCAGGTGGCGCTCGGCGGCTCGCGCGTCGCCGCGACGCTGCCCGGCGTGCTGGCGCTCGCCCAGGGCGGCACCGCAGTCGGCACCGGCCTCAACGCGCACCCCGACTTCGCCCAAAAATTCGCCGCCCAGGTCGCGGCGCTGACCGGTCTGCAATTCACCAGCGCCGACAACAAGTTCGAGGCGCTCGCGACCCACGACGCGCTGGTGTTCACCCAGGGCGCGCTCTCGGCGCTCGCCGCCGGCCTGTTCAAGATCGCCCAGGATATCCGCCTGCTCGGCTCCGGCCCGCGCTCGGGCCTCGGCGAGCTGTCGCTGCCCGAGAACGAGCCCGGCTCCTCGATCATGCCTGGCAAGGTCAACCCGACCCAGTGCGAGGCGCTGACCATGGTGTGCTGCCAGGTGGTCGGCAACGCGACCACGGTGAGCTTCGCCGGCTCGCAGGGCAATTTCGAGCTGAACGTGTTCAAGCCGGTGATCGCCAACGCGGTGCTGCAATCGATCCGGCTGCTCGCCGACGCCGCGGTGAGCTTCACCGACAATTGCGTGGTCGGCATCAAGGCCAACGAGGACAAGATCGCCGACCTGATGAGCCGCTCGCTCATGCTGGTGACCGCGCTCGCCCCCTCGATCGGCTACGACAAGGCCGCCGAGATCGCCAAGACGGCGCACAAGAACGGCACCACCCTCAAGGAGGAGGCCCTGCGCCTGGGCTACGTCACCGAGGCGGAGTTCGAGCGCGTGGTCCGGCCGGAGACGATGCTGGCCCCCAGCGCCGATTAATCTCTTTGGGACTGGCCGGCGCGGTTTGTCCTGCGCCGGCTGACGCAATCGGGAGGCGATCCGTGGCCGAGATCATCAACCTGCGCCAGGTCCGCAAGGCCAAGGCCCGCGCGGCCGAGGATGCCAAGGCCGAGGAGAACCGGATCGCCTTCGGGCGTCCGAAGAAGGCCAAGACCCTGCAGCAGCGGCGCAAGGCCCTGGAGATCGACCGCCACGAGGGCCATCGGCTCGAACGCGGCGAGCCGGATTCCGATTCGTCCCCATCATGACGCGCGCATCATGAGCGCTGGCGTCAGCAAGCGCTCGGTGGTGATCGCGGGCCATCGCACCAGCGTGTCCCTGGAAGATCCGTTCTGGGCGGCCCTCCGTGAGGTCGCGGAGGCGCGCGGCCAGTCGGTCCAGGCTCTGATCGGCGCGATCGATGCCGGGCGCGGCGGCCAGAACCTGTCCTCGGCGATCCGGGTGTTCGTGCTGGACGCGGTGCGCGCCGGGCCGATCCGCGAATCGTGAGCGGCTCCAGCCTTCCCGTCTGCGACCCGATATGAGAAGGGCGTGACAGAACCACGCAGGAGACTCGACCGAATGGCCAACCGCGAACCGCTTCTCAAGCCGATCCCGATCGCCGAACTGCGCCCGACGCAGATGACGGTGGGCTACCGGGAGGTCGCCGAGAAGCGTCGCCGCTGGCGGCAGTACGACGGCGAGAAGAAGAAGGCGTTCCTCGGGGCGCACATGATCCCGACCGTGCTCGGGCCGAAGAAGCGCCACTACGTGATCGATCATCACCACCTCTCCCGGGCGCTTCAGGAAGAGGGCGTCGAGAGCGTGCTGGTCACGGTGGTGGCCGACCTGCATCACCTGGAGAAGGATGCGTTCTGGACGGTCTGCGACCACAAATCCTGGGTCTATCCCTATGACGCCGAGGGCGTGCGCCGGGATTTCAAGGACGTCCCGAAGGCGATCGCCGACCTCGCCGACGACCCGTACCGCAGCCTCGCGGGCGAGCTGCGCCGGGCCGGCGGCTTCGCCAAGGACACGACCCCGTTCAGCGAGTTCCTCTGGGCGGATTTCTTACGCCGCAACATCAAGGAGAAGCGCGTCGAGAACGACTTTTCCGACGCGCTGGAGAAGGCGATGGCGCTCGCCAAGTCCAAGGATGCCGGCTACCTCCCCGGCTGGTGCGGCCCCTCGGAAGGCTGAAGAGCCGACGCCGGGTCAGATCCCCCAATAGGGCGCGGCGTCGTAGTAGCGATGGATCTGCTCCTCCCAGGCACCGTCCTCGGCCGGGTCGGTGCCCTCGGGGGTGCGGGCCGGGGCGGCACGCAGCTGGTCCTCGGTGAGGTCGAGCACGTAGGCGTCCTGCCCCGGCTCGAAGCGCAGCACCGACCAGGGCAGCGTGTAGAAATCCTCGCCGAGCCCCAGGAAGCCGCCGAAACTCATCACCGCGTAGGCGACCCGGCCGGAGACCTTGTCGAGCATCAGCCGCTCGATCCGGCCGACCTTGCCGCCGTCCGGCCGGCGGACATCCGTGCCGATGACCCGATCGCTGGCGATCAGGCTGCGCGGCTGCCGCGCCGCGGGGGGTGGATTGGCCGCCATGCTCGCCTCCCGGATCGTGTGTGCGTTTCGGTGCGTTAGGATCCGCTGCCTGAAAAACGCCCGGGCCGTGCGCGACGTTCCGGTCCGGGCCTGCGCCTGCCCCCTCAGACGGACGAACAGCTCCCCGCATGCAGATCCCGTTCACGGCCACACGTCTCAAGCCAGGCGTCGCGCTCGCCGCCCTGCTTCTGTCCGTCGCGGGCGCGCATGCCCAGGACCGCGGCAGCGTCGACCCGAAGCCGCTGCCGCCGCTGGAGCACCCGGACGCGCCCTCGACCCCGGCCAAGGCCCTGTTCGGCCGGGTCACCCGCGCCTCGTCCGGGCCGGCCCATATCTACGGGTTCTACGCCAAGGGCTGCTTCGCCGGGGGCGAGGCGCTGCCGATGGACGGGCCGAACTGGCAGGTCATGCGCCCGTCCCGCAACCGGATGTGGGGCACGCCCTATCTGATCGATTTCGTCGAGCGCCTGTCGCAGAAGGCCGTCCGGGTCGGCTGGCCGGGGCTGCTCGTCGGCGACATGGCCCAGCCCCGCGGCGGCCCGATGATCACCGGCCACGCCTCGCACCAGATCGGCATCGACGCCGATATCTGGCTGACCCCGATGCCCGACCAACGCATGAGCCGGGCGGAGCGCGAGGAGACCTCGGCCACCGACATGGTCCGCCCGGACCGCCTCGACATCGACCCGAAGGTCTGGACGCCGACCCATCTGCAATTGATCAAGCTCACCGCCGAGCAGCCGGAGGTGGAGCGCATCTTCGTCAACGCGGCGATCAAGAAGGCCCTGTGCCGGGAGGCTTCGGGCCGGAGCTGGATGTCGAAGGTGCGCCCGATGTACGGGCACAACTACCATTACCATATCCGGCTCGCCTGCCCGGCCGGCCAGGAGGATTGCCAGCCCCAGGGGGCGCCCGCCGCCTCGGATGGCTGCGACGACCTGAGTTACTGGTTCTCCGACGCGGTGCTGCACCCGAAGCCGCCCAAGGTGCCGCCGAAGCCCAAGCCTGCCATGACCCTGGCGGCCCTGCCATCCGCCTGCCGGGCGGTGCTCAAGGGGCCGTAGCCCGATGGAGTATCCCCGCATGCGAATCCGCAGCCTGTTGCCGACGACGCTCGTCCTGGCCGCCATCGCGGCCCCGGCCCTGGGCCAGACGCCGGCGGAGCCGCCGGCCAACGCCCTCAAGGCGGCCAAGCTCGCCGGCCTCGCCGGTTTCGTGAACGTCCATTGCCAAACGCTGCGGACCGACGGCGACCGCTTCAAGAGCGTGGTCCAGGCGATGGGCGTCGATCCGGCCGACCTCGAGCGAAAACCCCTGCTGCTGCAGGCCCGATCCTACCTCGCCGTCTACGAGAAGGATGTGCCGGCCAGCTGCACCCGAGCGGACGAGCTGTTCGGCCGGACCGGGAAGGTCGTACCGGGGGTGTTCGTCCCGCGCTGAGCGTTCGCCGAACCGGGCGCGCCGTGCTAGGGCCAGCGGATGCCCCGCTGGCTTTTCCTCATCCTCGTCACCGCCCTCGCGCTCTCGGTCGTGGGCGGGGTGCTCATCGTCCTGCGCAGCCCGAGGAGCACCCCGCAGCCCGAAGAGGGCGCCGTCACCGCCCCCGCGGCGCCGGTGCCGCGTCCGGCCGGCAATCCTTAAAAAATCAGGCGGCGATCCAGGTCGCCACCGGACGGCTCACGCCGGGTAATTCGCGGGCTTGAGAGGCGCCGGAGATCTTCTGGCGCGGCTTCCTCATGCGCACATCGCGCTCAGCCTCGTTGTTTGTGCCTGCTGAACAAGGCACGCTCAACTACGGCTCCGAGAGACTGCTGCGTCCATCCGTCGTCTATAAGCTCCGCGTTTGCCACACGCCCAGTCCCAGGGACTCACGCTGCACGGACCTGACCGAGAAAGTGTGCCACCTGTTGTGAAAGCTCATTCGCCTCGGTTGCCAGCTGCGAGGAGGACATCAACACATTCTGCGTAGCCGCCTCCGACTGCTGGAGGGATTGCGCCACAGCGGAAATGTTCACAGTGACTTCGTTCGTGCCGGCCGAAGCTTCCGCGATATTGCGGACGATATCATTTGTTGCGGCACTCTGCTGATTGACCGATCTGGTGATGTCCGACGTCATGTCGTTCATGCCACCGATCGTGCTGGCGATCGACTGGATCGCACCGACGGCCTTCGTGGTCGATGTTTGAATGGCATCGATCTGCGCCGAGATATCGGCCGTCGCGTTGGCGGTCTGGGTGGCCAGTTCCTTGACCTCCGTAGCGACCACGGCGAAGCCGCGGCCCGCTTCGCCCGCTCGCGCCGCCTCAATGGTGGCGTTCAGCGCGAGAAGATTCGTTTGTCCGGCGATGCTGGAAATGAGCCCGACCACCTCGCTAATCCGACTGGCGCTCTGCAACAGATCCTGCACGATCGCGGCCGTTGCGTTCGCTTCGTCGACGGCGGCGCGCGACATGGCCTGCGCGTCGAGCACTTGGCGGCCGATCTCTTCCACGGACGAACCAAGTTCCTCCGCTGCGCTCGCCACGACGGTGACATTGGCGGATGCCTGCTCGGCGGCGGCCGCGACGGCGGTCGAGCGGGTCGTCGAATCGGTTACAACCGCGTTCATGTCGCCGGCTCCAGCCTTGAGTGCGTGGGCCGACCCCGCGACGGTTTCGACGATGCGGCCGATACTTGCCTCGAACTCGCGGCTTAAATCATTGAGCACATCCTTGCGTTGCCGTTCGGCCTCGGCGCGACTGCGCTCGTTCTCGACCTCAAGCTCACGGTTGCGTTTGAGGCCCGTTTTGAAGACTTCAACCGCGGCCGCCATGCCGCCAATCTCGTCAGTTCGGCCGACACCGGGAATTGCTTCGTCGACATTACCGCCTGCGATGCGCGACATACTGTCGGTCATCTGACGGATCGGCCGCGACACGCGGCGGTAGACCAGAACCGAGATCCCGATGCTGATTGCCAGCGAGCCGGCGATGATGGAAATCGCGAGATAGAGACGCTGCGTCGCGTCGGAAAGTTTCGCCTGGATCGAATTGTCGGCCTCGGCGAAGGCGGCGTCGCGCAGGGCAATGACCTTGATCCAGGTCGGTACGGTTTTCTCGCGATAAGCCTCTCCGGCGAGGGGATATTGCCCGCTGATCGAACCCTCCAGCACCTTTTGGTTGAGAGCCCCGAACTCGTCGATATAAATCGCCTTAACAGCGAGAACCGCGTCCTTGAGTTTCTGCGGGGTCGATGCTTGCTCGAGGAGCGGGGCAAGCCTGTTCCAGACCTCGATGACTTGGCCCTGAAGCTTGATGATCGTCCGGCGCTCGGCGTCGGAAGCCGGCTTACCACTGGCAATGAAATTCAGCAGCAGGCCGGCCTCGCGGCCTCCGGCATCCCGCAGGTCCAGCACGAGGCTCGCGAAATCAGCGTACCGGAAGGCGTTGCCGTCGATGGCGGCGAGTTGCCGGGTCTGGTCGAGCATCGCCGCCAGCACGATCCGGTTAATCTCGGCACTCCGCTCGGTAGCGATCTTGATAGCATCGCCGCGCGCCTCCGGCGGCACCCGGAGGATCCGATCGTCGCCGGTGGCGCGGGTCTCTCCCCATAGGTTCACGATCTTTGCCGTCTGCTCAGCGAGGGGGGCCACCGCTGGGTCTGCCGCCAAGACGCCGGCCGAAGCCTGCGCAGCAGCCATCGCCGTATCGGTGGCTTTGCGCATCGCCGTCAGCGTGTTGTCTTGCGGCTTATCGCCGGCCGGCCGCGTGCCGATGAGCAGAGTGAACATGCCACGCTCAGGATTAAGCGTCGCGGGAATGTTCGACAACGCCTTCAAGACTTCGAGCCGCAACGAAGTCATTTTGACTGCCGACATCGTTGAAAACTGGTCGATCGCCATGATTGATCCAAGACAACAAGCAAGAAATGCCAGTGTAAAGATCGATATCGAGATCAAACGATTTAGGGACATGGCACGCTATCCAACAAGGACCTAGTTTTTCGACCATAGTGCGACAGGAAATAAAATATAAAACCAGGCCATATATAAAATTTTACATTCCCGCGTGAATAGCTCCAAATTTTTGATAGAAAATGTCTTTTACGAAAAACGCACGTCAATCCGACTGTACATATCGATTTTTTGAGATGTTCGCACGGGTTTTACGGCGCTGAAGCAGGCGAATGCCGTCTCAATATCGTCAATAGAGCCTTGGAGGGCGCCATGCCGGTGTTTACCGAACGCAGCGCCCCTCCGAGACTTCTCCGGAGACGTATCAAATCTCCGCAGGGCCCTCAGACTTCGCGCCAGCCAGGCTTGCTCTCGTCCGTGAGATGATAACGGATCGGACCCAGACCGCTGATCGCAATGATCGCAGGTTCCTTGATGCCGGCCTTAACGCCGTCATAGTGCGGCGTCTTCGCGACCCGGTGGACGTAAGATCCCGCCGGAACCGGCACTGTAGATTCTGGAGCGAAATCCGCTCCGCTCGCGACATACCAGGTTCCGGACAGAACGACACAGAGGCGATCGGTTTCATACCAATGCGGCGCACTCATGTAACCGGGGTGCCACCGGATGAGGACGAAGTACTGCCCAGGCTCCCCGATCTTCCCGAACATCGGCGCTTGCTCGGCCATTCCCGGCGGGAAGTTGTAAAGCGGCTGCCAGGGGATCTGGTCTGGCAGCTTAACGATGGTCTGAGTCGGATCGACACCGGCGGCGCGCGCGGAACCAGTCCCGAAGGCGGTCGCGGCAGCCGCGAGCAGGGGCGCGAGGAGCAGATCGCGCCGGTTAGCACCGAAGTCTGACATTAGGGTTCTCCGACTGAGCGGCGAGAAAGATGGGTGCCCTCGATCCGGCCCCTGAGGCGATCGAGTCAACGCCGAGCCTATGGCATCGCAGCGGCTGATTGTGTAGATCGACGATGGAAGTATCCACGGTGTCATGAAGCTTACAGGAATCAACGTTATCAAATTTTCATCAGAAATTTTTATGTTATCTTATTGCCGCATGTCGCCATAAGATCGAATTTTATTACTGTATCTAAGCGCACTAGAGCGTAATATTTGCGTCAATAACAACTTTGTTGTCCAGCGCGACAATGTATAGGCTGAGACTAATATGAGGGACCGGACCTCGGCGCCGATGAGCATCGCATCGCGCTTGGGGAACGGCATCGCGATCCGGGGGAGATCTGGATCGTTCACGCCTCCGGGCGCTTGCCGAGCCGGCGGCTCCAGGCGCTGATTGATGTCATGGTCGCGTTCTTTGCAGGCGACCCTTTGATAGACTGACCGCATCCGCGACAACGGCGAATGTCTGCATGCAAGCGCGCGTCGGTGCCGCTCTCCGGCACGGTCGGGGCGCGAGCGATCCTCGGCAGCGCGAAGCCGAATGGGTCGAGACTCGAGCGCATCCTCCCGAACGGGGCCTGCCGGCTTTCGGGAGGATGCGCAATCACGGTTCGCGTGCCTCGTCAGGGCTTCGTCAGGAACCCGATCGGCTCGCGGCCCGGCTGCCCGAGCCAGAGCAGGACCGCGCCGAGCCCCAGGCCGATCAGCGAGGCCGGGGCGAGGGTCAGCGGCAGGCCGAGCAGGTGCCAGAGCCAGGGCGCCGCCCCTTCGAGACTGCCCTGGAGACTGCCGGCCTTGTCCTTGAACAGGGTGGCGAGCAGATCCGAGAGCGGCGTCACCCGCAGGCCGTTATTGGCGATCGAGCGGGCACCGTCATAGACCAGCGCGACGAAGCCGCCGGCCATCAGCAGGAAGCCCAGGACGCGGGCCAGGAAGCGGAACATCGCGGGATCTTCTGAGCCATACCTGGCGCCCCGGGAGGCGCCCGCCCCGGGAGTATGGGGCCGAGCCGCCCGGTGCAAGCCATGGCACGCATGGAGTCGGCGGCGGTCGCACGGGGCGAGCTGCGGCAAGCGCGCGGTTGCCGTCTCCGGGAAGCCCATGCCACAGGGACGCCCGGCGGCACGGGGTCGTCGAGGACAGGCGATCTTGGACGCGCACGCCCGGAAGCTCGGCCTGGTGATCTTCGATTGCGACGGCGTCCTCGTCGACAGCGAGCCCCTCAGCCTCGCCTGCCTGACGGCCGGCCTCAACCGGATCGGCGTGGCCATCGAGTTCGACACCGTGCGGGCGCGCTTCACCGGCACATCGATGGTGTCGATCATGGAGCACGTCGCGCACGATTACGGCGTCACCGCCCCTCCGGGCTTCGTGGACGCGGTCAAGGCCGAGACGCTCGCTCTGTTCGACGCCGAGCTGCGCGCGATGCGCGGGGTCGCGGAAGCGGTGGCGGCGCTCGGCCTGCCGGCCTGCGTCGCGTCGAGCAGCGACCCGGTGCGCCTGCGCCATTCCCTGAGCCTGACCGGGCTGCTGCCGTTGTTCGGCGAGCGGGTTTTTTCCTCGGCGCAGGTCGCCCGGGGCAAGCCGTTCCCCGACCTGTTCCTGTTCGCGGCCGAGCGTATGGGCGCGGCGCCGGAAGCCTGCCTGGTGATCGAGGACAGCGTGCCCGGGGTCACCGCCGCCCGGAGCGCCGGCATGCGGGTCGCCGGCTTCACCGGTGGCGGCCATTGGGGCCACGACCTCGCGGGGGCCGACCTCACGCGTGCCGGCGCCGACCGGGTCTTCTCGAATTTCAATGACCTCGCCGCGGTGATCGCCGGCGCCTGAGACCATCGCGTCTCCCGGGCGGCCCGACGGGACCCGCTTCCTGCCAAGCCGGGCCCGAAAATCGGAAGCCGGTTCCGTTGACGGGCCGGCGGTCCGGGCCCATCTTGATCGTCGTCGAAAGGGGTGGATGTCCTGGTCCCCTCTCCTCGGCCGCGGTGATTTGAGACGCGTAGCTTGCGCCGCGGCATCAAACGCTCAAGCACTGCGACGGCGCCCGCGCCGCGCGGTCCTTCAGTCTGGAGGACATGGGATGTCGATCCGAACCGGCTCCTCTCGCCACCCGCTCCGCCTCGCGCAGGGCGCCCCGGCCCATCGGAAGTGCTGTCGATGCCAAGCTGGTCTCGACGCGGGCTTCGCGTCGAAACCGGGGATGCGCTCGAAAGCCTGACCGGACCGAGCATCGGCCCGCCGAGGCAGTCCGCCGCGCCTCCGAACAGTCCGGCGGCCTGCGATCGTGCGTTCGTCACATCCCAAGCCTAGAGACCCGCACGATCGACGAGATCGGCGAGATCTGAGCCGCACCAACTCTTTCCCGCATTCCGGCACGGCCCTGGCGCCGGCCAAGGCAGGATTCCGTCCATGCACAGTCTCGACGTCGCGCTTCCGCCGACAGACCACCCCGACCGGTTCGCCGACACCCTGCCACCCGACCACGTTGCGCGCGCCGAACCTGCCGCGGATCGGACGGAGCCGCCCCGGGTGATCGAGATCGGCGAGGTCACCGCCGGCATCGCCGTGCCCGAGGGGCGCGGCGTGCGGTTCTTCTCGTCCGCGCGGGATTTCGACGGCCTCGACGGAACCGTGTTCCGCAACGCCGAGCAGGCGGCCCGCGCCGCCCGCGATCGGATCGCGGCCCGCGCCCGCTCGGCCTCCGGTCAGAGGCAGGTCGTCGAATTCCGACGCCGCCGGGCCTGAGTAGGCTCCTCCGAACCGACTTCTACTTGGCGCACTCGTCTACTTGGCGCACTCGTCCCGGGTGCGCTTCATCGCCTCCGCGAACCCGGCGAGCGCGTATTCGTCGCTCGTCGGGTTGCCGCGCAGCGAGGTGGTCTTGATCACCAGCTTCGGGTTGCGCGCGCTCATCTCGGAGACCACCCGGGCCTCCTCGGCCGGGTTCTGCAGCCAGGCATTGCCGTCCTTCACGACCAGGCCGTAGCGGCCGGCGCCGAGATTGAGGCTCGGATCGGTCGGCGCCGCCGCCGAGCCCGGCTTGATCTGGGAGGCGGCGGGCTTCGACGGGAAGCCCAGCATCACCGCCACCTCGTTCTGGACGTTCTCACCCTTGCGCACGCTCACGAACAGGTAGGCGGTGTCCCGCTTCAGGGTCTTGGGCGAGCGCGCCTGCGGCTGGGCGATGGCGTAGCAGAGCTTGGCACGGCCATCGCCGTTCACGAACACGTTCCAGTCGCCGAAGATCGCCACCGGGGTGGCCTGCTGCATGCCCGGAGGTGTCGCCGCCTTCTTCTCGGGCCGCGGTGCCCGCTCCCGGCGCGGCCGGCGTCCGCGCTTGGCCGGGGCGGCATCCGAAAAACCGTCCGCCTCCGCCTCCTGCGCCTGGGCGACCGTCGCCGACAGGACCGCTCCGCCGACCATGGCCCCGACGAGGCCCGTGACGAGACCGGATGCGAGCAGGGCGAGGGCTCCGACCGGGAGCAGGCGGGGGACGCGGACCATCTTCACTTCCTGACGACGGGCGGCCCCATCTGGGGCCGAACCGGGGATCGGGATCAGTGAAGCCCGCGCAAAAAGTCGGCAAGATGGCAGCCAAGCTCGATGGCGGCCAAGAGGGTTGCAAGAGCGCGGCGCGGAACGGTTCAGACCGCCCGCACCTCGGTGGCCAGCGCCGCGATCACCGCCGCGGGGACGGACACGGAATCGGCTGCGGCTGGCGCGACCGCGTTCGGCAGAGCCGGCAGCGCGCGCTTGCGCGGCGGGTCATTGTAGGGGGTGTTGTAGCCCTTGCGGACGGCCGACCAATAGGTCTCCCGGGTCAGGCCCGAGCCCGTCAGGGCGGCATCGATCATGGCCGTGGCCCGTGCCGCGAGTTCGGGCACCTCATCCGGCTTCAGCCAACTCTCGACAGGCATCATGCGAGCTCCGATCCACACGGCCGAGCTTCTATCAGACCAGACTTAGCCAGACGGTGAACGCGCGGCCCTCCGGATGGTTGCGCTGCACAAATTCGTACCGGGGCTGTGGGCGAGTGTAGGTAACTGTGCCTGCCGAACGGCGAGAGCAGCGGTCTCGGGTCGACGCGGGGCTCTGCCTTGTAACGCTCCCTTGCCCTGTTACGATGTACGCAACTCAACACCTGAGTCTCACGATGCCGGCGAGCACCACGATGACGATCCGGGTTTCGCCCGAGATCAAGGCGAAGCTCGAACAGATCGCCGCTGATACCCGACGCAGTCAGTCGTTTCTCGCTGCTGAGGCCGTGTCTGCGTATGTCGAGCGCGAACTTCAGATCATCGAAGGCATCAAGCGTGGGATAGCCGATGCCGAACGCGGTCACGTCGTATCCCATGACGACGCGATGGCCGAAATCTTCGCTGTCATCGATGCAGCGGAAGCCGATCGCGATGGTCGCATGTGAGGCGGCCGGTCATCTGGTCTCGAGCAGCGCTGGACGACCTGAAAGAACAAATCCGCTTCGTCGCGCGGGATCATCCGGCCGTTGCGCGACAAGTCGCAATTCGTATTCAGGAGGCGGCCGAGGCTCTCGGCGAGACGGCGACGGGTCGACCGGGTCGAGTAACCGGCATTTATGAGAAGTCTCTCATTCGGCTGCCCTACATCGTCGCGTACGCGATGCGGCGGACCAAGAGTCGGGAGAGCGTTGTGATCCTGCGCGTCATCCACACGGCTCGGAATTGGCCGCGTGACGAATGGCCGACCTGATTATCGTTCTGAGCAGTCACGGATTTCGCACGCCCCTGAGTCCCGATCTTTCGAGGATGGCTTTCAGGAGCTCTCGGACGGGCGATGCAGGATCACGGTGAACCCCTCCTCCTCGGTCGGCGCCACGAAGTATTGGGCAAACAGCTCGAACTGCGCGTCCGTCACCGTGAAATCATGCGTGCCCGAAGCATTCCTTGCCCGCAGACGCGCCCTGCACACCTCATCGGCAACGTCGAGATAATGGAGCCGATGCGCGACGCCCGCTTCCTCGAACAGGGTGCGCATCCACGCCCGACTGGCGCGAGTATTGGCGGGGAAATCCAGCACGACCGAGAGCCCGGCCCGGAGCAACTCCACCACATGCGGGCCCATCACGCTCCGCAGGCGGGTCGAATGGCGCACGTAATCGGCCAGGTCGGCCTGCTCGCCGGGATAGAGCCGGGCGAGCCAGCGATCCTCCGCCGCCACGATGGTGCCGGGATGGGCGCCGAGGCTGGCGGTCAGCGTCGATTTTCCGGCAGCGATCTTGCCGCATACGAGATGCAGCGTCGTGTCATGAGCAGGCATGGTGTTCGACCTTGGGGAGGGCGCATTGGGCGCCAAGACGTTCACGGGCGGGCAGACCCGGCCTGACGGATCAGGCCGGGCCGTTAATTCGGCTGCGGATCGCAGCGCTCGCGCGGTGAATCGACAAGGTCATGAATGATGTCTGCCAAGTCTCGGCCGCTTTGGCTAGAGTGGCCGGGCGAGACGGGAAGGCTGCGTGGCCAGCCATCCAAGTTTTCGGATCATCAGAGGGCGTTGCGCCGGATGCGGCTCCCGCCGAATGCTCACACGACCAAGCATCTTTCCGTAAGACCGGCCGTCGATTTCTAAGGTTATACCCATAATCCAGAGTTGAATTTGCAAAAAACCCAAGCACAGCCTACGTATTTCTTGCCGGCCTCGTCTGATTCCGCCGGCGCACGACAGCTCCGCGCGGCAGGATGGCCATGGTTGGATCTGTGAACCGGGTGGCGGCGATCGAGGGGCCTCAGCGGCCTGCCGGCCAGGCGCACCAATCGGCGCCCCCGCACGGGTCGGCCGATTCGAACGAGACCGTACACGGGGCCGGTCGCGGTCCCGAGCCGGATGACGCTTCACCCCTCGCCGCTTCGGAACGGTTGGGCTACGCCAAGCTGTCCCAGATCAGCAGCGTGCTGACCACCCTGGCCTCGGCGCGGACCAGCCAGCGGGACGTCGCAGCCTTCGCTCTTCAGGAAGCCGAGCGGAAACTCCGGCGGCTCAAGGCCGAAGCCCTCGCGGCCGTGGTCTCCGGTGACAGGAAGGCGGCGGCCCTCATCGCCCAGGACCTGGCCAAGGTGGCCCGGGAGATCGCCGATATTGCCCGGGACTATGCCGCCGCAGGCGGTGAGTCGGGCTTCACGGCGGCCAGCCTCGCCGATGCCGCGGCGGCGATCGATGTGGGTGATACGGCCTCCGGACAGGAGACGATCACCTCGGAGACACCGCAAGCCACCTCGAGCGCGCCCGCGGACGATCCGGACACGGCGGCAGCACAGAGCCGTGCGGCGGCAGGTGATCCGAGCACGGCGTCACCGCATCCGACCGCCGATGACGCCGAGCAGCCCCGATCCTTGCCGGAGGACGAGGCTTATCCCGGCTCCCTTCTCCGTCACGGAGCGGGCGGTGAGGGCGACGACACCTTCGAGGCCGACGCGCGCAAGCTGCTCGAGGAGGCCGCGGCGTCGAAGCGGGCGATGGAGCGGGTCCTGTACGGCCAGCCGGTCCTGCCGGACGCCACCAGTCCGGTGATCGAGACCAGATCGGCCCTCCAGACCGGCCTCACCACGCTGGTCGCCCGGCCGAACGCGCCAAGCCGCGTCCGAGCCTGGAGGGCGTAGCGAAGGCGGATCGGTTCGGCGGCGCCAGAGCGTTTGCCGCCGAAGCGGGTACCGGTTCGGTGCTGGCGAGCGCGTCGCATCAAGGACTTGGAGCATCGTCCCGAAAGGCGGCTTCCGACTTTCTGGACGATGCACAATCGAGATCGTAGGAAACCGCAGGATATTTTACCGTGGACAAGATCAATGCGACGACGGCCCATTCCTCCGCGCATCGCGCGTCCAGTGCGAGCCGCGCGGATAAGCCCGACGGCGTCGACAAGACCAGCCGGCGGGCGACCGAGAACAAGGTCGTCGAAGCCAAACTGAACCGTGACGAGCAAGCCAAAACAGTGATCGATAGCCGGCCGTCGCAGGCGCACCTGAAATTTCAGGCCTCGCTGCGTTCAACGGATACCAAGGTCGATCTCAAGACCGCGACCTGAGGCGGCCTCACCGAGATTCGGCCGGCGCGCGGTCTTGAACCCTGTTGCCAAAGGGCTCGCAATCGTTTGGAGCATCCCTCCGAAAGCCGGCGGCCACCTTTCGGGACGATGCGCCCGTGGGGTTGGGCGGAGGAGCCTCCGAGGAGCCGTGGCTCCGCCCTGGACCCGCAAAAGGTCGAAGACCTTTTGAAACCAGGACTTTCCACTGCGATTGAGCACTCAGCCGAGCCGCTCGATCCAGCCCTGCGCCTGCGTCCGGACGTTGTCCGGCGCGGTGCCGCCGTAGCTGGTGCGGCTGGCCACCGAGTTCGCGACCCCGAGCACGGCGTAGACCGCATCGGTGATGCGCGGCTCGGCTTCCTGCATCTCGGCGAGCGACAGCGCCTCCAGCCCGACGCCCTTGGCCGAGGCCGCGCCGACCAGCCGGCCGGTGACGTGGTGGGCCTGGCGGAACGGCAGGCCGAGCTCGCGCACCAGCCAGTCGGCGAGGTCCGTGGCGGTGGCGTAGCCGGAGCCGGCGGCTTGGCTGAGCACCGCGGCGTTGGGCTCCAGGTCCTTCACCATGCCGGTCATGGCCGCCAGGCACAGGGACAGGGCCTGGAGGGCGTCGAACGTGCCCTCCTTGTCCTCCTGCATGTCCTTGGAATAGGCGAGCGGCAGCCCCTTCATCACCACCAGAAGGCCGGTGAGCGCGCCGATGATCCGGCCGGACTTGGCCCGCACCAGCTCGGCCGCGTCGGGGTTGCGCTTCTGCGGCATGATCGACGAGCCGGTGGTGTAGCCGTCCGACAGCTTGACGAAGTTGAACTGCGCCGAGGTCCAGACCACCAGTTCCTCGGCGAAGCGGGAGAGATGCACCGCGCAGATCGAGGCGGCGGCGAGCGATTCCAGGGCGAAATCGCGGTCGGCCACCGAATCCAGGGAGTTCGCGGTCGGCCGGTCGAAGCCGAGCGCCGCCGCAGTGGCGTGCCGGTCGATCGGGAAGGAGGTGCCGGCGAGCGCCGCGGCGCCGAGCGGGCATTCGTTGAGCCGCGCCCTTGCGTCGCGGAACCGGCCGCGGTCCCGGGCCAGCATCTCGACATAGGCCAGGCAATGGTGGCCGAAGGTGACCGGCTGGGCCGACTGAAGGTGGGTGAAGCCCGGCATCACCGTGCCGGCATGCTTGAGCGCGGTCTCGGCCAAGGCCCGTTGCAGGTCGGCGGCCTGCTGGTCGAGGGAATCGAGGGTGTCGCGCACCCACAGCTTCATGTCGGTGGCGACCTGGTCGTTGCGCGAGCGCGCCGTGTGCAAGCGCCCGGCCGCCGGGCCGACGATCTCGGTGAGCCGGCTCTCCACCGACATGTGGATGTCCTCGAGCTCGCGCTTGAACACGAAGCGCCCAGCCTCGATCTCGTCGCGCACGGACTTGAGCCCGGCCTCGATCGCGGCCACATCGTCTGCCGGAAGGATGCCGGCTGCGCCGAGCATCGCCACATGCGCCAGCGAGCCGCGGATATCCTGGGGCGCGAGGCGCTTGTCGAATCCGATGGAGGCGTTGATCTCCTCCATGATCTCCGCCGGGCCGCTGGCAAAGCGGCCGCCCCACATCCGGTTGCTCATGTCGATCCTTCCGCGCCCTGAACGTCTCGGCAGGCAAGCCTGATGCCCGGCCGCACCACTCTGATGGCCGGCGCGGGCCTCGCCGCGCTCGCCGTCCTCGGGACCGCCCTATACGGGAGCGGTCTCCTGCCCGGCAACACGGGCGCGGCGTCCCAGCCCTGCGCGGGCGCCGCGTCGGCCCTCGCCCGGGTCGATGCGGCCGCCAAGGGCGAGGTCGCGGGCATGCAGGCCGTGAAGCCGGCGCGGCCCGCGCCCGAGATCCGGTTCAAGGGTCCGAACGGCGCAGAGACCGGGCTGTCCGACCTCAAGGGCCGGCTGCTGCTGGTCAATCTCTGGGCGACCTGGTGCGCCCCCTGCAAGGCCGAGATGCCGGCGCTCGACCGCCTCCAGGCGGAACTCGGCGGCCCGGATTTCGCCGTCGTGGCGATCAACGTCGACACCCGCAATCTCGACAAGCCGCCGGACTGGCTGAAGCAGGCCGGCATCCACGCCCTCGCCTTCTACGCCGATCCGGGCGGCCGCGTGCTGCCCGCGATCCAGCGCGACACCCAATCCCCCGGCCTGCCGACCACGCTGCTGATCGACGCGCAGGGCTGCACGATCGGCGTGATGAAGGGCCCGGCCGCCTGGTCGAGCCCGGACGGGCTGGGGTTGATCCGCGCGGTTTTGGGAAAGGTGTCGTGAAGACTCAGTCGCGCTCGTAGGCGAGGAACCGCCCCTCCGGCGCCAGTTGCTGGATGAGATCGAAATCCTCCCGATTGGCGGTCAGGACCGGAATGCCGGCACGGGCAGCGGTGAGGAAGATCAGCGCGTCGGCGAGACAGGCTGCACGCTGGTGGCTCTGATAGCCCTGGAGGCGCGCCAGGGTTCCGGCGACGAGACCGGCATCCGCAAAGATCTGCGCGTCGGGCGTCAGCAAGCGCGTGTCCGGCATCCGGGCGAAGAGTTCGGCATAGTGATCGCGCAACGCCGCCCAGTTCGGTCCGCGCGGGTCGGCGGCGGCGACCCCGACCGCCAGTTCTGCGAGGGCGACCGCGCAGTGGAACAGCAAGGCGCGCTCGATGCAGCGCTGCAGGGCCTCAGGCAGTCGGCCGGCCGCGCTGTGGATATAGACGCAAGTGTCGAGGACGAGGGCCAGGGGCGCCGCTTCGTCGATGGCCGTCCAATCATCTGCCCGTTCGGGGCGCGGCCGCGGGACGAGGCGGGCACTTCGCTTGTCCGGCTTACGCCGCCGAAGCGTGCCGCGCAGATCCACGCTCAACGCGAGCCGGTATCGAGATCGTGGTCCGGTCCGAGCCGTCCCGCTGTGCGGCCGAGGAAATCCGCGACCGGATCGGACTGCGCGAGGAGCGCCAGGGCGACCATGCCGAGTTCGGTCGTCGACGTGATGCCCGCCTCGCGCTTGGCGGCCTCCACCAGAGCAGGCGGCGCACGGAAGCTGACATGCTCGGACGTGTCGCCGTCGAGCAGCCCGGCGCGCCGTGCCTCCTCCAGCACGGCGGCCTGGATCCGTGCGGCTGGCCGCGGCGTCCGCGTCCGTTGGGCGGATGTGATTTTCGGCACAGCCATGTCTGCACCTCCGACTCTCGAATGGCAGCAGGATAGCCCAACGTTGGATACGCGGACAGATGGCTCACCGCCCCTTGCCCCCGCCCCCGAACCACGCCAAGCCTGCACCCCATGAAGCCGCCCCCGCCCCCCGGCCGCGCTCCGCAGGCTCGGGGCCGGCGCCCGCTCTCGGCCATCCGCGCGATGCTGGCGAGCGAGGCGGCGGGCGGGCTGATCCTGATGGCCGCCGCGGCGCTGGCGCTGGTCGTGGCCAACGGGCCGTTCGCCGAGACTTACGCGCACGCGCTCCACGCCGCGCTCGGGCCGATGAGCGTGCAGCACTGGATCAACGACGGCCTGATGGCCGGGTTCTTCCTGCTGGTCGGGCTGGAGATCAAGCGCGAGGCGCTCGACGGGCGGCTGCGCACCTGGCCGGACCGGGTGCTGCCCGGCATCGCGGCGTTCGGCGGCATGGCGATGCCGGCCCTGGTCTACGCGGCGGCCAATCTCGGCGCCGGGACCCTGCACGGCTGGGCGATCCCGGCGGCGACCGACATCGCCTTCGCGCTTGGCGTGCTGGCGCTGCTCGGCAAGCGGGTGCCGGTTTCCCTGAAAATCTTCCTGAGCGCCGTGGCCATCGTCGACGATCTCGGCGCCGTGGTGGTGATCGCGCTGTTCTACGGCTCCGGCCTCGATGCCGGGATGCTGGGGCTGGCGGCCCTCGTGCTCGCCAGCCTCTACGGCCTCAACCGGGCGGGCGTGACCCGGCTGTCCGTCTACCTGCTGCTCGGCCTGGCGCTGTGGGTGCTGGTGCTGCGCTCCGGGATCCACGCCACGGTGGCCGGCGTGCTGCTGGCCTTCACGATCCCGATCCGGGTCAGCCCCGGCCGATCGGAGGCGGCGGATTCGCCGCTCCACCAGCTGGAGCACGGGCTGGCGCCCTGGATCACCTTCCTGGTGGTCCCGGTCTTCGGCTTCGCCAATGCCGGCGTGGACCTGACCGGCCTGACCCTCGACGCCCTGCTCCAGCCGGTGACGCTCGGCATCGCCGCGGGGTTGTTCCTGGGCAAGCAGGCCGGCGTCTTCGCCAGCCTGCGGCTCGCCGTCGCGCTCGGATGGGCGCAGCGCCCGGCCGGAGCCGGCTGGGGACAGGTCTACGGCGTGGCGGTGCTGTGCGGGATCGGCTTCACCATGAGCCTGTTCATCGGCGGCCTCGCCTTCGCGGACCCGCAGCACGAGACCGCGGTGAAGCTCGGGGTGCTGGCAGGCTCGGCCCTCTCGGGGCTCGCCGGGGCGGCGATTCTCCTGGTAGTCCCGCGCTCCGAGGGAATCCGGTAGCCGCCGCGCCCGGTCGGGCTCCGTCGCGCGGGAAAATGCGCTACCTGCCTCGTCATGCGCTTCTATCTCGGCCTCGCCACCACCTTCCACGATCCGGCGCTCGCCCTCGTCGGGCCGGACGGCACCGTGCTGTTCGCCGAGGCCGCGGAGCGGTTCCTCCAGGTCAAGCGCGCCCCGAACTGCGAGCCGGACAATCCGGCCCGGATGGCCGTGCTGCTCCGGGACTTCGTTCCGCCCGGCTCGGAGATCGTCGTCGCCTCGTCCTGGGGGCCGCAATTCACCGACTTCCTGCGCGGGCAGGCGGGGGCCGGCGCCTTCGACCTGATGGCGCTGGCCGCCCACACCACGGCACTCAACCGCTCGTTCGTGCCGGAGCAGGCGGAGCGGGTGTTCATCGCCGACCTGCACGCCGCCCAGGCGCGGGCCGGCCACGGCACCCTGCTGGCCCTCATGCAGGAGGCCCGTGCCACCGGCGCGGCGCCGCGCGCAACCGTCGCGGGGCAGCGGCGCTACCCGCACCATCTCTGCCACGCCGCCTACGGGCTCTGGGGCAGCCCGTTCGACGAGGCCACCGCCCTGGTGGTCGACGGCATGGGCGAGACCGGCGCGGCGGCGCTCTACCGGCTGCAGAACGGCCGGATCACGGAGCTGCGCCGCCACCGCGGGCGCGGGTCGCTGGGCTTCCTGTACGGGCTGATCACCGATCTCGCCGGCTTCGACCAGGTGAAGGGCGAGGAATGGAAGATCATGGGGCTCGCCCCCTACGGGAGCCCCGATCCGGACCTCGCCGCCCTGCTGGCCCGCCTCTGCACGGTCGAGAGCGGGCGCCTGCGCTTCGCCGAGGCCGCCACGATCCAGGCGGTCGCCGCCGAGATCCGCGCCCGCCGCCCGGCGGATGCCGAGGAGACCGGCTGGGCCGACGTCGCCCGCTGCGGCCAGGACTTTTTCGGGACTCTAATGGATGTGCTCGTGGCCGAGGCAGCCGCCCTCGGCCCCTCCGAAAACCTCGTGATCGCGGGCGGGTGCGGGCTCAACTCCTCGTATAACGGCCGGGTGCTCGGCCGCTCCGGGTTCACCCGGCTGCACGTGCCCTCGGCGCCGGCCGACGACGGCAACGCGGTCGGCGCCGCCTGGCTGGCCTACGCGGAGGATAATCCGGGCTGGGCCGGCCCGCCCCCCGGGCAGCGCCCGCTCTCGCCGTATCTCGGCTCCCGGGTCTCGACCACCGCGATGGAGCGGCTGGCCGAGCAGGAGCCGCGGGCCAAGCGCGTCGGCCACGCGGAGGCGACCCGGGCCGCCGCACGGATCCTGGCCGCGGGCGGGTTGGTGGGCTGGGTGCAGGGCCGGGCCGAGTTCGGCCCCCGGGCGCTCGGCAACCGCTCGATCCTGGCCGACCCGCGGCCGGAGGGCGCCAAGGACGCGCTCAACGCCAAGGTGAAGTACCGCGAGGCGTTCCGGCCGTTCGCGCCCTCGATCCTGGCCGAGGCCGGGCCGGACTGGTTCGAGGCCTACGCCGACAGCCCGTACATGGAGCGCACGCTGGTCTGGCGCGAGCCGGTTCGCGCCCGGGTGCCGGCGGTGGTCCACCAGGACGGCACCGGCCGGCTCCAGAGCGTCACGGCCGAGCGCAACCCGGCCTACGCGGCCCTGATCGCCGCCTTCGCGGACATCACCGGGGTGCCGATCCTGCTCAACACCAGCTTCAACGTGATGGGCAAGCCGATCCTCGACAGTGCGGAGGACGCGATCCTGATGTTCTACACCACCGGCCTCGACGCCCTCGTGGTCGAGGATTGGCTGGTGGTGAAATAGGACGCGCCGCGGAAGCTGAGAGCACCTTCCCTCTCCTCCTATTCGGCTGCGATGTTCACACATCGCTGCCGAATGAGGGCAACGGCCGTCCCCAGGCGCGTCTCCCTCCCCCCTCTGCGGGGGAGGGAGGCAGCTGGATGGGCTCAGCCTCTTGTTCACAGTGTTCGACGTGGCGGTAGGGGAATCATCAGGCCCCTAGCCTATCTGCGAGCGGAGACGATCGGAACAGCCTCGTGCAGGGGTAGAGGTGACCTCCACGCGCAACGGCGGTTGGCACCAGTCGGCCGCGATGTCGGAACATCCCCGCCGATTAGGAAGGAAGGGGAGTTGCTCTCAGCTTCCGCGGCGCGTCCTCTTTCCCCCCCAGGCGATCCCCTACCCCGAGGGGGGCGAGGGCGGCGGAGCAGGACATCAGAGATCGGACCAGCTCCGCGGAGGGAAGTGGGGTGCGTCTGCGATTCGGGCGTCACGTTCGCATCCTCCTCTTACACC
>NZ_JAKSYL010000129.1 GCF_022829515.1 Methylobacterium sp. J-048
CAATCCTCACCTCGCGGCTACGCCGGAAGGCGTAATCCGGCCGGAACCTTCACAGCAGCTTCACCGTTTCAGCGAACAGAGAGGGGATGGATACGCTCCGCCCCCGAGACACCCGGCAGCCTCGTCCGCGGAGCTGCGACACACATCATTGCGTGAGTTTAGCCGTGCGTACCGGTCCGGCCTGTCTCAGTTCCGGCTTCTCGAAACATTCCGGCCTCGCCAGAACGGCCCTGGCCGGCGCCTTGTCGCTCCTCGCTCTGACTTCCTCGGCGCTGGCCCTGCCGGCGTGCCTGGAAGCCCAGCGCAAGGTCGATGAAGCCAATGCCCTGCGTTTCCAGGCGCGCCAGGAGGCGCGGCTGGGCAACCACGACCGCGTCTGCGACACGCTGGACGAGGTCGGCGACCGCTACGACGACGCCCGCGACGCGTTCGAGCGCTGCGGCGAGGGTGTGGTCGCCATCGATCTGCGGAGCGAACAGCGCGGCCTGCGCATCGCCAAGAAAATCAACCGCTGCGACTGACCGGGTGCGCCCGCGCACCTCGCACGTCCAGACCCCGCATCATCATCATCCCCACACGCGACGCATGTCGCCGACAAGGTTTTGCGCCGATGACCACCGCTTTGCTGTCATCCGATCTCCAGACGCCTGCCGCTGACCGCACCGGCCCGTCCTTCGCGGCTGCCCTGTGCGGTTTCATCAGCACCACGGTTGCCACGACGATGCTGCTGGTGCTGATCGGGACGCTCTGATCAGGGTGCGACCGACCAGAACCTCTGGCGGTTGAACAGGATGTCCCGGGTGCTCACCGTTGGTGCCTCGGGCGGCTTGACGCAATCCGGCTCGCGCGGCTTGGCCACCGCCGCCAGGGCCGCCACAACCGGAGCCGGCTTCAGCCCCAGACGCGTCTGAACCTCCGGCTGCCGCGCTGCCGCAATGGTCAGAACGGCGGCG
>NZ_JAKSYL010000294.1 GCF_022829515.1 Methylobacterium sp. J-048
CGGGTCACGCGGTGCGGTTTGGACGATGTCGGCGCGGTTGAACAGCGGTACACCGCGGCCTTGGACAAGGGCCGAGATCGAGTCGTGTCGTAATCAGGACGCCGGATTGTAGGCAGGCACCAGATCGGTGTGGATGAAGTCGTTTCCTTTGAACAGAAGCGGCACGGCATGGACCTTGGCGACGGCGTAGGACAGACAATCGCCGAGGTTCAGTTTCGCCGGGTGGCCACGGCCTTTGCCATAGAGCCTGAAGGCATCAATGGCCGCCTGAGACATGACCCTGTCAAAAGCTGCAATTCTGATCGCGCCATCGGCAATGAAGTCTTCGATGGCCTGACCCGCGTGACTGCGTAATCGGCTTTCAAGCACCATGTGTGTTTCGCACAGGGTCGGGGCGCCGATAAGAACCTCCTCCTGCGCGATGATGTGCCAAAAAATTTTTGCTTCGATCTCAGCCAGTAAGATCGCAACGATGGCGGAGGAATCGATCGCGATCATCCCGGGCTCGTCAGATCGGAAGGCCATGCTCGTCGTAAAATTCGCTATGATCTGAGGTCGCGCCCGGCCGGCGATAGACGGCGTATTTCTCGCTGAGCGCACGGAGGCGTTCGTAACGGTCGCGTTGCTCCGAAGTCATCTCTTCAAGCGGCACCAAATCAACCGGATTGAGGACCGACTGCTTTTCCGGGGTGGCTCGAGCCAGAGAGCCACGCAAGGCCTCGATGACAGCCGCGTCAACCGAAGTCCCGCGCCGCTCGGCGAGTTCGCGGGCGAGGACTAGGGCCTCGTCATTCTCCACGATCAGCGCTTCACTCATCGCTACCACCAAGTAAGCGGGCGAACTGGGAAAAGCTTATCAGAAGGTCTGCGCCCCGTCACTCAGGGCTGCCAAGCCACGACCGGCCGGGCGTCCGCCTCAGCGGCCATGCTCGCGTCGATCTCGCTCCGGATCGCCCGGAGTGCCTCCGGGACGCCCTTGCGGCTCGCCGAGGACAGGACCAACGGCGCGCGACCGGCGGCGCGCTTCAGCTTGGCGACCTGGCTCTTGAGCGTCTCGGCATCCAGCGCGTCGGCCTTCGAAAGCGCCACGATCTCGGGCTTGTCGGCCAGTCCGTTGCCGTAGGCCTCGATCTCGCCGCGGACGAGCTTGTAGGTCTTGCCGGCATGCTCGGTGGTGCCGTCGACCAGGTGCAGCAGCACCCGGCAGCGCTCGACATGGGCCAGGAACTTGTCGCCGAGCCCGACGCCCTCGTGGGCGCCCTCGATCAGGCCGGGAATGTCGGCGAGCACGAATTCGCGGTTGTCCGAGCGCACCACGCCCAGGCCCGGATGCAGGGTCGTGAACGGATAATCGGCGATCTTCGGCTTGGCCGCCGTCACGCTCGCCAGGAAGGTCGATTTGCCGGCGTTGGGCAGGCCGACCAAGCCGGCATCGGCGATCAGCTTGAGCCGCAGCCAGATCCACATCTCCTGGCCTTCCAGGCCCGGATTGGCGTGCTTCGGTGCGCGGTTGGTCGAGGTGGTGAAGTAGGCGTTGCCGAAGCCGCCATTGCCGCCCTTGGCCAGCCGGATCTTCTGGCCGACCTCGGTGAGGTCGGCGACCAGCGTCTCGCCATCCTCGGCGAAGATCTGGGTGCCGGCGGGCACCTTCAGCACCACGTCGGCGCCGTTGGCGCCGTGGCAGTTCGAGCCCATGCCGTGCTCGCCCTTCTTGGCCTTGAAGTGCTGCTGGTAGCGGTAGTCGATCAGGGTGTTGAGGCCCTCGACGCACTCCACCCAGACGTCGCCGCCGCGGCCGCCATCGCCGCCGTTCGGGCCGCCGAACTCGATGAACTTCTCGCGCCGGAACGCGACGCAGCCGGGACCGCCGTCGCCGGAGCGGACATAGACTTTGGCTTCATCGAGGAATTTCACGGTGCATCTCGTCGCTGTTTGGCCTCGGCAACCCGGGAGTCGTCGAAGAATATAGGGGATGCGCCGGACTGTTCGACGCCGCGCCCGGCCCCTCCGTCCGGAGAGGCTGGAACGCCGTGCATCAGGACGCCGCCGCGAGTTCCGCCGTTGGGTCGAATGCGCCCGCACGGTCCGCCCAGTCGCCCCGGTCCAGGCCGAACAGATCGACCTCGCGGTCGCCGCCGCGGGCCGGGCAGGGGCGTGGACCGCGCCCGGTCACCCGGAATCCGACCTTTTCCAGAACTCGCCGGGAGGCCGGGTTCGCCGGCAGCGCGGAGGCTTCGAGCCGGTCCCCGCCCGCATAGGCGAAATAGGCATGGACCAGGGCCCGCGCCGCCTCGCCCATCAGACCGTTGCCCCACCAGGGCTGGCCGAGCCAGTAGCCGAGATGCGGGGTCCCGCTGCCACGCGAGATCCCGACCAGGCCGATCAGGTTTGCCGGGGCCTGACGCTCGGCGAGCGCCAGCGTCAGGCCGGTTCCGGCGCTGTTGGCGCCACGCGTCTTGAGCAGGAACGCGTCGACGGCGTGCCGGTCGAGCGGGTGCGGGATCCGAGCGGTCATCTCGGCCACCGCCCGCTCGCCGGCGAGCTTGAGGATCGCGTCCTTGTCCTTCGCCGTCGGCCAACGCAGCCACAGCCGGCGCGTTTCGATCCGGAAGACGTCGTCGCGGGTGAGATCGGGGAACATCGTGCCCTCGCAGGGCGGCGCTCCCGGCTTCGGTGCACCGCCTCAAGACGACGAAGGGGAGGATGGTGCCCCATCCTCCCCGGTGTTCCGTCCGATCCGTCCCGTCAGGGGCTCGGCATCGACGTCTCCGGTCCGGTGTGGGACACCGGGCGGGACGCCAGCTTCGCCGTTCGGGCGCCCGCCTGTTATTCCGCGGCCAGGGCCAGCGGGGTTACGGCCACGAAGGCGCGCCCGCGGCGCGTCTCGAAGCGGACATGGCCCGGTACCAGCGCGAACAGCGTGTGGTCCTTGCCCATGCCGACATTGCTGCCGGGATGCCATTTGGTGCCGCGCTGGCGCACGATGATGTTGCCCGGAATCACGGCTTCCGAGCCGAACTTCTTGACGCCGAGGCGCCGGCCTTCCGAATCGCGGCCGTTGCGGGACGAGCCGCCTGCTTTCTTGTGTGCCATGGGATCTGCTCCGAATGCGTGTGGGTCGCGCGGATCGCGGGCCTCGCCTGGGGCCCGCGCTCGATCACGCGGAGATGCCGGTGATGCGCACCACGGTGTGGTGCTGGCGGTGACCGCGCTTGCGGCGCGAGTTCTGGCGGCGGCGCTTCTTGAAGGCGATCACCTTCTTGTCGCGGCCGTGGCTCACGATCTCGCCCGTGACGCTGATGCCCGACAGGGTCGGCGCGCCGACCTGGGTGGCGCCTGCACCATCGGCGAACAGGAGGACCTCACCGAAGGTCACGGTTTCACCGGCCTCGCCCGGCAGGGTGGCGATGGTGATGGTGTCGTTGGCGGCGACGCGGTACTGCTTGCCGCCCGTCTTGATGACTGCGAACATCGTTGCTCTCGTGTTCTCGAACGGCCTCCGGGGCGGCTGCCCCTGGACCGGCTTCTTGTTTGAAGTCATTGCACGGGCGGACCCGGACAACGCGAAACGCGCGGACCTCGTCGAGGAGGCCGCGCGCCATGCCGGGTCAGTAGGGGCGGGGTGGCCCCGTGTCAATCCTGGACGGGATCAGCGGATCGGCGCGCCGGTGGCAAGAATGCCCTTGGAGACGCTGCCCTGTGGGCCGAACGCGGCCAGCGCCTGTGCGCACCACGCCTCCCGCCCGTCGGCAGCGAGCTGTTGCCGGACCTGCGTGGCCCGGGTCCGCAGCTTCTCCTGCAGGGTCGCCTCCTGCGCTGCCGCGACCTTGGTGGCGAGCCGTAGGGTCGTGAGCTGCCCGGCCTTCACCTGGATGCCCGGGCAGGCCTGCTCGGCGATGATCGTGGTCGCCGCCGCCTCGGCGTAGTTGTCGAGAGGAGAAGAGGGCACAACTGCCGGCGCGAACGGCGCGGGCGTCTGCGCGCAGGCGGGTCCGGCGAGCATCAGAATCCAGATTAGCCAAGCACCGCGCAATGTTCAGGCCTCCACCGGTGTGACCGGCGCGCCATCGACGACAGGCTTGGCCATTTTCGACGATCCTTCCGTCCTGAGAGCGCGTTCCCGGCTGCCTATACCGGCTCGTGATCTCGCGCCATCTCGGAGCGCGTTTGGTCGCGTGATCTCACCGAGCCGACGGCACTGAGCGCGCGGCTTAAGGCGCAGCCTTGAACTCGCCCTCGATGCGCAGGGACACCTCGTCGCCGAGCGCCGGCAGGTAGGCGTTGACGCCGAAATCCGACCGCTTCACCACGGCGCGCCCGTCGAATCCAACGGTGTAGCGCTGGTCCACCGGGTGGATGCCGGCCTGGTTGAAGGTGGCATCGATCGCCAGCGGCCGGGTGACACCGCGCAGGGTCAGGTCGCCGGTGATCCGCGCGGTGGTCGGGCTGGTCGGCTCCACCGCGGTGGCCGTGAAGGTGGCGCTGGGGAACTTGGTCGTGTCGAAGAAGTCCGGCCCGGCCAGATGCTCGTTCAGGCGCGCGCTGCCGGTGATGATTCCGGCGAGCGGCACGGTGACCTCCAGGCGGCTCTTGTCCGGCGCCTTCGGGTCGAGGTCGAGCTTGCCGGTCAGGCCGGTGAACTGGCCGTAATAAGTCGAGTAGCCGAGATGGCTGACCGACCACGTGACCTTGCCGTGATCCGGATCGAGGACATAGGCGCCCGGTCGGACCTGGGTCGGATCCTTGCTCGGCGCCGCAGCGGCCGGCTCGTCCGCCGCCCGGGCGTGGCCGACGCACAGCAGGCCGATCAGAGCGAGAATGGGCGCGCGCATGGTCGTTTCCCCACGTGTCCGGCGACCCTGATCAGGGTCGAGCCCGGCCGTCGCGGCCCCTGATTTCACGAAGCGCTTCCACGCTCAAGCGCGTCTGGCGGAGGTGCCCGCGCTTCTATAGGCATCGCCCCGACAGCGGACGGGCACAGAATGATCGGCAAGCTCAGGGGCGTGGTGGATTCGTTCGGCGAGGATTTCGTGATCCTCGACGTTTCCGGCGTCGGCTACATCGCGCATTGCTCGGCGCGCACGCTCCAGCGCCTGCCCAAGGTCGGCGAGGCTGCGGAGCTGTCGATCGAGACCTATGTCCGCGAAGACATGATCCGGCTCTACGGTTTCCGCTCGGATGCGGAGCGGGAGTGGTTCCGCCTGCTCCAAACCGTGCAGGGCGTCGGCGCGCGGGTCGCGCTGGCGATCCTGTCGGTGCTGGAACCCGACGCCCTGGCGAGCGCCATCGCCACCGGCGACAAGGGCACGATCAGCCGGGCGCCAGGCGTCGGGCCGCGGCTGGCGGCCCGGCTGACCGCCGAACTGAAGGACAAGGCCCCCGCCTTCGCTCCGGTCGACCCGGCGCTGCTCGCGCTCGCTGGCGCTGTCGAGGAGGGGGCCGCGCCGCGTCCGGTGGCCGACGCGATCTCGGCGCTGGTGAATCTCGGCTACCCACAGGTGCAGGCCGCTTCCGCCATCGCGGCGGCGCTGAAGGGCGCCGAGGAGGGCGCCGAGGCCAAGGTGCTGATTCGGTTGGGCCTGCGCGAACTCGCGCGCTGAGTCCGGGCATCCCGCGCCGACTTTCGATGCTCGGAAGCCCGCGCGCGACCGGACGTGAACGATTCGATCGAGTCCCTGTGATTTGCGCCGCCTTGACCAGGCGCCAACGAGCTGCCATCTCCCCGATGACCAGTAAGGCCTTGAAAAGTCTTCTACTTTTCAGTCGTTCTAATCTGGTGGGTCCGAAATGCCTCGCTCGACATGGTCGGGCTGGGCCCGAGGAAGACGGGTTCTGCAGCGCGCATGATCGTCTGTTCTTGCAACGTCCTGTCCGATGGCGCAGTGCGCAGCTGCCTGTCGCCCGGCCCGGGCTGTCCCCGCACCCCGGCGCAGGTTTACGCGTGCCTCGGCTGCAGCCCGAAATGCGGGCGCTGCGCGCGAACAATCCGTGAGATCATGCGCAACGCGCTGAGTGAAGCCGCGGGCGATCAAGGCAGCCATGAATGCTCCACGGCTTGCGCCAGCGCTTGCAGTTTGGTTTTATTCCAAACTGCGGAGGACGGGATTTCGGCGTGACGCCATGGCCCCCCCGCCAGAATAGCTGTTGGGAGTACGGGGGCCATGAAGGGCGACACCAAGGTCATCGAGTACCTAAATCGCGGCCTGAAGAGCGAGCTGACTGCCGTTAGTCAGTACTGGCTGCATTTCCGGATGCTCAATGACTGGGGGTATATCGATCTCGCCAAGTTCTGGCGCAAGGAGTCGATCGAGGAGATGAATCACGCGGATCGGTTCGTGGACCGGATCCTGTTCCTCGACGGCTTCCCGAACCTGCAGGAGCTGGAGCCTCTGCGAATCGGCCAGAATGTGCAGGAGATCATCGAGTGCGATCTCGCCGCCGAGAACGGCGCGCGCAGCCTCTATCTCGAAGCCGCGCAGTACTGCGAGTCGATCAACGAGCGCGTGTCGAAGAATCTGTTCGAGCAGCTCGCCGAGGACGAGGAAGGCCATATCGACTTCCTCGAGACCCAGCTCGAGCTGATCAGGCAGGTCGGTCTGCCGCTCTACGCGCAGAAGCATATCGGCGGCCTCGAAGCGATCGCCCCCGAGAAGGACTGAGCTTATAGCGGGCTTCCGCGTCGGGCTCCTTGAGAGACGATGCGGGAGCCTGCAGGTGGCACGATCGCGAACCGACGGTCCGGCCCATTGATGGCGCGCCTGACATCGGCCAGGCTCGCCCGGGACGGAACGACAGAGGATCAACGTGAATGCGGCTCGTGGTGGTCGGCGCGGACGGGCGCATGGGGCGGATGCTGGTGCGGGCGGTGGCCGAGGCCGAGGGCTGCACCCTCACGGCGGCGATCGAGCGCGAGGGCTCGCCGGTCCTCGGGCAGGATGCCGGCGTGCTCGCCGGGCTCCCGCCCCTCGACGTCCCCATCACCGATGACCCGCTGAGGGCTTTCGCCACCGCCGACGGCGTCCTCGACTTCACCGCCCCCGCCGCCACCGTGCAATTAGCCGAGCTGGCTGCCCAGGCCCGCATCGTCCACGTGGTCGGGACGACCGGCCTGTCCGACGACGACCTCGCCAAGTTGCAAGCCGCCGCCTACCACGCCCGTATCGTGCGCTCGGGCAACATGTCGCTCGGCATCAACCTGATGGCGGAGCTGGTGCGCCGGGTCGCCAAAGCGCTGGGCGACGAGTTCGATATCGAGATCGCCGAGATGCACCATCGCATGAAGGTGGATGCGCCCTCCGGCACCGCGCTGCTGCTCGGCGAGGCCGCCGCGGAGGGGCGCGGCGTCGACCTCAAGGACGTGCGGGTCTCGACCCGGGACGGGCATACCGGCGCGCGCCGGCCGGGCGATATCGGTTTCGCCACCCTGCGGGGCGGCTCCGTGGTCGGCGACCACAGCGTGATCTTCGCCGGAGCCGGCGAGTCCCTGACCATCAGCCACCACGCCGCAGATCGGGGGCTGTTCGCCGTGGGAGCGGTGAAGGCCGCACTGTGGGCTCACCCGAAGCCGCCCGGGCTCTACTCCATGACGGACGTGCTCGGGCTCTAGACGAACAGCAAGGGATAAGATCCGCCGATGGAGCGCCTGCTCGTCCTCGCTCGCCACGGCCAGAGCGAGTGGAACCTCAAGAACCTGTTCACCGGCTGGCGCGATCCCGACCTCACCGACCGCGGGGTCGAGGAGGCGCGAGCGGCCGGCGGCGCCCTGAAGCGCGCGGACTACGGGTTCGACATCGCCTTCACCTCCGAGCTCGTCCGGGCCCAGCGCACGTGCGCGCTGATGCTGGAAGCGATGGGTCTCTCGGATCTCGAGGTGGTGCGGTCACAAGCGCTGAACGAGCGCGATTACGGCGACCTCGCGGGGCTCAACAAGGACGATGCCCGCGCCAAATGGGGCGAGGAGCAGGTCCATCTCTGGCGGCGCTCCTACGACGTGCGGCCCCCCGGCGGCGAGAGCCTCAAGGACACCGCCGCCCGGGTGCTGCCCTACTACATCGAGACGATCCTGCCGCGCGTGATGGCCGGGCAGCGTGTGCTCGTTGCGGCGCACGGCAATTCCCTGCGCTCCCTGGTGATGGTGCTCGATCACCTCGGCCCTGACGCCATCGCCAGCCTGGAGATCAAGACCGGCGTGCCGCTGGTCTACCGGCTCGCCGCCGACACCACGGTCGGCTCCAAGCAGATTCTGGCTCGCGACAACGAAGTAGGCGGCTGATTGGTGACCGAACTCGCGCCGGGGCTGATCCACCACCCGGGCTTTCTCGATCCGGTAGCCCGCGCGCGCCTCGCCGCCGAGGTTGCGGCAGTCCTGGCGTCCGCGCCGCCCTTCATTCCATGCATGCCGCGCACCGGGAAGCCGTTCTCGGTGCGAATGTCGAATGCCGGGCCGCTCGGCTGGGTGTCCGACCGAAGCGGCTACCGCTACCAGCCGACTTACCCCGAGACCGGCGAGCCTTGGCCCGCGATCCCGCCGACCGCCCTGGCCGCCTGGGATGCGTTGGCGGCGTTTCCGGCGCCACCGGAAGCCTGCCTGATCAACCTCTACGCCCCAGACTCGCGCATGGGCCTCCATCAGGATCGCGACGAGGCCGATCTCTCCGCCCCGGTCGTCTCCCTGTCGCTGGGTACGGCAGCGTTGTTTCGCTACGGCGGCCTTCGGCGCTCGGACCCGACCCGCTCGGTCTGGCTTCATCCCGGCGACGCGCTCGTGATCGGCGGCGCCTCGCGCCTGATCCATCACGGGGTCGACCGCCTCTATCCGGAGCACGACCTGCTCGCCGAGAATCCACTGCCGGGCTTCCTGCCGGATGGCGGGCGCTGCAATCTGACGCTGCGCCGAGTCCGCGCCCCTGCGGCGTGACGGTAGGGCCGCGGATCTCCCGATCTCCTGATCGCACAGGCGCTTGACACCGGCTGCCGGCCGTCGGACCCATCGCTTAAGGCGAGCCCGCGGGGCCTTCGCTCAAGGAGAACCGGTTTCCGATGCTGGTGCGTAACCTGATGCTGCGTCTTGGGCGGGTTCTGTCCCTGGCCGTCCTGATGGCCGGGCTCGGGTCCGCGGCTTCCGCGGCCGATCCGGTCTACCCGCCGGGGTCCCGCTTCGGTTTCGAACCGCCGTCCGACATGTCGCCGTCGCGGCGCTTTTCCGGTTTCGAGCGCAAGGAGGGCGGCGCCACCGTGTCGGTGGTCGAATTGCCGCCGAACGCTTTCGCGGAACTCGTCAGCGGCTTCACCGACGCCAACCTGCTGAGCCAGGGCTTCGCTGTGGAGAAGCGCGAAGAGGTCAAGATCGGCGACAACGAGGGGATGCTCTATACCGGCGAGCAGCCCGCCGATCCCAACACGACAGCGCCCGCGGTCCGGAAGTGGATCCTGGTCATCGGTACGCCCACCGTGACCGGGCTGATCATCGCCCAGGCGCTCCCGGATGCGGAGACCGAGGAGACGATGCGCAAGCTGGTGACCGGCGTCACCCTGCGTCCGGCCCTGACCCTCGACCAGCAGGTCGAGGCGCTGCCGTTCCGCATCGGCGACCTAGCCGGCTTCCGCCCGGTGCGCGTGCTGGCGGGCAATTCCGTCCTGCTGACCGCGGGGCCGAAAGACCAGATGCAGAACCTGGAGCAGCCGATCCTGGTTCTGGCCCAGGCGGTGCAGCAGCCGCCCACCGCCGAGCAGCGCGACAGCTTCGCCCGGGCAGCCCTGGCCTCGAACCAGACCATGAAGGATTTCGTGATCGAGCGGGCGCAGAGCTACCGGTCCAACGGCGTCGACTGGCATGAGATCGTGGCCCGAGCCGTCGACATGCCGACCAATGTGCCCGTCGTCGTCTCACAGACCATCCGGTTCAACCCGGATGGGTACCTGCGTGCCCTCGGGGTCGTGCGTGAGGATCAGCGCACCGGCGTGCTCGCGAAGTTTCGCGAAGTCGTCGACAGCGTGCAGGTGAAGTAGATCGCGCGGTGGCGATGCAGGCAGCGGCGGTCATCCTGATATCCCAGCCTCTCCCCTCATCCTGAGGTGCCCGGCGATCGACGATCGCCGGGCCTCGAAGGAGGGTTCTAGGGATCGCATGGCTGGCTGGAGAGCTCCTTCGAGGCGCCCTTCGCTCGCACCTCAGGATGAGGCGGTGAGTGGGAAAGTCCCCAAACAAACAAAAAACGCGGCCCCAGAGGACCGCGCTTTCCAACAATCCAGATCTTGCGTTCGGCTTAGTAGGGGCGGCCGTAGAGCGGCGAGGTCGGGTCGATCCGGTCGACGAAGGACAGATCGACATTCCGGACTGCCGAGGAACGCGCACCGATGAACGGGCCGTTGGTGATCGGATCGGGCAGCTGGCCGCTGTCGAACCGGTCGTTGCGGCCGTAGACCGGGGTCAGCTGGTTCGAAGCAGCGATCAGGTAGGGGTTGAGGGCCGGATTGCGCGAACCGCCGGCGCCCGGAACGTTCGAGGTCAGCGGCACGTTGCCGGCGTCGAGCCAGCTGCGCGGACGGACGCGGATCGGGAGCGGACGGCCGACGCTGTAGACGCGACCCGGACCGAAACCATCCTGAGCCTGGGCGGGCATGGACGCCAGGGCGCCGAAGCCGGTGGCGGCGACGACGCCGAGAAGAGCGATCTTAAGCGAGCGCATGGCCAACCTTGTCTGTGAGTGCCATCAGTATGGCGACCGAAGCTTAACAGTTCGCCGCCTTTGATAGAACGACGCTTGAGTGGGGCTGTGGTTCCGCGGAAATGGCCGAGCTTCGGCGATTTGCCGTATTGTGGCCCCATTTTTTCGTGTGCGCCCTGCGACGACCGATCGAGCCGGTCGGATCGGAGGCGTCCGCGACCGTCGTAACTGTACATCCGCGGTCGGTACGCGGTGCCGCGAAGGCTGCGCTGGCGTCTGGATCCGCAGGGTCGTCGAGGCTCAGGGCGTCGATCATGCAGGCGAGCGTTCGCGCCCCGGGGGGATGTCCGAGCGGCGCGCAGAGCCAGCCGTCGAGCCGGAACAGTTTCTCGCGGCTGACGAAGCCCGTGCAGGTTCGCCGTGCCGGACCGCCGAGGGTGACCTCCAGAATCTCCACGGCGCCGAATTTCGTGGCGATCCGGCCACCCGGCCCGGTCCGGATCACCGCCAGGGCGGGTCCGTCGGTGGCCGCCCGCCGGGCCAGCAGGATGAACAGGCCGGGCGCGACGCCGGCCGCGTCGCCGCGGGTCAGCGTCACCCGGAGCGCCGGCGCGTCGAGCGCCTCGAACGCGCCTCGCGCCAGCGCGTCCTCCCGCAGGCCGGTGGCCGGATCGATCCGCGCAGCCGCGACCAGAACCGGGTCGAGACCGGGCTCGGCGAGCCCGAACCGGGCCGGTGTTGCGGCGACAGGCGCTTTCGGCGCCGGGGTCGAAGGCACGAACGGCGTCTCGATCCGCTCCGTCACCGGCGGCACGGATAGAGGCTTCCGGGCATACAGGCAGAGCCCGGCGATCATCGCCGAGGCGACGACGAGGCGCAGGCCGAGGCCGACGAGCGACAGCTTGCGCCGCCCCTCGGGCGTTCCGGGAACGCGCCCCGCCCCTGTGCTCGGATCGTCGGTCTGCATGATGTCCCGTGCGGACGGCCGCTTGCTTCGGCCGCCCCCGATCATCGCCGCGCCGGGTTGATCACCACCCCCCAATCGGGCGTCATGCCCGGCATTCCCGCCGCAGGGTGAATCGATCCTTGCCGCGGCCGCGCCGGCCTTGACAGCCTCGTCCCTTCGGCGCCTTGCTCGCAGAGGCCGTTGCCCCCACCTCGTGCGGGTTCGCGGCCGCGTCCGTTTGGCGGGCGCCCCTTCGGCGCGAACGAGTCTTCGGCCGAGTTTGCTGGCATGAGCGCGGCACCCGGATCGGTCGGGGTTTTCCGCGCGGAGACGAGAGATGGGTTACAAGGTCGCCATCGTAGGCGCCACGGGCAACGTGGGCCGTGAGATGCTGGATATCCTGGCCGAGCGGGCCTTCCCCGCCGACGAGGTCGTGGCGCTGGCCTCGCGCCGCAGCCAGGGTCAGGAAGTTTCCTTCGGCGACAAAACGCTCAAGGTCAAAGCCCTCGACACCTACGACTTCTCCGACACCGACATCTGCTTGATGTCGGCGGGCGGCGAGACCTCCAAGGAGTGGTCGCCGCGCATCGGCCAGCAGGGCTGCGTGGTGATCGATAACTCGTCGGCGTTCCGCTACGACGCGGACGTGCCGCTGATCGTGCCCGAGGTGAATGCCGACGCGATCGTGGGCTTCACCAAGCGCAACATCATCGCCAACCCGAACTGCTCGACTGCCCAGTTGGTCGTCGCCCTCAAGCCGCTGCACGAGGCGGCCACGATCAAGCGCGTCGTGGTCTCGACCTACCAGTCGGTCTCCGGCGCCGGCAAGGAGGCGATGGACGAGCTGTTCAACCAGACCCGCGCCGTGTTCACCGCCGGCGACATCAAGGAAGGCGGCAAGTTCACCAAGCGGATCGCCTTCAACGTCATCCCCCACATCGATGTGTTCATGGAGGATGGCTACACGAAGGAAGAGTGGAAGATGGTCGCCGAGACCAAGAAGATGCTCGACCCGAAGATCAAGCTGACCGCCACCGCGGTCCGCGTGCCGGTCTTCATCGGGCATGCGGAGGCGGTGAACGTCGAGTTCGAGCGTCCGCTCTCGGCCGAGCGGGCCACCGAGATCCTGCGTTCGGCGCCGGGCATTCTGGTGATCGATAAGCGCGAGAACGGCGGCTACATGACCCCGCACGAGGCGGCGGGCGAGGACGCCACCTACATCTCGCGCATCCGCGAGGACGCGACCATCGAGAACGGCCTGAACTTCTGGTGCGTGTCGGACAACCTGCGCAAGGGCGCTGCGCTCAACACGGTGCAGATCGCCGAGGTGCTGGTGAACCGCAAGCTGCTCAACCGGGCCAAGCCCAAGGCGGCGTGACAGAGCGGCATAACGATACGGGGCGGCCGCGATCGGAAGATCGCGGCCGTTTTCGTTTCAGAGCCTGATTGATCGCACGCTCACAGTCGAATGATGGTTCTGCCGATGGAGATCCCAATCTCTCCCCTCATCCTGAGGTGCTGCGCAGCAGCCTCGAAGGAGCCCTCCAGGGATCGCGCGGCTGGCTGGAGGGCTCCTTCGAGGCCTCCGCTACGCTCCGTCGCCTCAGGATGAGGCCGAGGATGGGAAAGGCCGGTCAAAAACGCTCACATATCGATCGCCGATGGGAGCGTGCACAGCGGCCTTCACCATCATCGCGAGCGCAGCGAAGCGACCCAGGGACACGCTACGGTCGGAGATTGCGCGCCGCACTGGGTTGCTTCGCTGCGCTCGCAATGACGGTGCGGGTGGCAAGACATGCGGGAATGTCTCCGGTAATCCGGTTGTCTGCGAATACCCAGAAGACGGCCTATCCTGTGTGTTCGTTGCGGTTTCTCAGGCGCTGATCGTTTCGACAAGCAGTCGCGCGCATCCAGGTCCGACGCCAGGACGTACATCCGGCGGCGCCACCCGACGCCCGCCTGTCACAGCACTGTAATGTTCCCCGGCCACGCCGCTGCCCGGATCGGTCGGAGATTCTGGTTATGCGTCGCGTCATCGTTGCCTGCCTCGTCGGATTGTGCGCTTCCAGCGCCGCACGCGCCGAGACGCGGCCTCACAACGTCATCCTGTTCGTCGCAGACGGCCTCAGGGCCGGGATGGTGAACCCGCAGAACGCGCCGACCATGGACCGGCTGATGAAGACCGGCGTGCGCTTCACCAACACGCACTCGATGTTCCCGACCTTCACCATGCCGAACGCCACCGCCATGGCGACCGGCCACATGCTCGGCGATACCGGCCAGTTCGGGAACACGATCTACACCGCCTTCCAGGTGCCCGGCGCCGGAGACAGCCTGACCCCGTTCCTGGAGAGCGACCCGGTGCTCGGCGACGTCGACGAGCATTTCGCCGGCAACTACCTCAACGAGGAAACGATCCTGAAGGCCGCCCGGGCCAAAGGCTTCTCCACCGCCAGCATCGGCAAGCTCGGCCCGTCCCTGGTCTTCGACCACACCGAGCGCTCGGGCCAGGACAACATCCACATCGACGACAGCACCGGCCGGGCCGGCGGCATCCCGCTGGGCGACGCGTTCCGCGCCCGCCTGAAGGAGGTCAACCTGCCGGATCAGGCGCCGACCCGGGGCGCGAACGGCCAGGCCGGCACCGCCGAGACGCCCGGCACGGTGGCGGCCAATGTCGAGCAGCAAGCCTATTTCGCGTCCGTTGCGACCAAGGCGGTGCTGCCGCTGTTCAAGGCCCGGCAGAAGCCGTTCGTGCTGGTGTTCTGGTCGCGCGATCCGGATGGGTCGCAGCACAACCACGGCGACAGTCTCGGGCGGCTGGTGCCCGGCATCAACGGGCCGACGAGCCTGGCCGCGATCCGCAACGCCGACGACAACCTCGCCGCCCTCCTGGCCGCCCTGCGCGAGCAGGGGCTGGCCGACACCACCGATGTGGTCCTCACTTCGGATCACGGCTTCTCGACGATCTCCAAAGAGAGCGCCACGAGCCCCGCGGCCTCGGACTCCTACAAGGGCGTCCCGGCTCGGCAATTGCCGCCGGGCTTTCTCGCCATCGACCTGGCGCACGATCTCGGCCTGACCCTGTTCGACCCGGACGCGAAGGGCGCGAAGGTCGAGGCCGGGTCCTTCCCGAGCCGGGCCAACGGCCTGATCGGCTCCGATCCGGTCAAGCCCGACGTGGTGGTGGCGGCCAATGGCGGCTCGGACCTCGTCTACGTGCCGAACAGCGACAAGGCGCTGGCTCGCAAGGTCGTTGAGGCTCTGTCCCGCCAGGATTACGTCAGCGGGCTGTTCGTCAGCGACGCGCTCGGCGCGATCCCCGGGACCTTGCCGCTCTCGTCCATCGCCCTCGACGGGTCGGCGCTGACCCCGATGCCGGCGATCGTGGTGAACTTCCGCAGCTTCACCACGGGCTGCGCCGATCCCACCACCTGCGGCGTCGAGGTGTCGGACACCACCCTGCAGCAGGGTCAGGGCATGCACGGCAGCTTCGGGCGCTCCGACACCCGCAACGTCATGGGCGCAGTCGGCCCGAGCTTCCGGGGCGGTTTGGAAAGCGACATTCCGGCGAGCAATGCCGATCTCGGCAAGACCATCGCGCGGATCCTCGACCTCGACATCCCCAACAAGGGTAAGCTCGTCGGCCGCGTGCTGACCGAGGCGATGGTGAACGGCGCACGGCCGGCGGCCCAGAAGCATATCCGCCGCTCTGAGCCGGACGCCGCCGGCATCGTCACGGTCCTGAACTATCAGACTGTCGGCGAGACCCGGTATTTCGACGCGGCCGGATATCCGGGCCGGACGCTGGGTCTGGTCGAGGAGACGCACGCCGCGGGCGGGCACTGACCTCCGACCGAAGCACCCCTTCAATGAGCGAAGGGCCGTACCCAGTGAGGTACGGCCCTTTTCGTGTCCAGATCTAGCTCCATCCGCCGACCCGATATCCGGCTCGACGGCGGCTGTGGCTACGCCATGCCGAGGGCCTGCATGTAGAGCTCGAGGATCGCCTCCTGCTCTTGGCGCTCGCTGTGGTCCTGCTTGCGGATCCGGATGATCGTGCGCACGGCCTTCGCGTCGAAGCCGCGGCCCTTCAATTCGGCGAACACCTCCTTGATGTCGCCCATGATGCCGGCCTTCTCCTCTTCGAGGCGCTCCAGCCGCTCGATGAACTGCTTCAGCTCGTCGGCGGCCACGCCCTCGGACGACGAGACGTCGCCGCCGGGCCGCTGGGCTGTCGCGGTGGGCATCGAATGGGCGTTCATGGGGCTCTCCGGGATGCGCGGCGCGGTTGCGCCCTGGACCGGTGGTTAACGGGCCGAACTTACCGGAAGCTTAGCCGATTCTCGCCGCCCGTCTCGCCCGGTCAGTGATCCTTGGCCTGCGAAGCCGAAAAACCCGCCTGCTGCTCGGGGCTCGCCTCGGTCTGGTGCTTCGCCTTCCAGTCGCTGTAGGGCATCCCGTAGACGGCCTCGCGGCTCTCGTCCTTGGTGAGCGGCACGCCCTTTTCGTCGGCGGCATCCTTGAGCCAGTTCGACAGGCAGTTCCGGCAGAACCCCGCCAGGTTCATCAGGTCGATGTTCTGCACGTCGGTGCGGTTGCGCAGATGCGACACGAGCCGGCGGAACACCGCGGCTTCGAGTTCGGTCTGGGTCGGCGGGTCGATCTCGGGCATCGCGGGAAACGCTTTCCGGTTGAGGATAGGATCGCACGGATCTCGGGATCGGCCGTGTCCCGATCAAGCCGCGATCAGCGGACGCAGGATGCGGGCGAAGCGCTCGGCCCATTCCTCCTGGCCGGCCTCGCCAGCGATGAGGTCCTGGCGGATCTCCACCAGGGCGTTGGGCAGGCCGCGGGCGGTGGCGTGGCGGTCGATCGTGTCGCCCGGCAGGCCGCCGCCATAGGGCTGGTTGTCGCCGACCGTGAGCCCGGCCGGATCGGCCTCCAGGGCCTCGATCAGCGGACGGGCGAAGCGCGCGTCCCGGTCGTACAGGATGCCGACCTGCCAGGGCCGGGCGATGCCGCGCCAATAGGGCGTGAAGCTGTGCATGGTCAGGATCGCCGGGGGGCGCCCGGCGGCCTCTGCGGCCGCGACGGCCTCGTCGATCGCGGCATCGAACGGCGCATAGAATCGCGCGATCCGGGCCTGCTTGCCGGCCTCGTCGATCCGGGCGTTGCCCGGCACCACCGCGCCGTCGGAGAGGCGCATCAACAGGGTCGGATCGGAACGGCCGCGGTTCGGGTCGATGATCAGGCGGGAGAAATTGGTCAGGATCGCCGGCACGTTCAACCGGGCCGCGAGCCCCCGGGTCACCGCCGCCGCGCCGATATCGTAGGCGATGTGCCGGCTGAACTCCGAGTCCGGCACGCCGAGCGCGATGTCGGGGGGCACGAAATTCGAGGCGTGGTCGCAGGCGATGACGAGGCCGCAGGCCGGATCACCCGAGATGATTTCGCACGGGTGCGGGGCCGGGGCGCGCGGTTCTATCTCCGGACGGGTCACGGGGCTCCGAGGGTTGGATCTGTGGGACGGCGCCGATCGCGCTTGCCGTGGGGCGGCGGCTCGGGCAGATCACCTGACAAGGCCAGATGCCTACCAAACAACGTGCGCTCACGGCAAGAAACGGGCCCGCCGCCCACCAACGAATGGGCGGGGATCGCACGCAAGAACCTGTAGTGAGGAGCCCGTCCGACGCCATGCCCGAGACCGTCCCGCCCATCGCCGATCCCGCCATCCTGCAGCAGCGCGCGCTCCTCGAGACCCTGCTGTATGCGGGCATCCGCGCCGCCCATCCGGACCTGTGTCTGCCGGCGCACCTGCCGGCGCCGAGCCCCGGGCGCCTGATCATCCTGGCGGCCGGCAAGGCGGCGGGGAGCATGTCCGCGGTGGCGAGCCGGTTCTACCGGCAGCAGCATGGGCTCGGCGACGACCGGATCGTCGGCCTCGCCGTGGCGCGCCACGGCTACGGGCAGGACGCGCCGGGCATCCATATGGTCGAGGCCGGCCACCCGGTTCCCGACGAGGCCGGCATCGCCGCGACCCGGGAGGCCCTGCGGCTTGCCACCGAGGCGGGTCCCGACGACGAGGTGCTGGTGCTGCTCTCGGGCGGCGGCTCGGCCAACTGGATCGCCCCCGCCGGGGAGCTGACGCTCGCCGAGAAGCAGGCGATCACCCGGGCGATGCTGCGCTCCGGCGCGCCGATCGGCGAGATCAACACCGTCCGCAAGCACATCTCGCGGATCAAGGGCGGGCGACTCGCCATGGCCGCCCGCAACGCCCGGCGGATCCTGACGCTCGCCATCTCGGACGTGCCCTTCGACGATCCGGCGGTGATCGCCTCGGGCCCGACCGTGCCCGACCCCTCGACCCTGGCCGATGCCCGCGCGATCTGCGAGCGCCGGGGCATCCCGCTGCCGGAAACGGCGATCCGGCTGCTGAACGACCCGAACAACGAGACGCCGAAGGCCGGCGATCCCGCCTTCGCCCGGGCCGAGTACCATATCATCGCCCGGCCGATCGACGCCCTGGAGGCCGCCGCGGCGGCGGCCCGTGAGGCAGGCTACGAGCCGATCATGCTGGGCGCCGACCTCGAAGGCGAGGCCCGGGAGGTCGCCGCCGTGCATGCCAGCGAGGCCAAGCGCTACAAGGCCGCCGGCCAGCGCGTGGCGCTGATCTCGGGGGGCGAGCTCACCGTGACGATCCGGGGCGAGGGCCATGGCGGCCCGAACCAGGAATACGCCCTGGCACTCGCGGTGGCGCTCGACGGCGAGCCGGGCATCTTCGGGATCAGCGCCGACACCGACGGGACCGATGGCGGGCGCGGCCTCGCCACCGACCCGGCCGGCGGCCTGGTCGACCCGACCACCCTGGAACGCGCCCGCGCCGCCGGCCTCGACCCGGCCGCGATGCTGGCGCAGAACGACTCGACCGCGTTCTTCGCGGCCCTTGGCGACCTCGTGAACCCCGGCCCGACCCGTACCAATGTCAACGATTGCCGCATCATCCTCGTCGGGTAGTTTTTTCAGGAGCGGAGCGGCATCGCCGCTCATGCTGTCGGTGGTCCTGGGGATCGGCGTCGCGCTTCTCGGCGTCGCCCCCGCCAAGGCTGACCTGCGCCTGTGCAACCAGACTGCCAGCAAGGTCGGCATCTCGCTGGGCTACCGGGACCCGCAGGGCTGGGTGACGGAGGGCTGGTGGGATCTGGCGCCGAAGGCCTGCGAGACCCTGCTCAAGGGCGCGCTAGCGGCGCGGTTCTACTACGTGTTCGCGGTCGACTACACGCGCGGCGGCGAGTGGAGCGGGCGCTCGCTGATGTGCACCCGCGATTCGGAGTTCACGATCCGCGGCGTCGAGGATTGCCTCGCCCGCAGCTACGACCGGAACGGCTTCTTCGAGGTCGATACCGGCGAGCAGAAGAGCTGGACCATCCAGCTCACCGATCCCAACCGGGCGGACGCGCCGGCCAAGCCGTGAGGGCGCCATCGCGCCCTTGACGCTGCCCCGGGCGGGATGCCTACACCGCCACCCAACGAACCGAACCGACGCCGCCGCGGGCCCACCGCGCGCAGACGCGGCGGAACACCCGGAGGATCCCGCTTGAAACGCTCGCGCCGCACCAAGATCGTCGCCACCCTCGGGCCGGCCTCGGATTCGCCGGAGATGATTGAACGCCTGTTCCGGGCGGGCGTGGACGTGTTCCGGCTCAACATGAGCCATCTCCCCCGCGAAAAACTGCCCGAGAAGGTCGAGGTGATCCGGGCGATCGAGCGCGAGGCCAAGCACCCGATCGGCATCCTGGTCGACCTGCAGGGGCCGAAGCTCCGGCTCGGCACCTTCGCGGAGGGCGCCGTGATGATCGAGACCGGCGCGACCTTCGTGCTCGATGGCAACCCGACGCCCGGCGATGCCAGCCGCTGCCACCTGCCGCATCCGGAGATCCTGGAGGCCCTGGAGGCCGGCCACGCGATCCTGCTCGACGACGGCAAGCTGCGGCTGACCGTTCTCGAGACCTCGGAGAACCGGGCCGTGACCCGCGTCGAGGTCGGCGGCAAGATCTCGAACCGCAAGGGCGTGTCGCTGCCCCATACGGTGATCCCGGTGCCGGCGATGACCGAGAAGGACCGGGCCGACCTCGATGCCGGCCTGAATGCCGGGGCCGACTGGATCGCCGTCTCCTTCGTGCAACGGCCCGAGGACGTCGCCGAGGTCAAGAAAGTCTGCGCCGGCCGCGCCCTGGTGATGGCCAAGATCGAGAAGCCGCAGGCCCTGACCCGGCTCGACGAGATCATCGAGATCTCGGACGGCCTGATGGTCGCCCGCGGCGATCTCGGCGTGGAGATGCCGCTGGAGCAGGTGCCCGGCGTGCAGAAGCGGATCACCCGCAGCGCCCGTCGCTTCGGCAAGCCGGTGGTGGTGGCGACCCAGATGCTCGAATCGATGATCACGGCGCCGGTCCCGACCCGCGCCGAGGTCTCGGACGTGGCGACCGCCGTCTACGAGGGTGCGGACGCCGTGATGCTCTCCGCCGAGAGCGCCTCTGGTGCCTTCCCGGTCGGCGCGGTCGAGACCATGAACCGCATCGCCGAGCAGGTGGAACGCGACGCGGTCTACTGGTCGATCATCCGGGCGCAGAGCGCGACCCCGGACGAGACCGCCGCCGACGCCATCGCGGCCGCCGCGCACCAAATGGTCGACGCCCTGAACCTCGATGCGATCATGGCTTGGACCAACTCGGGCTCGACCGCCCTGCGCCTGTCGCGCGAGCGCCCGAACGCCACGGTGATCGCCCTGACGCCGCGGCGCGAGACCGCCCGGCGCCTCGCGCTCGCCTGGGGCACGCACCCGATCGTCACCAAGGATGCCAGCGACGTGGACGACATGTCGTTCCGCGCCGCCAAGTTCGCGGTCCGTGAAAAGTTCGCCGCGGTGGGCGACCGGGTGATCGTGGTGGCGGGCCTGCCCTTCGGGACGCCCGGGGCGACGAACCTCGTGCGGCTCACCTTCATCACCCGGGAACACGCCGAGAAGGCATAAAAGCTACTCTTTCACGAGCGGCGCGGCCTCGCGCCGCTCGCCGGCGAACCGAGCGATCTCGTCGGTCAGGCGCTCCGCGGCCACGAAGTGGAGCATGTGGCCAATTCCCGGCAGGAGCACCAGCCGGGCACCGGGGATCGCCTTTGCCAGCGGGATCGCCTGGTTCTCGCTGCGGACGATCGGATCGGCCTCGCCCGCAATCACCAGGGTCGGGACGCGGAGGGCGCCGTAGCGCGGGCTCTGCGCCGCCAGAGCGGCGGGCAGGCCGACGAGATCCTGCACGTTGGCGAGCAGGGTTCCGGGGCGTAGCACCAGGGCGGCGCGGACGGCCTGCACGTATCCGGGGGTGGCCTGCTGGGGCAGGAAGACCCGCTTGGCCGTCTCGGGCAGATAATATTGGGCGAGCGGCGGACCGATGGTGCGGCTCAGCAGCCACGTCACCGGCGGCTTGAGCGCGAGGCGCCAGTACCACGGCAGCACCAGCATCCGCGCCGGCATCGGCATGGCGACGGGGGCCGCCAGGACCAGCCCCGAGACCCGCTCCGGATGATCGAGGGCGAGCGCGAGCGCCAGGGCGCCGGCCCAGGAATGGCCAAACACGATCGCCGGCCCGACGCCCATCGTCTCCAGCGCCTCGGCGATGATCCGGGCCTGGACGGCCGGCGCGGCGGCCTCACTCCCGTCGATGCGGTCGCTCCAGCCGAAGCCCGGCCGGTCGAAGGCAATGACGTGGAAGCCCTTCTCGGCGAGACGGCGCCCGAAGCCTTCCATCGGGTCCGAGGCGTTGGCCGAGGCCCCGTGCAGCAGGATCACCGGGGGGCCGTCGGCCGGCCCGGCCTGGATCGTCGCGACGCGACCTCCGGCGACCTCGACGAAGGGCCCGGCCGGCGGATTCTCTGCCCCAACCCGCAGGGCGATGACGAGGCTCGCCACCGCGCCGAGCGCGAGGACCAGACCCAGAATCGCGAAGGGGAGGGCGAGGAGCGTGAGGAGGAGTCCGGCCACGCGGCTCACAGGTCGCGGCCGTCAACCTCCGGAGCGAGGCGGTCGACCGCCTCGCCGATCTTTTCCATCTTGGGATAGAGCGCCTGGGCCCGCCGGAAGGCCGCGAGCGCCCGGGCCTTGTCCTCCAGGGATTCGTAGATCCGCCCCATGGCGGCCCAGGCCTCGAAGTGGCGCGGCTCCAGCACCAAGGCCCGGCGCAGGTCGGCCAGGGCGTCGTCCTTGTCGGTCAGCAGCCAGAACACGGTGGCGCGGCGGTTCCAGCCCTCGGACCAGTTGGGCTCCAGGGCGGTGACCCGATCCATCAACTCGGCCGCCAGGGGGAAGTCGTGAGACGCGACGGCCTGCCGGGCGCGGTCGGTGAGCAGATCCGCGGTCGGGCTGCCGGAAGCGTCGAGGCGGCGCTCGATCAGCTTGGCGATGCCTTTCGCCTCGGCCGGATCCTCGCTGGCACGCAGACGCGCGAACAGGTCGTCGAGGCTCACGGGTTTCGGCGCCGGTTTCGCCTCGGGTGCCGGGCGGCCGGACCGGCCCGCATCCGGAGCCGCCGCGGCGGCCGACACGAGGACTGGCAGGCAGATCAAGGCGGCGCGGAGGCGGGTCGGCATCATCGCGCCAGAGTGTGCGCGGGTACGGGCCTCGTCAACGTGCCGCTGTGCCGCGCACGCGAAAGCAGCCGCGACCCGAACGGGTGCGGCTGCTTTCGCGGCGCTGAGCCCGACCGAAGCCGGGCCGCAGGCTTCAGCCCTGGCGGGCCTTGAAGCGCTTCTGGGTCTTGTTGATCACGTAGACCCGGCCCTTGCGGCGCACGAGCTGGTTGTCGCGGTGACGGCCGCGCAGGGACTTGAGGGAATTACGGATCTTCATCGGTTTCTCGAGCCCGGGTGGGGCCGTCCATTCACGGGGGATCGGGAACGTGGTCACGAGGCAGGACGCGAAGGTCGCGTCCAGCGATCACGGCACACGCATCGCGGGATGGCGCCGCCATATCAGGATTCGCCACCGCAAGGCAAGGCGTCGCAGGCGCGGGACCTCAATGGATGCTGTCGGCAGCCGGCACCGCGGGGCTTCCCACCAGCTGCCGCCCGATCTCGTGCAACAGCGCATCCATGAGCGGTTTCAGCCGCGCGAAATCCGCTTCCCCCAGGCCCTCGGCCACGGTGAACAGCGCGAGGGCCAGTTCGGCCACGCGATCGATGCCCCCGGGGGGATCGATCGCGCAGAAGGTCGCCTCGTCGAGAAAACCGTCCCGGCTGCTCTCGGTCACGTCGATGACGATGCCGTGCGCCTCAGTCACCAGCCCGTCCGAGCCCATGACGAAGCGGCCGCGGGCCAGGACCCAGCGGACGTCGTCGGGCGCGAGCACGGTACGGTACTGCGCGATGTACAGGCCGCCTTGGCGTTGGAGGTTCTGCACGATCGCTGCGATGCGCGGCCGGTCCTGCGGATGGATCCGCTCGAAGAACAGGGCGTAGGTCGTGCCGCGTCCGGTCGCCGCCCGGGGAATGCCCAGCATCGTCGCGGCAACGGAGTCGCAGCGCACGACGTCGTCGGCGATCCGCCACTCCCAGGTCCCGACATTCGAGGCTGCGAGTGCGCGCGCGACGCTTTTGGTGTCTCGCCGCTTCAGCCGCCCATCGACGCCCACGGTTTCTGTCTCCGAAACTCAGTGAAAGTGTTTACCCGCGGATACCGCATGTATTCAGCACGGTAACGCGAGGCGAACGACCGTACAACACGACACCCCTTGGTCGCCGGCCGATCGTTCTGCCGGGCCGCGCCGGCTTCAGGCACGAGCATACGTGCCGATGAGCCGGCCCTTGCCCACCACCTGCCCCTGCATCGCTGCGAGGAGGGCACCCCGGCCGGGGTTGTCGGGCAAGGTGAGAGCCTTGCCGAGGGCGTAGAGCTGGAAAACGTAGGCATGGCGGCCGTGACCGCTGGGCGGATCGGGCGGAAGCCATGCGGCACGCAGGAAGCTGTTCTTGCCCAGCCCTGTCCTATCCACCGGCGAGTCCGGACTTGGCAACGCCCCCTCGTCGAGCGCGACGGTGGCGATCGACAAGTTCCACACGATGAGGTGAACGAGCGGTTGCGGCGTCGGGCTGCCGGCATCTTCGACCAGGAGGACCAGGGCGGCCGTCCCGTCCGGCAGGCCGCTCCAGGCTAGGGGCGGCGAGGTCCCGGGCCCGTCCGCGGTGAAGCGCGCCGGAATGTCGGTCCCATCCGCGAAGGCGGGGCTTGTCAGAACCAGCGTCTCCGGGACGTCCGCGAAGTCCGCATCATAGGCGGTCTTCTCGATCCCGGCCTTGAGGCCGGACAGGGCCTCGCCGACCGCGTGGGGAATCTTTTCGAGCATCGTTCAGAATCTCCGCTGCGGTCTCAACCGCGCGGGGAGGCTCCGGTTCAGGCGTGGCGCTCGGCCGCGACCATGTAGTTCACCGCCTTGTCGCGGCTGGTTCGCCAGCCGTCGGTCAGGGGATTGTAGGCGACGCCGATCGTATCGGTGACGTCGAGCCCGCCGATCCGGATGGCGCGGCCGAACTCGTCCGGCGTCACGAACTTCTCCCAATCGTGCGTGCCCCGCGGCAGCCAGCCGAGCACGTACTCGGCGCCGACGATGGCCAGCCCGAAGGAGCGCAGCGTCCGGTTGAGGGTCGCCCCGAACAGCATCCCGCCGGGCTTCACCGCCGCGCAGGCGGTGCGCACGAAGGCCGGCATGTCCGAGACGTGCTCGACCACCTCCATGATCAGCACGGCGTCGAAGCTCTGGCCGGACGCGACCACCGTCTCGATGGTCTCGCCGCGGTACTCCACCGGCACGCCGGCAGCCTTGGCATGGGCACGGGCGACCGCGATGTTCTGCTCCGCGGGATCCAGGCCGGTCACCTTGGCGCCGAGCCGGGCCAAGGGCTCCGACAGGACGCCGCCGCCGCAGCCGACATCGCAGATCGTCAGCCCGTCGAGGGGAAACGGCGTCTGCGGATCCCGGCCGAAACGCCGGCACAGCGCGTCACGGATATAGGTCAGCCGCACCGGGTTGAAGCGGTGCAGCACCCGCATCGGTCCGGCATCGTCCCACCAGGTGGCGGCGAGCGCGTCGAACCGCGCGACTTCGCCGCGATCGACGAAACCATCCGTTCCGAGGTTCGTGGCTGCCCTGTCCATGCGCGTTCCGTTCAGAAGAGGCCGTCCAAGCCCGGGCAATGCCCGGCGCTCGACGAGCGATCCGGGTCGGGGCTGTCGGCGGGACCTGTCGGGGCCGCCATAGCACGCCTCCCCTACGGCCGTCGCCGCGGCGCGCCCGCGCCATGCTTGGCCGGTTGTTGACACCCTGCCGAGCCGCTTGTACCCGCCGGGCACTGTCCGGGACCCGCCAGGGCGGTCCCTCTCCAGGCGCCGGGAACCCGCGAAGTACCATCATGCCCCGTCTGGTGATGAAATTCGGCGGCACCTCCGTCGCCAATGTCGAGCGCATCCGCAACGTGGCGCGCCACGTCGCCCGCGAGGTCGCGGCCGGCTACGAGGTCGCCGTGATCGTGTCGGCCATGTCCGGCAAGACCAACGAGCTGGTCGATTGGGTCAAGGACGCCAACCCACTCTACGACCCGCGCGAGTACGACGCGGTCGTCGCCTCGGGCGAGCTGGTGACCGCGGGCCTCCTGGCGGTCGCCCTGCAGAAGGACGGGATCAAGGCCCGCTCCTGGCAGGGCTGGCAGATCCCCGTGGTCACCTCGGACGCGCACGGCTCGGCCCGCATCGCCGAGATCAACCCGAAGAACCTCGAAGCGGGCTTCGCCAAGGGCGAGGTCGCGGTGATCGCCGGCTTCCAGGGCATCCATGCCGAGACCGGCCGGGTGACCACCCTCGGGCGCGGCGGCTCGGACACCTCGGCGGTGGCCGTGGCGGCCGCGATCCAGGCCGAGCGCTGCGACATCTACACGGACGTGGACGGGGTCTACACCACCGATCCGCGCATCGTGCCGAAGGCCCGACGCATGGAGCGCGTGACCTTCGAGGAAATGCTGGAGATGGCGTCGCTCGGCGCCAAGGTGCTGCAGGTCCGCTCGGTGGAACTCGCCATGGTCCACCGGGTGCCGACCACGGTCCGGTCCTCCTTCGATCCGCCGGACGCCGCGCGTCCTGGCACCCTCATCTGCGACGAGGACGACATCGTGGAACAGCAGATCATCACCGGGATCGCGTTCTCCCGGGACGAGGCGCAGATCACCCTGCGCCGGGTCAAGGACAGCCCCGGCGTGGCCGCCGCCATCTTCGGGCCGCTGGCGGACGCGAACATCAACGTCGACATGATCATCCAGACCGTGTCGGGCGACCAGTCCACCACCGACATGACCTTCACGGTGCCGGCGGCCGAGTACGAGCGCACCCGCGCGATCCTCGACCAGGCCAGCCCGCAGATCGGCTATGCGCAGATCGAGGGGGCCACCGACGTGGTCAAGGTCTCGGCGATCGGCGTCGGGATGCGCAGCCACGCGGGTGTCGCCGCCAAGGCGTTCCGGGCTCTGGCCGAGAAGGGCATCAACATCCGCGCGATCACCACCTCGGAGATCAAGTTCTCCGTGCTGATCGACGCGGCTTATACGGAGCTTGCCGTGCGCACGCTTCACTCGCTATACGGCCTGGATCAGGCCTGAGCCTGAAAGGGTCCAGTTTAGAGCGCTTGCGGCCCGGACGGCGACCGGTTCGGCGGTCGAGCGCGCTGAAACAAGGGCTTGGCTAAGGGCCTGGAATCGTGTCCGATCGCAGGGTGATCGGGCGGGGTTCCGGGAGCGGATCGGGTGTCTTGAACTAGAACAGTCACGGGCCTTTCCGCCGATCCCAGAGGTGCTCTGGGGCATGCGGCACGGTCCATCGGGCGCCGGCCGTTGCGATGGTGGCGCCAAGGTTGCAGGGTGGTCGACGCCAAGGCCACTCGCCGACGTTGGAACGACGAACCGATGCCCGCTGCGCCCGGAGGCCCGCGCCTGCTGCTGCGCCGCCTCCGCGAAGCGATGGCGGAGCCGGTCAGTCCCCAGGCGCGCCTCGACCGCATCGTCGTCCTGATCGCCGCCAACGTGGTGGCCGAGGTCTGCTCGGTCTACGTCCTGCGGGACGACAACACCCTCGAATTGTTCGCCACGGAAGGTCTGAACCGCGAGGCGGTGCACCTGACGCGGATGCACGCCGACGAGGGCCTCGTCGGCCTGATCGCCCGGACTGCCGAGCCGCTGTCCCTGTCGGACGCCCAGAACCATCCGGCCTTCTCCTACCGGCCGGAGACGGGGGAAGAGGCCTATCACGCCTTCCTGGGCGTGCCGCTGCTGCGGGCCGGCAACACGCTCGGCGTCCTCACCGTCCAGAACCAGACCTACCGGGTCTATTCCGAGGAGGAGATCGAGGCGCTCCAGACCACCGCGATGGTGCTCTCGGAGATGATCGCCTCCGGCGAACTGGAGGGCCTGGCCCCCGATGCCGGCACCGCTGCCCGCCGCCCGGTGGTCGTCCGGGGTATCGCGCTGGCCGACGGCATCGGGCTGGGGCACGTCGTACTCCACGAGCCCCGCGTCGTGGTGAAGACGCTGATCGCCGAGAATGTCGAGCGCGAGGTCGAGCGGCTCGACGCGGCGATCGAGGAGGTCCGCTCGGCCATCGACGCGCTGGTCGAGCGCGGCGACCGGATCGGCACCGCCGAATCGCGTGAGGTGCTGGAGACCGTCCGGATGTTCGCCCACGACAAGGGCTGGCTCCGACGGATGCGCGAGGCCGTGGCCTCCGGGTTGACCGCCGAGGCGGCAGTGGAGCGGGTGCAGTCGGACAACCGCGCCCGGATGATGCGCCAGTCCGATCCGTATCTGCGCGAGCGCCTGCACGATCTCGACGACCTCGCCAACCGGCTGCTGCGCACGTTGACCGGGCCGGAGGCGGGCGGCACCGTCGTCCTGCCGGAGAACGCCATCCTGGTGGCGCGGACCATGGGCCCAGCGGCGCTGCTCGACTACGATTCCTCGACCCTGCGCGGCATCGTCCTGGAGGAGGGCGGTCCGACCAGCCACGTCGCCATCGTCGCCCGGGCGCTCGGCATCCCGGCGGTGGGCGAGGTCGAGAACGCCTCGGCCCTGTGCGATGCCGGGGACGCGATCATCGTCGATGGCGTGGCCGGCGAGATCCATGTCCGGCCGGGTCCCGAGGTCGAGGCGGCCTATGCCGAGATGGTGCGGCTGCGCGCCCGCCGGCAGGAGCAGTACCGGGCCCTGCGCGACGTCCCGGCCCAGACCCGGGACGGGGTGCGGGTCGGCCTGAACCTCAATGCCGGCCTGCTGGTCGATTTCAGCCACCTGCACGAGACCGGTGCCGAGGGCGTCGGCCTGTTCCGCACCGAATTGCAGTTCATGGTCGCCCAGCGCATGCCGTCGGCGGCGGAGCAGCAGGAGCTCTACCGCAAGGTGTTCGCGGCCTCGGCCGGCAAGCCCGTGACGGTCCGGACCCTCGACATCGGCGGCGACAAGATCCTGCCCTACATGGCCAAGCTCGAGGAGGAGAACCCGGCCCTCGGCTGGCGGGCGATCCGGATCGGCCTCGACCGCCCGGCCTTGCTGCGGATGCAGCTGCGCGCCCTCCTGAAGGCCGCCGACGGCGACCCGCTCAAGATCATGTTCCCGATGGTCGCCACCGTGGACGAGTTCGTGCGCGCCCGCGGCATCGTCGAGCGCGAGAAGGCCTATCTGCGCCGCCACGGCTACCAGCTTCCCACCGAGTGCCGTCTCGGCGCGATGGTCGAGGTGCCCTCGCTGCTGTTCCAGATCGACGAGATCGCCCGGGAGGCGGACTTCCTGTCGGTGGGCTCGAACGACCTGATGCAGTTCCTGTTCGCGGTCGATCGGGAGAACCGCCGGGTCGCCGACCGGTTCGATCCGCTCTGCGTCGCGGCGCTGCGGGCGTTCCGCCTGATCGCCGAGCGGGCCAACGCCGCCGGCTGCCCGGTGACGGTCTGCGGCGAGATCGGCGGCCGGCCGCTCGACGCGATGGCGCTGATCGGGCTGGGCTACCGCAGCCTGTCGATGTCGCCGGCCGCGATCGGTCCGGTCAAGGCGATGGTGCTGAGCCTCGATGCCGGCGCCATCACCGAGCTGATCGACGCCGAGATGGCCCGGATGCATGACGGCGATTCCCTGCGCCCGGCGCTCACCGCCTTCGCACATGCCCACGGCATACCTATCTAACCGGCGAGGCGACCCTTGCCGAAGGTTCGGCCGGGGTTGTACGGCAAGGCCGCGACGATTTTAGGTCGATGCGCCGTGGCTTCGGCTCTCGAAGCGAAGCCGGGTCGCGGTAGGGGGAGCTTTCTTGAAGCGTCGGTCAGCCTTCCGATCCCGCGCTCCGACCCCTGAAACGAGACCCCGCCCGGCCCGGAACGCCGCGCGCAAAAACCTGCAGAAACACGGGCAATGATCCCCTTTCCCACCGAGCGCCTCGACGCCATCCTGGCGCGGCACGAATTCGTCACCGCGCAGCTCGCCACCGGCGAGGGTGAATCCGAGACCGTGATCCAGCTCTCCCGCGAGCTGTCCGACCTCGATCCCGTGGTGGACGCGATCCGCGTCTACCGGGCGGCGCTCGCGAATCTCGCGGACCTCGAGGCGATGATCGACGAGCCGGGCACCGACTCGGAGATGCGCGCGCTCGCGGCCGACGAGAAGCCGGAGGCCCAGGAGCGGCTCGAGGAGGCCCACCGGGCGCTCCAGCTGATGCTGCTGCCCAAGGATGCCGCCGACGAGAAGAGCGCGATCCTGGAAGTCCGCGCCGGCACCGGCGGCGACGAGGCGGCCCTGTTCGCCGGCGACCTGTTCCGGATGTACGCGAAATACGCCGAGTCGAAGGGCTGGCGGGTCGAGGTGATCTCCGAGAGCGAGGGCACGGTCGGCGGCTTCCGCGAGGTCGTGGCCGAGGTGAAGGGCAAGGGCGTGTTCGCGCGCCTCAAGTTCGAGAGCGGCGCCCATCGGGTGCAGCGGGTGCCGAACACCGAGACGCAGGGGCGCATCCACACCTCGGCGGCCACCGTGGCGGTGCTGCCGGAGGCCGAGGAGGTCGATATCGTGGTCAACGATGCTGACCTGAAGATCGATACGATGCGCGCCCAGGGCGCCGGCGGCCAGCACGTCAACAAAACCGAGTCGGCGATCCGCATCACCCACCTGCCCACCGGCATCGTGGTGTTCGTCCAGGAGGAGCGCTCGCAGCATAAGAACCGCGCCCGCGCCATGTCGCTGCTGCGCGCCCGGCTCTACGATGCCGAGCGGACCGCCAAGGATTCGGCGCGGGCCGCCGACCGGCGGGCGCAGGTCGGGTCCGGCGACCGCAGCGAGCGGATCCGCACCTACAACTTCCCGCAGGGCCGGGTGACCGACCACCGCATCAACCTGACCCTGTACAAGCTGGAAGAAGTGATGGCCGGCACGGCACTGGATGAGGTCGTCGATGCCCTGATCACCGAGCACCAGGCCGAGCTCCTGGCCTCGGAGGGTATGGCCTGAGCAGCGCCGTGACGGCAGAAACCAGTCAGGGCCTGTCGCGCCGGGCGGCCATGCGCCGGTGCACGACCCTGCTGAGCGCGGGCGGCATCGCGGAGGCCGCGGGCGACGCGCGCTTCCTGATGCTGGGCCTCCTCGGCTTGGAGACCCGCGACCTCCTGCTCGACGGCGAAAAAATTCTCGGCGCGGACGAAGCGGCCGGCCTCGATGCGGCCCTGACGCGGCGGCTGTCGGGCGAGCCGGTGGCCCGCATTCTCGGTGCCTGGGAGTTCTGGGGGTTGCCGTTCCGTCTGGCGCCGGAGACGCTGGTCCCGCGCCCCGACACGGAAATCCTGGTGGAGGCGGCACTCGCCGCCGTACCGGACCGGGCGGCGCCATTGCGCTGCCTCGACCTCGGCACCGGCTCCGGCTGCATCCTGGTGGCGCTCCTGAGCGAGCTTCCGCACGCCTTCGGAGTCGGGCTCGACCGCGCGCCGGGCGCCCTGCGCATGGCCCGGCACAACGCGGTGACGAACGCGGTCGATAGCCGGTCCGCCTTCGTGGCGGGGGATTGGTGCGATCCCCTCGCCGACAGCTTCGACCTCGTGGTCTCGAACCCACCCTACATCGCGGATGGACTGATCCAGCACCTCGACCGGGACGTGCGTGCGCATGACCCGCGCGCGGCCCTCGCCGGCGGCCCGGACGGGCTCGCTGCCTACCGGCGGATCCTGGAGGGCGTACGCACCAATGCCCTGCTCGCACCGGGCGGGACGCTCCTGTTCGAGATCGGCTACGATCAGGCGGCGCCCGTCCGCAGCCTCGCGCACGCCGCCGGCTTCGCGGATCGCGGCCTAACCCAAGACCTTGCTGGACACGACCGGGTGCTCCGATTCAGTCTTTCGCCCGATCTTTCTTCGGGCCACACGGATGCCTAACTCGGGACCGACGATCGGTGCGTCGAGAAAATGCTTGTTGCATCTCTTTGGGAACGCTAGAGTCCGCTTGAAGATCGCGAACGGTTCGTTAAGACGGACTCCTATAAGGTCGGCGATGATCTCTGGTCGCCGGTTGGTTCGCTGATCCCCCGTACCGTTGGACTGGAGCGCGCGTGCGATTGCGCGGCGGTCCGACAGCACTCGAACCTGACAATCGACTGGTTTCTGGCGTCTGGCCCGGACGCGCGGTGCGAGGGATGGTCAGGCAGGCGCGCGGACCGCGGAGCGGTCGGACGCGCGGCTTCACCGGGTGCATTTGGCCGGAGCGCGTCTCAAGATCGACGCCGGACGCCCCGAAGAACTGTCGTTTGCGTGAACGAGGGTCACTGAAGACCGATGAGACCAAACCAGAATCGACGGATGCGCGGCCGCAACCGGCCGAAAGGTCCGAACCCGCTGACGCGCTCGTACGAATCCAACGGCCCAGACGTCAAAATCCGCGGCACCGCGCAGCACATCGCCGACAAGTACGCCCAGCTCGCCCGCGATGCGCAGGCGGCCGGCGACCCCGTGGCGGCGGAGAACTATTTCCAGCACGGTGAACACTACTTCCGGATCGTCTCCGGCGCCCAGGAGCAGACCCGACCGGCCAATACCGGCGGATATGCCAGCCGTGCCTACGACGACGACATGGACGAGGGTGACGACGAGGGCCAGGGCAACGGCTCGGGACAGAACGGCCACGCCTATAACGGCTACGACGACGGCGATCCCGGCCAGCAGCCTCAGCCCTACGAGATGCGCCAGGACCTGAACCAGCAGGACGGCCGTCAGCAGCAGGGCCGCGACAGGTTCCAGAACCAGAACCGGGACCAGCGCCGCTTCGACAACAACGGCCGGCAGGATTACCGGCGCCAGGACCAGCCCCGGCAGGACTACCAGCGGCAGGACTCGTCCCGCCAGGATGGGCAGCGGCAGGATTCCCCGCGCCAGGACTATCAGCGGCCGGACTACCGGCAGGATCGCCAGGACAACCGTCAGGAAAACCGGCAAGATAGTCGGCAAGACGGCCGTCAGGATGGGCGCCAGGATTACGGCCGCCAGGATTACCGGCAGGACAGCCGGCAGGATTCCCGCGGCGACCAGAACCGCTACGAGTCCGGGCGTTCCGACAACGCGCGGCCGGAGGCTCGCCAGCAGGAGCCCCGGCAGCAGGACAGCCGGCAGGAGGTTCGGTCGGACGAGCAGCAGCGCCAGCCGCGTCGGGCCGAGCCCCGGAGTGAGGTGGCCCCCCGCACCGAGACGCCGCGGCAGGCCGAGCCTGCGCCTCGTCGCGAGCGCCGTCGTGAGGCGGTCCCAGCCCCGGTCACCGCCGAGGATCCGGCGAGCTTGCCGGCCTTCCTGATGACGCCGCCCCGCCCCGTGGCCGCGACGACGCCCGTTGAGCAGCCGGCGGCACCGGCGCCCGAGGCCGCCGCCGAGGAGACGCCCGTCAAGCCGCGTCGCCGTCGCCGGCCGCGCTTCGAGGGCATCGCCCCGGAAGAGGGCGAGGCACGCTCGTCCGCCGAGGACGCGCCGACCGAGTGATCGGGCGCGTCACGGTCCGATGAAAGTGATCAAGCCGCCCCGGGAAGCCGGGGCGGTTTTTTTTAACGCCGGGCGGCCCGCCAATCCGGATAGGCATGGACCCGATGGATCAGCCGCCGGCGCCGGTCGATCTCACCGAAGGGGGCGATCTCCCAATCCCAGGCCTCGGCCGGCGGCGGCAGCGCCACGCCGAAGATCAGGTCGAGGCGGTCGGTGACCCGGCCGGCCCGGTCCTCCTCGCGCTGCACCGTATCGGTGATCAGGCAGATCCGCCCGGTCCCGGCTGCCAGCCGATCGAGGGCGGCGAGATGGGTCTCGACGATCTGCGTGCCGAGCCGCAGCGGCGCCTCGCGGCCCTTGGCCTCGTAGGCGTCGATCGGCACGATCGGCAGTTGCGACAGGAGATTGGCCGAGACGATCAGGTCGGCATCCGTGCAGATGTCCGGGAGATCGCCACCGGTCAGGCCGGCGCTGATCTCGGCGGTCACGCAGGCGACGTTGCCGTACCGCCGCGCGGCGAGCCGCGCCGGCCAGGGATGCACGGCATCGACCAGAATCACCCGGTCGAACAGGTTTGCCAGCGCGTCGAGCGGCACGTCGTCGAGGAGGCCGGAGCCGAGCACCACCACCGAGCCGCGCTTGGCGGTCGCCTCCGCGGCGGCGACGATCGCGCCGCGCGCCCGCGTCAAGTGCGGCGCCCAGGCCGCGCGGCAGCGGCGGGACCGGGCATGGAGCAAGCCGCTCTGGCGGACATAGCCGCGGCGGCGCAGGCGCAACGGCGCGGGATTGACCAGCGACAGCGCCCACGCGACCAGCACCGCAGGGGCTCAGGCCTCGTCAGCCGCCGCCGCCGCGGCGGCCCGGGCTGCGGCACTGCGATAGCCGGTGGCCAGCACGTAGAGTTCGCTCGAATCGGAGCGGCTCGCCGCGGGCTTCACGTGGCGGACGGCCGTGAAGTCGCGCTTCAGGTCGGCCAGCAGCGCGTTCTCGGTGCCGCCCTGCAGCACCTTGGCCAGATAGGCGCCGCCCGGGCCCAGGATCTCGCGGGCGAACTCGGCCGCGGTCTCGGCCAGCCCGATGATCCGCAGGTGGTCGGTCTTCTTGTGGCCGGTGGCGTTGGCGGCCATGTCGGACAGGACGAGGTCGGCCGGGCCGCCGAGCAGCGTGGTGAGCTGCGTCGGCGCCTCGGGATCGAGGAAGTCCAAGGTGATGAACTCGACTCCCGCCATGGGCTCGATCTCGAGCAGGTCGATGCCCACGACGCGGCCGGTGGCTCCGACGATCCGCGCGGCCACCTGCGACCAGCCGCCGGGCGCCGCACCCAGATCGACCACCCGCTGGCCCGGCTTCAGCAGCTTGTAGCGCTCGTCGATCTCGATGAGCTTGTAGGCCGCCCGGGAGCGGTAGCCCTCGCGCTTGGCCCGAGCCACGTACGGATCGTTGAGCTGACGCTCCAGCCAGCGCTTCTGCGACAGGGTCCGCCCGCGGCCGGTTTTCACCCGCTGTTTCAGTTCGCCGCGCACGCCCCCGGTGGAGCCCGCGCCGCCGCGCCGGTCGGTCATCGCCGGATCCTCATCGAACGGCCTTCCGGTTCCAGACGCCGTCCTCCCGCATCATGTTCATCAGCAATCCTTCGCGCAGGCCCCGGTCGGCGATGCGCAGGCGCTCGGACGGGAAGGCCCGCCGGATCGCCTCCAGGATCGCGCAGCCCGCCAGTACCAGATCGGCGCGGTCGCGTCCGATGCAGGGATTGTCGGCCCGCTGCTCCAGGCGGGTATCGAGCAGGTCGTCGATGGCGGTCGAGACTTCGTGGTCGCTCATCCACAGGCCGTCCACCCGCCGCCGCTCGTAGCGGACCAGCCGCAGGTGCATGGCGGCGATCGTCGTCACCGTGCCGGAGGTGCCGAGCAGGTGGAAATGCGGGGCGGTGGCCGCCGCCGCCGCGCGGATCGCAAAGGCGGACAGTTTTTCCGCCACCTCCTCGACCATGCCCTCGAACATCCGTCGGGTCACCTCGGCGCCGCCATGGCGCTCGGCCAGGGTGACCACGCCGACGGGCAGGGAGTCCCAGGCGCGGATCCGCAGGGTCGGATCTGTGGACGGGTTGGCGGCCTCGCCGTCGAGCCAGGCGATCTCGGTGGAGCCGCCGCCGATATCGAAGATCACGACGGATTCGGCATCCGGGTCGGCGAGCGCCGCGCAGCCGGTCACCGCCAGATAGGCCTCCGTCTGCCGATCGACGATCTCGAGATCCAGGCCGACGCCGCGGCGGACGCGCTCGACGAAGGCGGCCCCGTTCACCGCCAGGCGGCAGGCCTCCGTGGCGATCACCTTGGCCCGCCTGACGCCCCGGGTCTGCATCTTGGTCCGGCAGATGCGCAGGGCCTCGACGGTCCGCTCGATCGCCGCGTCGTTGAGCCGGTCGGAGGTGCCCAGACCCTCGCCGAGCCGGACGATGCGCGAGAAGGCGTCGATCACCCGGAAGCCGCTGAAGGTCGGCTCGGCGATCAGCAGGCGGCAATTGTTGGTGCCGAGGTCCAGCGCCGCATAGGCGACGCGACGACGGTCACGGCCCGGCAGCGGGGCCGGACTCTGGAGCGGCGCTGCGCCGGTCGACGGGCGGAACGGCGCGGCCGCGGCGGTCTCGTCCCTCATCGGCGCGGCCGTCGGTCCTTCGTGTCGGCCTGGAGCGTTGCGCTCGGCCATTCTTGACGAGAGACCCTACAGGGTCGGTCGGGAACTGCAACGTCGGATCGAGACCGTACTCAGGCGACGGCCTTCAAGCGACGGCTTTCATGGCGCTGGTCCGGCGCGGGATCGGCCGCAGCAGGCTCTTGACCTGGGAATAGGGGCGGGGCCGGTTGATCACCTCGTCGAGGCGCGACCACAGGGTTTTGGGCGAGAACGGCTTGGCGATGATCTCGTTGACCCCGAGCGCCACCGCGCGGTCGACCACGTTCCGGCGCGGCTGGGCGAGCATCAGGATGATCGGGATGGTTGGGCAGGGCGAGGTCGACGGCGTGCGCGCGAGCCGGATGAACTCTTCCCCCGACAGGATCGACAGGTCCCAGTCGATGATGCTGATGTCGGGCTTGCTCTCGGCCAGCACGCCCAGCGCCTCGGCGCCGTCCGGCGCTTCCAGCACGCGCTTGATGCCGACGCGCATGAGCATGTCGCGCACGATTCGCCGAATGTAGAGACTCTCGTCGACCACGAGGGCCGAGAGATCGGGGAATGTCGGGGTCGCGATCATGGCCGGGTGCCGTTGCGGGGCGCGCCGCGAGTCTAGCCGAACAGCCTTTGCGTTTCGCTAACGCCCTCGGGGATGCGCCGATGCCGGTGCCCGCAGGGCGAATGGCAGATCGAGCCGGATCGTCGTTCTGCGTTGTTTGCCGCAAGAAAGTAACGAAACCGGCGCGTGTTGGCCAAGAAGGTCCTTGCGGTCAAGGCCCGATTGCGTCAGGACTGGGGCGTTATTCTTGGTTACCGCGACCGGGGGTAATGATAGTGCGGGGCGTGGGCTGTCTGGGATGGCGCGCACGCGGTATTCGAGACCAGGGCGGCGGACGGTTTTTGCGAGCTTTCGATGGGACGTGGTCGTGATTTCAGGGGGCCGCAGAAGCGCGGCTTCGACGAGGCTGGCGAGCCGAGATGGCCTGATCAGGCTCCCCCCAGCGGCGGATACGGCGGTGGTGGTTTCGGTGGCGGTGGTGGCGGTTTCGGCGGCGGCGGTTTCGACCGTGGTCCGCCCCGCGGCGGCCCAAGCGCTGCACCGGTGGCAACCGGGCCGGAGCGTGACGCGACGGTCAAATGGTTCAACAAGGAGAAGGGCTTCGGCTTCGTCGAACTCGGCGATGGCTCGGGCGATGCCTTCCTCCACATCCGTGCCGTCGAGGCTGCCGGCCACGCCGACCTGATGCCGGGTACCCGGCTGACGGTCACCACGGCGCAGGGTCAGAAGGGCCCGCAGGTCACGAGCGTCACCAGCGTCGACACCTCCACGGCTGAAGCGCCCGCGCCCCGGCGCGAGCTGCGTCCGCGCACCGGCGGCTTCGGCGGCGACCGCTTCGGTGGCGGTGGCGGTGGCGCAGGCGGCTACGGTGGTGGTGGCGGCGGCTACGGCGGCGGTGCCGGCGGCGGCTATGGTGCGGGTGGCGGTGGCGGCGGCCGTGCCGCCTCTGGCCCCTCGGTCGAGATGAGCGGCACCGTGAAGTGGTACGATCCCGCGAAGGGCTTCGGCTTCGTCTCGGTCAATGACGGCGGCAAGGACGTGTTCGTCCACCGCTCGGCCCTGTCTCGCGCCGGTCTCGAATCACTGGCCGAAGGCCAGCAGGTCACCCTCGGCGTCGTCGAGGGTCAGAAGGGCCGTGAGGCTTCGAGCATCAACGTCGAAGATTGATCGGTTCCGCGGCCGTCTTCCTGCCGCGATCCCTGAGGATTCTTGAAGGCGGCGGCTCCGATCGGAGCCGCCGCCTTCTCGCGTTTCGGAACCGTCATGCGCCGCGTATCGATGCCGATGCTCCTGCTCGTCCTCGCGAGCACCGCCGCGCGGGCCGAAGATTTCACGGGCTTCTATGCCGGGCCCAATGCCGGCTACGCCTGGGGCCGGGATCGCGGCCGGCGGGAGGGTGCGCATGCACCGGATCCCATCCGAACCGATGCCAATCCCGACCTGCCCCCGAGCGCGCGCGATGCCGCGCTGGCCCTGCGGCGGTCCGACCGGCGCGGCCCCGGCACCGCGGACAAACGCTGAGATCTGGGCTGACAGGCAGCGAAGCCATCCCGGCTCGCTATGCTGGCCCGGAAATTCTGGGGTGTCCGGACGCCTCCGTCCGGGGGGCCGCTGCGCATTGAGATCTGTGGTTGTGACACGAGCTGGCGAGGCTGCGATCCGGCCGGGGCGCGGCACGGCGACAACCCTTAAGCGGCTCTCGCCACACTGGAATCATTCCCAAACATAGCCGTTGCGAGGTCCCGTCGGCCGCTGCTAGGCCGCCCTATGAGATCACGAATCCGGGAGATCGCGCCATGAGCGCCCGCTCCATGCCGGGATTGACCTACCGCCTTGCGGTTGCCGGGCGGGTGGTGCTGGCTTCTGTCGGCGGTTACGGGGTCGCGGCGTTGTCGGCCGCCCTGCTGGCGCTGATCCTGCCGATGCCGCGCTCAGAGGCGGTCTCGACCGGAACGCTGGCGAGCTTCGCGATCATGGCCGGCGCGGTGATCTGGGTGTTCGCGGCGCGGACCCTGTTGCATGCGGCGCTGGTCCTCGGGCTGATTGCGGTGCTTCTGGGGACAGGCCTGTGGCTGGCCGGGGCATTCACCACGGCGATGGCTCCATGAGCCGGCCCGGGAAAAGCGTCCGGCAATCGATGGCGTGGCTGCACACCTGGTCCGGCCTCGTGGTCGGCTGGGTGCTGTTTGCGATCTTCGTCACCGGGACGGCGACCTATTACCGTCCCCAGATCTCGGAATGGATGCGGCCCGAACTGACCGAGCCCACGGCCGATCCGGCCGCCGCGGCCACCCGCGCCGCCGCCTATCTCGGGCGGCAGATGCCGGATGCGCTGGGCTGGTCAGTCAGACTCCCGACAGCGGAGAATCCCGCCACCGAGGTGTATTGGTGGAACAACCCGGCCGGGCCGTATCACCACGCGCTCCTCGATCCCGCCACCGGCGAGCGGTCGCAGGCGCGCGACACCAAGGGGGGCGACTTCCTCTACCGCTTCCATTTCGAGCTGAGCCTGCCGCCGGTCTGGGGCCGTTGGATCGTGGGGATCTGCGCGATGATCCTGCTGATCTCGCTGATCACCGGGATCGTCACCCATCGGCGCATCTTCGCGGACTTTTTCACCTTCCGGCGGGACAAGTCCGCGCAGCGCGGTTGGCTCGATGCCCACAACGTCGTCGGCGTGCTGGCGCTGCCGTTCCACCTGATGATCGTCTATACCGGCCTGATCGAGCTCGGGCCGCTGCTGATGCCCTGGGGCGTGCAGGCGGCCTATCAGCATGATGTCCAGGCCTACTATACCGAAGCCGGGATCATGATGGCGGCGCGCGAGGCTGCGGGCCAGCCGGGAGCCCTGATGCCGCTCGGCGACATCGTGGCGCGCGCGATCGCCGCTCACGGCGAGGCCCCCGAGGTGGTCCTGGTGACGATGCCGGGCGACGCGGCATCGAGCGTCACGGCGTTCTTCGAGGAGCCGCCCGGTCTCGCGCATCTTCATCCGCAGATCCTCTATGCCGGCGATACCGGCGCCGAACTCTCGCGCAGCGGCGATGTCGGAGCGGCGACCCGCACCGGCGCCGTGATGGTCGGGCTGCACGAGGCGCATTTCGCCGCCGCGCCCCTGCGGGTGCTGTTCTTCCTGTGCGGCCTCATGGGCGCGGCGACCATCGCCTCCGGCCTCGTGCTCTGGACCGTCGCGCGGGCGCCGAAGGGCGCCGACCCGGCGGGCTTCGGCCTGCGTCTGGTGCGCGTGCTGAACCTCGGCACGATCGCCGGGCTCCCGACGGGGCTGGCGGCCTATTTCCTGGCCAACCGCCTGCTGCCGCACGATCTCGCGGCTCGGGCGGATTGGGAGGTGCGCGGCTTCTTCGCGGCCTGGATCCTCGCCGCCATCGCGGCGGCCCTGTATCCGCGGGCCAGGGCGTGGCCGACTTCCCTCGCGGTGGCGGCGGTCGCCTTCCTGGCGATCCCGATCATCGACGCGCTGACCGTCGCTCAGGCCCGGTTCCTTGGGTTCGATGCGGCGATGCTGGCGGTGGCCGTCCTGCTTGCCCTCGGCGCGCGCCTGGCGGCCAAGCGGCCGAGCCGTGTGCGGGCGAGCCATCCGAACCTGGCCGGGGCGGTCGAAGCGTGACCTCCGCCGCGTTGGCGCTGAGCCTCACCCTCAGCTTTTCCAGCTTCGCCGCCCTGGCGCTCAGCATGGACCGGCATCACCGCGCGGTGTTCCGCGTACCCGCGCCGCGCAGCCGCTTCCGGAGCCTGCGCGCGGCTGGTTGGTCGGGGCTCGCCGTGTCGCTGGCCGCCTCGATCGCCTGCAGCGGCTGGAATTTCGGGCCGGTGCAATGGATCGGGGGCCTGACCGGGGCGGCGCTGCTGGTAGTCGCCGTGATGTCCTACCGGCCGGCCTGGCTGCGGGCGGCCGCCATCGCGGCGCTGCCGCTGGCGATGATCGCCCTGCCGTTCGCGATGGGCTCCTGAGAATCGGCCGCGAAGCTAACCGTCAAGGTCAGCGCCTTGCAATCAGAACAATGCAAAAGTGTTGGTCGAGCCCCCGCTGGCCACCCGCGGCATTCCGGTCGTACTTGCGCCGGCAGCGGCCGTTTTCGGAGCGTCCCAGAATTGTCCCCTCGCGATCCTGATCGGGAGGGCGTAGGATCGCGTCACTCGCGCACTGGCCAAAAGTCCACCTTGATTCGGCAGGCCAAAAGCCATTGGCTGCCATCCGAGACGAACCGGACCAAGTCGAAACAACCGGCGGTCCGTGTACCAGCTTCAGCCCAAGAGCCGCGGTTCGCGAGGCCGGGGCCTATGGAGGGAACACAGCCATGAACAAGCCGGAATTCCTTGGCGACGCCCGCACAAAGTCGCCCTTCTCGGCCCGCTACGACAACTTCATCGGCGGCCAGTGGGTCGCCCCGACTGCCGGCCGCTATTTCGAGAACACGTCGCCGATCACCGGCAAAGTGATCTGCGAGGTCGCCCGCTCCGACGCCTCCGACGTCGACAAGGCCCTCGACGCCGCCCACGCGGCCAAGGAATCCTGGGGCCGCACCGCCCCGGCCGAGCGCGCCCGCATCCTCAACAAGCTGGCCGACCGGATGGAGGAAAACCTCGATCTGATCGCGCTCGCCGAGACCTGGGACAACGGCAAGCCGATCCGCGAGACGACCAACGCCGACATCCCCCTGGCGATCGACCATTTCCGCTACTTCGCCGGCTGCATCCGCGCGCAGGAAGGCTCGATCTCCGAGATCGACCACGACACGGTGGCCTACCACTTCCACGAGCCGCTCGGCGTCGTCGGCCAGATCATCCCGTGGAACTTCCCGATCCTGATGGCGGTCTGGAAGCTCGCCCCGGCGATCGCCGCCGGCAATTGCGTGGTGCTCAAGCCCGCCGAGCAGACCCCCGCCTCGATCCTGGTGGTGATGGAGCTGCTGGCTGACCTGCTGCCCCCGGGCGTGATCAACATCGTCAACGGCTTCGGCCTCGAGGCCGGCAAGCCGCTGGCCTCCTCGCCGCGCATCGCCAAGATCGCGTTCACCGGTGAGACCACCACCGGCCGCCTGATCATGCAATACGCCTCGCAGAACCTGATCCCGGTGACGCTGGAGCTGGGCGGCAAGTCGCCGAACATCTTCTTCGCCGACGTGGCCAACGAGGACGACGACTTCTTCGACAAGGCTCTCGAAGGCCTGACGATGTTCGCCCTCAACCAGGGCGAGGTCTGCACCTGCCCGAGCCGCGCACTGGTGCACGAGTCGATCTACGACCGCTTCATGGAGCGGGCGATCAAGCGGGTCGAGGCGATTACCCAGGGCTCGCCGCTGGATCCGGCCACGATGATCGGCGCCCAGGCCTCGGGCGAGCAGATGGAGAAGATCCTCAGCTACATCGATATCGGCCGCCAGGAAGGCGCGCAGCTGCTCACCGGCGGCGAGCGCAACGTCAAGGACGGCGAGCTGGCCGAGGGCTTCTACGTGCAGCCGACGGTGTTCCGCGGCCACAACAAGATGCGGATCTTCCAGGAGGAGATCTTCGGGCCGGTCCTGTCGGTCACGACCTTCAAGGACGATGCCGACGCGCTGGCGATCGCCAACGACACCCTGTACGGCCTCGGCGCCGGCATCTGGACCCGCGACGGGACCCGCGCCTATCGCTTCGGCCGGGCGATCCAGGCCGGCCGCGTCTGGACCAACTGCTACCACGCCTACCCGGCCCACGCGGCCTTCGGCGGCTACAAGCAGTCCGGCATCGGCCGCGAGACCCACAAGATGATGCTCGATCACTACCAGCAGACCAAGAACATGCTGGTCAGCTACTCGGCCAAGAAGCTCGGCTTCTTCTGAGCTCCGGTCCGGGTCATCCTCCGAGCCGACTTCGCCCCGGCCTCACGGCCGGGGTTTTTTGTTTGGGGAGGGGTGGGTCGATGCGGTTCGCGACACCATCCTGGGCGCCACGCCCGTCCAATCCCCCCCTCATCCTGAGGTGCCGAAGCGAAGCGGAGGCCTCGAAGGAGCCCTCCAGGGATCGCAAAGCCTTCTGGAAGGCTCCTTCGAGGCTCGCTGCGCTCGCACCTCAGGATGAGGGGGAGAGTGGGAGAGCCGGAGGCACACGGGCCTCCCCAATGAGATCCGCCGTAGAAATTAGGATCTCAGCACGCATATCCACCAACCAGAAGGGGAGGGCAGTATGAGTGCGGTCTCAACGCAAGAATCCACCACCGCCGAGCAAGTCGGCGCCGACGGCACGCCGCTGCGGGTCACCGCCACCCCGACGGCGCTTGCGCTGATCGATGAGTTGCGCGGCGAGTACGGCCCGGTGATGTTCCACCAGTCCGGCGGCTGCTGCGACGGGTCCTCGCCGATGTGCTACCCGGTCGGCGACTTCCTTGTGAGCGACGGCGACGTCCACCTCGGCACCGTCGGCGGCGCCGACTTCTTCATCAGCCGGTCGCAGTTCGGGGTCTGGAAGCACACCCACCTGATCCTCGACGTGGTGCCCGGGCGCGGCGGCATGTTCTCGCTGGAAAACGGCCGCGAGAAGCGCTTCCATATCCGCTCGCGCCTGTTCAGCGAGGCCGAGAATCGGGCCCTCGACGGGGCGTGCAAGCTCTGAGGCGGGGAGGGGATCAATGGCGACCGTGAAGCTTTGGAGCGATGCCGAGGCGGAGGCCGACCCGCGGGTGCGGGCGGTGTTCGCCGACATCCGGGCGACCCGAAACGCGGACTTCATCAACAATTTCTGGCGCGGCCTCGCCAACGACCCAGGCCTTCTGGAGCGGACCTGGGCCAGCCTCAAGGTCGTGATGGGGCCGGGCAGCCTCGATCCGCTGACCAAGGAACTGGTCTACATCGCGGTCTCGATCACCAACGGCTGCCCCTACTGCATCCACTCGCACACCGCCGCGGCGGGCGCGAAGGGCCTGACCCCGGAGCAGCACGGCGAGTTCCTGGCGGTGGTCGGCATGGCCAACCAGACGAACGCCCTGGTCAACGGCATGCAAATCCCGGTGGATGCCGCGTTCAAGGTGGGGGAGTCATGAGCGCCATATCCGAGACATCACGGCCCGGCCTGGCGGTCCTGCGCGAGAGCGCCCCGTTCCGCGGCAAGCAGGGGCATATCTATCGCCCGGCCATCTCGGCCGAGGCGGTGGGCGCCAAGGCGCTGCACATGCAGCTCCTGGAGATCCCGCCCGGCGAGCGCGCCCACGCCCACAAGCACGAATCGCACGAGACCGCGATCCACGTCCTGTCCGGGGTCTCGGGATGCTTCTGGGGCGATCACCTGGAGCACCACGTGATCGCCGGGGCCGGCGAGTTCGTCTACATCGCCGCAGACGTGCCGCACCTGCCCTACAACCGCAGCCAGACCGAGCCGGTCACCGCGCTGATCGCCCGGACCGACCCGAACGAGCAGGAGAGCGTGGTGCTCCTGCCGGAGCTCGAAGCCGGGGTCGATTGGTCGAAGGCGGAGGGTTAACTTCAGGTCTGTTCGCCCGGTGGAACTGAGCCAACTTCTGTCGACACGAACAGTTTTCCAAACCTCCCCCCTCATCCTGAGGTGCCGAAGCAAAGCGGAGGCCTCGAAGGAGCCCTTCAGAGATCACTGAGGCATCTGGAGGGCTCCTTCCAGGCCCAGCGATCTTCGATCGCCGGGCACCTCAGGATGAGGGCGCGGGCGGGGGAGACCGATCTCCAAGCCCAGCCCGACGCTTCCCGCCTGCAAGCTACCGCTGCTCGCTCCGCTCATTGGCCAGCCGCTCGGCGCGGGTGCGCTCGTCGCCGCTGAGCCCCGACAGGGACTGGTCGAGCCAAGCGTCGGACAGGCCCTGCGCGGCGGCGGCGAGGTTCCAGGCCGCGGCCTCGATCGGGTTCTTTGCGACGCCGCGGCCGACCGCGTAGAGCCGGGCGACCCGGTTCTGCGCGATCGCATTGCCGCGGGAGGCCGCGTGCAGGAAGTAGCGGGCGGCCGAGCGCTCGTCCTTGGTCACGCCGTTGCCGTTGAACAGCAGGATCGCGTACTCGACCTCGCTGGCGAGATCGCCGTTATCGGCCCCGCGCCGGAACCATTGGGCCGCCTTGCTGGCATCCTTGGGGACGCCGCGGCCCTGGAGGTAGAGCACGCCCAGATCGTGCTGGGCCGGGCCGATCTCGGCCTCGGCCGCCTTGCGGAACTGCGCGGCGGCGGCGGCCTCGTCGGCGGTTGCGCCGGTGCCGATCAGGATCAGGCCGAGATTGTAGGCCGCCGTGGCCGAGCCGTTGGCGGTGGCCTGCTCCAGCCAGCGCCGGCCGGCCTTGGGGTCCTTGGGCATGCCGCGGCCGTCGAGCGCCATCAGGCCGAGCGACGACATCGCGGCGGCATCGTTCTGGGCGGCGGCGAGGCGGTACCATTCGGCCGCCTTCACCGGGTTCTGCTTGACCCCGAGACCCTGATTGTACAGCTCGCCCAGTAGCGTCATCGCCGCCGCATCCTCGGGATTGGCCTCGATGCGCTTGGTCGCCTCCCGGAAGGCGGTGACGTACTGGCCGCGCTGGTAGGCCCCGTAGGCGAGGTCCGGCGGCTGGCCGGTATTGGGCGGCACGGCGCCCCGGGAATAATTCGGCGTGTAAGGGCTCGGAAGCTCCGGCGTCGTCTTCCGATCGGGCGGGGCGGCGGTCTTCGCCGGGTCTAGCGGCCCGGGCGCGGCGAGCGCCAGCAGCGGCAGTGCCGCGACAAGAAGAGCCGCGAAACGCACGACATGGAGGTTCACGCGGCCTGCCCTTCGAGCAGGGCTTGCGCCCGCGCGACGGCGGCGGGCTCGGTCAGCCAGACGCCGCTTTCCAAGCCGATGAACTCGGTGCCGGTGGCTGCGAGCGGACCGATCTCGTCCCAGGCCGCAGCGACAGCGATGCAGGGTGTCTCGAAAATCTCGGCCCACCATTCGGCCCGCGCCAGCACGGTCTCGGCCTCGGGGGCGACGCCGTCCGGGTAGAGGCCGCCGAACATCAGGTAGTCGATGCCGGCCTCGCCCGCCTCCATGGCGCCGTGCTTGGTCTCCAGACCGCCGGCTCCGAGGATACGCCCGTCCCGGAGGCGGTCGCGCAGGTCCTTCAGGTCGCGCGGCTTGTCGACATGGACGCCGTCGGCGCCGCCCCGGGTCGCCACGGAGACGAGGTCGCCGGTGAAGCCGGGGCAGGCCACCACCAGGGCCGCGCCGGTCTCCTGCGTGATCGGCGCGATCTGCTTCACGCGGGCGGTGAGCCCGCGCTCGTCGGTGGCGGCAAGCCGCAGGATCACGGCCGCGACATCGCCGACCGCGCAGGCCGCGCCGAGCGCGGCCGCGAAGGCGTCGATGCCATCGGCATCCAGGCCGTGGGGCCCCAGGAGGGCGAGGCGCTGCTTGCTGCTCATCGGATCGGGTGCCCGGCGTGTCAGCGCGCGCCGATCTTCGGGTCGAGCGAGCCGCTGGCGTAGCGCTTGGCCATCTCGGAGACGGAGATCGGACGGATCTTCGAGCCCTTGCCGGCGGTGCCGAACTCCTCGAAGCGCTGCTTGCACAGCTTGGTCATCGCGTCCATGGCGGGCTTCAGGTACTTGCGCGGGTCGAACTCGGACGGGTTCTCGGTGAGCACCTTCCGGATCTGGCCGGTCATCGCCATGCGGTTGTCGGTGTCGATGTTGATCTTGCGCACACCGTGCTTGATGCCGCGCTGGATTTCCTCCACCGGCACGCCCCAGGTCGGCTTCATCTGGCCGCCATACTGGTTGATGATGTCCTGAAGGTCCTGCGGCACCGACGAGGAGCCGTGCATCACCAGGTGGGTGGTCGGCAGGCGACGGTGGATCTCCTCGATCACGTTCATCGCCAGCACCTCGCCGTCGGGCTGACGGGTGAACTTGTAGGCGCCGTGGCTGGTGCCCATGGCGACCGCGAGGGCGTCGACCTTAGTGGCCTCCACGAACTTCACCGCCTCATCCGGGTCAGTGAGCAGCTGGTCGTGGCTCAGCGTGCCCTCGGCGCCGTGGCCGTCTTCGGCCTCGCCCTGGCCGCTCTCCAGCGAGCCGAGCACGCCGAGCTCGCCTTCCACCGAGACGCCGGCCCAATGGGCCATCTTCGTGACGTTGCGGGTGATCTCGACGTTGTAAGTGTAATCCGCGGGGGTCTTGCCGTCGGCTTTGAGCGATCCATCCATCATCACCGAGGTGAAGCCGTATTGGATCGCGGTGGCGCAGGTCGCCTCGTTGTTCCCGTGGTCGAGATGCATGCAGACCGGGATGTGCGGGTAGATCTCGACCAGGCCGTCGATCAGCTTGGCCAGCACCACGTCGTTGGCGTAGGCGCGGGCGCCGCGGCTCGCCTGCAGGATCACCGGCGAGTCGGTGGCATCGGCCGCCGCCATGATGGCCAGGCCCTGTTCCATGTTGTTCAGGTTGAACGCCGGCACGCCGTACTCGTGCTCGGCCGCGTGGTCGAGGAGCTGCCTCAGGGTGATCCGTGCCATCGTCGTCTGTCTTCCCGCTTGCCGTCTGGTGGTCCGCCCGATCGCCCGCGGCGACGGAAACCTCAGTGGACTTGCACAGGCAAGTCTGCCGAGGTTTTTACCTGTACATCATGTCAAACGCCGACCAGATTATCCGTTCGGTGAATGACGCTTAGCTCGCCCTGTTCTCAAGGACCGCGACCCGCTCTTCGACCTCGCTGACGCGGGCATCGAAGTCGCCTGCGGTCGCGCGCATCATCACCAGCATGCCGGCAGCGTTGCGCCGGTCCTTGCGCATGCTCGTATCAAGCCGTTCGATCTGCGCTTCGAAGCGATCCATGCGCGTCTCGAGCTTGTCGAAGCGCGCGAGCGTCTCGCTGCGCAACTGCGCGATGCTGCCCTGAATGCCCTTCAGGATCTCGATCGTCGCGTTCTCCACATTGTCACTCATCGACTCAGGCCCCCCGCCGTCCGACGCCGGGAGTATAGATAGGTGCGTGCAGTCGCGGGAGGAGCGCACGCGAGGCTCCGCCGCGCGGTTTTCGGCGCGCTGGTCAGCCCTTGGCCCGCAACGCCTCGACGCCCGGCAGGGCCTTGCCCTCGAGCCATTCGAGGAAGGCGCCCCCCGCAGTCGAGACGTAGGTGAAGTCGGCGGCCACGCCCGCGTGGTTGAGGGCGGCCACGGTGTCGCCGCCGCCGGCCACCGAGACCAGTTGGCCGGCCTTGGTGCGCCCGGCCGCGTGCTTCGCGGCGGCAACCGTGGCAGCGTCGAACGGGGCGAGCTCGAAGGCGCCGAGCGGACCGTTCCAGACCAGGGTCCTGGCGCCGTCGATGGCGGCGTTGATCTCGGCCACCGAGCGCGGGCCGGCATCGAGGATCATGCTGCCCTCGGGCACGGAATCCACCGGCACGGTCTCATGCGGGGCCTGGGCCTTGAATTCGGTCGCCGCCACCGCGTCCACCGGCAGGATGATCCGGCAGCCGGCTTTGTCCGCCGCGGCCAGGATGCGGGTGGCGGTCTCGGCAAGGTCCTTCTCGCAGAGGGACTTGCCGACCGATTTTCCCTGCGCGTGCAGGAAGGTGTTGGCCATGCCGCCGCCGATCACCAGCGCATCGACCTTGGCGACGAGATTTTCCAGAAGGTCGATCTTGGACGACACCTTGGCGCCACCGACCAGCGCGATTACCGGGCGCTGCGGCGCTTCCAGGCCCTTGGTCAGGGCCTCCAGCTCGGCCTGCATCTCGCGACCGGCGAAGGCCGGCAGGCGATGGGCCAGGCCCTCGGTCGAGGCGTGGGCGCGGTGAGCGGCCGAGAACGCCTCGTTGACGTAGATGTCGCCGTTGGCCGCGAGGGCGTCCGCGAAGGCCGGGTCGTTCTTCTCCTCGCCCGCGTGGTAGCGTGTGTTCTCCAGGAGCAGAACATCGCCGTCCTTCAGGGCCGCCACCGCCCGGGCCGCGTCGTCACCGACGCAATCGGCCGCGAACGCGACCGGGCGGCCGAGCGCCTGGCTCAGCGCCGGCACCACCGGCTCCAAAGAATCCTTCGGCTCGCGCTTGCCCTTGGGGCGGCCGAAATGAGCCAGCAGGATCACCCTGGCGCCCTTGTCGGCGACCTCCCGGATGGTCGGAACGACGCGTTCAATGCGGGTCGCGTCGGTGACGCGGCCGCTCTCCATCGGCACGTTGAGATCGACGCGCATCAGCACGCGCTTGCCCGTCAGGGCGCCGGCGTCGTCGAGGGTGCGGAAGGCGCTCATGCGGTCCTGTTGCGATTACTGGGCGGTGGTGGCGGCCGGCGCCGGGATCAGGCGGTCGAGGTTCAGGCGCTGCACCGCGATCATCAGCACGACGGTGAGGACCGCGGTGATCACGGCGGTGAGCACCAGGGCGCCGGTGCCGGGCAGCCGCCGGGTGCGGTCGGCGAGCCCGCGCATCTCGGTGCGCAGGGCGGCGAGGTCCGATTGCCGGGCGGATTCATTCATCCGGCTGGCGGCATTCTCGACCTTGTCCTCGACCCGCGACAGCAGCGCCTCGGAGCGCGCGTACTTGTCCTCGATCCGCGAGCACTTGTCCTCGATGCGCGCGAGCTGGTCGATCAGGTGGCTGGCCGGCAGCCCCTGCGACGGCGTCGCGGAGACCGGAGCGGCCGCCACGGGGGGCGCGGTGGGTTTCGGCACGGGTGTCACGACAGCGCCCTGTCCGCTCGACGTGCCCTGCGAAGCGTCGGTCATCCCGGGATGATCCCTGGTTCGAGGTGAGGCCGTTCGGTTCGACAAAACGCCCGCCGCCCTTCTCCGGGCCGGCGGGCGGCAGGTTTCTTCAGAGGAGCTTGGCCATCGCCACGGCCGTGTCGGCCATGCGGTTCGAGAAGCCCCACTCGTTGTCGTACCAGGACAGGATCCGCACGAAGGTGCCGTCCATGACCTTGGTCTGGTCGAGGTGGAAGGTCGAGGAATGCGGGTCGTGGTTGAAGTCGATCGACACGTTCGGCCGGTCGGTCACGCCGAGCACGCCCTTGAGCGGGCCCGCGGCGGCGGCCTTGATCGCGTCGTTGATCTCCTGGACCGAGGTGGCGCGCTTGGCCGTGAACACCAGGTCCACCGCCGAGACGTTCGGGGTCGGCACGCGGATCGCGGTGCCGTCGAGCTTGCCCTTCAGCTCCGGCAGGACCAGGCCCACCGCCTTGGCGGCGCCCGTGGAGGTCGGGATCATCGACAGCGCGGCGGCGCGGCCCCGGTAGAGATCCTTGTGCATCTGGTCCAGCGACGGCTGGTCGTTGGTGTAGGAGTGGATCGTGGTCATGAAGCCGCGCTCGATGCCCGCCGCCGCGTCCAGCACCTGGGCGACCGGCGCCAGGCAGTTGGTGGTGCAGGAGGCGTTCGAGACCACGAGGTGCTCGGCGGTCAGCTTGTCGTGGTTGACGCCGTAGACCACGGTCAGGTCGGCGCCGTCGGCCGGGGCCGAGACCAGGACGCGCTTGGCGCCGGCGTCGAGATGGGCCTTGGCCTTGTCCTTCGAGGTGAAGATGCCGGTGCATTCCAGGGCGATGTCGACGCCGAGATCGCGGTGCGGCAGCTCGGCCGGGTTGCGCACGGCCGTGACCTTGATGCGCTTGCCGTTGACCACCAGGAACTCGCCGTCCACCGCGACCTCGCCGGGGAACCGGCCGTGCACGGAATCGAAGCGGAGCAGGTGGGCGTTGGTCTCAACCGGGCCGAGATCGTTGATCGCCACGACCTCGATGTCGGTCCGGCCGGCTTCCGCGATGGCGCGCAGGACGTTGCGGCCGATGCGTCCGAACCCGTTGATGGCAACCTTCGTCACGGCGTCACTCCTTCCTGATGCGGCTCACCGCGCGCCGGACCGGCGGGGACGATCCTCGGCGCGGTCTCGGCAGCCCGGGTCCAGGCCGACCGGGCGGGGCGGATCTGGGCGGGCGGATTTGAACCTGCGATGAACTGGGCCGGGAAAGGCCGGGCTCCGCTTCCCTCACGCGTCGGCTCCGACGGTGGCGGCAGGGGTCTCGGGACTGTCACGGACCGGCCATCCGGCATGTCTCTTGCGGTCTCTTTCGAGGGCGCGCGGCTGTCTAACATGGCACCTCGACCTGTCAAACGCACGCCTGTGACAAACACGGGCGTCTCCCACATCCAATAAACAGGCTTGCGCGGCGGCGATTGCTGAGCCGCGCGGGTGCGGAAGCGGACCGACATTTCGGACTGGCATTCCGGGGGCATCCGGCCGAAACTTGCACCCCTGACGCATCGCCCTATCCCGAACGCCGTCCACCCCGGTTCGGGACGATGCGCGCGGCACGCGGAGCCCCATGGCCGACGACACCACAGACCCGAGCCCGATCGACGACGCCTTCGCCCGGCTCGACGCCGCGCTGGCCCGCCTGGACGCGGTGGTGGCCCGCCGCCTGGAGGCCGAGGCCGCGCCCGACGACCGGGATGCCGAGTTGGCGCTGATGGACGAGGACCGGGCCCGGCTCGCCGCCGCCCTCGACGCGGCGAGCGCGCATCTGGCCGATGTCGAGGCCACGACCGGCGTGGTCGGCCAACGGCTCGACCGCGCGATCCAGACGGTCCAGGGCGTGCTCGGCCGCGCCTGACCGGTCCCTTCCCCGCGCTGCCGCCCACCGGAGCGAGCCTTGCCCCAGATCAACGTGACCATCGACGGAAAGCTCTACCGCATGGCCTGCGGCGCCGGCGAGGAGGCCCATCTCACCGGCCTGGCCGAGGGCTTTGGGACGCGCATCGGCGAGATGCGCAAGAGTTTTGGCGAGATCGGCGACATGCGCCTGCAGGTGATGGCCGCCCTGACCATCGCCGACGAGCTGGCCGAGCTGCGCGCCCGCCACGCCGCCCTGGAGGCCGAGACGGCCGCGCTGCGCAAGACCGCCGAGGCCGCCGAGCGCAGCCGCGCCGAGGACGCCGCGCGCGCCGCCGATGGGATCGGGCGGGCGGCCGAGCGGATTGGGAAGCTGGCGGATTCGCTTGGTGGGAGCGGAGTGGGGAAGAGTGGGGTGGCTCGGGAGGTGGTGTGAGGCAGAGTGGTGGTTTCAGCAGGAGCGTCTCAACGCCTCAACGTCACACGCAAACGTCGGGCACGCTCCTGAAAAGCCACGTCACCACCTTCTAGGATATCGCAAACGGCCTTCCTTATATCAGCATTCTCGAGTCCGCCCGGCTTGTAGCGAATTGATGGCAAGCCTCGACCTGGCTGAGGCCCTGATGTAGCAACAATAATTTGGTCGGCGTCCGTGTTGATAACCAAATTTGCATTATGCGTTACCATAATAACCTGACGCTTTACCTTCGCGTCCACGAATAGTCCAACGAGCTCTTGATAGATTGACAAAGGATCGAGATTTTCTTCCGGCTGATCGATAATCAATGGACGATCATCACGGTTGTCCAAAACCAGATAAAGTAAAAGTAAGACTACTCCGCGTGTCCCTGGAGATAATTTGCGAATATCTAGCCCGTCGTAGTCAATGCTGTACTGAATCGATATGTGCGAGGTATCAAATATCCAATGCGCAAATTTCTTGAGCCATGCGCGAAAATCTTCTTGGCTTGCCTTTGAGACGCGCGAATGTGATAATAACTCGTTTTGATTTTCCGATCTAAAGCGCTTCATCGCCTCTCTAATATCTTCCGCGCTACCCGTCTCCCATGCTGGCTTAAGCAATTCTTCTGCGATCTGCTGTAAGGAACCTTTTCCTCTGAATGGACCTGTACGTCTCAAATCTAACAGTTCATTCTGCGCGTATTCAGCCCAGCGAGCTACATCTGCAACCCGCTTTACGGAAAAAGAAAGTTTGGACAGAGTACCAGTCGCGCCATCAAGACGTTCCATTAAAGGCGCATATAGTTCTTCTAGTACTGTTTGCTCACTCAGAATTGCCTCAAAAACTCGGAGATATGTATAATTTCGTTCTTCAATCAGGGATTCTGCACGTTCCTTAGCTTGCTGACAATCCTTCAATTTTTCTTCGACGCGCTGAAGTGATACGTTTTCTTCTGATATCTTTCTTGATATTGCGGCAAATTTCTGTGCGGCGACTTTGTCAATGTTGATCAGTTTTTCCAGTCTCGCAATTTCTGCTTCGAGAGAAGACAGTGACTGCCTATTGAGATCAGCCTCATCAGACAGAAGAGGGTGATCTAAATCTATTCGCGCAACATGGGGTTTTCCACGCCAACTTTCCACTTGTTCTTCAACTTTTTTAATATGCTCAACCAATGAGGTATCTACATCTCCTTTATAATCTAGCAGAAATGCCTGCCACTCGTCCCCTTCTATACCTGTCGCACGGAACCGCTCTTGAGAGAGGCGCAGCTTTTCTGGTGCCTGATTGCGTCGCAAATCGCCTACTTCGTCTCGGAGAGCTAGCAACGCTTGCTCCCGATTCCGAAATGCGCGTAAATAGCCACGCACTTTTTCAGCCGCAACCGTCAATTCTCCAAGGCGCTTCATTCGTATTTCGCTACCTTTGACGACTAATTGATCACGATCCTTTTTATACGAATCAAGAATCGCTCTTGCGCGGACTGCTTGCCTATCGACTTCAGGGCATATGCGATCCTTCTCTAGCTCAGACCCTATGCGCCCAGATAACAGAGTTAGAGCCGCTTCCTCCCGTTCACGAGCAATCCTATATCTTGAAGCTTTTAGTTCCAGAAGTTCTGAAAAACTTACCGTATTTTCCTTAGAAGACAAATCGTGGGCTTCAAAAACTACACGTTCAATTTCCCTAAGCAAAGCATCGGTCATTCCAGTTGCCGAGCATAAATCTTCGACAAACTGCTGGGATAGGTATCTCGCTCTGGGAAATTGAAGCTCTTCTGAACTGATGCAATCATCAAGCTTGCATGTTGTCTGACTGCCGTTTCCCCATGTAATTTTTACTATAGTATCAGACAACTCTTCGCGTGCGCGCACTAAAAATGATTGCGGATTAAGAGGTTCGCCAACGGCATGGCAGCCGGCCGCGATCATATCGGCTAAGGCAGTCTTTCCAGAACCTCGTGCGCCGATAATGGCGACGAGACCTGGGTTCAACAACAGTACTGGCGATTTTGCCCAGGGAGCTCCAAGCAACTCAATACTATATATTACTTGAGATGGAGATGCAGACTCGGGAGGAAATGCTCCTACAAACGCACGACTGCTGGGGTCAATACAGGCATGGCGCAGGGCGTCGAAGGTAGCTTCGCCTTTAATCCAAGAATATCGCTCCTCAAATGGGACGCCGACTTTACTTGCAGTGTGCGCATCCAAACCGTGTAAGCACGGCTTCAAGCAACCATAACGAGCGCGAACGTCATCCGCTGACAAAATACCCTCACCGAGCCAAAAAGGACGTTGGCTTGGGGTGCTAGAGAATACTATATGTGCAAATGTCTCTATCTCTTGACGAAGAGTTTGATCCGCCGCATCTCGAATACCAGACGTGCCATCCGCGCCACCAGCAACAGCCACTAAAATATTTTCTTCAGCCCACCTGTCTTTTTTATATTCGGTCTTCAACTGTGTAAAATTGACTTTAAATTGTTCGCAGCCCTTTTTGAGTGCGGCCTCGTCATCCTTGATAGCTGAGTCTGATCGCTTCCCAAGCCGTATTAGTTCATCAGGCGTGCATGGGAATGTGGTTCCGAAAGCTTCAAAAGTGAGTCGCGCGAGAAAGCGATGCAATTCGGTTAAGTGATCTTCCTTTTCCGGACTAACAAGAAGGTGAATGTTTGCCCAGTTGCCCTTAACCGTTCCGACTGCCAAACGCATCTCAACATTAGGAAATATTAATTTACAATACTGAAGGCGCCCAGATTTCTTCGCGTCTGCAACTTGTTTGTAGGTCCTAGTTAAATAGTAATCGGTTGCGCCGATGGCAACGATTGGTGGATCGGCATTTTCTAAAGCCGTGAGATATGCGTTCCAGTCGCCACGGAACTGGTCATTGAGTACGGTTCCGGGCGCATGAATATGCGGGTCCCACCGCTGCCACCGTGATCCAGGATTTAGATTCTGAGCTTGAGCAGGGTGCATTCACAAGGCGTACCTGACTACCTCACGTTCGCCAAGCTTGACGGCTGTATGGCCGGCACCGCGACTTGCAAGAAAAAATTCGCTTTGCGTATCGCTTGTAACTGGCGCATGCGCCAAGAATATTACCCCCTCAGGAAACCGTATCCGCAATAAACCGCCCCAACGCCGCCGCGGCCCGCAGCATGTGCGCGCGCATCCGCCGGGCGGCCAGCTCGCCGTCGCCCTCGGCAATCGCCGAAAGGATCTCGCCGTGCTCGTCCCAAGACCGGCGGATCCGGTCGGCGTGGCGGAGCTGGGTCCGGCGGAAGGCGGCCAGGCGCTCGCGGATCGCCAGGGCCTGCTCGGCCATGAAGCCGTTATGGGTCGCTGCGTAGAGCGACTCGTGGAAGGCGCGGTTGAGCCGGTCGTAGGCGTCCACGTCCCCGGCTTCCACGGCGGCGGCGGAATCCGCGTGGAGGTCCATCAGCCGGCCCCGCTCCAGCGGCGTCATCCGGTAGGTCGCGAGCCGGGCGCAGAGCGCCTCGATTTCCGCGGTGGTCTCGAACATGTCGGCGATGCGCTCCGGCGTCAGCCGGGCCACCACCACGCCCCGGCGGGGCCGGACCTCGACCAGCCCCGAGGCCGCGAGCTGGCGCAGGGCCTCCCGCACCGGGGTGCGCGAGGCGCCGTAGCGCTGGGCGAGGTTCTGCTCGTCGAGCGCCGTCCCGGCCGGGAGTTCGCCCGAGGTGATCGCGTCGGTGAGCGCGTTGCGGATCCGGTCCGAGAGCAGGCCGCTGTCGATCGTCTGGATTTCGCCGTGCATCCGCTGGTCCCGCGCCCCTTCAGATCGGGCGCGCTCACTGACGCCGAACCGGTATCCCCTGCGACGGCGAGCGCTTCGGAACGCTCAACCGACCAGCGCCCGCACCGTCAAGTAGAAGATCGAGGGACCGACCAGGCAGCCGATTCCGGTGTGGAAGGTGGCCGTGAGCGCCCCGTAGGGCACGAGCTTCGGGTCGGTCGCCGCGAGGCCACCGGCGACGCCGCTCACCGTGCCCATCAGCCCGCCATAGGCCATGGCCGAGCGCGGGTTGTCGAGGCCGATCAGCTTGGCGACCAGCGGCGTGCCGACCATCACCATCACGGCCTTGGTCACCCCGGTCGCGATGGACAGCGCCATGACGGTGGAATCCGCCCCGATCGCCGCCCCGGTCACCGGGCCGACGATGTAGGTGATCGCCCCGGCCCCGATCGTCGTGATCGAGACCGCGTCGTGGTAGCCGAACGCGACCGCCGTGAGCGTGCCGACGAGGAACGGAATGATCGTGCCGAGCGCCAGCGCCAGCACGCCGATCAGCCCGGCCCGCCGGGCCTCGGTCACGTCCACCTCGAAGGCGGTGGCGACGATGGCGAAGTCACGCAGCATCGCCCCGCCCATCAGGCCGATCCCGGCCAGCGCCGGGATGTCGGCGATGCCCTTCTTCCCGCCGGTATACAGACCGCCGAAATAGGCGAGCACCAGCCCGAGCACGATCGCGATGGCCGAGCCGTGAACGCGGCCCTTCGTGAAGCGTTTGGCTGCCAGGTTGGAGACGAGGATCAGCGCCCCGACGACCGCGAAGGCCGCCACCAGGCTCTGCTCGATGAAGACATGCTCGATGCCGTGCCAGATCTGATGTCCGAGTTCCATGGCGCTCACCCCTGCTTCCCGGCCGGCACCGGATCGGCCTCGCCGCCGATCACCGATCCGCCGTGCTCGACCGCCGGGCTGCCTGGGTCGCGCCGCCCGATCCGGCTGAGCAGCGCCACGGCGCCGAAGCACAGGACCAGGGAGCCGGTCGCCGCGATGATCACGATCGGGCCGCCGCTCACCGCCGCGACCACGTTCTGCTGGGCCGCCATGGCGACCACGATCGGGATGTACATGCCGGCCCAGAACTCGACGCCGAACTGGATGCCCTTGGTCAGGCCGCCCCGGCGGGACAGCCAGAGCCGGGCGAGAATCAGCAGGATCATGGCGATGCCGACGCCGCCGACATTGGCCTTCACCCCCAGTGCGACGCCGAGGAGATCGCCGAGATACACGCCGATCAGCGTGCACGCGGCCAGGAGGGCGACACCCAGGACGATCATCGGCGTTGCCCTCCGGCAGGACCGTTCTCGGCGCAGCGCAGCGCCCGTTTCGACGCGCTCGGCATGGGGCGTTTCCTTCCCGAATCAGTCCGTTGTTGGTTGTCGACCAGTATGCAAGATATTGACACTTCGGCAATCCCGTATACGAAACCGTGATAACTTTCGCTTTGAAAATGCCGGATCGCGGGCATATCCTGCCTCTTGCATACCATAGGAGACAGCTGGATGACCCAGTGGCGCGGCGAACGAGAGGCGCGCGACGCCCGCATCGCGGCGGGGCGCGCCCATGCCGACGGCAAGGTCGTCCCGGCCGATGCCGTGGTCGATCTGCTGGAGGCGGTGCTCCGCCCCGGCGACCGGGTCTGCCTGGAGGGCGACAACCAGAAGCAGGCCGATTGCCTGGCCCGGGGGCTCGCCGCCTGCGACCCGGGCAAGGTCCACGACCTGCACATGGTCCAGTCGGGCATCGTGCTGCCGGAGCATCTCGACGTGTTCGAGACCGGCATCGCCAAACGGCTCGACTATTCCTATTCCGGCCCGCAGGGCGCCCGCATCGCCAAGATGCTCTACGGTGGCCAGATCCAGCTCGGCGCGGTGCATACCTATCTCGAGCTGTTCGCCCGCTACTTCGTCGATCTCACGCCGAACGTGGCGCTGATCGCCGGCGTCTCGGCCGACCGGGACGGCAACCTCTATACCGGCCCCAACACCGAGGACACGCCCACCGTCGTGGAGGCCACCGCCTTCAAGAACGGCGTGGTCATCGCCCAGGTGAACCAGATCGTCGACACGGTGCCGCGGGTCGACATCCCGGGCGACCGGATCGACTTCGTGGTCGAAGCCGACACGCCGTTCTATGTGGAGCCGCTGTTCACCCGCGACCCGGCGGCGATGACCGAGACCCAGATCCTGATCGCCATGATGGCGATCAAGGGCATTTATTCGGAATACGGCATCCGCCGCCTCAATCACGGGATCGGATTCGGCACCGCCGCCATCGAACTGCTCTTGCCGACCTACGGCGAGAAGCTCGGGCTCAAGGGCCAGATCTGCACCCACTGGGCGCTCAATCCGCACCCGACCCTGATCCCGGCGATCGAATCCGGCTGGGTCCAGCAGGTCCACTGCTTCGGCTCGGAAGTCGGCATGGACCGCTACATCCGCGCACGCCCGGACATCTTCTTCACCGGGGCCGACGGCTCCCTGCGCTCGAACCGGGCCTTCTGCCAGACCGCCGGCCTCTACGCCTGCGACATGTTCATCGGCGCGACGCTCCAGATCGACCTGATGGGCCATTCCTCGACGATCACGCAGTCGCGGGTGGCGGGCTTCGGCGGCGCGCCCAACATGGGCTCCGACCCGCATGGCCGCCGCCACCCGTCCGATCCCTGGATGAAGGCCGGCCGCGAGGGCCAGATCGTCGGCGATCCGGCGCTGATGCGCGGCCGCAAGCTGGTGGTGCAACTGGTCGAGACCTTCGGGGAGAAGCTGGTGCCGACCTTCGTAGAGAAGCTGGATGCCTTGGAGCTGGCGAAGAAGATCGGGCTCGAGCTGGCGCCGGTGATGATCTACGCCGACGACGTCACCCACATCGTCACCGAGGAGGGCATCGCCAACCTCCTGCTGTGCCGCGACGCCGACGAGCGCGAGCAGGCGATCCGCGGCGTCGCCGGCTACACCGATGTCGGCCGCGGCCGGGACCGCGCCAAGGTCGAAGAATTGCGCGCCCGCGGCGTGATCCGCCGTCCCGAGGATCTCGGCATCGAACCCCTCGACGCCGACCGGGCGCTCTTGGCCGCGAAATCGATCAAGGATCTGGTGCACTGGTCGGGCGGCCTCTACGAGCCGCCCGCGAAGTTCCGGAACTGGTGAGACGACCGCGATGGGCCGGCCACTCCCATCCGCACCCTCATCCTGAGGTGCCGCGCGATCGCAGATCGCACGGCCTCGAAGGAGGCCTCCAGAGGCCGCTCAGATCACGGGAGGGCTCCTTCGAGGCCTCCGCTACGCTCCGGCACCTCAGGATGAGGTGTTCTGTTTGGATGACGGGACGTCCTGCGAGGAACCGACCATGGAATCCCTGACCTTCCGCCACACCACCCAAAAGCCGCTGCCCGGCTCGGTGCCGAACGCCATCACAGGCGTGGTAGCGTCGGGCAATCTGGAGATCCTGCTGGAGCGGGTGCTGCCGCCCGATGCCTGCGAGGTTGCCATCGAGACGCCGATCGCCGGCTACGGCCCTGTCTGGGAGGCGGTGGTGGCGGATTTCGTCGCCCGCGCCCAGCCCGGCGGCCTGCGCATCAGCATCAATGATGGCGGCGCCCGTCCCGACACCGTATCCCTGCGCCTGCTCCAGGGCGCCCGGCTGATGGAGGCCTGACCATGGCTGGCGCGCACGCCGCGAGCACCGATCCCGACGCCCTGAGCTGGTACGAGGCCACCGCCCGCCAGCGCGTGGTCGCTCTGGCCGATCCCGGCAGCTTCCAGGAGTTCCTGCCCCCGACCGAGCGGCGCATGAGCCCGCACCTGCCGCTGTTCGACCTGCCGCGGGCCTTCGACGACGGCATCGTGGTCGGCCGCGCCGCGCTCGACGGCAAGCCGGTGCTGGTGGCCGCCCAGGAGGGCCGGTTCATGGGCGGCGCCTTCGGGGAGATCCACGGCGCGAAGCTCGTCGGGCTCCTGCGCGCCGCGCTCACCCTGAAGCCCGCGGCCGTGCTGATCCTGTTCGATACCGGCGGCGTCCGGCTCCAGGAGGCCAATGCCGGCGAGACCGCCATCGCCGAGACCATGCGGGCGATCGTCGATGTCCGCGCGGCCGGCATCCCGGTGATCGGGCTGATCGGCGGCCGGGCCGGCTGCTACGGCGGCGGCGGGTTGATCGCCGGCACCTGCTCGCGGCTCGCCGTCTCTGAGGGCGGCCGGATCTCGGTCTCGGGCCCCGAGGTGATCGAGACCAACAAGGGCGCGGAAGAGTTCGATTCCCGCGACCGGGCGCTGGTCTGGCGGACCATGGGCGGAAAGCACCGACGGCTGATCGGCGGCGCCGACGCCTTCTGCACCGACAGCGTCTCGGCCTTCCGCGAAGCCGCCCTCGACCTGATCGGCCGGGCGCCCGCCTTCGACCTCGCGACCCTGGAGGCCGAGCAGGCGCGGCTCGAATCCCGGATCGCGCGCTTCGGCGATTGCCGGGACGCCACCGAAATCTGGGCCCGGCTTGGCGTCAACGACTCGGAGGCGGTGCCCGCCATGGACACGCGCGCCTTCGACGAGACCGTGTCCCGGGTGAGGGAGGCCGACCATGACGCTCGCTGAGATCCTGGCCGGGTTATTTCCGCAGGGCCATTCCGTCACGGTCCGCGACGGTCTCGTGACCGGGAGCGGCTCGTTCGGGCAAGGCAACCTTCTCGTCGTCGGGGTCGACGGCGACACGCCGCTCGGGGTCGACGGGGCGCTGATCCTGTCGCGCGCCGTGCTCGACGCGGTGCGGGCGGGCGACAAGGCGCCGATCCTGGTGGTGGTCGATTCCGACAGCCAGCGCATGAGCCGGCGCGACGAGCTTTTGGGGCTCAACGAGTATCTGGCCCATCTTGCCAAGGCGCTGCTGCTCGCCGACCGCTCCGCCCACCCGACCATCGGTCTGATCTACGGCCACTCGGCCGCCGGCGCCTTCATCGCCACCGCGCTGGCGACCCGGATCCTGGCGGCGCTGCCCGGCGCCAACCCGAGCGTGATGGACCTGCCCTCGGTGGCGAAGGTGACCAAGCTGCCGCTCGACACGCTACGAGAGATGGCGAAATCGACCCCGGTCTTCGCTCCCGGCCTCGACAACATGGTGGCGACCGGCGCGGTCCACGTCGTGCTCGATCCAGGCCAGCCGCTCGACGGCCAGATCCGCGACCTGATCGCCAACCTGCAGCCCGGCGACGACCGGGATCGCCTCGGCGAAGAGCGCGGCGGCCGGCCGGTGGCGCGGGGGATCAGCGCGGCGGTGATCGCGCAGGCCGGGCGCGGGTAGGGCCCACACCGAAAACCGTCATCGCGAGCGGAGGGAAGCAACCCATGTGTAGACGGCCCCGTTCTCGCAAGGGGTGGTGAGGGATTTCTCGGGCGTTCGCTTGCCTCCCTGTGTCCGGCCTTTGGGTGCAGCACGGCTGCTGGCGAAGCTGGGGTCCACGGCGGGCGATCCAAACAGAGAGACGACCTGAAGGTCGGCCACTGGGTTGCACGGTTTATCGCCTGCCTCGGATCGAACGATCCCGGTTCCTCATCTTCTGCTTGCAAGCGCTTCAAGCGGCGCCGGCCCGGTCGGGGGCGCCGCGTGACGGGTGGGCGGTTCGCCGCCTCAGGCGGCGGCCTGCATCGGGATCAGCCCGGACAGGCCCGGTTGGCGGTAGCTCTCGCCCCGGGCCATCAGCACCCAGGCGATGCGGGCGATCTTGTTGGCCATGGCGACCGCCACGCGCTTGGGCGACTTGCGCGCCAGCAGGTCGCGTACCCAGCTCTCCAGTCGGGAGGCGACCGCTTCGGCCGCTGCCTCGCCTGGCTCACTCCTGGCCGACGCCCCCTTGGCCGGCATCTTGCCGCGAACCCGCCAGACGATCGCGGTCGCCCCGACCACGAGCAGGCTGCGCAGCATTGGATCCCCCGCCCGGGTGATGCATCCGAGCCGCTGCCGGCCCGCCGTGGAGTGGTCCTTGGGCGTCAGCCCCAGCCAGGCGGCGTAGTCCCGCATCGAGGCGAAGCGGTGCGGATCGGGCGTCTTCATCGCCAGCAACGCGGCGATCCGCGGCCCCACCCCGGGGATCGCCTGCAGCCGGACCGCGGTCGGGTTGGCCGCCGACCACGCCCGCATCCGCGCATCGATCGCCGCGATCCGCGCGCGCAGGGCCGCGTATTCCTCTTCGATCTCGGCAAACAGCGTCCGCGCCAGATCCGGGATGTCGGCGTGCGCCAGCTGCCGCAGCAGCGGCCCGATCGCCGCCGCCCCCTTGGGCGCCACGATTGGGCGCCACGATCCCGTACGCGCCCGCATGCCCGCGGACCGTGTTGGCCAGCTGCACCCGCTGGCGCACCCGACGCACCCGCTGGCCCGCCAGCATCAGCGCCGCCTGCTCCTCGGTCGACTTCACCGGAACGAACCGCATCGTCGGCCGGCTCGCCGCCTCGCACAACGCCGCGGCGTCGGCGGCGTCGTTCTTGCCCCGGCTCACGTACGGCTTGGCCAGCTGCGGCGCGATCAGGCGCACATCATGGCCCAGCGTCGTGAGTTCACGCCCCCAGTGATGCAAGGCCCCGCAGGCCTCCAGCGCCACCGGCGTCGGCGGCAGCTACGCAAAGAAACCCAACAGCTGATCGCGCTTGAGTTGCCGCCGCCGCACGACCCGCTCGCGCGCATCGACCCCGTGCACCTGAAACAAACGCTTCGACGTATCCAGACCGATGCGGATCGGATGCTCCGTGGACGGCTCCTGCTGATGCGTGCTCGACACCCTCATCATGGCACACCGTCCCGGGCAGGGGCCGTCCACACCAACAGGGAAGGGCGACATTCGGGGATCGCGCGCTGCACTGTGTTGCTTCGCTGCGCTCGCAATGACGATCGGCGATGATTGACCTGAACCGACTTATCCTCGCGAACAATCGGCGCAAGAAGGCGCCGAGGGGCGAAATTCTGAATCCCGCAACATTTTCACCGCCCACCCGGTGACCCCTCCGGCAAATGATGCTTAGGCGGATCATCCCGAGCCGCCGGAGGTGCCGATGAAGCAGATCGAGGCCATCATTGCGTGGACGCCCGCCCGCTGGGCGGAGCTGAAACCCGAGACGGCCGGGCAGATCGTCGTGTTGCCGGCGCCCGACGAGGCCGGCGCGGCGAAGCGCTACGTGATGCGCGCGGGCGCGAGTTCCTCCGCGCTGGCGGCCCTGTCGGAGGAGGCGCGCGTCGCCCGGCTATTCATCGACTTCCAGACGATCGTGGTCCGCGACGGCCTCGACCCGCAGATTGTCCACCGCGCCTTCCTGGCGATCGACGAGTACCGGTTCCGGATCGCGCCGGATACCGAGGGCGCCGCGTTCGAGGACCCGCCGGAGGAGGATTAGGGTTTTGGGCCGGGTGGAACTGCCGCGCACGCGCCGTTGACGTTGGAGAGCGTCGCCATCGTCGTCGCGCCCTTTCCCGGGTGCATGCGGCATCAGCGGAATGCGCCCGGGACCCAGCGCGACAAGACGCGCAGCGTCCGCCTGCAACCGAGGCGCTTCCGGATCATGCCGCCTCGCGGCGCCTCGCCTGCTGGGTCCCGGATCGCCTTCCGCTGACGTTCCGGGTGCCGGGAAAAGGGGCGCCTTGTCCTGGTGTGCGACCGCGGCGTCACCAGACGCGTTCCGCCGCCGGTCCAGCCGCCCTGCGCTCGCGCAAGCGTGAGAATAACGAATACACATCCGCCGAGCACCGCCCTATCTCCCGGTTGTGTCCTGACACCGCCGGAGGCCGGCCATGCCCGTATCCCGTCGTGCCGTCCTAGCGGCCTCCGCCCTCGCGCCGCTTGCCGCGCGATCGTCCTGGGCCGCCGAGCCGTTGATCCGCCGGCCGATCCCGTCCAGCGGCGAGATGCTGCCGGCGATCGGGATCGGCACATCGCGGCGCTACGAGGTCGAGCCCAATCCCGAGACGGTGGCGCCGCTCAATGCGGCGGTGCAGAGCTTCGTGTCGCTCGGCGGTTCGGTGATCGACACGGCGCCGAGCTACGGCACCGCCGAGGATGTGCTGGGCCTGATCCTGGCCGAGCCCGGCTTGCGCCAAAAAATCTTTCTCGCCAGCAAGGTCGACACCCAGGGCCGCGACGCGACGCTCGCCGAGTTCGAGCGGTCGCTGAAGCGGATGAAGGTCGAGAGCCTCGATCTCGTGGCGGTCCACAACCTGATCGACGTGGATGCGAATCTCGCCGTGCTGCGCGACCTGAAGGGGACCAAGCGGATTCGCTATGTCGGCGTCACGGTCTGGCGGGACGGCCAGCTCGACGCCCTCGAGGCCGTGATGAAGCGCGAAAAGCTCGACTTCATCCAGGTGAATTACGCCATCGACAACCGCGCCGCGGCCGAGCGCGTGCTGCCGCTCGCCGCCGAGACGGGCGTGGCGGTGATGACCAACGTACCCTTCGGCCGCGACCGCCTGTTCAAGGCGGTGCAGGGCAAGGATCTTCCATCGGTGGCGAAGGATCTCGGCTGCACCAGCTGGCCGCAATTCTTCTTGAAATACGTACTCGGCCATCCGGCCGTGACCTGCCCGATCCCCGGCATGGCCAAGGTGGCCTATGTCGAGGACAACCTCGCCGCCGCCCGGGGCCCACTCCCCGATGCGGCCCAGCGCAAGCAGATGGAGACCTTCATCGATGCGGTCTGATCGCACCACGCGGCGCGCTGCGCTCGCCCTCGCCGCCGGTTTCTCCGTCGCGGCGGCCCTTCCGGCGCTGGCCCAGGACAGTCCCAAAAAGATCCGGATCGGGGTGATCGGGGCCGGCAATATCGGCGGCACGATCGGGACCCTCTGGGTCAAGGACGGCCACGAGGTGATGTTCGCCTCGCGCCATCCCGAGACCCTGGCGCCGATGATCGCGGAGCTGGGCCCCAAGGCCAAGGCCGGGACACCCGAGGAGGCGATCACGTTCGGCGACGCGGTGTTCGTTGCGGTGCCCTACAAGGCCTATCCCGATCTCGCGAAGGACTTGGCGGCGTCGCTTGCCGGCAAGGTCGTGCTCGATGCCGGCAACGCCACGCAGAAGCGCGACGGCGCGCTCTACGACGAGGTCCAGGCGAACGGCATCGGGACGACCTCGGCCAAGTATTTCCCGGGCGCGAAGCTTGTGCGGGCCTTCAATGCGGCCAACTACAAGGTCTTCGCCAAGGCCGGCGCCGATGGCGGCAAGGACCGGCCGGGCGGCCGGATGGCGATCCCGATCGCCGGCGACGATCCCGCGGCGCTGAAGGTCGCCGAAGGCCTGGTCCGCGACGCCGGGTTCGACCCGGTGGTGGTCGGCCCGCTCAAGGATGCCGACAAGTTCGCCATGGGGTCGTCCGGCTTCGGCCACGAGGCGACCGCGCCGGAGCTGCGCGAGAAGCTCGGACTGGGGAAGTGACGGGCGCGGCCGTGCCGCTTCTCCCTCCCCCCTGTGCGGGGGAGAGTACCCTGCGCGGCAGGGGGGGAGAGGGGCAGCGCGACGATTCAGGTTATGACACCGATCGCGACCGTTACGGCTCCGTCGCTCCCCTCTCCCGACCCCTGCTGACGCAGGGGCCACCCTCCCCCGCAGAGGGGGGAGGGAAGAAGCGGGATCGGCGCAGCCTCTTATTCGCAGACTTCGACGCGGCGGTAGGTGAACTCGCCGTCGCCGAGCCACTCTTTGCGGCGCTCGTAATGGCAGATCGGGCCACGGCGCTCGCGGACCACGACGGTCTCGGGCTCCTCGACCACCACGCGGCGCGGGCGGTACTCCGGCGGCGGGGGCGGCGGGGGCTGGTTCGCGCCGGCGATGAGAGCGCCGCCGACCATGCCGGCCGCGAGGCCGCCGAGGATCGCGCCGGTCTGGTCGCGGGCGGTGGCCGGGGCGACGGCCCCGAGCACCAGGGCTGCCGCGAGGGCTGCGGCCCCGGCGCGGATCGTCGTGAAGGAACCGTTCGTGGCCACGCGCAACATCTCCCGTTCGTGTTGAGGAGGATCCAACACCGGGACGATTAAAAATCTCCGAAGCCGGGCACTGCGAGCGCGCAGGTTCAGAGCAGCCCGTCGAGGGACCCGATCACGCCTGTGGGAGCGAGGTCGGCGTATTCGTCCGGCAGCCCCCGGCGGTTCACCCAGGCGGTGCGGAACCCGAACGCGTGGGCGCCGGCCACGTCCCAGCGGTTGGAGGAGCAGAACAGCACGTCCGCTTCCCCCACCGCGAGCCGGAGCAGCGCGATTCGGTAGGCGTCGGGATGGGTCTTGAACACCTGCGCGTCGTCCACCGAGAGCACGGCATCGAGATGGTCGGCGAGCCCCGCCGAGGCCACCGCCCGGTCGACCATCGCGGCGTTGCCGTTGGTCAGCACCGCCGTGCGCAGGCCGCGCTTGCACAAGGATGCCAGCACGCCCGGCACCTCCGGATAGGCATCGAGGTCGCGGTAGGCGTCGAGGAGTCGTTCGCGCAATCCGGGATCCACGCTCGGATGGACCGCCAGGGCATAGTCGAGGGCGCGCACGGTGAGGTCCCAGAAGGCGGCGTAGCGGCCCATCAGCGACAGGGTCCAGCTGTATTCGAGCTGCTTGTTGCGCCAGACCTCGGAGAGGTGTTCGGCATCCGGCCCGACCGCGTCGGCGTAACGCTGGACCGCGGCGTTCACGTCGAACAGCGTGCCGTAGGCATCGAACACAACGGCCTTCACGCCCGGGAGCAAGTCCTTGGTCATGGCATTCCTCAATGGCGCTCAGGGACGATCTGGGACTCGCAGGCGCGGCGGCGAGTCCGGCTCGATGGGACGGTGTTTCTCAGGCGCGGCGCAGGCGCAGGCCGAACAGGTGCAGCAGGCCAGCCAGCAGGCCGCCATAGATGGCCGCTCCGGCGAGGCCCAGCACCGCCAGGACGGCGATCTCGCGCCCGTGCGACAGGGCCGGCACCAGCGCCTCGGCGAGCCCCTGGCCGTAGACGGCCACGCCCGCCAGCGCGAGGCAGGCGAGACCGACGCCCAGAACCGTGAGGCCGAGGGTGCGGCCCGGGGCCGTCCAGCCGCGGCGCTTGGCCAGGACGACGAGGATCAGCAGGTTCACCCACTGGCTGACCGCCGTCGCCAGCGCCAGCCCGGTGACGCCGTAGGGCCCGGTGAGCCAGAGCTTCAGCGCGACGTTGACGAGGATCGCCGTCAGCGACGCCCAGAGCGGGGTCTTGGTGTCCTGTCGGGCGTAGAAGCTCGCCACCGCGCTGCGCACCAGCACCACGGCCGGCAAGGCGAGCCCGTAGGCGGCCAGAACCGAGGCGGCCCTGGACGCGTCCTCGGCGCTGAAGGCGCCGCGCTGGAACAGAGCCGCCATGATCAGGCCCGGGATGGTCAGGAACGCCACCGTGAACGGCGCCGACAGGGCCAGGGAGAACCCCGCCGCCCGGTTCTGCGCCGCGTGCGCGCCGGCGACGTCGCCGGCCGCGATCCGCCGGCTCATCTCCGGCAGGAGCACGGTGCCGGCCGCGATCGCGATCACCCCGAACGGCAGCTGGTAGAGCCGGTCGGCGTAGTACAGGGCCGAGACCGCACCGGTCGGCAGCCAGCTGGCGATGATCGTGTCGGCGAAGGCCGCGATCTGGAACCCGGCCGACCCGATCACCGCGGGTCCGAGCACCACGAAGAACCGCTTCAGCGCCGGGTCGGAGCGTGGCACGGCGAGGTCGGGCATCACCCGGGCGCGGCGGCAGCCCCACCACAGCAGGCCGAATTGCAGCACGCCCGAGACCGCCACGCCCCAGGCGGCCGCATAGGCGGCGTTGGGGAACAGGAAGCTCACCGACAGGGCCGCCAGCATGGCGAGGTTGAGCAGCACCGGGGCGCCTGCCGCCACGGCGAAGTGCCGGTGGGCGTTGAGGATGCCCGACAGCAGCGTCACCAGGGTCATGAACAGCAGGTACGGGAAGGTGATGCGGGTCAGCGCCACCGCCAGCTGGAAGCGCTCGCCGTCCTCGGCGAAGCCCGGGGCCAGGGCATGCACCACCCAGGGCATCGCCGGCAGGGCGAGGTTCAGCAGCACCAGCTGCACGATCAGCATCAGGGTGAAGACGCGGTCGGCGAAGTGATGCGCCTCGCCGGAGCTGCCCGACTCGGCGAGCCCGGCATAGGCCGGCACGAAGGCGGTGTTGAACGCGCCCTCGCCGAAGATCGCGCGGAAATGGTTCGGCAACCGGAACGCGACCACGAAGGCGTCGGCCATCGGCCCCGCCCCCATCACGGCGGCCATCACCACGTCCCGGGCGAAGCCGGTCACGCGCGAGACCAGGGTCCAGCCGCCCACCGAGAGGATGGAGCGGATCATCGGAGGCAAACCTCCCTCCCCCCTTTGCGGGGGAGGGTGACCACGTATTGCCTCGCGAAGACCGCGACGGGCCCCCTCTCCCGTGCGGGAGAGGGTTGGGGTGAGGGACCAGGACTTTCCGGAGAGGTCGCACCCCTCACCCTGTCCCTCCCCCGCACGGGAGAGGGGACCCGTGCTTCGTCCGGCAATGTCTGAATCGGGTTTCCCGCAAAGCAGGAAGAGGGCGATGAGAGAGTCGTCGCGTTGGAAAGATGGGAAGGAATGGCCGGACCCTTCTGCACCGGGTCATCCGGCAACGGGCGCATCAAGAGCCGGTTTCGGCCGCTACCTCAAGGGCGTCGCAGACACGATCGGTCCGCGACGCCGGCTCATGGATACCGGATCAGGCGGTCGCTTCGCCGTGCAGCTTCTCGACGTACTCCCAGTTCACCAGGTTCTCGATGAACGCCTTGAGGTAGTCGGGGCGGCGGTTGCGGTAATCGATGTAGTAGGAGTGCTCCCACACGTCGACGCCCAGGATCGGCTTGGCGCCGTGGACCAGCGGGTTCTCGCCGTTGGGGGTCTTCAGGATCGCGAGCTTGCCGTCCTTGACGGCGAGCCAGGCCCAGCCCGAGCCGAACTGGCTGACGCCCGCCTGGATGAAGTCCGCCTTGAACTTCTCGGCCCCGCCCAAATCCTCGTCGATCTTCTTGGCGATCGCGCCGGGAATCGCGCCGCCGCCGTTGGGCTTCATCCAGTTCCAGAAATGGAGATGGTTGAAGTGCTGGCCGGCATTGTTGAAGAGCGGCTGATTCGTGTTGTAGGCGGCCTTGACGATCTCCTCGACGCTCTTGCCCTGGAGATCCGTGCCTTCGAGCAGCTTGTTGCCGGTATCGACATAGGCCTTGTGGTGCTTGTCGTGGTGGAACTCGAGGGTTTCCTTCGACATGTACGGCCCGAGCGCATCGTAGGCGTAGGGCAGTTCCGGCAGCGTGAACGTCATTGGGTCTGTCTCCGCTTGGAGCACGATGCGGAAAACCGGAAGCCGGTCACCCGAAATCATCGTGCGATAACAATGGGCTGGAGCCTGCCGTGCTTCGCGAGAAACAGCGGCCCGCGCCAGCCTTGGGCGGCCTCGTCCCCGGCGGGGGCGTCCGGGTCACATCAGCTAGGTAAGTCGGTGCCCGCGCGACGGCAACGCCGCTGCGGCCAGGCTTGGCGCGAAGTTCCGGCGGATGCGGGCGCCGCCGCGGCGGATGCCCGGGCCGACAACCGGCGAGAACCGGTATCCCGGGCAATCTCACCGGCGGGTTTTGCAATATGACCGCAAGGCCTTACTGTGAGACACGCCTCAAGCTCCGGCGGTTAGCCGGCCCGTGTCAGAGAGTAACATGATCGCTGCGCTGTTCGCGCTCGCCGCCGCCATGGCCATCGGGGGCTGCGCCGCCGTGATCCAGGGCTTCCCCTATGTGCGTCTGGAGAGCGGCCTCGCGATGGTGATCGCGGGTTCCGTCGCGGCCTCGTCGGGCGCCGTGCTGTTCGGGATCGGCGTGCTCGCTCTCACGTTCCGCCGGGTCGAGCGGGCGGTCGGGCACGGTTCGGCGCTCGCGCCTTCCGAGGCCAGCCCCGTCGCCGAGGGCCAGCCGCGGCTGCCGCCGGTGCTGCCCGCCGCCCCCGCTTTCCTCGTGCCTCCGATCGTCGAGCCGGCCTTCGATCCCGAGCGGCCGCGGATCGAGCCCCATCTGAGTCTCGTGGAGGACCGGCCGGCCGAGGCCTCGACGGCCGCCGAGCCGAAGAAGCCCGCCGCGCTGGAATCGGATTTTCCGATCCACGCCTTCCCGGCAGCGCAGGTCCCGGAGCAGGCGCCCCTCCACCGCCCCGTCGTGGAGGCGATCCCCGATCCCGCGGCCGAGCGCAGCCCGGAGGACGACCTGTTCGCCGCGCCCGAAGCGCCCGCGAAGCCCGAGATCCATCCGGAGCCGCAGCCGGAAGCCCCCGCCCTGCGTCCGAGCCTCGACGCGGCACCCGATCCCGATCCCGAGGCGAAACCGGATACCCGCACCGTGGTCGGGCGCTACGCTTCCGGCGGCAACACCTACGTGATGTTCGAGGACGGCTCGATCGAGGCGGAGACGCCGCAGGGCCGCTTCACCTTCGCGTCCCTGGACGAGCTGAAGGCTTTCGTGGACGGCGGCGGCGAATCCGGCGCGCGCGGCGCCGCCTGACGGGACCCTCCGGTCAGACCAACGGGTTGAGGCTGTCGTTGCGCGGCGGGATCGGCGCCCGCATGGTCAAGGAAAACCCCTCGGGATCGTAGTCGGTCTCGACCTCGGCCTGGACCTGGGTGATCAGCACCCGCTGCAGCAGGCGCGAGCCGAAACCCTGGCGGCTCGGCGGCCGGACCGGCGGCCCGCCCGATTCGCGCCAGTGGAAGCGCAGGATTCCGGCCGGCCCGCCCGGCTCCAGGGTCCAGGCCACCGCGACCCGCCCGGTGCGGTTCGAGAGCGCCCCGTATTTCGCCGCGTTGGTGGTGAGCTCGTGGATCGCCATGCCGATCGGCACCGCGATCTCGGAGGGCAGGTCGATCGCCGGCCCTTCGAGGCTGATCCGCCCCTCGGCCCCGCCCTCCACCGAGACCTCCGCGTAGGGCTTCAGCTCGCTGAGCAGGAGGTTCGCCAGCGAGGCGGTCTGCCAGGTATCCTCGGTGAGCACCGCGTGGGTGTGGGCCAGGGATTTGATCCGGCCGACGAACGCCTCGTAGAAATCCTCGATGCTGGAGGCCGTGCGGGCCGTGGAGCCCACGATCGCCTGCACGGTGGCGAGCGTATTCTTCACCCGGTGGTGCAGTTCCCGGATCAGCAGGCTCTGCCGCTCCTCGGCGATCCGTCGGTCGGTCACGTCGGCGACCACGCCGATCAGGCGCCGGGGCAGGCGGCTCGGCGCGTCCCGCTCGAACCGGCCGGCCATGTCGATGGTGCGCCACGCCCCGTCGGATTTCCGCCGGATCCGGCCGCCGATCTGCAGGATCCCGTCCTCGCGCAGCGCCTTCGAGATCGCGTGGCGGACCGCGGCCCGGTCGTCAGGGTGGAGGATGTCGTTCAAAAACTCGTTCTTGCCGATGGTGCCGTCCTCGGGAGCATGCCCGAAGATCTCGTACATGTGCTCGTTTTCCCAGATCGCCTGGTCCTCGAGCATGTGCCACTCGAAGATGCCGAGCTTGGCGATGGTGGTCGCCACCCGCAGGCGCTGATCGCGCGACAGGATCTCGTCCCGGGCCTCGACCCGGGTGGTGATGTCCTGGACGACGCCGACCATGCCGGCGAGCGCGCCGTCGCGGCCCGGCACGGCCTGCCCGCGCACCCGCAGGATCACGGTGCGCCCGGCCACCGTCACCGGGGTATCGAAATGGTAGGGCTTGCCGGCCCGGCAGGCTTCGGTGACGGTCGCGCCGAGGCGCGCCAGCTCCGGATCGGACAGGCCGGTCTTGAGCTCGTCCCACGGTACGGACCGCCCGGGCTGCCGCCCCAGGATCCGGGCCGCCCGGCGCGACAGGGTCAGCAGGCCGCTCGCCCGGTCCCAGCGCCACTCGCCGAGACCGGCATTCTCCAGCGCTTCGCGGTTCGCCTCGGAATGCGCGGCCGCGTCCGCGTCCACGGTCTCGACCACCAGGGTCCGGCCGGAGCGCCGCACCCGCACGTCGAGCCCGGTCCCGTCCGCCCGGCGCCAGGCCTGGATGCCGTCGCCGAGGCCCTCGGGCCGGTCGGCCAGAAAATCCGCGGTCGCGCGTCCGGTCAGCTGGCCCGGCGGCCAGCCGAGCAGATCGTGCAGGATCCGGTTGGCGGCGACGATCGTCGCCTCATCCGCCGACAGCACGACGAGGCCGATCGCGGCATCGTCGAAGCCCGCGCGATACGGATCGTCCGTCGCCGGGTCTTGACCCACGCTCTCGCCCACTCGGAAACATCCTCGAGCGCGCCGCAGCGCGCCCTCGCACGAGATACCCCCCTGCCGCGGTCCCGACCGCGAAGGCAGCTCAGGATGGCGCCCGAGCGTGGCCGTTGCAAGGCGTCCGGCCCGGCTGCGGCGACCCGTCCGCACTGCACCGCAGAGGATGGCGGCTCGGCGTTCAGCGCGATCGGCGCACGAACTCCAGATAGGTCGGGCGCCGGCCCGCCGCCAGCGCCTTCGCCTCGTAGCGGGTCCCGGGCCAGCCCGGGAAGGGCTCGGTCCAGTCGCGAGCCTGCCTCGCCGTCCAGGCCAGGACCGGGCAGCGGGCAGCGCGGACCAGGGTCCAGCCGGCGTAATCGTCGATGTCGCTGGCGAAGCGGAACCGGCCGCCGTCCCTCAGGACCCGGCCGATCTCGGCCAGCGAGGCGTCCGAGACGAAGCGGCGCTTGCGCTGGCGGCGCTTCGGCCAGGGATCGGGATAGAGCAGGTAGACCCGGTCCAGGCAGGCATCCGGCAGGCGCGCCAGCAGGGCGGTCACGTCCTCGTCGCGGATGCGGACGTTGCGTAAGGACCGCGCCTCGATCGCGGCGAGCAGCTTGACCACGCCATTGACGAACGGCTCGGCCCCGATGATTCCAATCCGGGGATGGGCCTCGGCCTGGGCGGCGAGGTGCTCGCCGCCGCCGAAGCCGATCTCGAGCCAGATCTCCTCCGGCGCGCCGTCGAGGGCCGGGAACAGCGTGCGCGGATCGAGCGGCCGGTCATCCGGGGGCAGGTCGATCCGTAGGGCCGGAAGCAGCTCGGCGAGCCGCCGTTCCTGCAGGCCGCGCAGGCGCTTGCCCTTGCGCCGCCCGAAAAAGGCGCGCTCCGGCTCCTCGGCCTCGCGACCGGGTCGTCCGTTCAGGTCAGGCATCGGCTACCAACACGTCGTCCGCGCGGGCAGGACGGTTCCAGAGGGCTCACGGCCCCGAAGCAGAGCTCTGCCCTGCACCCGCAAAAGGTCCAAGACCTTTTGAAACCGGGACTCGAGAAAACGCCAGCGCGCCGTCCCGAATCGGGGACGACGCGCTGGCGGGTGGTTCAGCGCTGGAGCGCGGGCCGCCTTACGACAGGGCCGACTTCAGCTTCGGGGCGAGGTCGGTGCGCTCCCAGGAGAAGCCGCCATCGGCTTCCGGGGCGCGGCCGAAATGGCCGTAGGCCGCGGTGCGCGCGTAGATCGGCTTGTTCAGGCCGAGCGCCGTGCGGATGCCGCGGGGCGACAGGTCGATGGCGTCCATCAGGATGGATTCGAGCTTGGCCTCGTCCACCTGGCCGGTGCCGTGCAGGTCCACGTAGATCGACAGCGGCTTCGAGACGCCGATCGCGTAGGCGAGCTGGATCGTGGCGCGCCGCGCCAGGCCGGCCGCGACGACGTTCTTGGCGAGGTAGCGCGCCGCGTAGGCTGCCGAGCGGTCGACCTTGGTCGGATCCTTGCCCGAGAACGCGCCGCCGCCATGCGGGGCCGCGCCGCCGTAGGTGTCGACGATGATCTTGCGGCCGGTGAGGCCGCAATCGCCGTCCGGGCCGCCGATCACGAACTTGCCGGTCGGGTTGACGTGCCAGACGGTGCCCTCGTTGACCCAGCCCTGCGGCAGGGCCGCGCGGATGTAGGGCTCCACGATGGCGCGCACGTCGGCCGAATCCAGCGACTCGTCGAGGTGCTGGGTGGAGAGCACGATCTGGGTCGCCTCGACCGGGCGGCCGTTCTCGTAGCGGACCGTGACCTGGCTCTTGGCGTCGGGGCCGAGCTTGCCGGCATCGCCCTCGCCCTTCTTGCGGGCGTCGGCCAGGTCCTTGAGGATCTTGTGGGCGTAGAACAGCGGCGCCGGCATCAGCTCCGGCGTCTCGTCGGCGGCGTAGCCGAACATGATGCCCTGGTCGCCCGCGCCCTCGTCCTTGTTGCCGGCCGCGTCCACGCCCTGCGCGATGTCGGCGGACTGGGCGTGGAGGTAGATCGCGACCTCGTTGTTCTTCCAGTGGAAGCCGTCCTGCTCGTAGCCGATCTCCTTCACGGCCTGGCGGGTCAGCTCCTCGAGATCCTTGAAGGTCACCGAATCCGGGCCGCGCACCTCGCCCGCGATCACGACGCGGTTGGTGGTGGTCAAGGTCTCGACCCCGAGCCGCGCCTCCGGCATCGCCGCGATATAGGCGTCCACCACCGTATCGGAGATCCGGTCGCTGACCTTGTCGGGATGGCCCTCCGAGACCGACTCGCTGGTGAACAGGTAGTTGGAACGCGGCATGTGGACGGATCCCGAGCGCGGGTACGCCGTCGCGATCGCGGCGTTCAACCCCTTATGGGGTCCGGGTTCTCGCACCGGGCCGGATCACGGTCAAGCCGGATCGCCGAACGGATCCGCTATAACGCACGGAACGGACGGAAAAACGTCCGCCTGCGGCACAACTCAGCATTCAGCCGTTGAGCTTGTGGTCGAGCGCCCGGATGGCGGCTGCGACGTCGCGGCGGGTCTCCTCGGAGAAATGCTCGTTGATGTGGCGGCCCACGATCTCGGCCAGGCCCTGCAGGCCGCCGCCCTCGGTCAGGGGAGTCTGCTCCGGCTCGGAGAAGCCCGGTGCCGTGAAATCGTCGGTGCGGGGCATGCCCTTGAAGAAGTAATCCATCGGCACCCCGGTCATCCGGGAGAAGATATCGAGATGGACGGCGCTGATCCGGTTGGTGCCCTTCTCGTACTTCTGCAACTGCGCTGCCGACATCCCGAAGCTCTGCGCGACACGACGCTGCGTCAGCGACGCCTTCCGGCGCTGCTCGGCGATGCGTTGACCGACATACACGTCACGCTGATCGGTTTTCTGACCCGCCATGTATAACTTGCCCACTCCTGCCGCGATTTTCGGGCGGCGAAGCTTAACCGCATAGCGCGTGCGTGTCACCGGCGGGTGACCATCGCGGTAAATGTTTTGCCGCGGCGCCGATTACGCATCGGCGGCCCGGAATCTGGTGTCCCCGGCAGGGCTCGAACCTGCGACCCCAGGTTTCATACCACTTCGACTTTCGCCGCCGCCGCCCTTGCGGGCCGCGTTCGTGGCCTGGACTATCCCTTCACCCTGGGCCGTGCTTGCGCCCGACCGTTAGGTGCCGCCCGTCTAGTCTCTACACCTTCCCGCTCGACGCATCGGCGCCGGGCGGGCTTGGCTCGGGATCGGCAGGGCACCGGCGAACCGGCGCCGGGAGCTTTCCCCGACTTTGAGCGGATCCGCCGCGCGGTTTCCCGGCGCGACGCCCAATTGTGACCGTTTAGGAAACCTGTGCTCTGTCCAGCTGAGCTACGGAGACGACCGGGATTTCCATAGCATCAAGACCCCGACAGGCCAACATCGCCCGGGATGCGTTCGATGATCCGGACAGACGGCAGAGCGGCAGGAGGGCGACGGGGCCGGGGGGCCTGCGCGATGGCGGCGCTGGTCCTGGCGGGGACGGGCTTCTCCACGCCGATCCAGGCTGGTCCCACGGAATGCCGGCCGGGGCCGGCACGGAGCGAGATCCTCGACGGGATCGGGCCGCGCGGCGAGATCCGCCTCGCCTCCGGCGCCCGCGCCGTGCTCGATTCCCTGCGCTGGCCTGACGCCCCGGAGGTCGCCGGGGCGGCGCGGGCCTGGCTGGAGGCCCGGCGGGGCGCTAGCCTGATCCTGGTCCCGCGCGGGCCACCCGATCGCTGGGGCCGGGAACAGGCCGACATCCAGGTGGCCGACAGCGACATCGACCTCGCGGGCGGCCTGATCGGAGCCGGGCTGGCCTTCGCGGATGCCGACGAGCGCGATTCGCTCTGCCGCCCGGCCCTGCGCGCGGTGGAAGACGCCGCCCGGGCGAAGCGGCTCGGCCTGTGGCGCGACGCCGTGCTCCAGGCCACCGACGGCCCGGCGCTGCGGGCGCGGGAGGGCCGGTTCGCCGTGGTGGAGGGCCGGATCCGCCATGTCGGCGAGCGCAGCGCCCGCACCTATCTCGATTTCGCGGCCCGCGGCGAGGACGGGCTCACGGTCACGGTATCGAAACGCACTTGGCGAACGATGCGTACCCGTGGTTTGAGTGCGGCTTCGCTCGAAGGCCGGCGCGTGCGGGTCCGCGGCATCCTGGAGGTCTGGCGCGGCCCGACCCTGGAGGCCAACGCCGACGCGGTCGAGATCCTGGGCGAGCCCGACCGGCGCGAGGCCGGGCCGGCGGAGGAACGGGAGCTGCGGCGCTGATCGCGATGGGGGGGATCACGGAGCGATTTCGGGGGGTGGGGCGGCGCTTGCGCGGCCTTGCAACGGCCTGTGCCGGGTCGATGCTCGTGGCTGCCGGCCTGGCCGCCTGCGTGGCCGACCAGGCCGCCGGCCCGGCGATCCCCGCGGCGGTTCGGGTGCCGGCCGAGGCGCCGCGCACCACCGGGCGGGAGCGTGCCGCCGATGCCGACCACCTCAAGCTCGTGGCCTCGTTCGGGGGCGAGGTGCGCGCGCCCAACGTGATGCGGATGCTGACGGAGGTGACGGACCGCCTGGTGAAGGCCAGCGAGCGCCCGGACCAGGCCTACGCGGTCACGCTGCTCGATTCCCCCGTGGTCAACGCCTTCGCGCTGCCGAACGGGCGGCTCTACGTCACCCGCGGGCTGGTGGCGCTGGCGAGCGACACCTCCGAGGTGGCCGCCGTGCTCGCCCACGAGATGGCGCACGTGACCCTCAACCACGCCACCGCCCGGAGCGAGCTGGAGCTGCGCTCGGCGCTGGTCAGCCGGGTGGTGGCCGACGTCCTGAACGACCCCGATACCGGCGCGCAGTTGCAGCACCAGTCGCGCTTCGCGCTCGCCCGGTTCTCCCGGGAGCAGGAGCTGGAGGCGGATGCCACCGGGGTCCGCACCCTCGCCAAGGCCGGCTACGACCCGTTCGCGGCCGGCCGCTTCCTCACCGCGCTCAACCGCTCGACCAACCTGAAGAGCGGCAGCGGCAGCGCGGGCGAGCCCGACCTGCTGGCGACCCATCCGGGCACCGCCGAGCGCATCACCCAGGTCATCCGGGCGGCACGCCGGATCGGGGCGCCGGGCATCGGCGCCGACGACCGGGCGCAGTATCTCGCTGCGGTGGACGGGCTACCCTACGGCGACAACCCCCGCGACGGCGCCGTGCGTGGCCACCGCTTCGTCCATCCGGGTCTCGGCATCGCCTTCGACGTGCCGGACGGGTTCGTCCTGGAGAACACCCGCTCGGCGGTGCTCGGCACCACCCCGGACGGCAACCGGCGCCTGCTGTTCGACCAGATCGAGGCGAAGGACGGCCAGCCCCTCGACGTAGCCCTGAAGGGCAGCTGGAACGACGCCCTCGACCCGGCCGGCTTCGAGACCCGCGAGGTCGGCGGCCACCCGGCGGCCTTCGCGCTGTCGCGCGGCAAGGACTGGACCTTCCGGCTCGCGGCGATCCGGATCGACGACACGGCCTTCCGGATGATCATGGCCGCCAAGGGCGCCACCGATCCCGACCCGGCCTTCCGCCCCTGGGTCGCGAGCCTGCGGGCGATCACCCCCGAGGAGGCGGTGCTGCGGCCCCTGCGTCTGCAGGTGGTCCAGGCCGGCTCGACCAGCGCCGAGGAACTGGCCCGCCGCATGGCGGTGCCGGACCGGGCGCTCGACCGGTTCCTGGTGCTCAACGGCCTGGAGCGCGGCGCCGCCCTGGTGCCGGGCCGCAGCTACAAGATCGTGGTGGAATAGCCGCCCCGCTCCGCCGCGGGTTGCGCAAGCGCGGCCCCGGGACGACCGTCCGAGGGCCGTTCAGGGAGCGCGCCGTGATTCGATTCTTCTACAATCTCAGCCCCAACCCAATGAAGGTCGCCCTCTGCCTGGAGGAGATGGGCCTGCCCTACGAGCCGGTGCCGGTGGATACGCGCAAGGGCGAGCAGTTCGATCCCGCCTACACGGCGCTCAACCCGAACGCGAAGGTGCCGACCATCGTCGACGACGACGTGACGGTGTTCGATTCGAACGCGATCCTGCTCTACCTCGCGGGCCAGACCGGCCTGTTCCTGCCCGAGGGCGAGGCGGTGCGGGGCGAGATGCTGTCCTGGCTGATGTTCGTGGCCACCGGCCTCGGGCCGTTCTCCGGCCAATGCGTCCATTTCCACCACTTCGCCCGCGACGGCGGCGCCTACGCCACCGAGCGTTACGCGTTCGAGGCGCGCCGCCACTGGGAGATCCTGAACCAGCGGCTCGCGGACCGGCCGTTTGTGCTTGGCGAGACCTACACGATCGTCGACATGGCGGTGTGGGGCTGGGCCCGCATGGTGCCGTTCGTTCTGGGCGATGAGGCCTTCGCGGACCTGCCGCACGTCAAGCGCCATCTCGACGCGATCAACGCCCGCCCGGCCGCCGAGGCCGCGCAGGGGCTGAAGGACAAGCACAGCTTCAAGGCCGAGATGGACGACGAGGCGCGCGGCTTCATGTTCCGCGCGACCCGGCGCGTGGCGTAAGGCGCCGGATCAGGGGCCGGCGAGCGTCACGGAGAGCATCGGCAGGGTGACGGCCAACCCGTCGCCCGGTGCCGGCGGGGTGCCGAGCATCAGGCAGGCGCCGAGGCCGAGACAGAGGGCGAGACCGAGCAGCGAGGTCTCGAAGCCGCGATAGACCGATTCCATGGGAGGTCTCCTTCGCACGAGACCGCAGGATGCGCCCGACCGGTAAACGGATCGGTGCGCTGGCTCACCAGCCGGAGGCGACCAGGGCGGCCCCGGCGGCGATCAGCGCGACGCCGGCCCAGGCCGCGAGACTTAGGGTCTCGCCCAGCAGGCTGGCGCCCAGGAGCGCGACCAGCACGACGCTGAGCTTGTCGAGCGGCGCGACCCGGGCGGCATCGCCCAGTGACAGCGCCCGGAAATAGCACAGCCAGGACGCCCCGGTGGCGAGCCCCGACAGCACCAGGAAGACCAGGCTGCGGCCGGAGATCTGCACCAGCCCCCCGGTCTGGCCGGAGCCGACCACGATCGCGCCCGCGAAGGCGACGATCACCAGGGTACGCACGAAGGTCGCGACATCCGACTGCACGCCCGCGACCCCGACCTTGGCGAGGATCGCGGTCAGCGCCGCGAAACCGGCGGCGGCGAGCGCCCAGAAGCGCCAGGATTGCAGCAGGTGGCTCATGGGCTCCTCGTGCAGGCGGGCCGGGATTTGTAAGGCCCGACACAGGAAGGCCCGCCGCACGGATGGTGCGGCAGGCCTTCCTGTCGGACTCGCAAAGGTAAAGAAGCGACGAATGTTTCCCGTGAAACACCCGCCGCCCAGCCTTACAGCAGCTTGTCGATGGTGATCGGCAGGTCGCGCACGCGCTTGCCGGTGGCGTGGAACACCGCGTTGGTGATCGCTGCCGCGGTGCCGACGATGCCGATCTCGCCCAGGCCCTTCACGCCCAGCGGGTTGGCCTTGTCCTCCTCGTCCACGAAGATCACGTCGATGTCGTAGATGTCGGCGTGGACCGGCACGTGATACTCGCCGAGATTGTGGTTCATGAACCGGCCGAAGCGGTGGTCGAGCATCGACTCCTCTTCGAGCGCCGAGCCGATCCCCATCACCACGCCGCCGAGGATCTGGCTGCGCGCGGTCTTCGGGTTCAGAATCTTGCCGGCTGCGATCGCCGAGACGACCCGGGTGAGCCGGACCTGGCCCAGCTCTTCGTCGACCTTCACCTCCACGAAGATCGCCCCGTGGGTGTAGGCCTGGTAGGCCGCGTTGAAGTCCTTGTCGGGACCGGCCTCCTCGACCGCCTCGAGCTTGTCGACCCCGGCCGCCCGCATCACCTCGACCATCGAGACGCTGCGGCTCGGATCGCCCGCCACCGCGATGCGGCCATCCGCGAACACGGCGCGGTCGAAGTCGACATTGGCGAGCGGCGAGTTCTCCAGGCCGCGGGCCAGCTTGAACACCTGCTCGCCGACGTTGCGGCAGGCCTTCATCACGGCGGTGCCGGAAGAAGCCGCGGTCCAGGAGCCGCCGGCGACCGGCGCCTCGGGCAGGCGCGTGTCGCCGAGCTTGGTCGTGACCGCCTCCATGGGCAGGCCGAGGGTGTCGGCGGCGATCTGGGTCAGGATCGTGTAGGTGCCGGTGCCGATGTCGCCGGTGGAGTTGCCGACCGTCAGCCGGCCGTCGGCGGTGAGCGTCGCGATGGCGTTCGACTGCATCATCATCGATTCCCAGACGCCCGTGGCGACGCCCCAGCCGATCAGTTCCCGGCCCTCGCGCATCGAGCGAGGCTCCGGGCTGCGCTTGGACCAGCCGAAGCGCTCGGCGCCCTGCGTGAAGCAGGCCTTCAACTCCTTGGAGCCGAACGGCTTGCCCTCGGCGGTGGCGTCCGACTCCGCGTAGTTCTTCAGCCGCAGCGCGATCGGGTCCATCCCGGTCGCGTAGGCGAGCTCGTCCATCGCGGTCTCGATGGCGAAGACGCCGGTGACGGCGCCGGGCGCGCGCATGTCGCCCGGGGTGGCGGTGTCGAGCTTGGCGATCCGGTAGGTCAGGGCGACGTTATCGCAGCGGTAGAGCACGCCCGACCAGTTGACGATCACCTCCTGGTAATCCTCGTAGTGGGAGGTGCCCTGCACGGCATCGTGCCGGAGCGCCGTCAGGGTGCCGTCCGCCTCGGCGCCGAGGGAGACGCTCTGCAGCGCCTCGCCCCGGTAGGTGAAGGACCACATCTGGTCGCGGGTCAGAGTCACCCGGACCGAGCGCTTCAGCTCCTGGGCGGCGAGCATCGCCAGGAAGGCCTGGTATTGCGGGCGCAGGCCGGAGCCGAAGCCGCCGCCGAGATAGGGGTTGAGCACCCGCACCTGGTCGGGCTTCAGGCCGAACACGTTGGCGAGATACTGGTGGCTGTTCGAGACGCCCTGGATCTTGTCGTAGACCGTGTAGGTTCCGTCCTCCTCGACCACCACCGTGGTGGCGTGCGGCTCCATCGGGTTGTGGTGCTCGTTGGCCAGCGTGTAGGCGCCCTGCACGCGGATTGGCGCGCTGCCGAAGGCCTGGTCGGCGTCACCCCAAGGCTCCGGCGGCGGCTTGATGCCCTCGCGCTTGCCCGGCGGATCGTAGGCGTCGCCGCGCACGGCCCGGAGGTCGGTGGTGGGCTCCTGGGCCTCGTAGCGGACTTGGATCAGCGAGGCGGCGTAGCGCGCCGTCTCGAAATCCTCGGCCACCACCAGGGCGACCGGCTGGCCGCTGTAGACGATCAGGTCGTCATAGAGCGCGCGGAACGGCGAGCCGGGGGGTGCCACCGCGTCCTGGAAGTTCTTGTCGCGCCAGGCCGTGCGGGGGCGGTTCTCGTGGGTGATCACCTTGAGGACGCTCGGCACCGCCTCGGCGGCCGCGGACTCGATCGCCGCGATCCGTCCCTTGGCGATGGCGCTCGATACCACATAGCCGTAGGCAAGGTCCGGGGCGGCGAACTCGCCCGCGTATTTGGCCAAGCCGGTGACCTTGGCGGGTCCGTCGATGCGGCTACGCGGGCTGCCGACGAAGGTGTCGTGGCCGGTGGAGCTGAAGGTCTGGGTCATCGGAATGCCTACTGGATGCGCTTGTCGCTGAGCGACTGGGGCGTGCCGGCAGCGGCCTGTTCGAGGCCGCGCACGATGGCGCGCCGGGCGAGGTCGATCTTGAAGCCGTTGGCCGATTGCGGCTTAGCCTCGGACACGATCAGGTCGGCCGCCTGCTGGAAGCTCTCGCGGGTGGCGGGCTTGCCCTCCAGCAGCGCCTCGGCCTCGCGGTTGCGCCAGGGCTTGTGGGCGACGCCGCCGAGCGCCAGACGGGCGGTCTTGATCGTGTCGCCGTCGAGTTCGACGCCGGCCGCCACCGAGACCAGCGCGAAGGCGTAGGACAGCCGGTCGCGCAGCTTCAGATAGGTGTAGTGCTGCGGGAACTTGCTCTCGGGCAGATCGACCGAGACGACGATCTCGCCGGGGGCGAGGTTGGTGTCCTGTTCGGGCGTGTTGCCCGGCAGGCGGTGGAAATCCGCGAACGGGATGCTGCGCTCGCCCTGCGGCCCGCTCACCCGGACCGTCGCCTCGAGCGCCGCCAGGGCGACGCACATGTCGGACGGGTGGGTGGCGATGCAGCTCTCGCTCGCCCCGAAGATCGCGTGGATGCGGTTGACGCCGCCGATCGCCGGGCAGCCGGTGCCGGGCTCGCGCTTGTTGCAGGGCGTGGCGGTGTCGTAAAAATAGTAGCAGCGGGTCCGCTGCAGCAGGTTGCCGCCCGTGGAGGCGGCGTTGCGCAACTGCGCCGAGGCGCCGGCCAGGATGGCGTTGCGCAGCAGCGGGTATTGTGCGGCGACGCGCTCGTCGTAGGCGACCTTGGCGTTGGTCGCGAGCGCCCCGAGCCGCAGGCCGCTGTCATGCTCTTCGATGCCGTCCAGCGGCAGGCGGGTGATGTCGATCAGCCGTCCGGGCTTCTCGACGTCGTACTTCATCAGGTCGATCAGGTTGGTGCCGCCCGCGATGAAGCGTGCGCCCGCCCCGTAGGCCTGCACCGCCTCCGCCACCGTGCCGGCGCGGACATAATCGAAGCGGTTCATCGCGCGGCTCCCTGCATCACGTCCTCGATGGCGTCGACGATGTTGGTGTAGGCGCCGCAGCGGCAGATGTTGCCGCTCATCGCCTCCCGAATCTCCTCGCGGCTGTGGGCGTGACCCTCGTTCATCAGGCCGACCGAGGAGCAGAGCTGGCCCGGCGTGCAGTAGCCGCACTGGAAGGCGTCGTGCTCGATGAACGCTTCCTGGATCGGATGGAGCGCGTTGCTGCCGCCCCGGTCGCCGAGGCCGGCCAGACCCTCGACCGTGGTGATCTCGGCGCCGTCCTTCATCACCGCCAGCGTCAGGCAGGCATTCACCCGGGTGCCGTTGACCAGCACCGTGCAGGCGCCGCACTGGCCGTGGTCGCAGCCCTTCTTCGTGCCGGTGAGGTCGAGTCTTTCGCGCAGAAGATCGAGCAGGGTGGTCCAGGGCGTGACCGTGAGCTCGCGCCGCTGCCCGTTGATCGTGAGGGTGATGTCGAGGCCGGTATCGGCCCGCACCGGCGGGCTGTGTTCGCGTAGCATGGGCTGTCCACGATCTGGGGCCGGCCGCAGGGCCGAGCGGGAAACGGAAGATCGGTCTGGGGCGGCGCCGTGCAGGGCGCCGAGCATCCAGCTCCGTCGATAACCATTCCAAACTACGCCTGTTCCGAGGCAGACGGACTCAGGCCCGGATCGGATGGCCGGGTTTCGGGTTCGTGGCGATGGGGAGCCGCTACGCGGCAAGTTTTGTGCTGGGTCCCGGAACGCCTTCCACTGACGTTCCAGGCGTCCGGGAAAGGGGCGGCGCGTTCCAACCGGTACCACGCCCCTTTCCCGGGCAGGTGGAGCGCAGCGGAACCTGATCCGGGATCCAGCACGGGACTTGTCGCGCAGCGGCTCAAAATCCCGCCGCTCCACCGCCCGACATTGCCGCCCCCGCCCCGCTTCGGCTAACCCTCAGCCTGCGAAAAAACCCCGGAGCCCCCGATGGCCGCGCTCGACGCGATCCTCAACGATATCGACACGGACCTGGAGAACGCCCTGGAGCGGCTGTTCGCCTTCCTGCGCATCCCGTCGATCTCGACCGAGCCGGCGCATGCCGGCGATTGCCGCGCCGCCGCCGCGTGGCTCGCCCAAGACCTCACGGCGCTCGGCTTCGAGACCTCCGTGGAGGACACGTCGCTGCACCCGGTGGTCCTCGCCACCAAGTCGAAGCCCGGCGCGCCGCACGTGCTTTTCTACGGCCATTACGATGTGCAGCCGGTCGATCCGCTCGACCTCTGGACGACGCCGCCCTTCGAGCCGCGCATCGCGGCGGATGCGGAGGGTCGCAAGACCATCGTCGGTCGTGGGTCTTCCGACGACAAGGGTCAGGTCATGACCTTCGTGGAGGCGTGCCGGGCCCATATCGCGATGAACGGCGAGTTGCCCTGCGGCGTCACGATCCTGATCGAGGGCGCGGAAGAGAGCGGCTCGCAAGGGCTGCCCGAATGGGTCGCACAGAATCGCGAAAAGCTCGGCTGCGACGTGGTGCTGGTGTGCGACACCGGCATGTGGGACCGGCGCACCCCGGCCATCACCTCGTCGCTGCGCGGGCTCGCGTATTTCGAGGTGAAGGTCACCTGCGCTGACCGCGACCTGCATTCGGGCTTCTTCGGCGGCGCCGCGCGCAACCCGATCCACGTGCTCGCCAAGATCATCGCCGACCTGCACGATACTGAGGGGCGGGTGACGATCCCGGGCTTCTACGACGGCGTGCACGAGCGCCCGCCCGAGGTGCTGGAGCAGTGGCGCGGCCTGGGCCTGACCCCCGAGACCCTGCTCGGGCCGATCGGCCTGAAGGAGCCGGCCGGCGAGCGCGGGCGGATGCCGATCGAGCTGGTGCAGTCGCGCCCGTCCTGCGACGCCAACGGCATCATCGGCGGCTATACCGGCGAGGGCACCAAGACGGTGATCGCCTCCACGGCCTCGGCCAAGATCTCGTTCCGCCTCGTGGACGACCAGGACCCGAAGGTTCTGGCCGAACGGTTCGAGGCCTTCGTGCGGGAGCGCGTGCCGTCCGACTGCAAAGTCGACGTCATCACCTACAAGGGCTCACGGGCGATCAGCCTGCCGTTCGACATGCCGCAGCTCGGGGCCGCCAAGGCGGCGCTCGCCGAGGAATGGGGCGTGCCGGCCGTGACCGTGGGTGCCGGCGGCTCGATCCCGATCGTCGGCGACTTCAAGCGGCTCCTGAACCGGGACACGCTGCTGATCGGCTTCGGCCTGGACGACGACCGCATCCACTCGCCCAACGAGAAGTACGACCTGACGAGCTTCCACAAGGGCACGCGCTCCTGGGCGCGGATCCTCGCGGCGCTCGGTCAAGGCTGAGCGTCAGACACCCGCATCTTCGCGTCGATCCAGGCCCACAGGGCCCGGATCTCCTCCGCGGCCGGGCTCGTGGGCGCGTATTCCGTGACGCCGAGCCCGACCGCCAGGGCGTCCTGGTGATCGACCCGGTGATTGATGCCCGGCTCGGCCAGCACCCCGAGCGCCCGCAACTGCGCGGCATAGGCGCTGGTGCGCGGCGACGGCTGCGGCGGGCACTGGTTCAGCACCAGCGCGAGCCGGTCCCGCAGGCCGAGGCCGACCAGGGCCTGGAGGGTCGGTCGCGCCGCCACGATGTCGAGGCGCGAGGGCCGCACCGGCATCAGCACGAAATCCGCGCCCTTCAGGGCCGGCGCCAGCCCGGTCGAGCTGCCGGCGGTGTCGAGGACGACGAGGGTCGTGCCCTGCTGGGCCAGGATGTCCAGGATCTCCGGGAGCTGGCCGATCTCCCATGGCTGGAGCCGGTCGATCGCCACGGCGTCGTTCTCGCGCGTCGCGCCCCAGCCGGCCAGGGAACCCTGCGGGTCGAGATCGAGAGCGGTCACGCGCTCGCCGGCCTCCGCCGCCGCGACGGCGAGCGAGGCCGCCAGCGTGGTCTTGCCGGTGCCGCCCTTCTGGACGGCCACCGCGAGGACCCGCGGCTGGGCGCTCCGTTGCGGCGCGGCCTCCGGCTCGTGTCCGGATCCTTGGGGATCCATGCCTCTCCTACCTGTCGATCTCGGGCCCGGTCCCCGCAGTGCCGGAAGACGGCCGTTCGGACCCGTGTTGTGCGCGAGGCCCTGTCGCGCGGGCCTGTCCTGAGCGACCGACCGACGCACCCGGCGACCGTACTCCAGCTATCATGACGGTGAGATCATGAACACCGGAGGCCGGCAAGCGGTTCATCCGCAAACGATCCCGGCCTTCCGAAAGCAGAGCCAGATCTTTACCGGCGACCATCGGCCTCCGGTTCAATCCGAGTCTACGTTTTCACTGCCTGCAGTGCGATCGGATGCCTAGCAGGCCATCGCGGACATTATTGTTACTGAGCCGCCTGTAGCGTAGCCGTGACATGAGTGTCAACAATTTTATCAGTAATCAAACTCATGTCATTTGCTTTAAATCTTTTTCTATTCGATCATAAAAATCTAGAGTAATTCCGGACTTTATATGGATATATAGCACATCTATGGTTTTGAGCTCAGATATGCTGGATTTGACCCAGGGCGCTCCAACTTCGAGCGCCGATAAACGTCCTGTGATCCAAACGCCGGATCGCAGCGCCGCGCGCCTCGATCCGAGGCGGGATCGCCTGCCCCCGCGGCGCGTTGGGCCGGCATGTCCGCCTCCGCGGGTCGCGAGGCCGCCGGCCCGACAGCCAAGCCACAGGATCCGCATGCCCCTCGACCGCCGCCGCCTGATCGGATCGGGCCTCGTCGCCCTCGCGGCCGGATCGGCAAAAGCCGAGCCGTCCTCGCGCCGCGAGCCCCCCACCAGCCGCCCCGCCGGGGTGCTGGAGCTGGCGATGGGTGCCGACGCCCCGTCCACGCCCACCGGGCTGGCGATCGCCCGGGGCGGCCGGATGTTCGTGATGATGCCGCGCTTCACCGGGGCGGAGCCGGTGACGCTGGGCGAGGTGCTGCCCGACGGCTCGGTGAAGCCCTACCCGGACGCCCGGACCAATAAGCCGGACCCGAAGGACCCGCAGGCGACCCTGTTCCACGTGCCCAACGGCGTGTTCGACCGCAACGACGCGTTCTGGATCCTCGATTCCGGCTTGCCCGAAGGCAAGGGCAAGCCGGTGCCGGGCGCCGCCAAGCTCCTGGAGATCGACATCACCCAGGACAGGATCCGCCGGGTGATCCCGCTCGATGCCGGCGTGGTCGCGGATTCCTCCCTGAACGACCTGCGGGTCGACGTGCGCGACGGCCGGGCGCTCGCCTACATCACCGACCAGGGCCAGGGCGGCCAGGGCGCAATCCTGGCGGTCGACCTCGCCAGCGGGCGGGTGACCCGGCGCCTGGCCGATCACCCCAGCACGGCCACGCAGGAGGGCGTGGTCAAGTTCGTGGAACTGCGGCCGGTGATGGAGCAGAAGGGCGATGCTCCGGCCAAGCATCCCAAAGGCGGCGCCAACGGCATCGCGATCAGCCCGGACGGCAGCCGCCTGTACTACGCGCCGCTGATGAGCCGACGCCTCTACGCGGTGGAGACCGCGGCACTCCTCGACCCTGCGATCACCGACGCGGCGCTGGCCGCCAAGGTCCAGGACCTCGGCGAGAAGGGCATGACCGGCGGCCTGACCACCGATTCGCAGGACCGGGTCTATCTCAGCCTGCAGGAGCACAACGCTATCGGCCGGCGCCTGCCGGACGGCACCGTCGAGGTGCTCGCCGCCGACGACCGCCTGGTCTGGGCCGACACGTTCTGGATCACCCCGGACCGCTGGCTCTACATCTCGAGCGCCCAGGTCAACCGCCGGCCGGAATTCAACCGCGGCCAGGACCTGCAGCAGCGCCCCTACGCGATCCTGCGGATGCGGATCGACGCGGACCCGGTGCTGTAGGGTGAAGTTCGGCACACCGCGATCGGCGCGGGACCGGGTATGCGCTGCTCTCCTTGAGCTGCAGCTTCCGGACGGCCGTGATGGACCTCTCGCACGATCCCGACTTCTTCGTCGTCCTCACCGGCAGCTACCGGCGGCGCCTCGGCACGGCGCTGGTGCCGGACGGGGCGGATGCGGCCTGGCTCTACGGGCAGGCACCCTTCGTGGTGCTGGCCCATGACGGCGCCGCCGACCCGTGCTTCGTCTACGCCAACCGGGCCGCGCAGGCCTGCTTCGGCTACGACCGGGACGAGCTGGTCGGCCTGCCGTCGCGGCTCTCGGCCGAGGCGCCCGAGCGCGCCGAGCGGCAGCGCCTCCTCGACGCCGTCGCCCGGGACGGTTTCACCCGCGGCTACCGGGGCCTGCGGATCGCCAAGGGCGGCCGGCGCTTCTGGATCGAGCAGGCGGTGGTCTGGCAGCTCGACCGCGACGGCGTGACGGTGGGCCAGGCGGCGATGTTTTCGGAGTGGCGCGACGCGTGATGCGTCCGCTTGCGAGTGAGCGGGTGAATGGTTTTTTTTTGGGGGGCTGCGGCTGCTTGTGACCCCATCTCGGTCACGCCGACAGCAATCGACAATTGCCGAACGCAGCCATTCGTCGGTCACCTGGCAGCTTCGGCTTGAGGTACTCTTCAGCTGGACTGCTCTCGGGCGAAGGATTGATCCGGCAGTTGTCGTCGACTGGGTTTGGCCGCGTCCGACAAGGCCAATGCCGCGCATGAATCGGCGCCTTTGGCGCAGGCCAAGACAAAGAGACGGTTCTCGCATGACTATGCTCAAGCGGGATTCCGGCTGAAAAAGCCCTGCGCGTCCTCGACGCGCAGGGCCATCCCGGCTGAGTTAACGATCTGTCGGGGCTCTTTCGCCGATGTTCCTGTCCGTCACCAACGATATCGCAGCGTTGCGAGGATCGTCTGCCTATTGCCATAGAAGCACCCAGTGGCAGCGATGCACGTCGTCACGTAGGTTTTGTCGAAAAGATTCGTCGCGTTGAGCGCGAGATCGACGCCCCTCAGGGCAGGATAGCGATACCCGAAATCATACCGCAAGGCCGCGTCGACGAGCGTGACGACCGGTGTCCGATAGAGATTGACGTTGTCGCCCACCGAAACACCGATGTAGCGGACGCCCGCTCCCAGGCCGAGGCCCGCCCAGTCACCCGTCCGGATCGTATAGTCGAGCCAAACGGACGCCTGATGGCGCGGAACGAACGGCAACTCGTTCCCGACGATGCTGGCTCCCGTCGCATCGGCGTTCGCCTTGGTGAATCGACTGGTCATGGCCGCATAGGAGGCGACGAGGTCGAGACTGTCGGTCAGGCTCGCCTTGGCCTCGAGTTCCAGCCCGCGGACCCGTGCCGCGCCGGCCTGGGTGTTGAAGCGGAAGTCGACGGCATCGGGCGTCAGCACGTTCTGCTGGTTCAGGTCGAAGACCGCCCCGGTCAGCAGGAGGTTCGTTCCGGTCGGCTGCACCTTGATGCCGCCCTCGATCTGATCCCCCGTGGTGGGCGCGAACGGTGAGCCGAGCCGGTTCGTGCCGGAGGTCGGCTGGAACGAGGTCGCGTAGCTCACATAGGGGGCGAAGCCACCGTCGAAGAGATAGCTCAGGCCGACGCGCCCGGTGAAGGCGGCATCGTCCTGCTTCACCCGCGCCAATGCGCCGGTCGCTGCCGTCCGGGTGCGGGTGACGGCGTCCGCCCAGTCCTGCCGCCCGCTCAGCGTGAGGCTGAAGCCGCCGAAGCGGATCTCGTCCTGGGCGTAGAGGCCGACTTGGTTGCGGCTCTGCGTGATCCGTGTACCCAGCGGCGGCCGGGTGACCGTGCCCGCGTAGGCCGGCGCGAAGATGTTGACCGAGGGGACGGCCCGCAATTGCGATTCGTCGTAGCGGGCATCCTCGCGCAGGTCATCGACGCCGAGGAGCAGGGTATGGTCGAAGGGGCCCGTGGAGAAGCGCGCCTCCGCCTGATTGTCGACGTTGAACAGGTTCGAGCGCTCCGGGAAGGCCCAGGCATAGCGGGAGAGCGTGCGGCCGTCGGCCCCGAGCCCGATGGCCTGAACCCGCTGGGTGTCGGCTTCAACATGGGCGAAGCGCAGGTTCTGGCGCACGGTCCAGACATCGTTGAACCGATGTTCGAAGGCGTAGCCGATGAAGCCCTGGTCGAGCTTGAAGCGGTCGTAGTTCGGTTCGCCGATGAACCGGCTGGTGGGAATGCGCCCGCGCGGGTTCGTGTACAAGGTGCCGAGCGTCGGCAGGCCTTGTGGCGCGCCGCCTCCGGGCGAGGCGATGTGCAAGTATTGCGAGAGGATCGTGAACGATGTGTCGGAATCCGGCCGGAACGTGACGCTCGGCGCGATGAAGACCCGGTCTTCTTCCAGATAATCGACCTGGGTGCCGGTGGTGCGCGCGAGCCCGGTCAGCCGGTACAGGATCCGGCCGTCCGGATCGATCGGACCCGACAGATCGAAGGCGGCCTGAGCGCGTCCGAAGCTGCCGGTCTGGAGCTGGATCTCGCGCACGGGAACTGCGCTCGGCCGCTTGCTGACGAGGTTGAGCAGACCGCCCGGCGAGTTCTGCCCGTAGAGCCCCGAGGCCGGGCCCTTCAGCAATTCGATGCGCTCCAGGCCGTAGGATTCGATGCGCGGCTGCGAGTATCCGCGGGCACCGAACGGCAGGCGCAACCCGTCGAGGTAGCGCCCGGGCACGAAGCCGCGGACGTAGAGCCAATCGTAGCGCACATCCGTGCCGTACTGGGTGAGAACCCCCGGCGTGTAGAGAAGGGCCTGGCTGACGCTCTGCGCCTGCCGATCCTCGATCTCCTTTCGGCCGATGACGTTGACCGCCTGGGGCGTTTCGAGAAGCGACGTGCCGATCTTGGTCGCGGTCGCGCTGCGCCGGGCGACGTAGCCATGCGTGGGTCCGATGGCGGTGTCGCTGGTCACCTCCAGCGCATCCAGGACGACGGCGCCGTCCTGGATGCCGGCGGGGTCGGCCTGGGCGACGATGCCCACGAGGGTGGCCGAGCACTGCGCCGTGAATTGCGGCACCAGACCCGTGCCCGCGAGCAATTGCCGGAGCGCTTCCACCCGGTCGTAGCGTCCGGTGATCGGTGTCGCGCGGAGACGGCGTGTCGCGTGACTGTCGTAGATCAACTGGACGCCGCTGATCGCCCCGTAGGCCGCCAGGGCCTCGTCCAGGGGCTGAGCCGCGATGGCGAAATCCAGGATCTCGTCCGCATCCGCGACGATCGCGGCAATGCGGGTGATCCGCGCGCCGATGGCCGTCCCGTCCCGCGCCGCTTGGTCGATGGCCGCCGAGGTCGGCGTCGGCATGGCGAGCGCCAGCGCCGCGACACCACTCAATCCGATGACCATGCGACAGCCATTCCCCGTCCGGTTCGCCCCGCGTCCTCGCACCGTCATTCGCCCCACCGTCCTCGCGCGGTCTGCAACCGCGGCCCGGCGGGTCATGATTGCCCGCCTGACTCTTCAGACGTGCCCCGGGTGACGAGCCCGCAAAAAAATCCGGTGGCTCCCGCGCCGGCCTCGCCGACCTCAGCGGAGAACGACGAGCCGGTCGCCGAGTCGCACCTCCGACAGGGCGAGCGCGGTACGGATGCTGGTGAGGGCCTCTTCCGGACGCGCCAGATGAAAAATCCCGGTCACGTGTCTCGCGGCGGCCGCCGAACTGGCCAGGACGATCCGACCGGGGCGGTATCGGTTGAGATCGTCCACGACCTCCGACAGGGGCGTGTCGCGGAAGACGAGAAGGCCACGCCGCCATGCCGCCGCATGGGCGACGTCGATGGGGTGAACGCCGCGCGCGTCCGGCCCGATCCTGATCTCCTGCCCCGCTGTAAGGCGCGTCGCCTGCGCTCCCGCAGCGGGAACGACCGTGATGGCGCCGGACAGGCAGGACATGTCGGCGTCCACGCCACCGACCCAACCGGAGAGGCCTTCGCTCGGCCTGCAGCGCACGATGAACTCCGCGGGTCGACCCGGCTCAGTGACGAGGCGCCCCTGGCCCGCGCCCAGGGAGAGCGCCGCACCGCCGGCCGGGACCGTGACAGCCACCGAGCCCGCATGCAGGACCATGTCCTGACCCTCGTCGTCGAGGCGGGCGTCCAGGGCGGTTTCGGCATCCAGCTCGATGCGGATGCCGCCCGACAGGACCACCGTTCGGATCTCGCCGGTTCCTGTCCGATAGGCCGCACTCAGCACCGGCCATCGCAACGCGAGCGTGGCGCCGGCGGCGATCGAGGCCGATGCGATGCCTCCCGCGGCCACCCGGCGGAGCATGCGGCGCCGGGACATCGTCTGCAGGTCACCGCGGCTGGCCGGCGCGCTCGCTGGGCCGGCAAGGGCGTCGCCCGCCTGCTTCCAGAGTCCTGCTGCAGCCCGGAAGGCGGCGTCCTGCTCTGGATCGGAGCGCCAGGCGGCAAGCGCCTGTGCGTCGTCCTGCGTCGCGGTGCCTGACGTCAGGCGAACCACCCAGGCGTGCGCTTCCTGCGCGACGCGTCGGTCCCTGTCGGCGGACGGTCTGCCATGATAGTCCGCCGCGCTCATTCGTCTCTCGCCGTTTGCCGGGAGCGTTTCGAGCGATCTCCTGAAGGGCATTCCATGCCGGGGACCATTGTCATCAGGACGACGCCGCGATCAATCCGACGACCGTCCGGATCGCAGACGGTCGGCACAATGATCAAGAGCCATCCTGACCTCTGCCTCCACGGTGCGGAGCGATACGCCGAGACGAGCGGCGATCGACGCGTGACTCAGACCTTCGATCCGGCTGAGCCGGAAGGCCTCGGCGCGCCGGAAAGGCAGTTCGCGCAGTGCCGCATCGAGAGCCTGCACCTCACCACGCGACTGAGCGAACTGCTCCGGGCCCGGTGTCTCGTCGGCAACCATGAGGAGTTCGTCTATCTCGATGGCCGTGAGGATGCGAGATCGGCGCAATTGCGCACGCTTGTGGTCGAGGACGAGGTTCGCGGCGATCTGAAACAGGAAGGCGCGCTCGTTGTGGAGACGTGTCTGGCTGTGTCCCGCATGTGCGATCCGAAGGAATGCCTCATGCGCCAGATCCGACGCATCGTTTTGGCCGACCTTCCGACCCAGAAAGCGCAGCAATGCTTTACAATGGCTGCGATAAAGTCTCGCTAAATGACTTGCGCGCGCCTCGCGCGAAGGAGTGACGACAGGCATCGACCTCTGCCAGCGACAGATCGCCGGAGCAATTAAACAGCGTCGTGGCGTATCGTAGCGATACGCCATTTGGCAAGAACATAAAAACTACACCTCAGAGCGGGAAATCAGTTTGTATTTATTCTACGTTGAAAGTGATCAATGAGCGACGGCACTTTAATTGCGAGAAATTTTCACGTGTGGTGGCCGGTGAGCATGCATATTATAAGGACACGTAGGTGGCATCCGCCTCAGGCAACGCGTCACGGCATCAACAGTGGGACAAACGACCGTTTCTGGGCTCGTCCTGAACCAGCTCCTACGATGGAATAGGGTCGGGAGCGGGCGGGGCAACAACGTCCGCCTCGACGCCTTCCCGAAAGCAGACCAGCCGAAAGCCGACTGGCAGAAATCCACCCGCTGCGAACGGCAGCGAGCATCCGATCCGGCCCGCGTCGACCCAAAAATCAGGCTCGCCCCTCCTGCACCGCGTGGCAGGCGACGCCGTCGAGCAGCGGCGGCACCTCCGCGCGGCAGCGGTCGTTGGCGAGCGGGCAGCGCGGGTTGAAGGTGCAGCCGGGGGGCGGGTCGATCGGGTTCGGGATCTCGCCGGAGACCGGCACCCGGGCGCGGCCGACATGGGCGAGGTCGGGCACCGCGTCGAGCAGCATCCGCGTGTAGGGGTGGCGCGGCCGGGCGAACAGGTCGCGGGCGGCGGCCACCTCGACCAGGCGGCCGAGATACATCACCCCCACCCGGGTCGCCATGTGGCGGACCACGGCGAGGTTGTGGGAGATGAACAGGTAGGTCAGCCCGAGCCGGTCCTGCAGGTCGCGCATCAGGTTGAGGATCTGCGCCTGCACCGAGACGTCCAGCGCCGAGGTCGGCTCGTCGCCGACCAGGAACTCGGCCTGACTGGCCAGAGCCCGGGCGATAGCGACCCGCTGACGCTGGCCGCCGGAGAATTCGTGCGGGTATTTCTTGGAATCGTCCGGGTGGAGGCCGACCAGGCCGAGCAGCTCGCCGACCCGGGCGCGGATCGCCCCCTCCCCTTGGATCAGGTTGAACGCCCGGATCGGCTCCGCGATGATCTTGCCCACGCGCCAACGTGGGTTCATCGAGGCGTAGGGGTCCTGGAAGATCATCTGGATCCGCGAGCGCAGGCGCCGCCGGGCCGCCGCCTCCCGGGGATCGGTCATCGAGATACCGGTGATGCGAACCTCGCCAGCCGAGGGCGGCAGCAGGCCGACCACCATCCGGGCGACCGTCGATTTGCCGGAGCCGGATTCGCCGACGATCGCGAAGGTCTCGCCCTTGGCGATGCTGAAGCCGACCCGGTCCACCGCCGTGAGGAAGCGGCGGGGCTCGCGCTCGATCACCCGGTTGAGCCAGGGTTTCGAGACATCGAACAGGCGGCGCAGGTCGGTGACCTCGACATAGGCGCTCACGCCGCCTTCTCCGTCACGTCGTAGAGGTGGCAGGCGACTCGGCTGGCGCCCACCAGGATCGGCTCCGGCCGCTCGACGCGGCATCGCGAGAAAACCTTCGGGCAGCGCGGGTTGAAGGCGCAGCCCTGCGGGATGGCGGTGAGCCGGGGCATCGAGCCGGGGATCTGGCTGAGGCGGTCGGCCTCCTGCGACAGGGTCGGGATCGCCCCCATCAGGCCGACCGCGTAGGGGTGGTGCGGCTTGGCGATCACGGCGGCGACCGGGCCGATCTCGGCGACCCGCCCGGCATACATCACGGCGACCCGGTCGGCGGCCTCGGCGATCACGCCCATGTCGTGGGTCACCAGCATCACCGCGGTGCCGTGCTCGCGGCACAGGCGCTTGAGCAGGGTGATGATCTGGGCCTGGACCGAGACGTCGAGCGCCGTGGTCGGCTCGTCGGCGATGATCAGCTCCGGCTCGGCGGCGAGCGCGAGGGCGATCACCACGCGCTGGCGCATGCCGCCGGAGAACTCGTGCGGATAGCCGTCGATCCGCCGCTCGGGGGCCGGGATGCCGACCTCGGCGAGCAGGTCGATCGCCCGGGTGCGGGCCGTCCTGGCCGAGAGCTCGGTATGGGCGCGCAGGGTCTCGACGATCTGGTCGCCGACCCGGAACAGCGGGTCCAGGGAGGTCAGCGGGTCCTGGAAGATCATGCCGATCCGCTTGCCCCGCACCCGCCGCATCGCCTCGGGGGACAGGGTGTCGATGCGCTCGCCACGCAGGCGGATTTCGCCGCCGCTGATCCGGCCGGGGCGGTCGATCAGCCCGATCACCGCCGAGCCGGTGACCGACTTGCCGGCCCCGGACTCGCCGACGACCCCCAGGATCTCGCCCCGGCCGATGTCGAACGAGACCCGGTCGATGGCGGTGAGCGGCCCGCGGCGGGTGTCGAACGTGACCGTGAGGTCGCGCACGGAGAGGATGGTTTCGGTCATCGCGCGCGGGCTCCCACGGCGGAGCTTGCTCCTACCCGCACCCTCATCCTGAGGTGCGAGCGCAGCGAGCCTCGAAGGAGGCCTCCAGACGACGCGCGATCCCTGGAAGGCTCCTTCGAGGCCTCCGCTTCGCTCCGGCGCCTCAGGATGCGGTGGAGGGTGGGATGAGCCAGAGAAGCGCCGTAGTCAAAAAAAGTCATTGCAGCTTCGGATTGAGGGCGTCGCGCAGCCAATCCCCCAGGAGGTTGATGGCGATGACGAGGCCGGCCAGCGCCAGGCCCGGGAAGGCGACGATCCACCACTCGCCGGAGAACAGGAACCGGTTGCCGGTGCGGATCAGGGTGCCGAGCGACGGCATGGTCTCGGGCAGGCCGGTGCCGAGGAACGACAGGGTCGCCTCGGTGATGATCGCCAGCGCCAGGTTGATCGTGGCGATGACGAAGACCGGGCCGGTGACGTTGGGCAGCACGTGGCGCACCAGGATCACGGGGGGCGTCAGGCCGATCAGCCGGGCGGCCTGGACGTAGTCCTTGCCCTTCTCGACCATCACGGAGGAGCGCACGGTGCGGGCGTACTGGACCCAGAACGACAGGCCGATCGAGATGACGATCAGCCCGATCAGCGGCCCGACATCGAGGGCGCCGCCAAAACTCGCCCGGGCGACGCCGTCGACCACCAGGGCGATCAGGATCGCCGGGAAGGTCAGCTGCACGTCGGCGATCCGCATGATCAGCGTGTCGAGGGCACCGCCCGCGTAGCCGGCAACCAATCCCAGGGCGATGCCGAGCACCCCCGAGGTGATCACCCCGAGCACCCCGACGATCAGCGACAGGCGCAGGCCGTAGAGGACCGCCGAGAGCACGTCCCGGCCCTGGTCGTCGGTGCCGAGGTAGAACGGCGCCTGCCCGTCCGCCTGCCAGATCGGCGGCAGGTTGGAGTTGATCAGGTCGAGCTGGGCCGGGTCGTAGGGGTTTTGGGGCGAGATCAGGGGGGCCGCCACCGCGAGCCCGACCATCAGGACGGTGGCCAGAAGCGCCGCCATGGCGATCTTCGAGCCCAAAAAGCTCGCCAGCAGGTCGGAATCGCGCCAGCGCGCGATCCGGCCCGGCGTCGCCGCCTGCAGCGGGACCGGCGGGGCGTCGCCGGCGTCGATATCGCGTCCGCTCATCGACCGGCCCTCATGCCGTCGCCGTGGACAGCCGCAGGCGCGGATCGACCACGGTGTAGAGGATGTCGACCACGAGATTGATGGTCACGAAGATCAGCGCGACGAGCAGCAGGTAGGCGGACATGATCGGGATATCGACGTTCTGCACGGCCTGGACGAACAGCAGGCCCATGCCGGGCCACTGGAACACCGTCTCGGTGATGATCGAGAAGGCGATGACCGAGCCGAGCTGGAGCCCCGCGATGGTGATTACCGGCACGAGGGTGTTCTTGAGGGCGTGGCGCAGGTGGACGGCGCGGGTGGAGAGGCCCCGCGCCCGGGCGAAGCGGATGTAGTCGGTGCGCAGCACCTCCAGCATCTCGGCGCGCACCAGCCGCATGATCAGCGTCATCTGGAACAGGCCGAGCGTGATGGACGGCAGGATCAGCGCCTTGAGGCCGGACCAGGTGAGGAAGCCGGTGGTCCACCAGCCGAGTCGCACCGTGTCGCCGCGCCCGTAGGAGGGCAGCCAGCCCAGCGTCACCGAGAACAGGTAGATCAGCAGGATGCCGATCAGGAACGTCGGCAGGCTGATGCCGATCAGCGAGACCGCCTGGAACAGGCCGGCGAGCCAGGACTCCCGGCGCAGCGCGCAATAGACTCCCATCAGGACGCCGACCACCAGGGCGAAGACCGTGGCGCAGAAGGCGAGCTCCAGGGTCGCCGGCATGCGCTCGGCCAGCAGCTGCGAGACCGGCTGGCGGAACTGGTACGAGATCCCGAGCCGGCCCCGGACCACGTCGCCGGCGTAGCGGGCGAACTGGACCAGCACGGAATCGTCGAGGCCGAGGCTCTTGCGGATCTCGGCCCGCTCGGAGGCGGGGGTGTCGGGCCCGACGATCTGGTTCACGGGGTCGCCCGCGAACCGGAACATCGAGAACGCGATCAGCCCGACGACCGCGAGCACCGCGGCCGCCTGGATCACCCGGCGCAACAGGAAGGCGAGCACGCCCGGCCCCTACTGGGGGTCTTTCGAGACCCAGTAGAGCAGGAGGAGGTTATCCGCGCGCTGGGTCAGGTGGACTTTCTTCGAGACGCCCCAGGCGAGCGCCTGCTGGTGCAGCGGGATGTAGCCCCAGTCGGCGTTCAGGACGTCAAAGCCGTCCTTGATCAGCGCGTCGCGTCTGGTCTTGTCGGTCTCACCCTCGACCTTGTCGGCGATCTCATCGATCTTTGGGTCGCAGTAGCCGGCCAAGTTCCAGCTGCCGCGACCAGACTTGTCGCCGGGTTTCCGGCAGCCGACGATCTCGTAGAGGATGTTGTGGCTGTCCAGCGACGAGGGCGTCCAGCCGAGCAGGTAAAACGAGGTGTCGTAGTTCGGCGCCAGCACCTTGGCGAAGTATTTCGCCTTCGGCTGGGCGTTGAGGTTCACCTTGACGTTGATGCGGGCGAGCATCGAGACCACCGCCTGGCAGATCGCCTCGTCGTTGACGTAGCGGTCGTTGGGGCAGTCCATGGTGAGCGAGAACCCGTCCGGATAGCCAGCCTGGGCCATCAGCTCCTTGGCCTTCTTGAGGTCGGTGGCCGGGCGTTTGATCTCGTTGGCGCGGTCGTAGAGCGCGGGGGCGATCATCAGGGCCGAGGGCACCGCCTGCCCCCGCATAACCCGCTTGGCGATCGTCTCCTCGTCGATGGCAAGGTAGAACGCCTCGCGCACCTTGATGTCCTTGAACGGGTTCTTGCCCTTGACGCTCGCATCCTTCAGCTCATCCCGGTCCTGGTCCATGCCGAGGAAGACCGTGCGCAGTTCCGGCCCGGCCATCACGGTGGCGGTGCCACTGGCGTTCACCCGCTGCTGGTCCTGGAGCGGCACCGGGTCGATCCAGTCGACCTCACCGGACAGCAGCGCTGCGACCCGGGTCGCCGGGTTGGCGATCGTGGTCAGCACCGCCTCGTCGAGGTTCGACTCGCGCTTGCCCCAGTAGCCGTCGAACTTCTTGAACACCGTTTTCACGCCGGGCTGATGCTCGGCGATCACGAACGGGCCGGTGCCGTTCTCATGCAGGGTGGCGTAGCTCGGGCTGGAGGCATTGGCCGGGGTCGGCTGGGCGGCGCCGTTCTTCTCGGACCATGCCTTCGACATGATCAGCCAGGTCGGGAACTGGGCGATGGCGATGGGGTTCGGCTTCTTCAGCACCATGTCGACGGTGTAGTCGTCGACCTTCACGAATTCGGCGTCGGACGGGACGTTGGTGGTGAAGTTCGAGCCGGAAGCCCGGACCCGCTGGGCGGAGAAGATCACGTCGTCGGCCGTGAAGGGCGAGCCGTCGTGGAACTTGACGTTCTTGCGCAGGTGGAAGCGCCAGCGGGTCGGCTCCAGCGTCTCCCAGGATTCGGCCAGTCCGGGGGCAAATTTCAGGTTCTTGTCGAGGGTGACCAACGACTCGTAGGTCGCCTGCTGCATGCCCTCCGTGAAGCTCTCCTTGAGGGAGTACGGATCGAGGGACTTGAGATCGCCCTGGAACGCAAAGCGGAACACGTTGGCGGCCTGCGCGGGCAGCGCCGCCAGCGCGAAGGTCGCGACCGCACCTGCGGCCACGCCGCGGGCGAGGATCTTCAGGGTCGATCGGGACAAGCGGATCTCCGGAACCGTGGAAGTTGATGGCTGGCGGCCATCAAAAGCGCAGGGGTTGAGCCTAGGCCCACTGAAGCGCGCGGGCAAACCGCACCGGCCACACACCCACAGCAAGGTTCGGACCATCCGTATACAAAATGCGAGGTCGATGGGTGCGGTGTTCACGGATCGGCTCGTGCAAGCCAACGGCTTCGTACATCAGATGTCGGATGATCCGTGGTTCGAAGGAGGGCCGATCCGGAGGTGACACGCGCCAGCCCTCCCCCGCAGAGGGGGGGGGGGGGGGGGGGGGGGGGAAAAAGGCGGCGCGGGTTTGGCCCTTGCCCCCCCCCTCCCCGCCCCCCGGTGGGTGGGGCCGATGGCCCTCCCCCCCCCCCGGGCCCTCCCCCCCCCCCCCCCCCCCCCCCCCCTTGCCCCGGAACCGGGCGCCACACCCCCCAAAAGACACCGGGCCAAAAACCCCCCCCAACCGGGCGCGGGCG
>NZ_JAKSYL010000147.1 GCF_022829515.1 Methylobacterium sp. J-048
AGGCATCGCACCAGTACGGCGTCGGCTTGTCGAACAGGACCCGGACGCTGAGGTCGTCGATCTTCTCGACGGTGCAATCCTTGTAGGAGCCGATCGTCACCGCCGCGGTGGCGGGGTCGCGGGCATAGGCCCAGGTGAACACGAGGTCGTCGGCGGTGAGCGGCTTGCCGTCGTGCCAGGTCACGCCCGGCTTGATCTTCCAGACCACAGAGCGGCCGTCGGCGGCGAGCGTCCCGTTTTCCTCGGAGGGGATCGTGGCGGCGAGCACCGGCACGAGGTTGCCGTCCGGGTCCCAGGCGGCGAGCGGCTCGTAGAAGATCCGCGAGGCCTCCTGGTCCTTGGTGCCGATGGCGAAATGCGGATTGATCAAGGTTGGCGCCTGCCACCAGAGCAGGCGCAGCGCCCCCCCGCCGCCGGCCTTCGCTGCCTTGTAGCCGCCCCGGATGTCGGCGGCCATCGCCACCCCGTTCCCGGCCAGCATCAGCCCGGCCATCGGCGCGGAGAGGCCGACGGCCAGCATCCGCTGCACGAAGACGCGCCGCGACAGCTGGCCCGACTTCACCTGCTCAATGAAGCCACGCAGATCCCGCTCGTCCATGAGTTTGCCCTCGATCTCAGCCGCGCAGCGCGCAGTGTGATCATTGAGTCAATTCGTGCCCTGTGTAATCGATCTTGCCGTCGGCGCCCTTCGCCCACTCGTACATGATGTAGTCGGGTCGGGTGATGTCGCCCTTCTTGTCGTAGGCGATCTCGCCGATCACCGTCTGCGTCGGCCTGCCTTGGTGCAGCCAGTCCGCGAGCGTCTTGCCGTCGCTGGAGCCGGTCTCGGCCATCGCCTTCGCCAGAACCTGCACGGCCGCGTACGAGTAGAGCGTGTAGGCCTCGGGATCGATGCCCCTAGCCTTGAAGGCCGTCACCACATCCTTGGCGTTCAGGTTCTTGCGCGCGTCCGGCGAGAAGGTCATCAGCGTCCCCGCTGCGCCCGGGCCGGCGATCTGGACGAACTCTTTGTCGGTGATGCCATCACCGCTCATCATCGGCGCTTTCAGGCCCTGGTCGCGCATCTGCCGGATTATGAGCCCAGCTTCGGTGTGCAGACCGCCAAAGTATACAATGTCGATGTCGGCCGACTTTAGCTTGGAGGCGAGCGCCGAGTAGTCCTTCTCACCAGGATTGATGCCCTCGAACATCGCCTCCTTGCCGCCCTTGGCCTTAAGAACCTTCAGGGTCTCGTCGGCAAGTCCCTTGCCGTAGGGCGTCTTATCGTGGACGAAGGCGATCTTCTTGCCCTTGAAGTGCTCGGACAGGTAGGTGCCCGCCACCGCGCCCTGCTGGTCGTCGCGGCCGCAGGTGCGGAACGTGTTCCACATGCCGCGCTCGGTGAACTTCACGTTCGTGGAGGCGGGCGTGACTTGAACGATGCCAGCGTCGAGGTAGACGTCAGAGGCCGGGATCGACACACCGGAGTTGAAGTGACCGACGACCAACTTGACGCCCTCGCTGGCGAACTTGTTGGCCACTGAGACGCCTTGCTTGGGATCGCCTGCATCGTCACCGATGACGGCCACGAGCTTCTGGCCGTTGATCCCGCCAGCTTTGTTGATGTCGTCAACTGCTTGGCTGGCGCCGTTTTTGATCTGAGCGCCGAACGCCGCGTTAGGCCCAGTAATCGCACCGACGATGCCGATCTTGACCTGAGCCTGCGCTGAGCCGGCCATCAGGAGGCCGAGAATGCCGGCCAACACAGAAGCGCGCATGTTGATCTCTCAGGCTACTGCTCTCAGGCGTCACCCGTACCTACCTGCAAGATCGTGGCCGTCCAGAGCGGAGCTTACACCGGTCAAATGGTCGAACCGTTCTACTCATGTGCCCTTTACCGGTGTCCAGCGACCCTATGAGGTTCTGCCTGCGCCGTAGATCCTGCCAGTGCAGGCATTCAGCCGCGCCCCCTGTGCGGCCACGGTACGCCAAAACGGGTAAGATCTCGATCATCCCTCAAGGAGTTCCCACACGGGCACCGCTGAAGAGTACGGACTCAACCTGATCGATGCCCGACGCTCACGGGCGCACTTATCAGCCGTAGCGGGTAGGGCTTAGCTCATGCCTCAGTGCGCGCCCGGCGTAGTTGGAATTCCGACTGTGACCGCAAGTAGGCCCGTGAGATAGGCCCGTCCGCGTGGCCGATATACGTCGGTTGGGGCCTGTCCGCTTTTCCAACCGACTTTCTCCGGAGCGGACAGGCCGCTTTCGGCCAGATCCAGTCGGCCACTACGCGCTAAACGCGGTCGGCTCGGCCGCCTGAGCGTGATTACCGCATCGGACAACCCGCGAAGACGTTCGTTCCGTTCCAGGGCTGGCAGTGGCGGGCACCGCTCGCTTTCCATAGCTCGCAGGTCGTGACACTCACTACCCATGAGCAGCTTGCACAAATTGATCGGGACAGTCGCCCGCCGGCGTCATTCGCCGGTAACCGACTACGGTGTCACGCTGCTGTTGATCGGCGCCATGACGTTCGTTCGGTTCCAGCGCGCCCATCCTTGCGATGATCGCGCTCGCGGTAGGAATCGTCGGCACGATGAGCGCGATCCCCGTCTTCTGGCAGATCCCGGGGCGCTTCCTGGCAGGTTCGGCCGCGGCAGCTGGCATCGCGCTCATCAACTCGGTGGCCAACCTCGCGGGCTTCGGCGCCCCGGCGGTGATGGGCTATCTGCGCGAGCACACCGGCTCGGTCTCGATCGGCCTGTGGATCGTCGCGGCCGTCGAGGCACTCTCACTCGCGCTGATCCTCGCCTTCGTCCCGCCCGCGACCCCGGAACTGGAGCAGCGCGCAGCGTCCCGCGCCGCGCACGAGCCGGCGTAATCTCACCGCCATCAGGAGCCAACCTTGGATCATCCCTCAAACCGATCCGAACTGACGCGCCGCAGCCTCGTCCGCGTCGGCCTCAGCACCGCGGCGGTGGCGTCCGCAAGCACGGTGATGGCGCAGGGCGCACCCATGAGCCCTCCGGCCAAACCCGGCGCGCTGACCACCGCTCCGACTTCACAGACCGGCCTCTCTCCACGGTTGACCCTGCACGCCATCGACAATTTCCATGGCACGCCCGCCGCCGGCATGGTCTGCGACCTCGCGATGCTCGATGGCGAAGGCTACAAGCCACTCAAAATCATCACCACCACGGCGACCGGACGCCCGGCCGACCCGGTGCTCGTCGATGACGCCTTCAAGGCTGGCCACTACGAGCTGGTGATGCATTTCGAGGAATACTTCTCAAAGCTCGGCGTAAAGCTACCCAGCCCGAACTTCCTGAACCTCGTGCCGATCCGCTTCCAGATCCGCGATGCCGGCCAGCGTTACCACCTGCCGGTGCTGCTCACTCCCTGGGGCTATTCGTACTATCGGGGTAGCTGAGATCGGCACCGGCCAAACGGATAGACCCCATCCCTCGCTCAGGACACCGAAGATCATGGCCGGCATCTCGACCCACGTCCTCGACACCGACCGCGGCCGTCCCGCCAGCGGGGTGCGCATCGACTTCTCGATGATGGAGGACGGCAAGTGGCGCCT
>NZ_JAKSYL010000155.1 GCF_022829515.1 Methylobacterium sp. J-048
CGCCTGGATCAGCCGCAACCGGCGCCTCTGGAAGGATGCGGAAGCGACCCTCGCCTCCGCCAGAGCCTTCCTCTACGCCGCAGCCATCATGATCCTCGTCAGACGCCTCGCCCGATCGCCCTGACTTCTCGGACGGACTCTCAGAGATTTTATTTTACAAGCATTCGGACTTGCGGTGACCCAGGACAGCCAGAAGGCTTTCGACATCGTCGGCCGTCTCAAGCAGGCATCGAGGATTTCCGACATCCTGCGCGAGATGCGGTCGGCCGGCGCGTATTTCGGCTACGATGTCTTCATCATCACCAACCTGCCTGCGGAGCACGAGGTCTCCACGCAGAACTGCGCCCTGGTCCCGTCCTGGCCGGAAGGCTGGCGGAAACGCTATTTCGATCGGGACTACCTGCGGATCGACCCGGTGGCGAACCACGTGAAGCGCACCACCGAGCCGTTCCTGTGGAGCGAGGCGCCCTACCGGTCCGACGAGGCCGGGGCCGCCCGGGTGATGGGCGAGGCGACCGAGTTCGGATTGTCGAAGGGGTTCTGCGTCCCGATCCACCACCTGAGCGGGCCGGGGGGCGGCGTCAGCTTCGGCGCCAGCCGGCTCGACCTGTCGGAGGACGCCAAGGCCGCGCTGCACCTCGTGTCGATCTACGCCTACCAGCGGGCCGAGACCCTGATCCGCGAGGGCGGGCGCAACCCGGTGCGCAAGGCGCCCCGGCTCACGGCGCGGGAGATCGAGTGCCTGCGCTGGACCGCGGCCGGCAAGACCAGCTGGGAGGCGTCCGAGATCCTCAGCACGTCGCAGCGGACCGTGGAGTTCCACCTCAGGAACGCCGCCCGCAAGCTCGATGCGGTCAACCGCGTCCAGTGCGTCGCCGAAGCCATGCGGCAAGGCATCATAGCGTAGCCACCCGGCCTCCGCCGACCTCGTAATTTTACGAGGCTCATTCGGACCCACCACCCGGCATCACGCCCCCAAGGGGGAAGTGATCCATGGTTGTGGTTATCGACGACGACAATATTTCCCAGCATGGCGATCTGCTGGAAAAGATCTATCGGTTCCGGCACGCGCTGTTCGTGGAGCGGCTGAACTGGGAGGCGTGCCGCCGGCCCGACGGCCGCGAGATCGACCAGTTCGACGGCCCCGGCTGCATCCATCTGGCCTATCTGGAAGACGGCGCGATCACCGCCTACACGCGGCTGCTGCCGACGACCCGGCCGCATCTGCTCACCGAGGTCTACCCGCAGCTGGCGCAGCGCGGGCCGGCGCCCCGGGGCACCGACATCTACGAGTGGACCCGCTGCGGGACGCTGCCGGCCCGGCGCGAGGGGCGCACCAACCGTATCGACCCGGCCACCGCCGGGATCTTCACCGCTGCGGCCGAGGTGGCGCGGGCGCGCGGTCTCGACGGGCTGCTGGCGCAGACGCACCCGATCCTGGTCAACCGGCTGATGTCCTGCGGCTGGGACGTCGAGCCCCTCGGGCTGCCGACCACGTATCAGGGCCATTCCATCCTGGCGGTCTATGCCCGGCTGAGGCCCGACACGGTCGCGGAGTCGCGCCGGTTCTTCGGCCTCGACGCCTCGCCCCTGCATGCCCCGCGAGCGCCGGCGATCCGGCTGCCCGCCCCCGCCGAGCGGAGGCTGCACGCATGAGCATGTCCGACATCCTGGACCGGGCCTGCAAGCGCGAGGGCGAGGACCCGGCGATCGTGCGCCTGGGCCACCACGCGATCGAGATGTGGCGTGCCGCGGAAGAGCTCGGCGACCCGCACCTGCTCGCCGCCCTGCGCCCGCTGGTGGAGCATGTCGGCCGGGCGCTGGCCCGCGACGTACGGGGCAAGGCTTGCGCGGACGACACGTTGCATTGAGAGGGTAGGGGGCTTGTGACGCGGCTGAAGGGTCTACCCAGTCAGTGCGCGCAGCAAAGCAACCGAGGGACGCACGCCGCCCGGGCTCCGCTTCGCGGCCCCGGGATGGCAGGGTGCGAACTGATCCGTCGCTGAAACACCCGAACCCGAACACGCGCGTCCGGTGCGACAACCCAAGAGCTCCCGAGGGGCTTGCTGGCACCCCGGCGGATGTGGTCAGAAAATCCGCGATCCGGATCGGATGACCCTGCGGATGCCACGGCCCTGATGCCCCGCGCCGACGAGCCTGCGCCCGGTTTCCCGGGTGTGTCGCCGTTGCCGACGCTGCCGGTCGCGGGACTCTCCGGCCGGATCCTCGGGCTCGGCGTCGGGGAGCGGCTGGTGCTCATCGGCATCGGCCTCGACGGGCTCGAATCTCATCTCGACGCCTCGGAGGCCGAACACAGCCTGCTGGTGCTGCTGACGGCCGGGGGGCGCACCACCGCGGCGATCCTCGACGGGCTGCTCGACGACCTGGCCGACCTCGCCCTGGCGCGCTGGCCGGATTGGCATGGGCCGGGCGCCCTGGAGCCGCACGGCCCCTGGCTCAAGGCCGCGGCCAAGCATGCCGCCGCGGGACGCCCGCCCCGGTTTCGGCGGGCCGCCCGGAGCCTGGAACTCGTCCAATTGCAGCTGGCGGTGGCGCCGTCGGGCCTCGTGCTGGTCGCGGAACTCGATCCGGCCGCGCCGGAGCATGCCGCCCCGGTCATCGAAGCGCTCGAATGGTGCCGCCGCCACGGGACCGCGGTCGCGGCCCTGTTCCCGAGCGCGCCGCCGCCGGTGCCGCCCTATGACCGCATTCTGTACGGCGCCCACGCGGTCCTGCGCGCGCCGGCGCCCGCGGAGGCCCGGTTCCTTGCGCCGCGCTCGCGCGCGCATCCGGCGAGCGCGGTCGAGCGGCGGGTCGAGGCGGCCCTGCGGGCGGATGCGGAACTGAGGGACCTGTTCTCCGGCAACGAAGCCGTGCCTCTGCCCCGGTTCGGCACGGCCCCGCGGGTCGACCTGCTCTGGGCGGCCGGCCGCGTCGTGGTCGAACTCGACGGCCCGGAGCATCGCCTGGACCCGACATTCAGCGCCGACCGGCACCGCGATTACGAGTTGCTGGCGGCGGGCTACCTCGTGCTGCGCATCACCAACGCGCAGGTCGAGACCGACCTCCAGCGCAGCCTCGAGAAGATCCGCGACGTGGTCCGCCTGCGCCGAACTTCTGACGGAGCGATGATCCGATGAGCGACCCGAATCCCGCCCAGACGCTGATCCTGTGGTGCCTGCTGGCCCGGCACGGCCGAGCGCCGCAGGGGGAGGTCGTGCCGGCGGTCAAGAAGGCCGACCGCGAGGCCCTGGCCGCCGCAGGGCTGATCGGCGTCGAGAAGAGCGGCCGCTCCTTCGTCCTCTCCGTGACCGATAAGGGCTGGCACTGGGCCGGGGACCATCTCGATGCCGCGCTGCCGCCGGCCTTCCGGGTGATGCAGGACTGGCTGGCCCGGCTCGATGGCCATCTCGGGCAGAGCGGGCGGACGCTGGCGGACTTCGTCGGCGCCCCGCCCGAGCCGGCCTCGAAGACGGTTTCAGCCAAAAAAATCTCCCCCAAGAAGACCGCCGGCGAAAAAACCGTCCGACCGTCCGCAAAGAAAAAACCCGGGGCGGCCGCCCTGCGCGTCCGGATCGAGGAGGCCTATCTGGCCCTCACCGGCGGCGCCCGGGCCAAGGCCGTCCGGCTCAGTGAAGTGCGCGCGCAGCTCGCCGAACTCGACCGCGCCACCGTCGATGCCGGCCTCGCCCGCATCCTCAAGGGCGACAGGACCGCCCGGCTGAGCCAGCTCAGCGACCCGAAGGCCCTGACGCAGGCCGACCGCGAGGCCGCCTACAGCCCGGCCGGCGAACCCTTCCACCTCCTCTGGATCCAGGCATGACCGACGCCCTCGACGCCCTGCGCCGGGTCGATTTCGACTGGGTCCGCACCCTCGACAGCGTCTGGACCGAGGCGGAGCCCACCGGCGGCCCGAACGAGGCCCTGGTCCCGCTGCTCGTGGCCGAGATGCACGCCAAGGCCCGCGATCCGGACAAGCGGCCCTACGGGCGGGCGCTGGTCGGCCAGTCGGGCATCGGCAAGACCCACCTGATCGGTCAGCTCCGGCGCGAGGTCTGGAATGCGGGCGGCTGGTTCGTGCTGCTCGACGTGCTCGGGCTTACGGATTTCTGGCGCAGCGCTGCGCTGAGCTACCTCACCGCCCTGTTGCAGACCATGCCGGACGGGCGGCGCCAGTCGGACGCGGTCCTGGCCGGGGTCGCGCGCCGGTTCAAGGTCGAGGCGCAGGTCGAGGCGGCGTTCAATACGCCGAACATGGATACCCGCCGGATCGTCGACCTGCTGGTCATGGCGCTGATGAAGGTCGATGCCCGCCGCGCCCTGCAGCACCAGGATGTGTTCCGGGCCCTGTGCCTGCTGCGCGCCCAGGACCTCGGCGCCATCGGCCTCGCCCATGCCTGGCTGCAGGGCTACGACGCCGACCCGGCCGAGCGGGCGGCCCTCGGGTTCAAGACGCCGCCGCCCGCCCCGGTCGATCTCGTGCGCGGCATGGCCTGGATCATGGGGCTCGGCGGACCGACGCTCGTCGCCCTGGACCAGATCGACGGCGTCATCGACGCGAGCCGCCTCACCGCCGCCGACGATCTCGACGCCAGCGCCGGCCTCGCCGAGGTGCTGGCCGCGGGCCTGCTCGAACTGCACGATGTCGGCGGCCGCGGCATGACCGTGATGACCTGCCTGCAGGATTCCTGGATCCGCCTGGAGGAGCGGGCGGCCAAGCCCCTGCTCGACCGGTTCGAGCCGCCGATCGCCCTGCAGGGCATGAACGACCGGGTCGCGGCCGCCGCGCTGATCCGCGGCCGGCTGGCCCCGGCCTACCGCGCCGCCGGCTTCGAGCCGCCGCACCCGGAATGGCCGTTCAGCCCGGCGGCGATCGCGGCGGCGGCCGAGGCCGGGATGATGCCGCGCACGCTGCTGATGCGCTGCGACGCCGTCCGGCGCGCCTGCCTGGCCCGGGGCACCGTGGAGGTCTGCCACGACCTCGTCCATCCGGGGGACAAGGAGGTTGAGCGACCGACCGGGAACGAATTCGACCTCGACGCCGCCCGCACGCGCGCGGCGATCGACGGGTTGCTCGACGACGAGGGCGGGCTCGGCGACCTGCTGCGCGCCGCCTTCGACCTCTACGCCCTGGAGGACGACCCGGAGGATGCCCTGGATGTGGCCAGCAAGGGCGAGCCGGAGCAGAGGATTCCGCCGCTGCACGGGCGCCTGACCTTCATCTACCGGGACCAGAACGACCGGGAGCGGCATGTCTGCTACCGGGCGCTCCAGCACCAGAACGCCATCGCGTTCCAGGCGCGCCTGCGGGCGGCGCTGACGGCCTCGGGCATCTCCACTCGCATCCCCGACCGGGAATTGCTGATCGTCCGGCGGGGACCCGTGCCCGGGGGGGACAAGACCCGGCACCTGGTCGACACCTTCAAGGCCGCCGGCGGCATCCTGATCGACCCGACCGAGGCGGACCTGCGCACCTTCGTGGCGCTCCGCGACCTCAAGGCGAAGGCCGACGCGGAGGGCCGCAGCGACCGGTTCGAGGCCTGGCTGCGGGCGCAAAAGCCGGTGCGCGCCACTGCGGTGTTCCACCAGGCCGGCCTCGCCGAGCCGGTGCAGAAGATCGACGGCCGGACACGGACGCCTCTCCCTCCCCTCTTTGCGGGGGAGGGTGGCCCGCGAAGCGGGTCGGGAGAGGGGAGCGCCGTGTCCGGAAAAGTCGCGTCGGACGCCACATCCGCCAGCGTCGCGCTGCCCCTCTCCCGACCCCTGCTGACGCAGGGGCCACCCTCCCCCGCAGAGGGGGGAGGGGATGCGCCCGTCACCGCTGAGGGCCTATCGTCCAGCCTGCCGCCATCCGCCCCGGATGCGATCCCGGTCGGGCGCCGGATCAACGCCGATGCCCAGCCGGTGAGCCTGCCGATCCGGCTGCTGCCGCGGCACACGGCGATCATCGCGGGCTCGGGCTCCGGCAAGACCGTGCTGCTGCGCCGGCTCGTGGAGGAGGCGGCGCTCGCCGGCATCCCGGCCATCGTGATCGACCCCAACAACGACCTGTCGCGGCTGGGCGACCCGTGGCCCGAGCGGCCCGCCGCCTTCACCGACGCGGATGCCGCGAAGGCGGCGTCCTATGCCGCGCAAGTCGAGGTCGTGGTCTGGACCCCCGGGGTGAATGCCGGCAACCCGCTGTTCCTGTCGGTCCTGCCCGACTTCTCCAGCGTCGGCGCGGATCCGGACGAGCGCCAGCAGGTGGTGGAAATGGCAGCCGAGACGCTGGGCCCACTGGCCGGCGCCAGGAAGGCGCTGCAGCGGGGCGTGCTGGCCGACGCCCTACGGGTCTTCGCCGAGCGCGGCGGCGGGACTCTTGGCGATTTCATAACCCTGCTGGCCGACCTGCCGGATGGGCTGAGCGAGATCGGCGACGCCGCCAAGCACGCGGCCAAGATGGCCGACGAGCTCCGGGCCGCCGTGTCGACCAACCCGCTGCTCAAGGTGAAGGGTGCGGTGCTCGACCCCAAACTGCTGTTCTTCGGGGCCGATCCGGCCCGCACCCGGGTCTCGGTGATCAACCTGTCGGGCCTCGGCTCGGAGGCGGCGCGCGAGGATTTCGTGAACCGGCTCCAGATGACCCTGTTCGGCTGGATCAAGCGGAATCCGAGCCCGCGCGGTAGGCTCTACGTGGTCGACGAGGCCCAGACCTTCCTGCCGGCCCAGCGGGCGAGCCCCAGCCTCGGCAGCGGCATCAAGCTGGTGGCGCAGGGGCGCAAATACGGGCTCGGCCTGGTGGTGGCGACGCAGGTGCCCAAGGGCCTGCACAACCAGATCGTCTCGAACTGCACGACCCAGTTCTTCGGCCGCCAGAGTGCCCCGGCGACGATCGCGGCCGCCCAGGAGATCATGGCAGCCAATGGCGGCGGGGCCTCCGATATCGGCCGGCTGGGCGCGGGCGAGTTCTACTTCGCCACGGAGGGCTCGGGCCGGCCGGCCAAGCTCACCACCCCCCTGTGCCTGAGCCACCACCCGGCCAATCCGCCGACCCCGGAGCAGGTGGTCGCCGCGGCCCGGCGCGCGGCGGGGCGCCTCGGATTGGGGTAGGGGGCTTGCGGGGTTCCGGCCTGACGCTGCGACGTCACCGACCGCCCGCGCTCGATGGTGGCATCCGGGACATGAGAAAGGGCGGCCCTCGCGGACCGCCCCCGATCGTGTTCCAGTCCGCCGCCGCGGATGGCGCAAGCGGCGTCGCCGGGCTCAGCGCGCCTGTGCGACGGCGGCGAGCGACTTGCCGGCTTCATCCACCGCACGCGCCGAGGTCTCGGTGATCGCCTTGCTGTCGCGGACCATGTGCTCCAGGCCCTCCCGCAGCAGGTCGCCCTGGATCGTGGCGAATTCGTGCATGGACTTGGCCTGCGTCAGCTTGGTCATGCCCTCGAGATTGCGCTGATACTGCTTCTGCCCGAGATCGAACAGCCTGCGCGACGCATCCTGGAACGCCTGGCCGAGGACGGTCCCGCAGCGGGAGATGGCCTCGATATTCTGCTTCGACTGGCGAGCCAGGTGCTCGCTGTTCTCGTCGGAGAAGCCCAGCGTCTTCGAGAAGCGGTCGGAGGCCTCACGGGCCTGCCGCGCGGCGTTCTCGATGCTCTGCTGCATCACCTGCTTGGTGGTTTCGGCCGCGCTCTCGCGCAACTCGGACATCTTGGTCATGCCGTCGCGGGCGGCATCGGCGAACTGCTTGCCCTGCTTGGCCGCGGCGTCGACATTGGCTTTGGCAGCCTCGGTGTTCCGGGCATCCTGGCCGTTCTGCTTGCCATGATCCATGTTCTGACCGTTCGACATTTTGCGCATCCTTGTAATATACGTTAAGATATTCACCACGATCGAAACGGCAAAGACACCAATCGAGACCCGGCGGAAAAGCAATTTTTAATATTGCTGCACCGCAGCTGGATCCGATTCTGAGGTTGTATTGTCAAGGACGATTAATATTTTTAGATGGAACAGGGTTGTAATATTTTTCCAAATCTTATTCCGAAATATGACTTATATACTATAATAGGATTGCGACTCATACGTGGGCGGGTTTCGAGACGAAGGTGGCCGGCATCAATCAGAGCGACGTCCCGCAGCGCGGGATCAGTCCGGCCGGGCAGGTCGAGCATGCCGTCGGGCGGGACGAGGTCGAGAGGTTTCCAGGCTAGGATCTCCGACGCGATGATCGTTCAAGCACCACCTGCGTGATCTCATGCATGAATACAGTTTTGAAGAAATATTGTATTCACAGTGTTCGGGATAAGATTGTAAATCGGGACATCGATCGTGGCGCGGTCCCGTCGCCCGCCTTGGGCGTTTCCTCCCTCGACTTCAGGCCACCCCCGGGGTGGCCTTTTTTCTGTCGGGAATACGTCGCCTCGACCTGGGCTCTACCCGCGACGCCCGGAGATACTGTCTTGCCGCCCGCTCGGCCCGTGACGGTCACCGATCGATCCCCGCGCCGCGTCCGGCGCTGTGTGAATCCGTAGGGCCGGGACAATGTAGGACGTGACCCCAGCAATCCGCAAACCGCCACCGGCCTGCGCAAGGCCGGTCCGGCAAGCGCTGACCATGCCCTGCCTCCAAACTTCCATCATGGAAGTGTCAAAGCGCGGCGGTCTCAGCGTAATGGTGGATCGATCAGGACGCGTGGTCGAGCAAATTCAGGCTAACGTGTTACCACACAGACCTTTTCCTGGACGGAAAAGCCTGGTGGTGCGGGCAGTCGGACGCGAACCCGTCTCCGTGCGGAATTTCCCTGGCGACCCGGAAATTACAGGGAAACGCGTCGGAAAATCGAGATTCGAACGTGCGTGGGCTCAGGTGTTCGCAGCAGGCGCAGTACCTTGGCGGCATTTTCCCTACGCGATCGAGCAGGGAAGCAAACCAGCGCGTGCAGGGAGGCGCAAGAGGTGAGCAGGAAGCACGATTTCCTGGACTTCCGTCGGTTTGGGAATGGCGCTTTTCCGGAAGCAGAACGTCCGCTTTGCGCCCAACCCGGTCATTCTAGGAAACTTGGTCGTCGAAAGCGATCAGGAATGGCATCTCATGCGCCCACAGAACATGGGCCGAGAGAAAGGCCATATTTGCGCGCAGGCTGTCATTACATGGCCTGCCCAACATCAAGATAACGACGCCATCCCCCGTACTCGGTGATGTCTTGTGCTGCGACGAGGCTCGCCGTCTCAGCTAAAAACCCCTTTGGTGTTGTTCCATCCAAGAGCCGCAAGGTGCCAATCGTGAGCGGCATCGGTACGGCCGCCACGAATGCACCGAACCCAGCAGTCGAAAGAGCCCAGATCTCCGTCTCGATCGGTGTACCGGTACCGGGCGCGACCCGAACCAAGCCTGGCCGGGCCGGCGGACCGCCCGGAAGGGCGTAGAGCCGATACTCTGCGCTCGTCCTGACCGCGCGAAGGAAGCGCGCGCCGAGCCCGACGAGTTCGCCGTTCAACGGCAGCCCGGACATATGCGCTCCGACCACCGCGATCTCGATCTCGTCATCCTGGGCACGCGCGACATTCGTCTGCCCTGCTGTCTCAAGGGAAACGGGCATGGTGCCGACGCCGAGCCTTGGGTCCGCCGCCACGTGCAGCCGTGCGCCGAGGTCGGCGATCAGACCGTCTGCGCCACGCGGAGCGATCAGCGTCACGCCCGAGGGGAACCCATCGCTGCGGAAACGCCCTGGCACCGCGAGAGCGCAGAGATCGAGTAGGTTCACAAAATTGGTGTAGGTGCCCAGCTCGCTGTTCGGGCCGATCGGGTCGGCGGTAAGGTCGGCGATTGTGCGAGGCCGCGGGTAAGTCGGTACGATCAGCACGTCGATCCGCGTCCAGGCTTGTTCAGCCATGCGGCGCAGCTCGGCCAAGCGATAGAGTCCCGCGAAGGCGTCGGCTGCCGAGCGTGTCGTCGCCGATGCGATGATCGCGCGCGTCATTGGATGAAGTGCCTCGGGCTGATCCTCGATGAAGGCGCGGATCGCCTGGTAGCGCTCGGCGACCCAGGGGCCCGCGTAGAGGAGGTCCGCGACCGCCATGAACGGCGCCAGGTCGATCGGCACCGTCTCGCCGCCCGTCACGGCCCCGAGATCCGTCAGCGCGGCCTCGAAGGCCGCCTCCGACAGGGCGTCGCCGCCGAAGTGCCGGCTCGCTCCATCCGGTACGCCCACGCGCAGCCCAGGCGGGCACGCGCCAGGCCGCGGCGGGACCGGCAAGGCGCGGGAGAACGGGTCGTCGGGATCGTAGCCGAGCATCACCCGGTAGACCGCATCGGCATCCCCGACGGTCCCGGCAAACACGGACATGGTGTCGAGGGTGCGGCAGGCCGGCACCATGCCGCGCGTCGAGATGCTGCCGAGGGACGGCTTCAAACCCACGACGTTGTTGAGACCGGCTGGGACGCGGCCGGATCCCGCCGTGTCGGTGCCGATCGCGAAGGTCACCAGGCCATGCGCGACCGAGACGGCTGAGCCCGATGAGGAACCGCCCGGGACCATGGACGGGTCGAAGGCGTTCCTCGGGACGGCGTAGGGGGTCCGAATACCCACGAGGCCGGTGGCGAACTGGTCGAGGTTGTTCTTGCCGATCAGGATCGCCCCGGCTGCGATCAGTCGCGCGATCGCCGGTGCGGTGTCCGCCGGCAGGTAGGCGAAAGCGGGGCAGGCGGCGGTCGTCGCAAACCCGGCGACATCGATATTGTCCTTGACGGCGAAGGGCACGCCCCAGAGCGGCTTTGCGACCGGGTCGAAGGCCCCGAGCGCCCGCGCGGCCTCCTGGGCCTGTGCCTCCGGCACGAGCGCGAGGAACAGACCGGGATCGTCGACCTCCGCGATCCGCCGGTAGGTCTCGGCGATTACGGTCTCGGGCGCGAGACCCTCGGCGTAGGCGGCATGAAGTGCGGGCAGGGTCGGGAAGGGAGGAACCGGCATGTGCGCTCTCCAGCGACGGATGACCTACAGGCGTGTCCGCGACGGCATTCCGCCCCGGAGACGCTCGGGGTGGTGCCCGTTCAGATGTGGCCGGCGCCCTGCGCCGCGAGCACGGCGTCCTCGTTCGCCTCGTCTTCGGTGGTGCGGTTGAAATAGGCGTTCAGGAGCACGGCCGCGATCGAGGTCAGGATGATGCCGTCGCCGAAGATCGGCTTCAATTCCGCAGGAAAAATCCGGAAGAAGTTCGGCGAGACGATCGGGATCAGACCGAAGCCGATCGCGATCGCCACGACGATCGTATTGTGCGGCGCCTTGGCGTAGTCGACGCTCTTCAGGATCTTGATGCCCGTGGCGGCGACCATGCCGAACATGATGAAGCCGGCCCCGCCGAGCACACATTGAGGCACCGATGCGACGATGAAGGCGAGCTTGGGCACGAGGCCCAGAGCCAGCATGATCACGCCACCTGCCGCGCAGACCCAGCGGCTGTAGACGTTCGTCACGCCGACCAGCCCGATGTTCTGTGAGTAGGAAACGTACGGGAAGGTATTGAAGAGGCCGCCGATCAGCGTGCCGAGCGAGTCCGCGCGCAGGCCGCGCTTGATGTCCTCGGGACCGACCGTACGGCCGGTCATCGCCCCGAGCGCCAGGAACATGCCGGTGGCCTCGATGAACACGATCGTCATCACGAGGCACATGGTCAGGCATGGGATCAGGTGGAAGGTCGGGAAACCGAACTGAAGCGGCAGCACGATGCGCAGCCAGGGCTCGTCCTGGATGCCGGAGAAGTCGGTCCAGCCCAGCGCGATGGTGACGAGGTAACCGGCGGTCACGCCGAGCAGAACGGCCATATTGGCCAGGAAGCCGGTCCCGAAGCGGATGATCAGGAGGATTACGCCCAGGACGAGGCCCGCCACCGCGAGATAGCCGCCAGCGCCGAAATCGGTCGCCGCAGCCCCGCCACCGGCCCAGTTCACGCCGACGCGCATGAGCACGATGCCGATCATCGTGATGATCGTGCCCGTGACCACGGCCGGGAAGAAGCGCAGCACGTGCCTCACGAACGGCGCGACGCACAGCCCGAACAAACCGCCGACGATCACGGCGCCGTAGATGCCATTGAGCCCGACCCCTGGCATGGCGGCCATCGCAAGCATCGGCGAGATCGAGACGGCGGTCACGCCCATGATGACCGGCAGGCGAATGCCGAACGGCCCGAAGCCGATCGTCTGCACCAGCGTCGCGATCCCGCAGGCGAACAGGTCCGCGTTGATCAGTAGGGCGATCTGATCCTTAGGCAGCTTGAGGGCCGCGCCGAGGATAAGCGGCACGGCCACGGCGTTGGCGTACATGACCAAGACGTGCTGCAGGCCGAGCGCGAATAGACGCGGTGCGGGCAGGACTTCATCGACGGGGTGCACGGGCTCGGCCATGGCCTTCTCCAACGGCATGCGACACCGCAATATTGCATGCAGTTTTTAATTTCTGCGTGCTAAAAGATTATGCGGCATTGCACAAATCATGAATGCATGCAGTGCTTGCGTTGGGCAGTTGCTAGATTGATGATCATCGGCGTCGTGAACGAGACCATGAGATGACGTCGTCGAACAAGCAGACGCAGACGGACAAGCTGGCAGCCGAGATCGGCGACGCGATCCTCTCCGGCGTGCTGGCGCCGGGAACGCGCCTCGACGAGCATGGGCTGGCGGAGCAATTCGCGGTCTCGCGTACGCCGGTCCGCGAGGCGATCCGCTCCCTGGCCGCTACGGGCTTGGTCGAACTGAGACCGCGACGGAGCGCCGTCGTCGCCGAGATCACACCTGCGCAGCTGGAGGTCATGTTCGTCGCGATGGGCGAGCTGGAGGCGACGTGCGCCCGACTATCGGCGATGAGCATGACGCCGATCGAACGCAGGCGTCTTCAGAACCAGCACGAGCGCATGGGCGCACTCGTCGAGAGCGACGATGTCGCCGGGTTCATCGACGCGAACCTGACCTTCCACGCCCTGATCTACGCGGGCAGCCACAACAGCATCCTGGCGGATATGGCCGTTGGCCTGCGCCGGCGCCTCGACCCCTATCGTCGCGCCCAGTTCCGGAGTCCCGGACGCTTGCCGCGCTCGCAGGCCGAGCACGATCGCATCATGCAGGCGATCGTGTCGGGCGATGCCGCGACTGCGCATGCGGCCATGCTGAACCATGTCAGCCTGGTGGAAGACACGTTCATCGGTCTCACCGCGACGCGTGCCGCTTGATACGGCGGAGAGGACCTGGCTGCGTCACAGAAGAATATGCTCAAGCGAGGCCACGGAGATAATGGCGCTCATCGCCATCGCGACACGCGTGCCGGCCTGAGAAAGCTTTTTGCCCTACCGCGGCACGGTACGCCGCCCGGGGAACTGCCAAGTCAAGACTTGATGCGCTTCGGTATCGTGCGGCCGCGACAGGCGGCGCGGTATTGCTGGCGCGGCAGGCCGCGCATGTTGCGCCGATCCGCCTCCTGCGTGCAGGCGGTCTTGCGATCAGCCTTGTTCAGCTCCCTGGTGCCGGAGGACGGCACGTCGGTCGGCGCGGGCGCGGTGTAGCTTTGCGCAAGTGCCGCACCTGGAAGGGCGACGAGAAGGGCGAGCCCGAGATACAGCCGGCGCATGATCTTCCCTATAAACGACAGCTAAGCTTAAGCAAGCGCCGCGCCAAGACGAATACTCACGGGCGGCGCGCGGTCGCCCATTCAGGCCAGGGAGGCCGGCGCGGGATAGCGCAGCGGGTCGCCCTGGCGGCGATTGTCATAGACGCATTCCCCCGCGACCCAGGTGGCGCGGACCGTGCGGTGGTCGCCCAGCGTCATCAGCACGAACAGGAGTTCCTCGATGCCGCCACAGGTGCCGGTGCGGAAACCGAGAAGCGGCGTGGCCGCGAGGTCGAGCACGCAGAGGTCGGCATCATGGCCCGGCGCAATCCGCCCGATCCGGTCGTCGAGGCGGAGAGCTTCGGCGCCGCCCAGTGTGGCGAGCCAGAACGCCCGGACCGCATCGAGCTTGGTGCCTCGCAGGGCCGCGACCTTGTAGGCGTCCCCGAGCGTCTTGAGCAGCGAGAGCGTGGTGCCCGCGCCGACATCGGTGCCGAGCCCGACCCGCACGGGGCGCTTCGGATCGAGGGCGTCGAACAGCCGGAACAGGCCGCTGCCCAGGAAGCCGTTCGAGGTCGGGCAATGGGCGAGCGCCGCGCCGCTGGTGTGGCAGGTGCAGAAATCGGCCTCGCTCACGTGGATCGCGTGGCCGAGGACCGAGCGAGGACCGACAAGGCCGGCATGGGCGTAGACGTCGAGGTAGCTCTTCCGCTCCGGAAAGAGTTCCCTGACCCAGGCGATCTCGTCGGGGTTCTCGCAGAGATGCGTCTGAAGGAAGAGTGCGTCGTGTTCTCGCAGGAGCGCACCGGCCGCATCGAGCTGCGCCTCGGTGCAGCTGGGTGCGAAGCGCGGCGTGACGCAGTAATGCTGCCGACCGCGTCCGTGCCAGCGCGCGATCAGTGCCTTGCTCTCGTCGTAGCCGCGCTGGGCCGTATCGAGGAGAGCCGCCGGGGCGTTGCGGTCCATCAGCACCTTGCCGGCGACCATGCGCGTATTGAAGCGCTCTGATTCGGCAAAGAACGCCTCGACAGAGCCGGGATGCACCGTGCAATACACCACCGCTGTGGTGGTGCCCGCACTTAGGATCTCGCGGAAGAACAGCTTGGCGACCGTTTCCGCATGCCCCTCGTCGGCGAACTGAAGCTCGGCCGGGAAGGTGTACTTGTCGAGCCAGGCAAGCAGTTGCTCACCGTAAGAGGCGATCATCTGCAGCTGCGGGTAATGGACGTGGGTGTCGATCAACCCCGGCAGGATCAGGGCGTTCTCGTACGTCACGACCTCGACGCCGGCGGGGAGCATGCCCGCGAGCTGCGCATACGGGCCGAAGGCCGTGACGCGCCCGTCTTCCATGACGATGAGCGCATCGGCGACGTGTTCGAGGCAGTCCTCGCTCAGGAACGGGTTGCCCCGCAGGCTGACGGCCTGTCCGCGGATCGCTTTCATCGCACCCCTCAACGTGCGCCGCCGGCCCCGGCGAACGCGAACCGGACGACCGCCGCGATCACCCGGGCCACAAGCTTCACGTCCTGTGCTTGAGCCCCATGATCAGCGAGGCCACGCTATCCGAACGCCGGGGCATCATCCCGGTGACATAGCAATATGCCTGCCGGGATGGAGGCTTATGGCGGTGCCGATCCGTCGAGGGCGGCGACAGCGGCGGCGGAATCGGTGACCCAGCCGAAGATCCCGCCCTGCGCCTTGATCATCGCGAGCCCAGCGGAGTGAAAGTCCGGGATATACGAGCCGCAGGCGTCCGCGACGACGGCGCATCGGTAGCCGCGGTCGTTGGCCTCGCGCACGGTGGTATGGACGCAGACCTCCGTCGTCACGCCGCAGACGAGGAGGGTATCGATGCGCCGGGCGCTCAGGATGCTGGCGAGGTCTGTGGCGTAGAAGGCGCCCTTGCCGGGTTTGTCGATCACCGGCTCGCCGGGTTCGGGCCGCAATTCCGGGACGATGTCATGGCCGGCCTCGCCGCGGATCAAGATCCGGCCCATCGGGCCGGGATCGCCGATGCGGGCGGACGGCTCGCCGCGAGCGAGCTTGGCCGGCGGAGCATCCGACAGGTCCGGCCGGTGGCCTTCGCGCGTGTGCACCACCAGCAGCCCGGCGCGGCGGGCCGCCGCGAGCAGCGCCCGCGCTGGCGGGACCGCGCTGGCCAAGAGCGAGACGTCGTTGCCGAGGCTCGCCCCGAAGCCCCCCGGCTCGAGGAAGTCGCGCTGCATGTCGATGATCATCAGCGCCGTACCGGTAGGCTCGAACGTGAGAGGCGAGGGCTCGGCTGCGAGGCGGCGGGTCACCGCGGCCGTGGGAGAGGTCATGGATGGTCCCCTCGGGGAGCGCCCGAATCACCGGCGTCCCGGAGGAATGATGCTGTGTGCGGACGGAGAATGCATGTGCGTCCGCCCGGCCACGCCCACCGTGCGCGGGTCGTCATCGCGGCGACACCGTATTGGCACCACAATCAGCGATCGCGCAGAACGCTGCCGCATGCGGCACGAGGTCACTTCCGCTCTCAGCCGATCCGGGCGGCTCGGGACGTAAGACGGTCTGGCGGACGATAACCGAGGCTATCCGTGCCCATAGGCGTATCGCGTCCGCCGGTCCCGTATCTGTTGCAATTTTATAACGCGCGCGGCCGTCTATGCGCTGAACCCGGGGCGTTGGCATATCGGTTGCGGTCGTTCTCCCAATGCTTTGCGAAGCCGGGAGACCGAGACGATGTTCAGGCGCGGAATCGCGGCTGCTTTAGTGCCAGCCTTGATAATCGGGGCCGCGCATGCGGCAGACCTTGAAGCCGGGAAGAAGGACAAGGCGCCCGAAGCCGCAGCCCTGGCCGATGTGCCGTTCTTTCTCTTTGCAGATACGCAGGTCAGCTATCGCTACCAGTTCCCAACGGTCTCGCCCGGCGTCCAGATCCAGCGGGCGGACGGCAGCTTCGTCTCCCGGGAGGCGCCCAAGCAGATCCTCAACATCGCGCATGCCGACGCATGGGCCTACGGCACCAACTTCTTCTCCCTCGACATCCTGAAGTCGGGCTCGCAGTTCCCGGCCGGCACCACCAACCCGCCGGGCAGCGTCGGCTCTCCGGCCTTCTCCGATTACGGCAATACCGAAGCCTACGGCTTGTACCGCGGCACCCTCAGCCTGAACGCGCTCACCGGCACCAAGGCGTTCGCGATCCCCGGACTCGTCAAGGATGTGTCGCTCGCCTTCGGTTTCGACGCCAATTCACAGAACGATGCGTTCGGCTCGAAGAAGCGCGATATCGTCGGCGGCCTCAACTTTTCCTTCGACGTGCCGGCGGGATTCCTCAATCTCAGCACGCACGTCTACAAGGAGTGGAACCGCAACGGCTTCAACCTCCAGCCGGATCGCGACCAGAGCTTCGACGCCGTTCCGGAATTCGAGCTCGTCTACAACTTTCCGCTGACGTTCACCGGCCTGCCGCTCAGCCTGACCGGGTTCAACAACATCGTTCTGCCCAAGGGCCGCGGCGTGCGCAACGTCGCGGACTTCCAGTTCAACCCGCCGCGCGGCCTCGAATTTCTCTCGCGCACGAACCTCGTACTCGATCTCGGCAAGCTGATCTACGACCAGCCGAACAAGGTCGATGTCTTCATCGGCTTCCAATACTGGCTGAACAAATTCGGCAACGTGGAGACCACGACCTTCAAGGGGACCGAGGAGAAGAGCTTCCTGGCGGGATTCGCCTTCCACGTCTTCTGAGGCACTGTCCCGACATCGCGGAGTGACTGGATGACGATTGCGGCGACTGAACCAACGCCCGCTTCGAACGATCCGAGGCCGCTGTTCGGCGCCTACGGCATCGTGAAGCGCTTCGGCGCCTTCACCGCCAACGACCGCATCGATCTCGAAATTCGGGCCGGCGAGATCCATGCCCTGCTCGGCGAGAACGGGGCCGGGAAATCCACGCTGATGAAGATCCTCTACGGCCTCCTGGAGCCGACGGAGGGCGTCGTCACGCATCGCGGCGAGACGGTGAGGCTCGCGAGCCCGGAGGCGGCCCGCCGGCTCGGCATCGGCATGGTGTTCCAGCACTTTTCCCTGTGCGAGAACCTGACGGTCGCCGAGAATATCGCTCTCGTGATGGGCAAGGGCCTCGGCCGCAGGGCGCTCGCCGACCGGATCGCGGCCCTCGGCCGGACCTATGGCCTGCACCTCGACCTGGATCGCCCGGTCTGGTCGCTGTCGGCGGGGGAGCGTCAGCGCATCGAGATCGTGCGCTGCCTGCTCCAGGACCCGAAGCTCGTGATCCTCGACGAGCCGACCTCGGTGCTCACGCCCGGCGAAGCCGAAATGCTGTTCGCGGTGCTGGAGCGCCTGCGGGACGAGGGCCGGGCGCTGCTCTACATCTCGCACCGGCTCGACGAGGTGCGCCGCCTCTGCACCCGCGCAACGATCCTGCGCGGCGGCCGGGTCGTCGGCGCCTGCGATCCGCGCGCTGAGAGTGCCGGCTCGCTCGCCGCCATGATGGTCGGCGAGCAGGTTCGCGCGCTGACACGCGAGGCTGTCCCCGCACAGGCGGCGCTGGAGGGACCCGAGCGCCTGCGCCTCCACCGGCTGTCGCTGCCCGCTCCGGGACTGCACGCCACCGGCCTGCGCGACATCTCGCTCGGTGTCCGTGGCGGCGAGATCTTCGGCATCGCCGGGATCGCGGGCAACGGCCAGTCGGAACTGTTCGCGGCGCTCTCGGGGGAAGCCCGAGCGCAGGAGGCCGGCGCCGTCTGCATCGACGGGACGCCCGCCGGCCGCCTCGACATCAACGCGCGGCGGCGTCTCGGGGCCGCTTTCGTGCCGGAGGAGCGCAACGGCCATGCCGCAGCGCCCGGCATGAGCCTCTCGGAGAACGCGGTGCTCTCCCGATACGCCACCGCCTCGCTGACGCGCTTCGGACTTGTGCGCCGGGCGGCGGCCCGGGCGCTGGCGGCCCGGGTGATCGCGGCCTTCGATGTTCGCAAGGCCGGCCCGGACCCGGCCGCTGGCACCCTGTCGGGGGGCAACCTGCAGAAGTTCGTGGTCGGACGCGAGATTTTGGCCGAGCCCGGGGTGCTCGTCGTCGATCAGCCGACCTGGGGCGTCGACGCGGCGGCGGCGGCGCGCATCCGCCAGGCGCTGATCGACCTCGCTGCGCGCGGGAGCGCCATCCTGGTGATTAGTCAGGATCTCGACGAACTGTTTGAGATCGCCGGCTCCATCGCGGTCCTCCAGGGCGGCACCCTGTCGCGTGCCGTGCCGCGTGCCGAGACCTCCCGCGAGGCGGTGGGCCTGCTGATGGGCGGCTCCGGCGGTCCGCCCCCGGGCGGCCACACGGTCGCCCCGCCCGGCCGCATTCGTGAAGGAACCGCCCATGCAACATAACCACGCGACGTAACCATGCGCCTCGACCTCGTGCCGCGCGCCGGCCGCTCGCCGTTCGCCGCCATCCTTGCGCCGGCCCTGGCCTTCCTCGCCTCCGTGCTGCTCGGCGGCGTTGCCGTGTCCCTGCTCGGCGTCTCGCCGACAGCGGCTTTCGCGGCCTACTTCATCGCGCCGCTGTCCGAGCTGTGGTCCCTGCAGGAGATCGCCCTGAAGGCAGCGCCGCTCGCCCTGATCGCGACGGGCCTGGCCTTCTGCTACCGTGCCAACCTGTGGAATATCGGTGCCGAGGGCCAGTTCGTGGTCGGCGGCCTCGCCGGCGGCTGCGTCGCCCTCGCCACCCAGGGCAGCGCGGGCTTCACCTTCTGGATCCTGCCGACGATGCTCGCCGCAGGCACGCTCGCCGGCATCGTCTACGCGATGATCCCGGCCGTGCTGAAGGTGCAGCTCGGCGTCTCCGAGATCCTGACCAGCCTGATGCTGGTCTACGTCGCGGAACTGCTCCTCGACTACATGGCCCGGGGACCGTTGCGCGACCCGGCCGGATACAACTTCCCGCAGAGCGTCGCCTTCGACGCCGCCGCGCGCCTGCCCTACCTGATGGAGGGGGAAACCCTGCATGCGGGCGTGCTCGTCGCCTTCGCTTCCGTCGTGCTGGCCACGATCGTCCTCGGGCGGACTCTGTTCGGGTTCGAGGTGCGGGTCGTCGGAGCGAGCCCGCGCGCCGCCCGGTTCGCCGGCTTCAGCGAGGCCCGCCTGACGCTCGCCGCCTTCGCAGTCTCGGGTGGGGCGGCGGGGCTGGCGGGGATCGCGGAAGTCGCGGGCAAGATCGGCCAGCTTCAGCCGACGATCTCGCCGGGCTACGGCTTCACGGCGATCATCGTCGCCTTTCTCGGCCGGCTCTCGCCCCCGGGCATCCTCGTCGCGGCCCTGGTGATCGCGCTCACGACGATCGGCGGCGAGGGGGCGCAGATCGACCTCAGGCTTCCCCTCGACCTGACGCGGGCCTTCCAGGGCTTGCTGCTGGCCTTCGTCCTGGGGGCGGACGTCCTCACCCGCTTCAAGGTCCGCCTCGTCCCGGGAGGTGCGCGATGACCCTCGACATGGTCCAGATGATCCTAGTCACGGTGCTGACGGCGGCGACCCCGCTGATCATCGCCGCGATCGGCGAGCTGGTGGTCGAGCGCGCGGGCGTGCTCAACCTCGGCGTCGAGGGCATGATGATCTGCGGGGCGGCCGTCGGCTTCGCCGCCGCGATCGAGACCGGCTCGACCCTGCTGGGCGCCCTGGCCGGCGCCGGCGCCGGATTGGGGCTCGCGTCCGTGTTCGGGCTGCTGACCGTGGGGCTCGCGGCCAATCAGGTCGCCTCGGGGCTCGCCCTCACCATCCTCGGCCTCGGCCTGTCAGGGCTCGTCGGCACCTCGTATGTCGGCCTGAAGCGCGATCCCGCACCGCATCTCGACATCCCCGGTCTGAGCGACCTGCCTGGGATCGGCCAGCTCCTGTTCGGCCAGGACGCCTTCGTGTACGCGGGCCTGGCCCTGACGATCGCCGTCTCGTGGTTCCTGTGGCGGACGCGCGGCGGCCTGATCCTGCGCGCGATCGGCGACGACCACACCGCCACGCACGCCCTCGGCCTGCCGGTGCGCAAGCTGCGCTTCCTGGCCGTGCTGTTCGGGGGCGCCTGTGCCGGACTCGCCGGATCCTACCTCTCGCTGGCCTACACCCCGTTCTGGGCCCCGGCGATGACCGCGGGCCGCGGCTGGATCGCCCTGGCGCTCGTCGTCTTCGCCTCGTGGCGGCCGGCGCGGCTGGTGGCTGGGGCGATCCTGTTCGGAGGCGCCACGGTGCTGCAACTCCATGCCCAGGCGGCGAGCATCGGCCTGCCCGGACAAGTGCTCTCGGCGCTTCCCTACCTCGCGACGATCGTCGCCCTGGTCCTGCTGTCCCTCGGGCGACGGCAGGGCGGCTCACTCGCACCCGCCGCCCTGGGGCGCGATTTCACCCCGCACCGCTAGCGGTGCCGTCCACCGGAGAGGACACGAGCGACCATGCGACATTCCTTCTGCGCCTGCCTCGGTGCATTCCTGCTCCTGCTCGGCCCCGCACAGGCCGAGGGCAAGCTCAAGGTGGGCTTCGTCTATGTCGGACCGGTGGCCGATTACGGCTACTCGTTCCAGCACGACCTGAGCCGCAAGGCCCTGGCCGAGGCCATGCCCGACAAGGTCGAGACCACCTACCTGGAGAACGTGCCCGAGGCCGACAGCGAGCGGGCGATCGAGAAGCTCGCGCGCTCGGGCATGGGCCTGATCTTCACGACGTCGTTCGGCTTCATGGAGCCGACCCTGAAGGTCGCCAAGAAATTCCCGACGGTGAAGTTCGAGCACGCCACCGGCTACAAGCGCGCGGCCAACGTCTCGACCTACTCGGCCCGGTTCTACGAGGGCCGTTACGTCTGCGGGAAGATCGCGGCCAAGCTGTCGAAGACCGGGACGGTCGGCTACATCGCGTCGTTCCCGATCCCCGAGGTGGTGAGCGGCATCAACGCCTTCATGCTCGGCGCACAGTCGGTCAACCCGAACGTGAAGGTCAAGATCGTCTGGGTGAACACGTGGTTCGACCCGGGCAAGGAGGCCGAGGCCGCCAAGGCCCTGTTGGCGCAGGGCGCCGACATCCTGACCCAGCACACCGATTCAGCCGCCCCACTGCAAGAGGCCGAAAAGCAGGGCAAGCTCGCGTTCGGGCAATCCTCCGACCAGTACCGCTTCGCCCCGAAGGCACAGCTCACCGCGATCGTCGACGATTGGAACGGCTACGTGATCAGCGAGGCCAAGGCCGTGCTCGACGGTTCGTGGAAGAGCCACGACACCTGGGGCGGGATCAAGGACGGCCTGGTCGTGCTCGCCCCCTTCACCAACATGCCCGCCGACGTGAAGGCCATGGCCGAGGATACCGTTAAGGCGATCGCGGCGGGCCGGACGCATCCCTTCGCCGGGCCGGTGACGAAGCAGGACGGGACCGTGGCGGTCAAGGACGGCGAGACCGCTCCCGACCCGATGATCCTCGGCATGAACTGGTACGTAAAGGGCATCGACGACAAGCTGCCCCAGTAGGGCGGCCGGCACCGCGGGTTCGCGCCGATCCCGACGCGGCTCGGGATCGGCGCCGTTCGATGCGGGCGTCAGCGGCCTGCGGGCGCCTCGTTGGTGCGTGGCGGCGGCATGACGGGCTCCTCGATGGCGACCCCGCCGCGGCTCGGAGGGACCTCCACGGCATCACCCGACCGGATCGATTCGGCCTCGTTGCGCGGTCCGGCGATGCCCTCCGTGCCGCCCGGCGCGGTGGATGGATCGCGCCCGGCCGGCGCACCGTAGGATTGCGCTGATGCGGCGCCGGCGGTGCCGAGAAGCCCGCAGAGAGCCAGTATGAGCGTTGTCTTCTTCCGCATGGCCGCCTCGTTCCCGATGAATTCTGTAATCGGGACGAATGGCGCAGTCGTCCGCTGGTTCCGTCGTGTCAGCGGCGATGGTGTGGATGCCTATGGAAGAGGCGAAAACCGCGGCGGCGGGCGCTGCGACCGCGCAGGCCGCCGGGCGCTGTGACGCTCGGCTGCCCCGCCGGGGGTGTCAGGGTGCCCTGCGCGGCCGCCGACGGCGGGATTGCGGGCAGGCCACCCTCGAATTGGGCTCCCAGGCCGAGCCACGCGCCCGCAGCCAGCACCGCGATCGCTCCCAGACGGACGATCCGCATCCGATCTACTCCTGAATTCTCGACGGGGCTCGCCGGCTTCGCCGCAAACCCTGTGCCGTAGGCTTCAGCTCCCGCGGTAGGTTTGAAAGCTCCACGGGGTCGCTGCCAGCGGCACGTGGTAATGCGCCTCCGGCTCCGCCACACCGAAGCGCAGGGGCACCACGTCGAGAAAGGCCGGGCGCGGCAGGTCGATGCCGAGCCGGCGGTGATAGTCGCCGAGCGCGAAGCGAAGCTCGTAAACTGCGATCGGGACCGGGCGTCCGCCGATCAGCGGCGCGTCGGTGCGTCCGTCGCTATTGGTGTGCATGCGTGCGACAAGGGCGGTCTCCGTCTCCGAGACGATCTCGACCAGCTCGACGGCGACCCCCGCGGCCGGCTTGCCCAGCATCGTGTCGAGCACGTGCGTGGAGATCCGGCCGGTGGTGCGCAACGCACCGTCCCCCTCGACCAGGGCGCCGAGGCGGATGGCGGCGATGCGGAAGACCTCGGCCTGGGCCGTGCGGACCTCGGTCTCCGGATCGGAGGCGAGGCGGTTCTCGAAGGCGGCCATCAGCGAGGCGCGGCCGTGGCGTTTCACGCAGAGGATGAAGGGGATGCCGAAGCGGCTCCGGTAGGCGGTATTCATCGCTGCGAAGCGCGCATATTCCGCATCCGAGAGACGGTCCAGGCCGGCCGCCGCCTGCTCCGCGATCGAGTCGGGCGCGATGGCGCCGTCACGGGCGGCGCGGCCGGCGAGTTCCGGATGGCCGGCGAGCAGGGCGTGGCGCATCGCCTCCGGCGCGACTTCGACCGCCGCGCACATCGCCGCGTGGAGCGCGGCGATGGTGCCGAACGGGCGCCGCGCCGCGGCGGCCCGGGCGACCCAGGGCGCGTGCTCGAACACCGCCCCCAGCGCCGCGACGAAGTCGGTCTCCGGCATGCCGTCGAGATCTGCGAGGGAAAACGTCATCGCGCCCGCACCGTCCCACTCCAGGGTGATCGTAAAGCAGGCAACGGGCCAGGCGCCAGCCATCGACCAGTCGCCGCCGCCATGGCGGGCGTTGAAACGGGGGCGTGGCATATGGCTTGCGCATCCGAGGTCATGGCGCATCGGGCCGCGATCCGGCTGCCGGCCCGCTGCGCCTCGGGAGAGTCTCCACGATGTCGAGCGCCGTCCGGTCAGAGCCTTCCGCAGCCTCAGGTCCTGTCCCGCTCGGGCCGGCCACCGCCCCGGTGGGCCGGGTCGGCCCTCTCGCGCTCGGCCTCCTCGGCCTCCAGCACGTGCTGGTGATGTATGCAGGCGCGGTGGCGGTGCCGCTCATCGTCGGGCGGGCGCTGAAGCTGGCGCCGGAGCAGGTGGCGATGCTGGTGAGCGCCGACCTGTTCGCCGGCGGCCTCGCCACCCTGGTCCAGAGCTGGGGCCTGCCCGGGATCGGCGTGCGGATGCCGGTGATGATGGGCGTCACCTTCGCGGCGGTCACGCCGATGATCGCCATGGGGAGCAATCCCGAGATCGGGCTCGCCGGCATCTACGGCGCGGTGATCGCCGCGGGCCTGTTCGCGCTCCTCGTCGCGCCGCTGGTGGGGCGGCTGCTACCGCTGTTCCCGCCGGTGGTGACGGGCACCATCATCCTGGTGATCGGCATCTCGCTGATGCGGGTCGGCGTGAACTGGGCGGCCGGCGGGGTCGGAAACCCGGCCTACGGCGCGCCCGTCTATCTGGCCATCGCGGCCTTCGTCCTCTGCGTGATCCTGGCGATCACCCGATACGGCACCGGCTTCGTCAATTCCGCCTCGGTGCTGATCGGCATCATCCTCGGCATGGTCGTGGCCGGCTTCTTCGGGCTGGTCGACCTCGGCCACGTGGCGAGCGCGCCTTGGTTCGACGTGGTGCGCCCCTTCGCGTTCGGCTGGCCGAGCTTCGATCCCGTCTCGGTGGTCACGCTGAGCATCGTGATGATCGTCGTGATGATCGAGTCGACCGGCATGTTCCTCGCGCTCAGCGAGATCTGCGCCGATCCGGTCGACGAGGCGCGCCTGACCCGGGGCCTGCGTGGCGACGGCCTCGGCACGGTGATCGGCGGCATCTTCAACACCTTCCCGTACACCTCGTTCTCGCAGAATATCGGCCTCGTCGGGGTCACCGGCGTGCGCACGCGCTACGTCGCGGTGGTCGGCGGGATCATCATGCTGGGCCTCGGGCTGGTTCCCAAGCTCGCCGCCTTAGTCGAGGCCGTGCCGCAATGCGTCCTCGGGGGCGCGGGGCTCGTGATGTTCGGCATGGTCGGGGCGACCGGCACGCGCATCCTCGGCGCCGTCGATTTCGCCAACAACCGCAACAACCTGTTCGTGGTCGCGGTCTCGGTGGGCTTCGGGATGATCCCCCTGGTAGCGCCGGCCTTCTTCCGGCAGATGCCCCAGGCGCTGCATCCACTGCTCGAATCGGGCATCCTGCTGTGCGCACTCTCGGCGGTGCTCCTGAATCTGTTCTTCAACGGGCTCGGCAGCACGGACGAGGCGCGCGAGGCCGCCATCCGCCAAGCCAAGACCGCAGAGGCGCATTGAAAAACGGCTTCGGCCCCTTCCGGAGATCCCCATGGCCCTGACGGCATCGCGATACGGCAAAGGCCGGGTGCGGGTGATGCGCCTGACCCGCGACGGCGACCACCACACCCCGCGCGAACTGACGCTCACGGTCCTGATGAAGGGAGGGTTCGACGCCGCCTGGACCGCGGGCGACAACCGGGCCTGCGTGGCCACCGACAGCGTCAAGAACATCGTCAACGTCACCGCGGCGAAGAATCTGTCGCTCGACAAGGAGGCGTTCGTCGAGGCGGTGGCGAAAGTCTTCCTCGACACCTACCCTCAAGTGGAGGACGTCGCGATCGAGGCCACGGAGACGCGCTGGATCCGCCAGGAGATCGGGGGCGCCCCGCACGGCCACACCTTCATCCTCGACGGCAACGCATTCGGCTATGTCGGACTCGTAGCGAGCCGGGGCGGTTCGGTGCTGCGCTCGGGCCTGCGCGGTTTCACCTTCATGAAGACTACGCAATCGGGCTGGGCCGATTTTGTCGACGACGCCTACCGGACCCTGCCCGACACGACCGACCGCATCGCCGCCACCAGCATGGACGCGACCTGGACATGGGCCGGTGAGCCGATCGACTACGCCGCCGCCAACGCCAGAATCCTGTCGCTCCTGATCGAGGTGTTCGGCACCACGTACAGCTACGGCGTGCAGGACAGCATGTACCGGATGGGCGAGGCGGCGCTGGCCGCGGTGCCGGAGATCGACGAGATCACCTTCGCGATGCCGAACAAGCATTACATCCCGATCAACCTGCAGCCCTTCGGCCTAGAGAACCCGGGTGCCGTGTTCCTGCCCACGGACGAGCCGCACGGCCAGATCGAGGCGACGATCCGCCGGACGGACTGATTCGCCGCCTACGGTCCGCCATCGGCGGGAGGACCCGGCCCCATGCTGCACCATCGCCTGCTGTCCTATCTCGACGAGGTCACCCACAGCGGCTCGATCCGCCGCGTTGCGGCCCGGCTCGGCGTGGCGTCGAGCGCGATCAACCGCCAGATCCTGAACCCTCGAAGCCTAGATGGACACGCTGCTGTTCGAGCGGCTGCCTCGCGGGCTGCGCCTCACGGCGTCCGGCGAGATCCTGCTCCGCCCCACACATCGCCTTCCTGAATCTGGCTGACGTCTGCGAGGAGATCGACCACGGCAGCCTCGCCTTCACGCCTCTCAACGAGGCCGCTGCCGTCACCCAGATCGCCTCGCTGGTGCAGCCCATCCTTTCCACGCTCGACCCGGCCGCGCACCTCGTCGCCACGCAGATCGAGGCGACCTTCGACAAGCACAGCGCAGGCGATTTACCGGCGATATCGGGGCATGGCGAAAGGATCGTGCCAATCGCCACGTTCGACCGGAAACATCTTCGGCCGTCTGGCTAGAGCGTTCACCCACATGGCGAATTCGGTATGGGCTGGAATGCCCGCGGACAGTCGACTGCGCAATCCGAGTCCGATCAGTGCGAAATCGCACAGATAGTAGACGCGTGTTGTTGAAAGTGACGGCATCCCTGCTCAATTTAGTTCCATACAGACGCTGGGCCTGTGCCTACTCCGTCGCGCATTGGATCTTGAGCTATGACCGCACGCTTCCTTGTCGGGGTCGCCCTTGGGCTCACCCTGTCCACTGCAGCCCTCGCACAGAGTTACACTGCCCCCGCCGGCATCCCGGCTGCTACCGCCCCGGGCGGGCTCGAGGGCCGCGCCGCCGTACCGAATCGGCTGGCCGAGGGCGACCGGACGGGCCGAGCCGGGACGTTTTACGGGACCACTGACGATCTGGTCACTGGCTCCGTGCATCGTCCGTATCAGTCCCGCGGCGGCAACTTGCGCTGAAACAGAGGCCGGTCCACGACGACGGACCGGCCAGATAGGTCCGAAGTCCGTCGAGACCACCGCGGTCTACGATGTGGCAGTCGCCTTCGCGAGATGAGGCGCATTCATTCGAACCGATGGTTCCTATTTCGTCATAGACGCGGGATACCGTGTTCATCGCACCCAAGTTGCGGGCCATGTGAACGTCACTCAGCGGGGGCCCGCAAGGGCTCGTCCGCGGATCGCGCCGGCATCGGCGCCGAGACCGCCCCCAGGCCGGCCGCGAACAACAGCCCCGCTACCACCAAGTAAGCCAGCGCCAGCACGGGCATCACGGCAAAGCCAACCGACGGCCCGTGCATGAAGCCGAAGAAGGTCAGCACGCCACCCGCCGTCGCGAATGCTGAGGCTTTGCGGAAATTTTTGTCGATGATCAACGAGGTGATCGCGCCGAGGATCAGTCCGCCGAGGATGGAGCCTTCGCCGAGGACACTGAGCCCGTCGTAGAGGACGCCGACCTGTCCGAGCTTGTTGAGGCCAATTGCCGTGGCGCTTGTCCCAGCAGCACCCAATGCACCGTCGATCAGGGTCTTGGCCCAGGCAGCCAGATGTGGGGTGAACGCCAGCACGATCGCCGGTGCATGGGCATGCGGCGTCTCTTGGAACGCCTGTGCGCCGATCAGCATGCCGATGTAGAGCAGGATCGGCGAGATCGCCACGAGGGGTATCGCGCTTGAGATTAGCGAAATGAGGTTAAACCAGGCCAGCACCAGCACGATGACGCCGGTGGCGAACGAGTAGCCGATGCGCCCACCCATGGCTTTCCAGCCGGGGTGACCGATGTAGACCGCGTTGATGAAGGGGTTGCCCATCAGGCAGCCAATCAAGCTTACGACTCCATCGGCCGTGAGCACGCGGGTCGTCGGATAGGCATCGCCCGCCACTTCGGCGCTCTCGACGTTGTCCATCGCCTCGACGAGGTCGTAAATGCCGAAGGGGATTGCCGTCACCAGGATGATCCCGATGAACTCGAAGCCGCCGAAGACGTGGCCGATCGCCGGAAGCGGCACGGAGAAACCGATCCCCTGGATCGCGCTCGACAGGCCGGCGCCGCTCACCCCGCCGATGTCGAGCCCGAACAGCTTGGCGCCCCACGCCACCGTCATCCCGAACAGGATCGCAACGAGACCCGCCGGCAATCGGCCCGGGTAGCGGACCCCGCCCAGCCATGCGAGTAGGATGATCGCCAGGGCCACGACGCCAATCACCGGCGCCTGGATAAGCTCCAGCGCCGGCCGCATAGCGATGAAGGTGACCGAGACCCCGGCTAGCGTCCCGAGCAAGGCCGCCCGCGGGGTGATGCGCCGGATGACGGGGGCGGCGAAGCCGCCAGCCATTAGCATGAAGCTTTGGATGAACACCCAAGCGAGCCCAGCCTCCCAACCCTTCACGGGATCACCGGTCTGCAGCTTGATCGGCAGCATGATCACAAAAACCACGATGAACATGTGCGGCACGCTGATGCCCGACGGCAGCGCGCAGACGTCGTCCCGGCCGCTCGTCCGGGCGAGCCGGTAGCCGAGCCAGCCGTAATAGGCCGTGGAAAGGCAGAGCATCAGGCCGACGGCAGGCAGGATCCGGCCGAACACGATAGCGTCGGGCATGCCAAGGACGAAGCGCAACAGGCCGGTCAGCACCAGCATGTTGACGAGGATGTTGGTGCCGAAGCCGAAGAAGGCGTTCCAATCCCCCGGCACCCAGACAGCCGGCCGGCCGGCGATAAACGGGCCCGGTGATCGTGCGGGATCGGCCATTGTGCTCTCCCTCGCGTCGACCCGGCCGGCGCAGCCGTCGACCTGGATGTCGACCTGGATCAGGTGCTGCCGCGCAAGGCCGCGACCACGGTGGCCGATTCGGACACCCAGCCGAAGATGCCGCCCTGCGCCGTGATCATCGCGAGCCCGGCCGCATGGAAGTCGGGGCTGTACGAGCCGCACGCATCCCCGACGACGACGCAGCGGTAGCCGCGGTCGTTGGCCTCCCGCACGGTGGTGTGCACGCAGACCTCGGTGGTCACGCCGCAGACCAGCAGCGTGGCGATGTCGCGCGCCGTCAGCACACCGCCGAGCTCGGTCGCGTAGAAGGCGCCCTTGCCGGGCTTGTCGATCACCGGCTCGCCCGCCCGCGGTGCCAGCGCCGGAATAATGGCGTGCCCCGGCTCGCCGCGGATCAGGATCCGGCCCATCGGGCCAGGCTCCCCGATCCGCGCAGTCGGCTCGCCCCGCTCCAGCTTCGCCGGTGGCGCGTCCGAAAGATCCGGCTCATGGCCTTCGCGCGTATGCACGACGAGGATACCGGCCGCCCGGGCCGCGTCGAGCAGCCGCATCGCCGGCGGGATCGCGGCAGCGAGCAGCGCGACATCGTTTCCGAGGCTTGCGCCGAAGCCGCCGGGCTCGATGAAGTCGCGCTGCATATCGATGATCACGAGCGCGGTGGTGGCCGGATCGAACACGATCGGCGATGGTTCGGCTTCGAGAACGATCGGCATCCGACTTATCCGTGCAGGCCATGAATCAGCTGAACATCCTCTCGACAATGCCAGACTGTAGAAAAAGATTCTTGTCTAAAATCTTATTCAGTTTGCGCAAATATTATTCTTGAGGCGATTAATTTCTATGCATGGCCATTTCTAGATTGGATCGCCGAGGTGGCCTCGACGACTGATCTGCCTTAGGGAAACTGGTTCTCCCTGACGTATGGCTTCGCACCATGGGGAGGATGTTGTCATCCGACCGAAGAAGCATGCGGCCGACATGATCGCCGAACTGCGCTACGACCGGCTCAAGGGCGCGGTAGTCTAGGCGCGCGAGGCGGCCCGCAGCGTCATCGACCAATCGCGGAGGCACAACAGCGGCTTTCGTCCACACGCAGGGCCGGGCGACCGACCGCCTGCACCGGAGTTCATCGGCCGGCCTGCGCTACTGGTCGGATCGGTGCCGCCAGCCGAGCAGGCCCGCGTCACGCGATCGAGGATGCACGACCGTCGAACTTCGGCGACTGAATGGCGGCAGGCCAGTGCAGTCCAGGCCATAGGGCACGGTCTCCGCCATCGAGGCGCGCCCGTGCAGGGTGTCCTGGGGGCCGGTCCGGGGAGAGTCTGGATCCGTCACTCCGTCACCGGGGGCGTCGGTAGGATCGCGGTCCGCGGGTCGTCACGCAGCCCGGGGCAAACCCTCGATCCGCGCTTCGAGGACCCGGGCGCTCTCGGCGCCGTGACCACCGAACAGGTGCCGGCACAGATCCGCCGGGGTCCGCGCCAGACCATTTCCGTCCGCGATAAGCACGTGCCCCATCCCGGCAGCGATCAAGCTCATGCCCTGATCCAGCGCGTTCAGCAGAGACGCGTGCTGGTAGGTGAACCGGCGCGCGGACTTGTGAGCGGTGACGGTGAAGCTCACGGCTGGTGATCCCGATATGCTCAAACGGCGCGACCGCTGGGTCATCGCCGTTGGCTGATGTTGCGAGAAGGCTAAGAGCGAAGCAGGCCGCCAGATAGGCCGGCTCCGAAGACCTCATTGCGGGTGATAGCGGCCAACCGTTGATGGAATCTTGTTCAACCTGCGGCTGCGGCGCTTTCTGCGTCTACAGCGCGTTGGCAAGCTTCTGGCGCAGCGTCGGCTGGATCATCGCTTCAAGTTCGGGGAGCCTGCTGTGTTGTGTCTCGATGATCCGGTCTTCCTCAAGCACAACATCGGCTGCCGGGAAGTTAGCCTCCGGAGCGCATTGGCCAATGCATTCAGAATTCGACGCACGGCCCAGCTCAAGCACGAACCCTGGCTGGCACGGCAGCGTCACTGCTTCGTTGTCCCCGTGGTAGACTTGGTCAACCTCGAGCTACTCACCGGCTGAGCGACGAGCGCCGGGAACCAAGCTCCGTCCATGAAACGTCGGCGGGCGATAACCCGGCAGTCCTGCTTAAGCCGATCAAGCTTGGCTGCAACCTTGCTTACAAAACTTCGAGGTGTCAGCGCAGGAGAGACGAGATGTGCCGTGGCGACGATCCGACCTGTACGGCGTTCGCGGAGCACCGTCTGCGCTATCGGCAGGATATGCAACCTGAGCGGCGCGCCTTCCTCAAGAGCGGCTTTGTGGCGTCCGGAGGCGCGGCGGCGTTGGCAGTCGGCGGGCTCTCGCTGGTCAGCCCAGCCTTGGCCCAGGCGAGCGGCAAGGGTGTCGTCCAGACCGCCCACTACCACCTGCCCGCCACCGCCGAGACCGTGCATTGGGGGTATTTCAGCAAGGCCTTGAAGCCTCAGGTCGAGATCACGTCCGGCGACTACGTGACCATCGAGACACTCACGCATCACGCCAACGACGATGCGGAACGCATGGTCACCGGTGACCCGGGCGCTGAAAGTGTTTTCCTCTGGACGAGAGACAAGAAGGGCGTCGCCCGCCGCGGCGCTGGCCCCGAGGATGCCAAACTCGGTCCGGGCGGCGGCCTCGGCGTCCACATCTGTACCGGGCCAGTGGCGATCCGTGGGGCCGAGCCCGGCGACGTCCTAGAGGTGCGCATCCTTGATGTGGCGCCGCGACCTTGCGCGAACCCGAAATTCAAGGGCTCAACCTTCGGCAGTAACGCGGCCGCGTGGTGGGGCTATCACTACAACGATATGCTGGAGGGGAGGAAACGAGAAGTCATCACGATCTACGAGGTCGACACCAGCGGCAGTCGCGACTGGGCCAAGGCTGTCTACAGCTTCAAGTGGCCCGGCGTGACCGATCCGAACGGGCTGCTGCATCCGACGATCGACTATCCGGGCATCCCCGTCGACCATACCACGACGACACGCACCTTCGACGTGTTGAAGGGCATCCGCGTGCCGATCCGGCCTCATTTCGGAACGATGGGACTGGCCCCAGCCGAAGCCGACATGGTGAACTCGATACCGCCGAGCTACACCGGCGGGAACATCGACAATTGGCGCATCGGCAAGGGCGCAACAATGTACTATCCGGTCGCCGTGCCGGGTGCGCTTTTTTCGGTCGGCGACCCCCATGCAAGCCAGGGCGACTCCGAACTCTGTGGGACAGCGATCGAGTGTTCGCTCACCGGCACCTTCCAGTTCATCCTGCACAAAAAAGCCGATCTCGCCGGCACGTCGCTCGAAGCGCTCGATTTCCCGATGATCGAGACGAGCGAGGACTGGGTGCTCTCGGGTTTTAGCTATCCAAATTATCTCAAGGACCTTGGTCCTGATGCGCAGAACGCGATTTTCGCTAAATCCTCGATTGATCTTGCCATGCGCGACGCCTTTCACAAGATGCGCCAGTTCCTGATGCAGGCGAAGGGGCTGACCGAAGACGAGGCGATCTCATTAATGTCGGTCGCAGTGGATTTTGGCATCACCCAGGTCGTCGATGGCAACTGGGGCGTGCATGCGATCGTCAAGAAATCTATTTTTTCAGAGAGATCAGTTTGATTGAGAGTGGATATGCTGCTTGCGGACAATTTCAGTCGTTCAGAGCGAGCTGTCTCGACGTCCGTTTCTCGGCATCCTGGCTGCACGTTTACATGCCGTGCGGCCATCACTGTATGAGGCCGATCGGGCGCGCCGAACTTCAAGGATGCGGGATCGAAGCGAGGCCAGCTTATCTGCCGTGGCCTTAGCCGGTGGGCATGCCAAGAAGTCCGCACGCACGTAACTTTGTGCTCCAACCGCAGCAGGCCGACACGCCTGGGTTCGCTCCCCGCGTCGTCATTGTGATCGAGGCAGCCGGCTCGCATAGCGATGCGGCCCGAAGCTTGCGGTGTTAGCGGTACCAACATTCATTCTGATGCCCCTTTAAGGACAGAGCCCCATGCGCATTCTTGTCGGCTGCGAGATGACCTACGAGTTTCCGCAGCCCACCCCAGTTATTGCGACGCTTAACGTCCACGCATCCCGTTTCTCCGATCTTGAGCGGCCCGACTATTTGATCACGAGTCCCGCAGTTCCCTTGGAAGGCTATCGCGACAGCTTTGGGAACTGGTGCAATCGGATGGTTGCACCAGCAGGGCGCTTCACGTTGAAGACCGATACGACCGTGCGGGATCACGGCAGCGGGGATACGCAGGAGGCTGACGCTCAGGAGATCGTGGTCGAGAAACTGCCTTCCGACACCGTGCTGTTTCTCCTCGGCAGTCGTTATTGCGAGACCGATCGCCTCTCGTCCATCGCTTGGGACTTGTTCGGTCATATTCGGCCTGGATGGGGCCGAGTGCAGGCGATCTGCGATTACGTGCATGACCGCATCAACTTTGGGTACGAGCATGCACGAGCGACCCGGACTGCATTTGACGTCTTCGAAGAGCAGCAAGGCGTCTGCCGCGACTACGCGCATCTCGCGATCACCTTCTGCCGCTGTCTCAACATCCCGACACGTTACTGCAACGGTTATGTCAGCGACATCGGCTTGCCCCTACCGCATGCGCCAGGCGATTTCGCCGCCTGGATGGAAGTGTATCTGGGAGGACGCTGGCACACCTTCGATCCACGCAACAACAGTTCGCGGATTGGCCGGATCCTAATCTCCTATGGTCGCGACGCCGCGGACGTGCCGCTGACGCTCACTTTTGGAGCAAATAATCTCACCGGGTTTCATGTGACGACCGAGGAAGCACCACCCCTACTTTGAATGGCTGTCGTACGAGTCGCTGTAGGCGGCAACCCCTCCCGTGGTCGGCCAGAGGTCGGCGCGACGGTCGGCGATGTGCGGCCGCGCTTGGCGCAAGGACCGCAACTGGTGCGAGCGCCCAGGCACTCGCCGAACGCGAAGGTGTTGTGGTTCAGCCCGAGATGGACCACCAGCCGCTTACCCTGGCCGGTCCTAGATCGGCCTCTACGGCAGGATGTTGCCCCTTAAGCGGTGGTCTCCCGAGCACGTCTCAACACCGTTTCCCATCACGGCGCACAGAGATAGGCCGCTTCAAGTCCCTTGTCCGCCGAGAGCTTTGCGGCTGTTCCGCGCGCGATCTGGTTCAGCAGCATCTGACGCTGCTCCGGGCTGAGCTGCCCGGCGAGGGGGCGCACCACCAGCCGTTCCAGGCCGGGGCGCAAGTCGAAGGTGTCGCGCGCCTCCTCTCAGCTCGGCGTCGCCACGATGTCGATGCGGTTGCGGCGAAGGTCGACCGGGCCTTCCGTGGCCAGCCGCAGCAGGCTTTGCCGGGCGATGGTGCGGCTCACCTCGAACCGCTCGCCGAGGGCTTCCTCCGGCAGACGATCGCCGGGGGCCAGCGCCGTTTCTGCGATGGTCCGTCGTAGGGCCTGGCAGATCGCGCCTACGCGAGTGCCAAGGTCGGGAGGGTCGGAGGAGACGATACCGTGAGTGCACGGCAGGACCGAATCGAGAGTCGTTAACTAGTTAGTATCGGTCGCAGAGCTGGATCAACTTACGCGCAAGCGGATCCTCTGAATTTCGGAGAAAGGTGGGAAGAAGTAATTGGCTTGACGCCCGGAAGTGGACATTCGGTATTGCGCCCGTACCGGCCGTTCAAGACGCTGTTGATCATCCCTCAAAGTCGGCGAGTTGCGCTGCTGCCGGTCCATCGAACAAGCGGGGGTTGTGGAACTGACATGATCCCCTCGGTTGCAATCAAAGCCTTTCAGCAAACACGCGGCTGGGTGACGATCAATCTCGAAGCTGTATGAAGGAGTGGCTCATATATTGCAGCCGCCAAGTGGGAATATCCGTCGGCACGAGTGATGTGTCTGATCTTTAGGGGTGATCGATGGCTATCCAGTCGTACTCAACCTCTGATGCGCCGTCCTTCAATCCGCCTGCCACGCTTGATATCACTTACCGTCGGATTACCCTGCGGCTGCTGCCGTTTCTGATGGCCCTCTGGGTTCTATCCTGGATTGACCGGGTGAACATCGGCTTCGCCAAGCTTCAGATGCTGGACGATCTCAAATTCAGCGAGACGGTCTACGGCATCGGCGCCGGCATTTTCTTCATCGGTTATTTCATTTGCGAGGTGCCAAGCAACCTCCTGCTGGAATACGTTGGTGCCCGCAAGACCATCGCGCGGATCACCTTCCTGTGGGGGATCTGCTGCGTGGCGATGATGTTCGTCACAACGCCGGCGTTCTTCTACGTGCTGCGCTTCTTCCTCGGAGTGTTCGAGGCCGGTTTCTATCCCGGGGTGATCCTGTTCCTGACCTACTGGTACCCGAGCGAGCGGCGCGCCAAGGTGTTCGGCTTGTTCATGTCGGCCTCGGCACTGGCCGGCGTCATCGGCGGTCCGCTCGCCGGCGGCATCCTCAACGGTATGAACGGCGTCAACGGCTGGGCGGGCTGGCAGTGGGTGTTCCTGCTGGAGGGCATCCCGTCGATCCTCGCGGGCGTCGTCACGTTGCTCTATCTGACCGACCGGCCCTCCAAGGCCAACTGGTTGACGCCCGAGCAGCGGTCGCTGGTCGAGGCCGACCTAGCCCGCGACGCCGCCGCCCAGGGCCCGCGCGAGCACCGCATCCTCGCCTCGCTGAAGGATGTCCGTGTCTGGCAATGCATCGCGATCTTCTTCTGCATCGTCACGGCGAACTCGGCGCTGACCTTCTTTGGACCGAGCGTAGTCCGGGATGCCGGCTTCACCGACCCGCTCACCGTCGGCTGGATCATGTCGGCGGCCTACCTGTGCGGCGGTGCCGGGATGATCCTCAACGGACGCGACTCGGACCGCACGGGGGAGGCACGCCTGCATTGCGGCGTGGCGGCGTTGGTGGGTGCCGCTGCGATCGCGCTGACCGGCCTCCTCGTATCCAGCGCGCCCATCCTTGCGATGATCGCACTCGCGGTAGGGATCGTCGGCACGATGAGCGCGATCCCCGTCTTCTGGCAGATCCCGGGGCGCTTCCTGGCAGGTTCAGCCGCGGCGGCCGGCATCGCGCTGATCAACTCGGTGGCCAATCTTGCGGGCTTCGGTGCCCCAGCGGTGATGGGTTACCTGCGCGAGCACACCGGCTCGGTTTCGATCGGCCTATGGATCATCGCGGCCGTCGAAGCGCTCTCGCTCGCGCTGATCCTCGCCTTCGTCCCGACCGCGACCCCGGGACTAGAGCGGCGCGCAGCGTCCCGCGCCGCGCATGAGCCGGCGTAATCTGACTGACACCAGGAGCCAACCTTGGATCATCCCTCAAACCGATCCGAACTGACGCGACGCAGCCTCGTCCGCGTCGGCCTCGGCACCGCGGCGGTGGCTTCCGCAAGCACGGTAATGGCGCAGGGCGCACCCACGAGCCCTCCGGCCAAACCCGGTGCGCTGACCACCGCCCCGACTTCGCAGACCGGCCTCTCGCCGCGGCTGACCCTGCACGCCATCGATAATTTCCATGGCACGCCCGCCGCCGGCATGGTCTGCGACCTCGCGATGCTCGATGGCGAGGGCTACAAGCCACTCAAAATCATCACCACCACGGCGACCGGGCGCCCGGCCGACCCGGTGCTCGTCGATGACGCCTTCAAGGCTGGCCACTACGAGCTGGTGATGCATTTCGAGGAATACTTCTCAAAGCTCGGCGTAAAGCTACCCAGCCCGAACTTCCTGAGCCTCGTGCCGATCCGCTTCCAGATCCGCGATGCCGGCCAGCGTTACCACCTGCCGGTGCTGCTCACTCCCTGGGGCTATTCGTACTATCGCGGTAGCTGAGATCGGCACCGTCGGAACGGATAGACCCCATCCCTCGCTCAGGACACCGAAGATCATGGCCGGCATCTCGACCCACGTCCTCGACACCGACCGCGGCCGTCCCGCCAGCGGGGTGCGCATCGACTTCTCGATGATGGAGGACGGCAAGTGGCGCCT
>NZ_JAKSYL010000156.1 GCF_022829515.1 Methylobacterium sp. J-048
CGATGACCTCGGGATGCTCGACGGCGTCGTGCTCTATGGGCGGCCCGGTGGCTTCGTCTTTCAACTCGTGGCCAACGCCGAGCGCCGTTCCCGGATCGAGGCGCGCCTGGAATGGATGCGCAGTGCCGACGACCGCGAGGATCAGCGCAAGGCCGCTCGCATCGTCCCATTACACCGCGATGTCAGGATCGGGTTGCAAGGCGCGCGCACCGCCGAAGCCTTCGTCACCGACCTGTCCATGACAGGCGCCGCGCTAGTCCTCGACAGAAGGCCTCAGGTCGGTGCGACGGTGACGGTGGGCAAGCGCTACGCGACGGTCGTGCGCCATACCCCCGAGGGCGTCGGCGTGGCGTTCCGGATGCCGTTCGGCCCG
>NZ_JAKSYL010000163.1 GCF_022829515.1 Methylobacterium sp. J-048
CGACAGCAGCGTCGTGGCCATCTCGTAGCCGACCACGACGCCGGGATCGTAGCCGAGCATGCCGATGAAGTGGGTGCTCCAGATGCCTGCGCCGGCCGAGAAGCTGGCGGCCAGCAGCCAGGCGGGGGCCGAGGCGCCGCCCTTCCGGACGCGCTGTTCGAGCAGCAGGGCGACGTAGCAGGAGATCCAGCAGACGCAGGCGGCCAGGGGGACCACCCAGGGGGTGTGCTGATCGGTCAGGCAGGCCAGAGCGCGGTACATCGGAGGCCTCGCCGTGCGACAACACGGGAGCACGATAGCGCGCCGATACTAATCAGAAGTTGCATATTCGGTTGTAATTTCGCCATGGTTACTGGTTTTCGGGCGACGCGCGCGCCGGCTCCTTCCCCGAGCGATGCTCTGCGGGGCAAGCTGCGACCGCCGCGACGGCTATAGTGCTCATAGACGCCGTCTTCGCGGCCGGCGCCATGAGCCGGAGGGCCCTGGAACAGTTCAAATCAGACCTGCGGCCCCGCTCACGCGTACAAACGTAGCGGTTACATGCCCTCGGCGCGCTTCAGCCATGCCGGAAGGCCAATGCCGTCCCGGGCGTTCTCACGGTAGGTCAACCCACCTCCCAAGACGACCCCTTCGAGCCCGCTCGGCATCAGCTGCGGCGGGCTCTTTTTCGTTAAGCGTTTCGCCCTACGCCTTGCCGGTGTCCGCGATCCGACGCTCCGCCCGCCGTCAACGGATCTTTGACGGCACGCTGTGACCGCACGCATGAAAAGCCTCCTCGCGTTCGTTGCGACCCTGATCGTGTGCGCCGCCCCTGCGCTGGCCGAAGGCGATCGGCTGGGCCTGGGCTGCGACGACCCGCGGACCACGGGGTCGCTGCCGGCCGACGCGCCTGGCCCGGCAATCCTGGGGGACGACTTCGGCCGGGTCGAGATGACGCCGCCCGAAGACAGCTGGCAGGAGCAGGCGCAGCAGAACGCAGAGCGCCGCCGGCGGGAGCGGGCCGAAGGATGCCCGGCCGACTGAGGGCTGGTCTTAACGACATCCCGAACAGGTCATGCGGACGACTGCCACTTATCGTTGATCCGCCGACCAATCACCGTCACTGTGGCTTCTGGCTCGGAGAAGGCCATACGGCTGGCGACGCTCCGCGGCGCGCACCTGACGATGAAGGGCTATCCGACATGCGGCTACTGGCTTTCGGCGCCTTGATGGCGCTTTCGGTCTCGCCGGAGGCGCTCGCTCAGGATCCGCGCGACATCCCGGTCCAGCGCGATCTCAGGCGGATGGACCGGATCGACAAGCGCCTCGGCGGCGACGGCGGCCCTCAGGTCGATCCGAACGTGACCCCGGACAATCCCGACGGCGTCGTCGGCTTCGACGGCCCGCCCTTTAACGACGGTGATCCCGGCGTCATCGACGGCGGCCCCCTGCCGCCCGGCTCGCCGGAGGATGCCGATGACGATTAGGCATCATCCCGAAAGGTGGTTTCCGGCTTTCGGACACAGATGATGCAAAGCCAAAGACTTCGCGCATCGTCCAGGTTTCGATATGCGGGGCGAAGCGCGAGGACCCGCTGTCTCGGATGGTCCCTGCCCTAGATCGACTAGGTGCAGGCAGCCACGCGCTATCAGGGGACCCACGATGGCACACGACACGCCGGACGCCGATCGCGCTGCCCGTGTGATCGCCGAGAACGTCTACGCGGCGTTCTGCCGGCAGGCGACGATGCCGCACCGCCCGATGGAGGAACAGACGATCCTGGCGCGGCTCGTCGAGGCGATCCGCCCCCAGATCGGCAGCGGCTCTCCGGGCGCGATCGTCGAGGCGGCCAACGCGGCCCTGTCTGCGTGGGAGCAATGGGATTCCGAGGTGCGCGGGCCGCGCGTCGTCGCAGTGAATCCGGTCGATGGTGCGGTGACCGTTGGCTAGGGCCGAGCGCATCGTCGCCGATATCGGAACCCGGACGAAGCACGAGGTCTTTGGTTCGGCATCGTCGTGTTCCAAAATCCGGAAGCCATCTTTCGGGATGATGCTCCAGCGCTTCGCGAGCGCGGCATCGACGGCGAATCGGTTGTGATCAGGGGCGCGGAATGCGTAAGGGGCGGTCCAGATCTGGCTCATCGCAGCGACCGCTGCCCGAGAGCCTGACGCAACATCTCTCGGATCCGAAGATCCGGGTCCTCAGGACGCCGGACGGCCGGAAGCGGCCCTCGCGCGCAGCCGGGGCGTTCAGGAAGGTCGGCATCTCGGTCGTGACCCTCGCGGTCCTCGTGCTGGCCGGCGGGCACCTCGTGCATGCGTGGTAGATGCTCGGCTTCGGGCTCGGGCCGGTTTCCGGGTCTAATCCCCGATGCGTCCCGCTCGAGACGCCGCATGAACGGCACGGGCCTACCTGAAACGGACCGGCTCCCTATGTCAGCTGCCAAGGAGCCCTTCAAACCATGATCATGATCATCATTTGCTTCCTCGCGCCTTGGCTCGCCATGTTCCTGCGCGGGAAGGTCATCCAGGGTATCCTCTGCATCATCCTCCACCTGACGATCATCGGCTGGATCCCGGCGACGATCTGGGCCCTGGTGGTCACGCGCCGGGAAGCCGCCTGACACGCCGACCGTGATGGAGAGGAGGCCCTGATGCCGCCCAAGCTAACCAAGACGATCATCGGGGCGGTCATCGCTGTCGCGCTCGCGGCGGCCGTCTCCTACGGCGTGATCAGCCAGCAGACCGCCGACGAGATCCAGACCAAGGCGAACCAGAGCCTGCAGACCGACCAGGCCGCGCCCAATCCGGCGCCGCAGGATCCGAGCCCGCAGGCACCGGGCCAGCCGGGGACATCACCTCAGACGCCCGCGCCGCGTCAGTAGCGGGGCGTGGTGGGAAGCGCGGGCGGCCGAGCGGTCGCCGCCGCTCTTGCCCGGCGCACGAGCCATGTCATTGCAGAGAGCTGGGCCCGGGAGACATCGAGCGTCCAGCGTCGAGCAGGGCGCGAATCTTGGCGGTGGCGTGCGCGAGGATGTCGGGGCGCGCCTCGTCGTAGGACGTTTCGGCGACGAAGCTCTGGAGCGCGCCCTCGATCCTGTCCTCGATGTCGTCCATCACCGCCAAGCCGTGCGGGCCCTCCCGACGCAGATAGGCGTCGGCGAGGGCCAGATAGGCCGCGCTGGCGAGTAGAAAAGCCACGCCATTGGCTTCCTGCGCCTGTTCGGAGCCAGGCTCGAGATCGCCGGCTTGGTCGTCCAAGGATTTATCGATCATCAATGCGCGCTCTGCACGGAGGTCGTGCGAAGCATGTCTCAATTGCCGTAGCGCACACAGTTGCAATTACTGCGTATCAGCTTGATCATTTGGCTGGTAATTCTATCTGGGATATAGTAATTCTTTATCAATTCGCTCTTGGGTTGTGGGTAAGCCAAAATGGGCCCGCGGGCCGAGGCGCGAACGGGCACGGCGACCTACACGATCCCGCTGCCGTCGTAAGGCCAGGGCCGGTCGAGATGCGCCGCCACCGCGGCCGGATCATCACCGACCGCATGCACGGCCGCGGTCACATCCTCGACCGGAACCTGCAGACGGCGCGCCCAATAGGCGGCCGAACTCGGATCCTCGACATTCACGCGCTTCGGCTCTTGGGACAGATCGGACATGGTGGCCTCCGGCGGGAGAACCGCCTCTGAACCCGTCCGGTTCAGCGGCGGCCTTCGTGTCGCATCGATCGCGGCCGCGTCCGGCCGTTACCAGCCGCCGTAGAACCGGCGCGGGCCGTCGTAGCCGCCGGGGCCGCGCTCATAGCCGCCACCGTAGCCGTATCCCGGGCGACCGCCGTAAGGACCGCGCGGGCCGCCATAGCCCCAGCCGCGATCGTTCGGACGGCAATGGCCCCACGGGTTCGGATGGAAGCCCGGGCCGCAGCCGCCGGCGACGCGCTCGATCAGCCCGCCGCCTTCGGGAGGGCCGTAACCGAACGAAGCCGCGTTCGCCGCCGTCGCGGTGGCGAGCCCCGCCGCGAACATCACGGCCATTCCGAGCGTCTTGAAGCGCACCATGACACGACCTCCTGAAACCGCCGGCTGCCTTGGCCGGACCGGATGCCAGGAGAATGGAGCCGGCGTCCTGAACCCGTTCTGGTCGGGTCGTTCATCAACCTGATGGTGAAGGTGGCGCGATCGGATCGCGGTGTAGTTTCGGCAGGACGCGGAAAAACGGCGGGGCTCGCACCCCGCCGCAGGTCGATCCAAGCGGATCTCTCGATAGCCTCGGCTTCGGCGTCACAGGCCCAGCAGCATGCTGGCGGACCCGAGCAGGGTCATCGTGAGGCCGCCGACGAAGACCCCGATCATCGCGTACGAAAAAGCTTTCAGCGCCATCCGGTGATGCCTGCTCCGCGGATCAGCACCGATAGCCGCCGGTGGTCTGGCCGTACTGCTTCACGGGGCGGGTCTGCTGGTCCGCGTTGCCCTCCGCCGCCGAGCTCATCGGGCAGCGATCGTACATGGGGGCGTCGTGGACGCCGAGCCCCAGCGCGCCGGTGGTCTCGACCTCATAGGGGGCGAAACCGGTCCAGCGCGCATCGTTGGATGCCATGGCGGACGAGATCGGAGCGACGCCAAGGACAAGCGCGGTGACGGCGGCGGCGATACGGGTCTTCATGGGTAAAACTCAGCTCCTACAAAATACAGGCCGGTGGTTCGAGCCCGCTTCGTCTTGTACGAGACTAAGATGGTGCATCGCGCCCCGCCGTGACGTGCCGACCCGCACGCGGCGAGACGGATTAAACGATGGGGAGCGCTTGCGCGGCGGCGTGCAACAACGATCCCGGCAATCCGCTTTCGAGCGGACGCCCGAACGGATCGTAGCCATAAGTCCACACTTCGCTCGAAGGCGTCTCACACCCTTCGGGTCGGTGAGCGCCACCCGACAGTGCAGCGCGTCCTGGTCGCGCCGCTCACTCGTACCGGCGGGGTGGTGGATCGCGGCGAGGCGCCCTCGCTCCTCCCGCGGGTAGGCTCGGCTACTGACCGATGAGCGAAGCCTCACCGTTGCCGAAGGACCAGTCCTTGCATCAGCCAACCGGGTCGTTCAGCAACGGGCGACAGCCGGTTTCCGTCGGTGTCGAGGGCCGCCTGAAGGCGACCGTACAGGACGGTGCCATCGCGGCCGCAGTGGCGGGTTCCGAGATCATCCCGTCGGTGCTGGGCGCATGCCGCGGCGAGGCGGAACTCGCTGGCCGTTGATCCGCGCGGGCTTCGGGAACGACGTCGCTAGACCATCAAATCCACTTGAATACTTTCGGATGACCTGCGACCCGAACATTTGCGTCCGGGGATCGACGGACCGATTCCTTCGGTCCCGCCGAACGCGCAGATATCATCATCGACATCCCGACCGACACGAAACCGGCAAGGGCCCGAAGATCGCTCGGTTCCCGAGGATCTCTTGAGATGGCCTCGGCCTCGCGTTGCAGGCGGAGATTGCACGCTTTCGTGGCGAAGCCGGCACCGGGGGTACAAGCGTCATGGCGTGCACAGGCCGCATCGAGAGCATCGATGGGTGCTGCGGGAGCATTATTTCCCGGGCCACAATAATTGCCGTGAAACAGGGCGCTCGGCGCCCGCCCGTCATCATGGGGCTGCGCATGCGCCGGACTGGCAACAGCCAAAACCAGAAGGGCCGGAACGATCAATTCGTGTCGCATTGGATCACACCTCGTTCGAACGCGCAGTCCGTAATCGCTTGTCGTGTCGTGCCTCGTGATGGGGTTCGTTTCGGGCGGTGCCCCAGATCTAGAGCCGCAGGCCTCCGCCGACCTGAATGGTCTCACCGGTGATCCAACCGCCATCATCGGAAACGGCGAACGCGACCGCGGCGGCGATGTCGGCCGGCCGTCCGATGCGGCCGAGGGGCGTGCGCGCAACGAACGGGGCCGCGCCCTCCTCGCCCATGCCGCTCGTGCCTTCCGTCGCGACGAGGCCGGGCGCGACACCGACGACACGGATCCCGCGCGGCCCAAGTTCGAGGGCGAGCGAGCGGGTCAGGCTGTCGACCGCGCCCTTGGTGGCGCTGTAGACCTGCGCCCCGGCGATGGGTGTGACGCCGGCGCCGGACGAGATGTTCACCACCACGCCGCCGGTCAGGGGAAACACGCTTGCCGCCGCCTGGGTCGCGAGGATCAGCCCCTTCACGTTCAGCGCGAATTGCCGGTCAATCGAGTCCGGCGTGATGCCGGCGAGGTCACCGAACTCGTAGATGCCGGCGTTGTTGACGAGGATGTCGACATGCCCGAAGGCGGCGGTCGCCTTGTCGAACAACGCGTTGATCTCCGCAGGCTGGGACACATCCGCCCGCACCGCCTTGGCATGTCCGCCCGCCGCCCTGATCGTCGTGACGAGCTTCTCGGCAGCGTCCTCGCTGCGCGCGTAGTTGACCACGACGCTGGCCCCGTCCGCCGCCAGGCGCAGCGCGATCCCGGCCCCGATGCCCTTCGACGCTCCGGTGACGACGGCCACCCGTCCTTCGAGCTTGCTCATCTGGATCTCCATGATCGTTGATCGGAAGCATCCCCCGGGAATAAGGGATGATCGTCGGCGGGAGGGGAGCGGGTTTCCGGGGGGCGGAACCACGGAGGCGACCCCGGTGTGGACCGTACCGGACCGTGAGGCCGTCAGTGTCGGCTCGGCCGCCGACCCACGGGCGCGGCCTCGGCATTCGCCAGTCCACCGGACGACGGTCCACCGGGTGGGCCAGCCCGCTTCGTGGCATGTGCCGATGTCGAGATCGCGCTGCGGATTGTCACGACGCGACGGCATGGGCCGTCCTGGTTCGACGCCGCCCGCCGCCACCGACCATCGCCGGGAAGACCGGCACGCCCGGTACCGTCGAGCGACGCCGATGGAGTCAGCCTAGCCCCATGTGAGGCCGGCGCGAGCCGCGATTCTGCACAGCCGGTCACCGTAAACGGTTCGACCGCTCGTTCCGCCCGCCTGCTGATCAGATGTCCCCGGCGATCCGTCGTTCGTCGGGCCGATGCGCGGGCCTGTCTGACCCCAATCAACTCCTGCGCATCGGGCCTTTGCGGGTTCGGGTACCGCGAGCGTGCCCAAGCGCCACTGCCTCGACCCCGTGACGACACCGGAGGACGCCCACGCCTCGCCACGCCTGCATCGATCCGCACGACCGGCCCGCTCAGGCGGACGCCAGGGTCGCATTCGAGACGAGGGCAGGCGTGGTCAGGTTGGTCCCGATGCGCGACGCCTCGGACGACCGACGGCTTGCCGCGGCGCAGCCCGATCAGCCCAGCCCAGAGAGTAGGATGAGCATGAACGCCCAGAGCAACGGTTCGGACGCCCGGCACGGCGGTCACCCGGACGGTATCCCCGATGCGGTCAAGGCGGCCCCGGACAAGGCCATCTGGCCGATGCCGAACGGTTTGGACGCGGCCGCACGTCAGGCCCGGGAGGCCGCGGAGCGATTCAGCCAAACGCTCGGGTTCTCCGGTGAGGAAGGCGAACGGCTCGCGACGCAGTCGAGGCGGAACATGGAAGCGGTGAGGCAGTGCCGTTCGGTGCTGATGCAGGCGTTCCAGTCATCGTCCGAGAACTGGATGGAGATGGTCCAGGCCCAGTGGAAGCGGAGTTTCGACGGGATGGAGCGCCTGATGCAAGCCAAGTCCGTCCAGGAATTCGGCGCGATCCAGGGCGAGCTCGTCCGGGAGAACCTGGAGCACATCCTGAAGGACAGCCGCTGCATCGCGGAGCGTTCGATGCGGGCCGCCGACGAGGCCGGGAAGGCTTTGGCGGCGATGACGGACCGAACCGCCGACGTACCGGCGTGAGACGCTCCCGGCCTCGGTATCAAGCGCGATCCGAGGCCGGTCCGCCGCCGACCGGATGATTCCTACCAACGCGATTGATAGTGGCGCACCTGCCGTTCGCGGCGTCGCTCGTCG
>NZ_JAKSYL010000179.1 GCF_022829515.1 Methylobacterium sp. J-048
CGCGAAGCTCGCTCAGCGAGAAGACATCCAGGCCATCGGGATCCGGCAGCGCCATGCCGGGTGTTGAATCACGCCACGGCCAAACCGCAAAATGCAACTGCCCGGAAATCTGCCCCGGCCCGTGTTCCTGGCGGTGACCGGCGCCGAGGCCCTGTTCGCCGATCTCGGGCATTTCGGCCGCAAGCCGATCCAGGTGGCCTGGGTCTGCCTGGTCTTCCCGGCGCCCGCCCTGAACTATCTCGGCCAGGCCGCCCTGGTGCTGGAGAAGCCCGACACCGCAGACCCGTTCTTCCAGCTCGTCCCGGCCTGGGGCCTGCTGCCGATGGTGGTGCTGGCGACGCTCGCCACGGTGGTGGC
>NZ_JAKSYL010000007.1 GCF_022829515.1 Methylobacterium sp. J-048
CGGAGATCCCGGCCGTCGGGCGGCGGGACGATGTCGGCGCGCTGGCGGGTGCCGTCCAGATCTTCAAGGAGAACATGATCCAGACACGCCGGCTGGAGGAGGAGACCGCGCAGGCGCGGGTGGAAGCGGAGGCGCAGCGCAAGACCGGCATGAGCCAGATGGCCGACAGCTTCGATGCGGCCGTCGGCCGCAACATCGGCCAGGTCTGTGCAGCGGCTCCCGAGAACTGGTGGGATCTCGGGGGCGATCGCACCGGACACCGCGCTCTCCTCCAGTACCTGACCCGGCGTATCCGCACGGT
>NZ_JAKSYL010000192.1 GCF_022829515.1 Methylobacterium sp. J-048
GAGAATGGCTACGTGGAAAGCTTCAACGCGCGCCTTCGCGACGAACTGCTCAACGGTGAGATCTTCTACACACTCAAGGCGGCGCAGCTCGTGATCGAAAGCTGGAGCCGTCACTACAACACCGTACGCCCGAAGGCCTCACTGGGATACCGGCCGCCGGCACCAGAAGTGTTCATGCCAGGCTTCACCGCTTGGCCGGATGCGCTCGCCCGACCAGCTCCGCCGGCCAAGCTACCCGTGGCGGAGCGGCCTACCGCGCACTAACTTTAACCTTGGACCACCCTGTGGGGGCCGATCAGTGTAGCGTGGGGTCCGCATCTCGAACTTCGTGTTCCACCCGCGCTTGGTCACGGGCCCCGCGCGAGCCGGCACAACCGACCCACGCCCTCAGCGCGCATTGCAGGCGTCCATCGCCGCCATGTGCGGTCCTGACCGCCCCCGATCCATCCGCCCGATCAGGGCCCGCGGGCTGTGCGACAGCGGTACGAGATCGTTGGTGACGATGCCGGCCTTCGAATACCGCCGCGGCCGCTGCCCGGGCTCGCGCCAGGTCCGAGCCACCCCGTGCCGCGCTGCCTTGATCAGCGCGAGCGTGTCCGACGTGTGCTCCGGCAGCGTGACGGTCGTCGAGACCGAGCGCATCGGTTCGTCGCGGTCGTGCTCACTGGTGTGGTAGAAGACCATAACGTGGTTGGTCGCCAGCCCTTCGCGACGCAGCTTCTCGCCCAGGCGCGTGGCGTGGGCCGACACCGCCTCCTCCAGGATGGCACGGTCCTCGATCCGGCCGGAAAACGAGCGGGTGACGGCGCAACCCTTCCGCCGGGTCGGGACCATCTCCAGCGGCAGGCAGGCCAGCCCGCGCAGCTCGTTGGATGATGCGCTCGCCCACCACCGTCGGGCCCTTGCGCACTGGCCGCGGATCGAGGTCGCGCAGATCCGCCACGCTCTTGACGCCCACGGCCTCCGACTTGGCCAGCGATGCACGGCCGATGCCCCAGACCTCGGCCACACCGATCCGGCAGAGCCAGTGCTCATAGGCCGCCACAGCAGCCATCGTTGTTTGAGAGCACGATCACCGGCACCGCGGCCGGCTTGGGATCGAACACCCGCTCGCAGCTGCAGTAGAATCTGTTGCCGTCGATCAGCGCCACCGCCCGGCCGCCACGATGGACGGCTTATTCGGAGCAAAGTTCTCCCTCGCGCGTCTGTGCTGCGTGTAGTCTAAAATCTGCCAGATGGATGACCGATGAGCCAAAATGCGAGCCGTGACCAGCGCCCGACCGTAGTCGTGACAGGCGCGAGCGCAGGGGTAGGGCGAGCTATCGCTCACGAGTTCGCCCGGCATCGCTGGAATGTCTCGATCCTGGCTCGTGGTGAAGCCGGCCTGAAGGGCGCTGTGCAAGACATCGAGCAGGCCGGCGGCCGTGCGCTCGCCCATCGGGTCGATGTTGCGGACGCCGACGCCGTCATGCGGGCGGCAGACGAGACCGTCCGGGAGTTCGGCGGCATCGACGTCTGGGTCAACGTCGCCATGGTGACGATCTATGCCCCGGTCCAACAGACGCCGCCTGAGGAGTACAAACGTGCGACCGAGGTGACATACTTGGGGCAGGTCTACGGTACGCTCGCTGCCCTCAAGCATATGCATCGCAGTAACGAAGGTGCCATCATCTGCATCGGTTCGGCCTTGGCGTACCGCTCGATCCCGCTGCAATCGAGCTACTGTGCCGCCAAGGCCGCTGTGCGCGGCTTCATCGACAGCCTGCGCAGCGAACTGCTGCACGATGGCAGTCGGGTGCGGTTGACGATGGTGCAACTGCCGGCAGTGAACACGCCGCAATTCGATTGGGCCCGCACGCGCATGCCGCGTCGCCTGGAACCGGTGCCGCCGATCTATCAGCCGGAGGCCATCGCACGGCACGTCTATCGCGCCGCTCATACCTCGCCGCGCGAGCTATGGATTGGCTTCCCGACCTGGAAAGCCATCATCGGCAACATGATCATTCCGGGATGGATCGACGGCTACCTCGCGCGGCATGGCTATCGGGGCGAAATGACGAGTCAGGCGGCCCTCGAGGGGCGACCGGACAACCTCTACGACCCCGTCGATACCGATCCCGGGGCACATGGGCGCTTCGACGACCGTGCCGTCGATACGGTCGCCGCAGCGGATCCGAAATGGCTCAAGATCGGCCTTGCGGGGGCATTCGGCCTCGTCGCAGCGGCTGCTCTGTTCGCGGCGAGCGCACAGGGCCAAGCTGAGGGTCGGCAACGAGTCATCGGGCGGCGGTAATCACAGCCCCCATCTCGACCGCACCGGACAGCTTGCGGAAGCTCTCCGGCATGGCCGGCAACCCGATCGTCTCCGACCGCAACGCCGCCGACACGCACCACTATCCTGTTTGCGCACCCGGTGAAGGGATGAGCCAGCCGTTCCCTCTGCTTTTCAGGGCCACAGTCTACCGCACGATGGGTTCGCCCGCGGGCTCGGACTGGAGGAGGCGGCCACGCGCGGCATGGGCGAGAAGGTCGTTGCGGACATGCCCAATCAGCCGGACGAGGGGCGCGTCGCCGAGGCGCGCCGCCACATGATCGGAGCGTCTGGGTAGGTTCAGGCCCTCCGAGATCCGAGCCCGGATCCGTGGCCTCCAGCTTGACGCCCTCCGCGCCTGCGCCCTGTACCCGCAAGGTGTATGCGGCGCAGCGCGCATCCGAGCGTCATGCCGGTGCCCCGGGATCCCGGATTGGTCGAGGGGCAGCACATGGGCGGGCAGGCCCACACATGTGCTCAGCGCTGGCAGACTGCGCGCACGATCGAGCGAAGGAATTATTTTCCGCCGCCGCTGCCGGTCGAGCCGATTCGGGAGGGCTGCGCCTCATTGCCGGCGGCCGCCGAGTCCGTTGCAATACCATCCGCAGCTCGGCCGGTAGGCGAGTAGGTGATCGCATTCTCGTCGCCGGTGGAGCCAGGCTGACGCGTGATGACCCCTGGCGCGCCCGGCGGGACGACGACGGTCGTGCTGGTTGGGGTCTCGACCACGACCTGTGCGATCGCGGGGGTCGTCAGAACCGCAGCGACAGCTGCACAAAAAACGAGCTTGTTCACAGAATGCACCCTAAAGAAACGTCGGGGAATATCCCCTGGGTACCGTCCAACACAAAGTGATGATTATTGATCCAGCGCAAAATGCCGCAATTCCAATGAGGCGTGCCACTACACACAACCTGACTGAGTATAAGGACAAAAACGCGTGATAAATGTTTCCAGATTATTGCTATATCGAGATTGATGAACGTGCTCATCAAAAATGATCGTATCCCTGCATCCCATAAATAGCGTCTGGTGCTACGCTCATCGCCACGAGCACACGGCAGCGACGGCGATCGGGGCTGGCATATTGCAACGGTGTTGATCAAAAAAAGCCCGGCCGTGAGACCGGGCAGTTAAGGTCCCTTTGCACGGGGACATCAAGACCGGAGCTTTGGAGAAATCCGATCTCGATCTGGGAAACTAGAAATCGCGCTGAACGCGGAAGCGAACCTGCGAGACCGAGTCCTTCGACGCAGTTGCAACCGCAAAGGTACCCGCGTTGATGGCCGCGATGTTCGCGTAGGCGGTCGGGCTCTTGTCAAGATCGATTGCCCGGCCGCTCTTCAGGCCGATCTGCGTGTAGAAGCCCTCGACGCCGATATCGAGGTCCTTCACCGGCGACCAGATCAGGCTCGCGCCGGCGACGAACTGGTAGGTATCGCGCAGCGCTTGGCTCAGCTGGTAGAATCGGGTGCCGGGCGTGCCCACCGCGTTGGACCCGAACGGGTTGCTACCCGCCAGACCGCTCACGAGGGTGTAGGCGGCGCCCTGTGCCAGACGGGCACCGTTCGAGAAGCTCTGCTCGCCATAGGAGCCGAAGAAGGCCGAACGCCATTCCGGGGTCCAGTAATGCAGGTACGACGCCACGGCGCTGAAGCTAGTCGATGTCTGCAGCTGGCCAGTGAACGGATTGATGCTCGCATCTGAGAAATACTGTGCGAATTTTTGACCCTGGATAGTGGTCGTGCTCTGCGTATAAGAGCCTGTATAGTTGGAATAACCCGTATAGAGCTGCGCGCCGTCGGCATAGGCGCCTTGGATGTAGAAGGAATCGCCGGGTGCGATGAATGGGGTGTTGATCTTGATGCCGCCCTGCACCGCCCAGCCCTGGACGTTGCTGGTATGCGCCGGGGCGATGATGTTGCCCGTGCCGGTGCTGGCGGCGGTGGACAGGTTGCCGACGTTCAATTCGTGCGTGGCAGCTGAGAGCTGGGCAGAACCCCAGGCCTGATCGAGGCGCAAGGCGCCGACGAAGTCGGGCAGACGCTCGCGCTCGATGCTGTCGACGTTGCCGTATCGGGTCGCGATCCCATTGGTGTACCCGACGAACACCGGTGTCGGCTGGTTGGTCACGCCGAAGTTCGACACGCTGCCGGAGCTGACCGTGGCGCCGACGTTGAACGGCGAGAAGATCGGGGTGCGGCGGAAAACCGGGTCTTCGATCGAGATCGTGGCGACGAGACCGTCGCCGACGGTCGCCGTGTAGGCGAGCAGGTTGGTGGAGGCGATGTCCGAGCCGGCGGTTGCCGCCGAGATCTCGAAATCGTGGGCGTAGAAGTCGAAGAACGAGGACGCGCGACCGGCGGTCAGGCCGGCGAACTGGATGAACGCCTTGTCGACGTTCACGAACTGCGAGTCGCGCCCGAAGCTGTCGGTGCCGATGCCAGCATAGGCCTGGCCGATGCGCTGCTGGGTTCCGGACTGGCCGACGCCGGAATAGCCGGTGCGGGCGCCGGCATCGAGGCGGACGAAGGCGCGCAGGGTGCCGTAGGCGGTCTGAGTGCGGGCATCGAGGTTGATGCGCATGCGGCCCTGGTAGCCGGAGGTGTCACCGGCATTGGTGCCCGCCTGGCGCGTGTAGCTGGCCTGATAGCCGCCCTCGAACCGGGCGCGGCCGGAGAGACGCAGGCATGTGTCGGTGCCGGGAATGTAGAAAAATCCGGCCCCGTAGGCGCCGCAGACCCGAACGTACTCGATCGGGACCGCCTTCTTGACCGGCAGGTCTGCGGCATGGGCTGCCCCCACCGCCACGAATGCTGCAGCAGACGCAAGCAGCGAGCTTTTCAAGAACCTCATCGACATCCTCAGAGCTTCGAGACCCGTGGTGTGCGGCAGCGCCCGTTTCCCGGATCTCGCCGCAAGGTGCATCTCGACCTGCATCCGGTGGCAGGCTCGCGTGGGCTCTCGCTTTGGGGCGCCCCGATGCATGAGCAGCATGAGCTAGCCGCCACGTTTGAACAATGAGGCTTAATCCACTTCAGGTAGAGTTCGAAGTCGATGTGTTTATTGGGCAACAAAAGACCGCCCAGTAGCCGGAAAATTCAGCGATGATCAGAAACAAACATTGTATCGCATTGTTTCCTGAGGTGTTACATCGATTAAATATTGGGCTGAAATTCCGATGGGCTGCAGCGTAATGCCGAGCAATCCCTCACGATCCCGTGATGGGTCGTCGATAGGTTCCATGTTTTCAATGGAATTGGCAATAAAATTCTGATACACACATTATCGTGAAGGATATGCCTGGGCTCGAGGCTTTTAGAGGCTGTGAGAACCTTACCCGGCCGGCGTCTTAAATTCCCAGATCGGCGGGCCCAACACCTTGCCGGGCGTGTTCCGGTAGGCTGCAGTTCGTTCGAAAACGACTCGATCCGCCTCAATCGCATGCACCTCCTTGCCGGCGACCATCAGCGCGCCGCAGTACTCGACCCGGAGCGTGCCGTGCTCGGGATGGACGCCGAACAGCTGCGGTGCTGTCCAGCCCAGACCATGCGCCTCTGCGCCGAGGCGGGTGCAGAAGTCGAGCGCCGACTCCCGCATCGCGGCTCGCTACGCCGATGTCAGGTGCCGGCAGGGCGAGGCGCGCGGGGAGATGTTCTCGATGGCGTCGTGCCAAATCGCGACGGGGTTCGGGAGCAGGCTGGGGGCGAGGCCGGCTGACATCCGGGCGCGCTACGCAAGGTATACTGTCGGCAGGCCATGCGGCCAGGCGCCGGGCTGCTCAGCATGGGTTGGGCCTGGGTCAGGCGCAGCCTTTGTAGCCGCCGCGCTCAGCCTCCTGCCGAGCACTCTCCAAGACACGACCACGCCCTTGGCTTGCAAGGATGCAACCTGATGGCTCCGGCCGACCGCGGCATGGCCGAGACGTTGAGAGACAGCGGCCGCTTTCGCTATTGTGAGCCCTGCTTGTTGCCGGGTCACGAGATCATCGCCCTCTGGCGTCGTACCCTGGCGCTGGAATGGGTCAGGGACTGCCACCGGATGACGCTCCGGTTCATGCGTCGCGTCGATCCAGGGCTCGAGGGATAGCGGCATGGTGTTGTGGGCCTGGTTCAACTCCCTGTCGCTGCTCGACCAACTCGTGATCGGGGCATGCATCGCCGCGATCCTGTCTGGCATCTACAAGGCCGGCTACAAGCATGGGTTCTCGGCCGGTGAAGCCGCCACCAGGACCCGATGGAAGATCCCATGGCCCTGATTTCGACTCCAACGAGTCTCGGTTCGGCATACCCCCACCGGCACGATCACGATTGGGGCCGCGCTGATGGTCCTTGTGCCGGCAGGCGTCGGCCGCTGGCGGACGCTCCGGTGGCTCAGAAACGAACACGGCCCGCCCATGCGGCATGCTGACCGATTGAGGTAGCACCGGAACGTCGAAGAAGCCGCTACGCTTGATCGCTCAACATATGTGGGAGAGGTGGCGATGAGGGTGTTTCAGATCCGCCAGGTGGCGACAGGCACGATCCTCTGGACCGGCTCGGCCGCCGACCCGATCGCAGCGCTCGACGCCATGGCTCACGAAGCCGGGTACTACGATCATGCCGATATCCCGGATCACCTGCGGGCTGGTGGCCTGCATGCCGAAGAGATCCAGATCTGACGCTATCGCGCCACATGCCGCCGAGCGGCCGGGCGCGCCGGGCCGATATGGCCGCCCGGCTGGTAAAATGGACGCTTTCCGATTGGCCATAGTACAGTGGGCCATGCCTCAGACTCCTGCCGGCTGGTTCCTTCTCGCAATCATCGTATGTTCAGGGTGTGCTAGCGTCGTCACGGCTGGAAAGCTGATCATGTCTGGGCTTGGAAGGGCGCCTCAGGGCCGCGGAGATTTCCATGCGGCCTGCATATTCGGGGCTGTCCTAGTGGTTGCGACAGCGCTGTTCATCTGGATTGAACGGCCGCCGGTTTGATAGCCCGGTCCTTGTGCAGCGGCTAGAAGCCGGCACCATCAAAGTGAGCGGGTTTGGATAGCGTTCCGAAGCCCAGGCCTGATTGGTCGGCTCGGGATCAGTGTGGGGATCCGCCCCGAGCGGAACGTTGCTGAATCGTCACGGCCGGTCCTATTACGAGTCGTTTGGGCGAGAGTTGCGCGTCATGCGTATGCGGGCGGGATGAAAAGGCGCCATAAAGCGTGGCCATGACATCATCGCCTCACCGTACCCTGCGGTTCTGCGCCCTTCTCAGCGCAGGCGCACTCCTTGCCGTATGCGGTACGACGGCGCCGCATGCCGCAGATCTTAGCGCGGTCCTGCCGCGTCCAGTGCCGACCTTTACTCAAGTCGATCCAAGCACTTGGGTGGTGACCGTCAGCGGGTCGCTACAGGTCGTACCCCGTTATCCTGGCGCCAGCGACTACACGCCTGTCGGCTATCCCTCCATCGACATTCGTCGTCTCGGAGAACCGCGACGCTTCTCGGCTCCGGACGACGGCTTCAGTCTGTCCCTCTATGATGATCCGGTGTTTCGCATCGGGCCGACCGCTCGCATCGTGCCCGGCCGCTACTATGGCGACGACCGACGCCACCTGTTCGGGCTCCGCGACGCGCGGTTCGCCGTCGAGCCCGGCGTGTTCGCGGAGTTCTACCCCGTCTCCTTCATCCGCACCCGCGTCGAGGCTCGGCAGGGCGTCTACGGACATCACGGCACGGTCGGCTCGGTCGCGGCCGATTATCTGATCCCGACGGAAAAGCTTCTGTTCTCCATCGGCCCACGCTTCAATATCGGAGATGCCAGCTTCGCCCGGAAGTATTTCGGCGTGTCACCGGCCGAAGCCGCCCTGAACGGCCGGGTCACGCCCTACGACCCGCGAAGCTTCTACTCGGCGGGCGTGCTCGGCGCCGTGACTTACACGCAGAACGAGACGTGGGCGTACACGGCCTTTGCTGGCTACACGCGAATCCTGGGTGCATCCGGCGACAGCCCTCTGGTCCGTCGCCCGTTTGGCAGTCCGGATCAATTCCAGTTTGGCGTAAAGCTCGACTACTCGTTTACCACGCCAGCGTTGTTTTGATCGGTCTGCGAGCTTGCGGGGATCCGGCTCGGCCCCGCCGCCCGATCTGATCACAGGCCGACGGGGGAGGTCGACAATCTCACCGGCGTCCCGGCAGCGTGTTACGGTCCGGTTAGCCGAAGAGCCATGATGAGGGCCGGCGGTGGTTCCGGATTGGGAAGGGTCAGGCGATCGTGAGGTTGGCAGCACGCTCCCTACCGCTGCGCCGGCTCAAGCATGGTGACGGTGCTACTTGCCGCCACCACCCTTGTAGGCCTTGATCGCACGCCGGCAGTTTTCCGAAATCTTGTCCATGTTCTTCTTGAAGCAGGCGTCCATCTCTGGGCTGTCCGGATCATCGCCGCTGCAGAACGTGACCGCATCGCCGGAGCAGTAGGTCTTCAGATCTGTGTTGCCACGCTTTGAGGCTGACGCGTCAGGGGCTCCCAGAACGGGAGCCGCGACAGCGATGAGGCCGAGTGCCAGGATAATGCTTCGCATATTGGATGCCCGGTCGGAGGAGTTTGTCGATGCGCTAACGGCTCGGCTCGGTAATCTATCCCGTCCGCTTACGGAGCCGGGGCTCGCCCCCTCCGCGGCATTCGGGCTGTGACCGAACGGTCGCGTGGCTACTTACCGCCGCCCTTCTCGTAGGCATCGATGGCGCGACGGCACTCTGGCGACATCCGGCTCATGTTCTTCTTGAAGCAGGCGTCCATTTGCGGGCTGTTCGGATCGATGCCGGCGCAGAACGCGAGGGCGTCACCCGCACAGTTGGTCTGTAGGTCCGCGTTGCCGCGGTTAGGCGCCTGCGCCGAGGCGGGGGCGGCGATAGCGATGAGGCTGACGGCGAGGATGAAGCTGCGCATCTCTGCTATGTAGCCGCGATGGGACCGCTGACGAGGCCGGTTCGGTGCGACCCGCGCCACCTGTCGTCACGCCGGAGGACGACCATGAGCCCTTCCGAACCCAATCGCCTGATCTACGCCAGTCCGAATGGCGACCTCTGGCACCTGCTGTTCGACCCCACGACGGGGCACAGCTTCGTTCGGCACACCGGCAATATCGCCTCGGGGGGCCATGTGACGGATTTCAGTCTGGCGACCTTCCTCGCATCCGGCCGCAACGGGCCAGAGCATCAGGCGCTCTGGCGGTTGATCGGTTCGCTGATCAGCGCCGATCACATGAATGCATCGACTGCTTTGAGCTAGGCTACCTGATCTCGTTGAGCGACGCCTGCAAATCCGCACGGCAAGCCGTCCCGAACTCCGTGAGGAAGTTGAGCTTACCGTCGCGGGCAAGCTCGCGAATTTCATGGAGGTTCTGGTTAGGGCCGAGGTAGGTGTCGATGACACGGTCTATGACCGCCTCTGCTGCATCCACGGTGGCTTGCGAGGCGGTGAGCTGCATCTTTGCCAGCAGGGCGTAGAGCAGGACCAGATCGCCGACATCGTCCCGCTCATGACTGAGTGCATCGCCATAGAGGCGGACGGCCTCCGTGATGAACTCGTTGAACAACTCGATGCGCCTCGCCCGCTCAGCCTCGCGGATCTTGTCCTGGAACTGACTTCTGTGGGTCATCCACGTCGTCATGAACGACGCCAACGCTCCTATGGTGGCCCCACCCAGGCCGAACATCGCCGAGATGTAAGCCGCGTCCAACCTTGCCTCCTACGGCTTGGAACCCAGAGAGCCATACCTCGCCAGCTCTAAGATCTGGCCTGCCCCCTGAAAAGTGGTCCTCCCTGAGGTATGGCTTTGCGCCATGTGGAGGATGGTGTCATGGGACGGAAGAAGCCTACGGCTGAGGAGATCGTCGCCAAGCTGCGGCAGGTTGATGTTCCGGTCTCGCAGGGACGCAAGGTTGCCGAAGCAATCCGGTCCCTTGAGGTGACGGAGGTCAGGTATTACCGCTGACGCTCCGAGTACGGCGGCCTCAAGGGTGATCAAGTCAGGAGATTGAAATCTTTGGAGACGGAGAACCAGCGTCTTCGTCGGGCGATCTCGGACCTGACCCTGGAGAAGCTCATCCTGAAGCAGGCGGCTTCGGGAAACTTCTGAGCCCGGGTCGCCGCCGGGCTTGCGTCGACGACGTCGTGGCCGAGCATGGCGTGTCGGAACGGTTCGCTTGCCGCGTGCTGGGTCAGCACCCCTCATCCTGAGCCTGTCGAAGGATCGACGCAACGCAAGTGCGCCGTGGTGGTCGAGGACGAGGCCGCACTGACCGCCGCCATCGTCGCGCTGGCTCTCCAGTATGGGCGCTACGGGTACCGTCGGATCACCGCGCTGCTCCGGCGCGACGGCTGGACGATCAACGCGAAGCGGGTCGATCCTTCGACAGGCTCAGGATGAGGGGATCTGGCGGCGGGAGAGTCTCAAGGTCCCAGCCCGACAGCCGAAGCGGGCCCGCCTCTGGCTCAACGACGGCTCGTGCGTGCGCCTGCGGCCAGAGCGGCCCAACCATGTCTGG
>NZ_JAKSYL010000297.1 GCF_022829515.1 Methylobacterium sp. J-048
GGCGTGTTCAACGGCTCCCGCTACCGCACGGTCATCGCCCCCCGGATCGCCGCCTTCATCCGCGCCCAGCAGGCGGAAGCCGGAGCGCGCGGCTCGCATCTGCGGCAGGTGGGCTGAAACCGGAGACGCCCTCTCCCGTGCGGGCTACGACGTTCACACATCGCTGCCGGATGTGAGCCAAGGCTAACCCCAAGCGCGGTTCCCTCCTCCGTAGAGCTACGGCCTACACAGTTTTGAGGCACCGGCGCTGTTGCAGGCCGCGACGCGCCCCCTCTCCCGTGCGGGAGAGGGTTGGGTGAGGGGCCAAGACTTTCCGGAGATGTCGCACCCCTCACCCTGTCCCTCTCCCGCACGGGAGAGGGGACCTGCGCCTCCTCCGCCAGCGGCAGGACCACGGCTCTGACCGAAACCTGTATAGCCTATAGCCCGCAGAGGGGGGGGAGGGAGAGACGCCTGTGTCCGGCTGTGCCCTCATCCGGAATGCGATTTATGAACACCGCAGCTCGTCGAGCGAAAGGCGCAGTGCGCCTTCGGACTCTGGGCTGCCGCCGCAGACGGGTAACCCCGCGAGCCCGACCGGGCTGTCACGCTGAATTATGAATTCTTTTTCGCGCATGATGGCGCGAGGCTTGCGAGACGGCGTCCGTGAGCACGATGACCGCCGACCCCACCGCACCCCGTTTTCCGGTCCAGCCGCCGTCCCGCCTCCGGTGGGCGGGACGGTGCGGGCGCGTGCATGAGGCGGGGAACGAGAATTCAATTCCCCAAAACCGTCTTGCGATAGCCGAGAACTGGCGCATGCTGCAGCGTCTGTAACATTTTGGCCCGTTTCGGGCTGAAATGACGGTCCGGAGACAGCGCCTTTCGTCGAACCCTTCACACGCCGCACCCGAGATGCAGGCCGGCGGCCGGGCCGAGGCCCGCACCGGCCAGGAGATCACGATGGACCGCAGGACGTTCCTCAAGGGCTCGGCCGCCATCGGGCTGGCCGCGCCGCAGATCGCCAGGCCGGCTCTGGCGCAGGGCACCAAGGTGCTGCGCTTCGTGCCCCAGGCGAACCTCGCCAATTTCGACCCGATCTGGGGTACGCAGTACGTGGTGCGCAACGCCGGCACCCTCGTCTGGGACATGCTCTACGGGGTCGACGCGCAGCTGACGCCGCAGCGCCAGATGGTCGAGGCCGAGGAGGTCACGGGCGACCAGCTGACCTGGACCTTCCGGCTCCGGCCCGGCCTGAAATTCCACGACGGCGAACCGGTTCTCGCCAAGGATGTCGTGGCGAGCTTGACCCGCTGGATGGCCCGGGACCCGATCGGCCTCATGATCCGGGGGATCCAGGACGAGCTTGCCGCCACCGATGACCGGACCTTCCGCTGGCGCCTGAAGAAGCCGTTCCCGAAGCTCCTCTACGCGCTCGGCAAGACCAACGCCCCGATGGCCCTGATCATGCCGGAGCGGATCGCCAAGACCGATCCGTTCACGCAGATCACCGACTATGTCGGCTCCGGCCCGATGACCTTCGTGCGCAACGAATGGGTGCCGGGCGCCCGCGCCGTGTTCCAGAAGTTCGCCGACTACAAACCTCGCGAGGAGCCGAATTCCTGGCTGGCCGGGGGCAAGCAGATCCTGGTCGACCGGGTCGAGTGGGTGATCATGCCGGACGCGGCCACCGCCTCGGCGGCGCTGCAGAACGGCGAGGTCGACTGGTGGGAGAACCCGATCTCCGACCTCGTCCCGCTGCTGCGCAAGAACGCCAACCTCAACGTCGATATCGCCGACCCGCTGGGCAATATCGGGTCGTTCCGGATGAACCACCTCTATCCGCCGTTCGACAACCCGAAGATCCGCCAGGCCGTCCTGACCGCCATGAGCCAGGAGGATTACATGCGGGCGATCGTCGGCGACGACGACAGCCTGTGGAAGCCGCTGCCGGGCTTCTTCACCCCGGGCACGCCGCTCTACACCGAGGCTGGGGGCGCCCAGGTCGGCAAGGGCGACATCAAGCTCGGACAGAAGCTGCTCAAGGAAGCCGGCTACAAGGGCGAGCCGGTGGTCTGCGTCGTGGCGCAGGACCAGGGGATCACCAAGGCGCAGGGCGACATCACCGCCGACCTGCTGAAGCAGATGGGCTTCAACGTCGATTTCGTCGCCACCGACTGGGGCACCACCGGCAGCCGCCGGGCCTCCAAGGCGCCGCCGGCCCAGGGCGGCTGGAACATGTTCCACACCTGGCACGCGGGCGCCGACGCCATCAATCCGGCCGGCTACCCGGCGGTGCGCGCCGGCGGCGACAAGGCCTGGTTCGGCTGGCCGAACGTCCCGCCCGTGGAGACGGCCATCGCCGAGTGGTTCGACGCGGCCGATCCGGCCGCCGAGAAGGCCGCCATCGACAAGGTCAACGCGGCGGCCTGCGAAGGCGTGGTCTACGTCCCGACCGGGTTCTTCCTCGGCTACCAGGCTTGGCGCAAATCGGTCTCGGGCATCGTGAAGGGGCCGATCCCGTTCACCTGGGGCGTGTCGAAGGCGTGATGAAACATCCCGCGATCGTCCCGTTCGGCGCGACGCGCCCCCTCTCCCGTGCGGGAGAGGGCTGGGGTGAGGGATGCGCCCTCTCCGGAAAGATCTGTCCCCTCACCCTGTCCCTCTCCCGCACGGGAGAGGGGACCTGCGCCCCAGCCGGATGCCGCCCGGGGCGCGGGCAACCGATGAGATAGGGGAGACCTATGCTCGGCTATATCGGCAGGCGCATCCTGGCCACCATCCCGGTGATGGCGGTGGTCGGCTTGTTCGTCTTCAGCCTCCTGTACTTCGCCCCCGGCGATCCGGCCGCGATCATCGCGGGCGATCAGGCGACGCCGGACGACGTGGCGCGGATCCGCGCCTCGCTGGGCCTCGACCGGCCGTTCCTGGTGCGGTTCGGCGAATGGTCCTGGCAGATCCTCCACGGGGATCTCGGCACCTCGATCTTCACCAACCTGCCGGTCACCACGATGATCGGCCAGCGGGTCCAGCCGACCGTGTCGCTGATGCTCGTGACCCTGATCCTGGCGATCGTGGTGGCGGTGCCGCTCGGCGTCGTGGCGGCCTGGAAGGCCGGCAGCCTGATCGACCGGCTGGTCATGGGCCTCGCCGTGCTGGGTTTTTCCGTGCCGGTCTTCGTGGTCGGCTACGTGCTCGCCTACGTGTTCGCCCTCGAGCTCGGCTGGCTGCCGGTGCAGGGCTACACGCCGATCGAGCAGGGCCTGTGGCCGTGGTTCGCGAACCTGATCCTGCCCGCGGTGACGCTCGGCCTCGTCTACATCGCGCTGATCGCCCGGGTGACGCGGGCGACCATGCTGGACGTGCTGAGCCAGGATTACGTCCGCACCGCCCGGGCCAAGGGGCTGGCGCAGGGGCCGGTGCTGTTCATCCACGCCCTCAAGAACGCCGCGGTGCCGATCGTCACCGTGATCGGCATCGGCATCGCCCTGCTGATCGGCGGCGCCGTGGTCACCGAGACGGTGTTCGCGATTCCCGGCCTCGGGCGCCTCACCGTCGATGCGATCCTGCGGCGCGATTACCCGGTCATCCAGGGCGTCGTCCTGCTGTTCAGCTTCGTCTACGTGCTGGTGAACCTCGCCATCGACCTGTTCTACACCTTGCTCGACCCGAGGATCCGCTATTGACCGCGACCGTCGCGCCTCTCTCCGGTCCGCCCCTCGCCAAGGGCCCGCCGCTCAAGGCGCCGCCGCCTGCCGGCATCGCGGTCGCTACGCCGATGCCGGACGTGATCCCGGCGCGCAAACGCCGGGGGCCGGTCTGGACCTATGTGCGCCGCAACCCGACCATCGTGGCAGGCGGCCTGCTGCTGCTGATCGTGTTCCTGATGGCTTTGCTCGCCCCCTATCTCGGCACCGTCGATCCCACCGCCCTGGCGCCCGCCAAGCGCACCCGCGTGCCCTCGGCCCAGTACTGGTTCGGCACCGACATGCTCGGCCGGGACATCTACTCGCGCGTGGTCTACGGCGCCCGCGTCTCGCTGCTGGTCGGCTTCTCGGTGGCGCTCCTCGCCTCGGTGGCGGGGCTCGCGGTCGGGCTGATCTCCGGCATGGTGCGCTGGCTCGACGGCATCGTCATGCGGATCGTCGACGGCATGATGTCGATCCCGCCGATCCTGCTCGCCATCACCCTGATGGCGCTCACCCGCGGCTCGGTCCAGAACGTGATCGTGGCCATCACCATCGCGGAGATCCCCCGGGTCGCCCGGCTGGTCCGGGGCGTCGTGCTGTCCCTGCGCGAGCAGCCCTATGTCGAGGCTGCCGTGACTACGGGCACGCGCATGCCGGCGATCATCTGGCGCCACATCCTGCCCAACACCCTGGCGCCCATGACCGTGCAGGCGACCTACATCTGCGCCTCCGCGATGATCACCGAGGCGATCCTGTCGTTCATCGGCGCGGGCGTGCCGCCCTCGACGCCGTCCTGGGGCAACATCATGGCCGAGGGCCGGGCCCTCTGGCAGGTGAAGTTCTACATCATCCTGTTCCCGGCGATCTTCCTGTCCATGACGGTGCTCGCGGTGAACCTCGTCGGCGACGGCCTGCGCGACGCCCTCGATCCCCGCATGGCCAAAGACGCATGAGGCTGGATACATGAGGAGCCCCGGCGTGAGCGGCGTACCCCTCCTCTCCATCGAGAGCCTGCAGGTCCATTTCCGCACCCCCGACGGGGCCAACCGGGCGGTGGACGGCGTGTCCTTCGCGATCCAGGCCGGCGAGACCCTGGCGATCGTCGGCGAATCCGGCTGCGGCAAGTCGGTGACCGCGATGTCGATCCTGCGGCTCCTGCCCGAGCCGCCGGCCAGCATCGCCGGCGCCATCCGGTTCGAGGGGCGAAATCTCCTCGACCTGCCCATCAAGGCGATGCGCAAGATCCGCGGCAACGACATCAGCGTCATCTTCCAGGAGCCTATGACCAGCCTGAACCCGGTGCTCACCGTCGGCCGCCAGATCGGCGAGACCCTGCGGCTGCACCAGGGCCTGAGCCGGCGTGAGGCCGAGGCGCGGGCGGTGGAGATGCTGACGCTGGTCGGCATCCCCGAGCCGGTGCGCCGGGTGCGGGAATACCCGCACCAGCTCTCGGGCGGCATGCGCCAGCGGGTGATGATCGCCATCGCGCTCGCCTGCTCGCCGAAACTCCTGATCGCCGACGAGCCGACGACGGCGCTCGACGTGACCATCCAGGCCCAGATCCTCGACCTGATGCGCGACCTGAAGCGCCGGGTCGGCGCCGCGATCATGCTGATCACCCACGATCTCGGCGTGGTCGCCGAGGTCGCCGACCGGGTGGTGGTGATGTATGCTGGCCGGAAGGTCGAGGAGGCCTCGGTCCGCGACCTGTTCCGGGCGCCGCGCCATCCCTACACCCGTGGCCTGATGGGGGCGGTGCCCAAGCTCGGCGCGGTCGAGCACGGCGCCACCGAGCGGCTCGCCGAGATCCCCGGCATGGTCCCGAGCCTGAAGCAGCGGATCGAGGGCTGCGTCTTCGCCGGCCGCTGCCCGGACGTGACCGACCTGTGCCGCACCTACGCCCCGGCCCTGGAGCCGAAGGCCCCGGCCCACCTCGCCGCCTGCCACTACGCGCCCAAGGACGCCCTCGCGGCATGATTTTTTTTCATGAGACCGCCGAGTCGGGCCTCTCGATGCGGCCGCGCGCTTTCCCTTCCCCCTTCTGCGGGGGAGGGTACCCTGCGGAGCAGGGGGGGAGAGGAGAGCGCCGCTTCCGGACAGGGCGCGGTGACCGCTACATCCGGCACCGTCGCGCAGCCCCTCTCTCGACCCTCGCTGACGCGAGGGCCACCCTCCCCCGCAGGGGGGGGAGGGGACGCGCTGCGCGCGCCTTTTCTCGTCTCGTCACGGAGACCTGCCCGTGACCACGACCGCCCGCACGCTCCTCCAGGTCAACGACCTCAAAAAGCACTTTTCCCTCGGCGGCGGCCTATTCGGCCGGTCGACCCGGGTGCTCAAGGCGGTGGACGGCCTGTCCTTCACGGTGGATCGCGGCGAGACCCTGTCGTTGGTCGGTGAATCCGGCTGCGGCAAGTCCACGGTCGCCAAGGCGCTGATGCGCCTCTACGTCCCCACGGCCGGACAGGTGGTGCTGGCCGGCCGGCGCATCGACGACCTTTCCGCCGGCACCCTGCGGCCCCTGCGGCGGCGGATGCAGATGGTGTTCCAGGACCCGTTCTCGTCGCTCAACCCGCGGATGCGGGTGCGGGCGATCCTGGCCGAGCCGATCCGCAATTTCGGCCTGGCCAAGGGCTCGGCCGACCTCGAGGCGAAGCTCGCCGCCCTGATGGAGCGGGTCGGCCTACCGCGGGAGGCCTTGGGACGCTGGCCCCACGAATTCTCCGGCGGCCAGCGCCAGCGCATCGGCATCGCCCGGGCGCTCGCCGCCGAGCCGGACCTGATCATCTGCGACGAGGCGGTCTCGGCGCTCGACGTCTCGGTGAAGGCCCAGATCGTCAACCTGCTGTGCGACCTGCAGCGCGAGCTCGACCTCGCCATGCTGTTCATCTCGCACGACCTCGCCATCGTCGAGCACATGACCCACCGGGTGGCGGTGATGTATCTCGGCAAGATCGTCGAGATCGGCCCGCGCCGGGAGCTGTTCCTGTCCCCGAAGCACCCCTACACCCAGGCTCTGCTCTCCGCGGTGCCGATCCCGGAGCCCGGGGCCGGGCGCACCCGCATCGTGCTCAAGGGCGACGTGCCGAGCCCGATCGACCCGCCCAGCGGCTGCCGCTTCCACACCCGCTGCCCGCAGGCCTTCGAGCGCTGCCGGGTCGAGGAGCCCCGCCTCGACTCCGTGGGCGCCGGCCATCTGGCCGCCTGCCACCTCAACGAAGACACCGTGGCCGCCGAAGCCGCCTGAGATCGGAGCGGAGACAGCCGTGCAGCACGACCTCATCCTCAAGGGCGCGCGGGTGATCGACCCGTCGCAGAACCATGACGGCGTCTGCGACGTCGCCTTCGCGGAGGGCCGCGTCTCGGGCTTCGGCCGCGATCTGGTCGCGGGCCCGGGCACGCAGGTGCGGGAGATGGCCGGCGCGATCGTCACGCCCGGGCTGATCGACCTCCACACCCATGTCTATTGGGGCGGCACCTCGATCGGCATCGACGCCGACGATTTCTGCCGCACCTCCGGGGTGACCACCTCGGTCGATACCGGCAGCGCCGGGCCGGGCAATTTTCCCGGATTTCGCAAGCACGTGATCGACCGGTCGGAGGCGCGCATCCTCGCCTATCTCCACGTGTCGTTCGCCGGCATCTTCGCCTTCTCCAAGACGATCATGGTCGGCGAGAGCCAGGATCCGCGTCTGATGGCGCCGCGCGAGGCCGTGGAGGTGGCCGAGGCCAACCGGGACGTGATCGTCGGCATCAAGGTCCGGGTCGGGCGCAACTCCTCCGGCGACCAGGGCACCGCGCCGCTCAACATCGCCCTCCAGGTCGCGGACGAGACCGGCCTGCCGCTGATGGCCCATATCGACGAGCCGCCGCCGAGCTACGAGGAGGTGCTCGCGATGCTGCGCCCCGGCGACGTGCTGACCCACGCCTTCCGGCCGTTCCCGAACGCGCCCGTGACCGCGCAGGGGGCGGTCAAGCCGGCGCTGCGCGAGGCCCGGGCCCGGGGCGTGCTGTTCGACATCGGCCACGGCAAGGGCTCGTTCGCGTTCAAGACCGCCCGGGCCATGCTGGCGGGTGGTTTCCTGCCGGACACGATCTCGTCCGACGTGCACCAGCTCTGCATCGACGGGCCGGCCTTCGATCAGGTCACCACCATGTCGAAGATGCTCTGCCTCGGCATGAGCCTGCAGGCGGTCATCGCCGCCTCCACGGTCAACGCCGCGGTGGCGCTCAAGCGGATGGAGTACGGCACCCTGAAGGTCGGGGCGCTCGGCGACGCCACCGTGCTGTCGGTGCGGGACGGCGCATTCGATTACGTGGATACAAGGGGCGAGCACATGACCGGCGCCCAGCGGATTGTTTCCGAGGGCGTGGTGCTGCGGGGCCAATGGTGGCACCCGGTTTGAGGTTGGGACGGGCTCTGCGGAATGCGCAGGCTAGTTTGCCTTGAAGTGTCACACTCAGTGCTATAAATTGATGAGCGCGGCGGTCAGGATCATCTCTTGCGCGGTCAGGGCCAAGATCGCGCGTAAGCCAGCAAGGTTCACAAGTCTGTCGTGAGGCATAGGATTGGATAGCGTTCGTATCGGGCCCAGGCCCGGCGAGGCTATCATGAAGATTTACGTCACATCAGCTTTCTCAAAAATTGCTGAGAAAGCCGATGTTTCCGACGATGCCTTGCGCGAAGCCGTCGCTCGTGCGGAGAGGAACTAGATCGACGGACCGCTCGGCGGTTACCTCATCAAGCAGCGCGTCGCACGCCGAGGGCAGGGACGGTCGGCGGGCTTCCGAACCATCCTATTCTACAGGCGCGGCGAAACCTCCGTGTTCATCCATATGTTCGCCAAGAACAGAAAAGCGAACCTAACCAAGCGCGAGCAGGACGCGTTCCGCGATTATGCCGAGCAGTTGGCCCAGCATACCGAAGAATACTTTTCCCGCCTTGTTGCCGAGCGCGGATGGAGGCGAATCGACGATGAGCAGCGCGAAGAAGACGTACCGCAGTGATGCGCTCCAGTCGCTTCACGCGGCCGTCACGGATTCCTACGCAGTTGGAGCGATCGACAAGGCGACGATGCGCCGGTTCGATGTCGCCTGCCTTACCCCTGTGGAGCCCCTGGCCCCGGAGGCAATCAGGCAGATCCGGGAGACGGCCAAGATGAGTCAGGCGATCTTCGCGCTCGCCCTGAACGTGACGACATCGTTGGTGAGCCAATGGGAGCGGGGTGAGAAGAAGCCAAGCGGTCCCTCGCTCAAGCTCCTCTCACTCGCTGCCAACAAGGGCATCGAGACGATCATCTGAATGCTGCTGCCGCAGCGATTGTGGTCTCTACCTGGGCCTAAGACCTCAGCGCCCCATGCCCGAACGAACGGCACGGCGAGGACCATCGGAATATGCGGTCGTTCAGGGTTGGGGAGGAACGGCCCTGGATTTTTTTACGATCGGCCTTGGTTCGATCCATCGCCTGCAACGCGCCGTCGACAAATAAACAACCGTCCCAATCCGGACAGCAATCCTAGTTTATTAAGAATACCAGGCTTTACAGCCTCTCCGCATCGACCCTACACTTTCCCGTGAAGTCCGGACCATCTCCGGGCTGTCAGCGACACGCGGCCCAAGCCGCGGCGCCAGGGAGGATGGATGGGTACGGGTCAGCCTCTGCTGGAAGTCGATGGCGTCACGCTCCGCTACAAGACGCCCGACCACCTCGTCACGGCCACCTATCGGGTGAGTTTCAAGGTCTGGCCCGGGGACCGGTTCGTCCTGCTCGGGCCGTCCGGCTGCGGGAAGTCGACCCTGCTCAAGGCGGTGGGCGGCTACATGGCCCCCACCGAGGGGGAGATCCGATTGAAGGGCCGCTCGGTGACCGAGCCCGGGCCCGACCGGATGATGGTGTTCCAGGAATTCGACCAGCTCCTGCCGTGGAAGACGGTCCGGCAGAACGTGATCTTCGCCCTCGAAGCCTCGGGCCGGCTGAAAGGCCGTGAGGCGCTGGAGCGGGCCAACCTCTACATCGACAAGGTCAACCTCACGAAGTTCGCCGACAGCTACCCGCACACCCTGTCGGGCGGGATGAAGCAGCGGGTCGCCATCGCCCGCGGCATGGCGATGGAGCCCGACATCCTGCTGATGGACGAGCCGTTCGCGGCGCTCGACGCGCTGACCCGGCGGCGCATGCAGGACGAACTGATGATGCTCTGGGAGGAGACGCGCTTCACGGTCCTGTTCGTGACGCACTCGATCCCCGAGGCGATCAAGCTCGGCTCGCGCATCCTGCTGCTCTCGCCCCATCCCGGCGAGGTCAAGGCCGAGCTCAACAGCGCCGCCACGCCGGAAGCGGCGCTGCGGCTGGAGAGCCGCATCCAGCAGATGCTGTTCTCGGAAGAGATCGAGGAGGCGGAGAATGTCTAGCGCACGCGTTCTGACCGGTGCTCCCCTGACCGTGCCGCCGCGCCCGGCCGCCGTCGAGCCGATCCGCCCCGAGATCGTGCGGGAGACCGGCCAGGCCCACGGCGCCCCGGTGGTGGAGAAGCCGCTCTCGGTGTTCGAGCGCCTCTACAACCAGGCCTGGCTGCGCAAGATCCTGATCCTGGTCCTGCTCGCCGGAATCTGGGAGGCCTACGGGCGCTACCTCGATAACGACCTGCTGTTCCCGACCTTCTCGGCCACCATGGAGGCGTTCTTCCGGGCCGTCGCCGACGGCACCCTGCCGGCCCGAGCCTGGAGTTCGCTGAAGGTCCTGCTGATGGGCTACGCCGCCGGCGTCGTTCTGGCGACCCTGCTCACCGGCATCGCCATCGCGTCGCGGATCGGGACCGACTTCCTCGAGACCCTGACGTCGATGTTCAACCCGCTGCCAGCGATCGCGCTGCTGCCGCTGGCGCTGATCTGGTTCGGCCTGGGCAACGGCAGCCTGATCTTCGTGCTGGTCCATTCGGTGACCTGGGCGATCGCGCTCAACACCCATTCCGGCTTCCTCTCGGTGAGCCGGACGCTCCGGATGGTCGGGCGCAATTACGGGCTGTCGGGCCCGCGGCTGATCGGCAAGATCCTGATCCCGGCGGCGTTCCCCTCGATCCTCACCGGCCTGAAGGTCGGCTGGGCCTTCGCCTGGCGCACCCTGATCGCGGCCGAACTGGTGTTCGGCGTCAGCTCCGGGGCGGGCGGGCTCGGCTGGTTCATCTTCGAGAACAAGAACATGCTCGACATCCCGAACGTGTTCGCCGGGCTGCTCACCGTGATCCTGATCGGCCTCGTGGTCGAGAATCTGATCTTCCAGACGATCGAGCGCCGGACCATCCAGCGCTGGGGGATGCAGGCCTGACGGCCAGGCCGATCCTCTTCCTCGCGGAGGCGCCGACCCTGGCGGCCGGCGTCTCCCGCGCGCGATAAGCTGAGGGTCCCGGAAGGTTTTATGGCCGAGATTGAAGATCTGGTATGACCAGAACCCGATGTTTCCCGTGAAACATTCTGGGTCCAGAACGCGCGGGCTCAGCGGGCAGAATTCCTGCGACACAGCTGAGGTAAAGCTGCGTCCATGGTTGCTGGATCGGAGAGCACTTGCGCAGGATCACTCGGTTCTCCAGAGCTACGGATGAAGGACACGACGATGGCGCATCACCACAGCGCCACGCAGCCGCCGGGCCGGGGCAAGGCGTTTTGGGATGCGGAAGTGGCCAAGATGGTCGAGGTCTGTCACGCCCCGATCGACGAGGCGGACAGCCACGCGATTGCGGCCGACCTGGCAGATACCTATTGAGCGGTCGCAGCGCCTCAGCGCAGGGCCACGGCTTGGGCAGCGTAGGCGACGACGCTCTGCACCGCGGGCATGTCGTAGGCGTAGATCCGTCCAGCCAGGATCGTCAATGCGAGCGTCCAGAACACTGCACCACCGACCCGACGGGCGGTCCGATCACCCGCAGCGGTCGGGCACGCATCGGCTACGCCCTGGGCGACGGGCTCGCCGAAAGGGTCGAACGCCATCGTCGTCGACCGGATGTCAGGGGTGGTGCGCATGCTGGTGAATTTCGCGCTCCGAACCCTGCCATGCAATGGACGCGTCTTCCGAAGATTTCTCCAGACGTAGAGCATCTTTCTCTCGCGCGCATTTGCGACAAACGTTTTCTTCCCTTTGCCGTGATGCCGACCACGGAGCGACCGTCGTGAGTCTCAAAACCTCGTCCCGGACGGGTGCCACCGAGACGGCCGCGCGGGACGCGTCCGCCGCCTCCGTCCTGCCGGGCATCGGCCTGTGTGCGGCGATCACCGCTGTGGCCATGGCAGCGCAGGCGGTCGAGGAGCGCGTCGCCGGCCATCCCTATGTCGAGGCGCTGGTGCTCGCGATCCTGATCGGGATCGCCGTGCGCACCACCTGGACGCCGGATGCAAGGTTCCGCACCGGCATCGCGTTCTCGGCCAAGCAGCTTCTGGAGGTCGCGGTGGTCCTGCTCGGCGCCTCGCTCAGCCTCGGAGCGATCCTGGCCTCCGGGCCGGCCCTGCTCGCCGGCATCGTCGGCACCGTGGTGATCGGCATCGGCGCCAGCGTGGCGATCTGCCGGGCCCTCGGCCTGCCGCCCCGGATGGCGATCCTGGTAGCCTGCGGCAACGCCATCTGCGGCAACTCGGCCATCGCCGCGGTGGCGCCGGTGATCGGAGCCCAGCCCAAGGACATCGCGGCCGCCATCGCGTTCACCGCGGTGCTCGGCGTGCTGATGGTGCTGGGGCTGCCGCTGTTCGTGCCGCTCGCGGGCTTGAGCGACAACCAGTACGGCGTGCTGGCCGGCCTCACCGTCTATGCGGTGCCGCAGGTACTGGCCGCGACCGTGCCGGTGAGCCTGCTCTCCACCCAGGTCGGAACCCTGGTCAAGCTCGTGCGCGTGCTGATGCTCGGACCCGTCGTGGTGGCGTTCTCGCTGATCGCCCCGCGCCTGCCTCAGGAGGCCGGAACGGAGGCGAGGGGTCCGAAGGGACGCCCCGGCCTGACCAAACTGGTGCCGTGGTTCATCCTGGGCTTCCTGGCTCTCGCCACGTCCCGCTCGCTCGGGTTGATCCCGGACGCGGCGGTCAAGCCGCTGACGCAGCTCGCGGGCGTGCTCACGGTCCTGTCCATGGCAGCCCTGGGCCTCGGCGTCGATGTCCGCGTGCTCGCTCGGGTCGGCGGTCGGGTGACGCTGGCGGTGACCGCATCGCTGGCCGTTCTGGTCGCCGTCAGCCTCGGGCTCATTCACGGCCTCGGGATCGGGTGAGTCTATGAACAGGACGAACTTCGTTCTGAGTTTCGTATTTAAAATTTTCTTTGCATTTGAGCCTGCGAGCTGGAGCAGAATGACTGCTGCGCTCGATAAAGACAGAAGGTCTGAAAATCGGGTTCCTTAGAGATGCATTAAAATTCTCCTGAGCCAGCCATCGGCTCAAGAAAACATCTTGACACTGTGATGATTTTTGCTTTGGAGACAGGCTGTCCCAAACGAAATCTTAGACTGGATCTTCCGCCGTGCCCGAATCGATTCCTGAGAGCCACATCGAACTCGCCGTGCTGGTGGGCGACGTCGTCGCGGCCTATGTTTCGAACAACCCCGTCCCGCCGGCCGCCCTGCCGGAACTCATCGCCAGCGTGCACGGTGCGCTGGTCAATCTCGACCGGAAGCTGCCTGTCGTGGCCGAGCCCGTGATCGAGCCGCCGACGGCGGCGCAGATCCGCAAGTCGGTCCAGCAGGACGGTATCATCAGCTTCATCGACGGCCGGTCGTACAAGACGCTGAAGCGCCACCTGACCGCCCATGGCCTGACGCCGGAGCGCTACCGCGAGCGCTATAGCCTGCCGACCGATTATCCGATGACGGCGCCGGGCTACGCCGCGCAACGCTCCGCGCTCGCCAAGGCGATCGGCCTCGGCGTTCCGGGGGCCCGCGCCGATCAGCGCCGGACCGGCACGAACGGCTGATCGACGCCGGCCGGTCGGGGCGGAAGGCTGCGCCGATTACCGCCCGCGGAACGGCAGCACGCGCGCTATCATCCCGGGCAACCGGGCCCGCGACGGGCGGCCGAAGGTCTGGGCCCAGCTCAGATAGATGATGCGCGCGCCGATGCGTTCGGCAGCCTCCGGCGCAGCCGCGCGGCTGTCACCGGTGCCGGGCCTCCGCGCGGCCCGGTGCGCCGATCCAGCGCGGCGGGACGGCTTCGCATCGGGCCGGAGACGCATGCGCGGGGATCGGGGATCATCGGGCTTGGCTGAGAACGACACGTCAAGAATCCCCGTCCGCGTTCGAGGGGCGAGCGGGGACGGACATTTCGGTCGGCCGTAGATCCGCCAGGGCGCTCGGCCCTCGATAATGCGGCCATTCTATCGAATGGCTCGAAGCGGGACAGGCGGCGTTCGTCCAAAAAACTTGTCTCTGTGTCCCAGGACATCCCTGGCGTCCCAGGGAGGGGACCGAATGTCTCACGCACGCCCGCTACGAAGCGCGGGCCCCCGGAACCGCCGCCAGCAGACTGCGGGTGTAGGCGTGCTCCGGGGCAGCGAACAGGTCGGCGGTCCCGCGCATCTCCACGATCGCGCCGCGATGCATCACGGCGATCCGGTCGCAGATCGTCGCCGCCACCCGCAGGTCGTGGGTGATGAACAGCATCGCCAGCGACAGCCGCTGCTTCAGGTCCTCCAGCAGATCCAGCACCTGGCGTTGGACCGAGACATCCAGCGCCGAGACCGCCTCGTCGGCGACCAGCACGTCCGGCTCCATGGCGAGCGCCCGGGCGATGCCGATGCGCTGGCGCTGGCCGCCCGAGAACGCATTCGGGTAGCGGGCCGCCGCCTTCGGGTCGAGGCCGACCAGGTCGAGGAGGCTCCGGGCGCGCTCCCGCGCCTCCGCGGCCGGCACGCCGTGGGCGATCGGGCCGGCGATGATGATCTGCTCTACGGTACGCCGCGGATTCAGCGAGGCGAACGGGTCCTGGAAGATCATCTGGATGCGGCTGCGCTGTTGCCGCAGCTCCGCGCTGCGGAGGGCGGTGTAGTCGAGGCTGCCGAGCCGGACGGTGCCGCCATCGGGCTCGATCAGCCGGATCGCCAGCCGCGCCGTGGTCGACTTGCCGGAGCCGGATTCGCCGACCAGCCCCAGGGTCTCGCCGCGCCGCACGTCGAAGGCGACCTCCTTCACGGCCGCCACCACCCGGGGCTTGCCGAACAGGCCGGCCTTGGTCGTGTAGGTCTTGGACAGCCCGATCACCGACAGGGCCACGGGGGCCGCCTGGACGGCCGCGCGCGCGGGCGGCGTCAGGCTCGGCACCGCGGCGAGCAGGGCCTTCGTGTAGGGGGCCTGGGGATCGCGCAGCACCGCCTCGGCGCTGCCCGACTCCACCAGCCGGCCGCGCTGGAGGACCGCAACGTGGTCGGCGATCTCGGCGACCACGCCGAAATCGTGGGTGATGAACAGGACGCTCATCCCGCGCTTGCGCTGCAGGTAGCGGATCAGCCGCAGGATCTGGGCCTGGGTGGTGACGTCGAGCGCCGTGGTCGGCTCGTCGGCGACCAGGACCGACGGCTCCAGGGCCAGCGCCATGGCGATCATCGCCCGCTGGCGCTGGCCGCCGGAGAGCTGGTGCGGATAGGCCCGCACCGCCTCCTCGGGATTGGGCAGCCCGACCTCGGTGGCGAGCGCCACCGCCCGGGCGCGCCGCTCGGCCCGGGTAAGCAGGTTATGCGCCTCGAACATCTCGGCGATCTGGTCGCCGATGCGCATCACCGGATTGAGCGCGGTCATCGGCTCCTGGAACACCATGGCGATGCGCCGGCCGCGCAAGGCGCGCCAGGCCGGCTCGTCCAGGGCCAGCAGGTCCCGGCCCTCGAACAGGATCGAGCCGCCCTCGGGCTTGAGTGCCCGGGGCAGCAGGCCGGTGAGCGCGTAGGCGCTCATCGACTTGCCCGAGCCCGATTCGCCGACCACGCAGAGGATCTTTCCGGGCTCCAGGTCGAGGTTCAGGCCCTCGACGGCGTAGGGACGGTCGGCGCCCTTGGGGAGCGCGATCGTCAGGTCACGGATGCGGACGACCGGCTCGCTCATGGATCAGGTCCTCGCTGCGCGGCGGCGTAAAATGTCCGGGCCGGCCTCGCCGAGATCCCAGAACAGCCCGGCCATGATCGCCAGGCCCTCGCGGGTGCTGGAGGCGAGCATGTGCTCGTCCGGCCCGTGCTGGCGGCAGGCCGGGTAGGAATGCGGCACCCACAGGGTCGGCAGGCCCAAGATCTCCGAGAAGGCGTCGTTCGGCAGCGAGCCGCCGAGATTGGGCAGCAGGGCCGGTTTTTTTCCCGTGCTCGCCTCGATCGACAGAAGCGCCCAGTCCACCCAGGGGTCTTCCACCGGCAGCCGCGTCGCTTGAAAAACCTCCGCGGCCCGGGCCGGCCGGACCTCGATCATCGGGAAGCCGTTGGCGTCGAGATGCGCGCGCACGTTCTGGATCAGGTTCTGCCAATCGGTGCCGACCACGAAGCGCAGCTGCAGGGTCGCCTTGGCATGGGGCGGCACGGCGTTGAGCGGCCCGTCCGGATCGCCGGTCTTGAAGGCCAGGACCTCCAGGGTGTTCCAGGCGAAGACGCGCTCGGCCGGGCTGAGCCCGGGCTCGCCCCAATCGGCATCGATCGTGGGCGCGGTCGGATCCTCGCCGACCCGGATGTCGCGCAGCGCCGCGCGCACGCCCTCGGGGATCGGCGGCGGCCGCAGGGCCTCGACCCGGATGCTGCCGCGGGCATCGACCATGGACGCGATCGCCGAGGCCAGCACGGTGCCGGGGTTGCGCAGCAGGCCGCCCCAATTGCCGGAATGGTGCGGGCCCTCGCGCAGGTTCAGGCTCAGCTCGAAATTGTAGGCGCCGCGGGAGCCCAGGAAGAGCGTCGGACGCTCGGCGCTGAGCCGCGGCCCGTCCGATGCGATCAGCACGTCGGAGTGCAGGGCGTCCGCTTGCGCGCGGCAGAACGGCCGCAGGCCCGGCGAGCCCGCCTCCTCGCCCATCTCGATCAACAGCTTCACGTTGAAGCCAAGGCGGCCGCCGCGCGCCGCGATCACTTGCTCCAGGGCCGCGAGGTTGATGACGTGCTGGCCCTTATTGTCGGCGGTGCCGCGCCCGTACCAGCGGTCGCCCTCGACCACGATCTCCCAGGGGCCGAGCCCCGCACGCCACTGCTCGGGATAGCCCCGCACCGTGTCGCCGTGGCCGTAGATCAGCACGGTCGGCAAGTCCGGCCCCTCGTGCCGCTCGGCGATCAGGAACGGGCCGTGGACTCCGTCCGGATTGTCGAATTTTTTGGGGGACTCGAAGCCGAGGCGGGTGACGACCGGCGTGATGAAGGCGTCGAGATAGGCGTGCAGGGCGGCTTCCTGCCCCGGCGCCTGGCTCTCGGTCGGGTAGGCGACCGCCTCGCGCAGGAGCGCGAGGAACGCGCCCGAGTCGAAGGTCTCGGTTGCGCGTGCGATGGCGTCGTCTCGCATCATGGTGTGTTTCCCGTGAAACATTGCGGGGCTTCGCCGGAGCCGATCCGCATCAATGCCGTGCCTCGGGGGCGGTGATGTCCCGCAGGCCGTCGCCCAGAAGATTGATCGCCAGCACGAGGAAGAGGAGCGCCACGCCCGGGATGGTGATCACCCAGGGCTGGAAGAACATGTACTGCTTGCCCTCGGCGATCATCAGGCCCCAGGACGGCAGCGGCGGCTGCACGCCGAGGCCCAGGAACGACAGGGCGGCCTCCAGCAGGATCGCGTGCGCCATCTCCAGCGTCGCCACGACGATCAGCGCGTTGAGGATGTTGGGCAGGATCTCCTGGAGCACGATCCGCAGGTCGGTGAGGCCCGAGGCGCGCGCCGCCGAGACGAAATCCTGGTTGCGGATCTGCTGGGTGGCGGCCCGGGTCACCACGGCGAAGCGGTCCCAGAGCAGGAAGCCGAGCACCAGCACCACGACCTTGAGCGAGCCGCCGACCAGCGACGCCATGGCCAGCGCCACCAGCACCACCGGCATCGCCAGCCGGGTGGTCACGATGTAGCTCACCACCGAATCGACCCAGCCGCCGAAATAGCCGGCGCAGAGGCCGAGCACCGTGCCGATCAGCCCGGAGATCAAAGCCGCCGAGATCCCGATCAACAGGGAGATCTGGCCGCCGTAGAGCAGGCGGCTGAGGTAGTCGCGCCCGAGCTTGTCGGTGCCGAGCACGTGGTCCCAGGTGCCCTTGGCCTGCCAGATCGGCGGGATCAGGCGGCGCGAGACGTCCTGCGCGTAGGGGTCGTGCGGGGCGATCAGCGGGGCGGCCAGCGCCGCCAGCACGATCAGCCCGAGGATGCCGGCGCCGATCAGGAGGCCGCCGTGGTGCAGGCCCCGCCGCAGGACCAGGCTGGTGGGCGAGCGCACCGGCGCCAGGGCGGTCGGCACCGCGATGTCCGGGGGGAGGACGGGGGCGGCGAGCGCCGCCGTGTCGGGGGGGAGGCTCATGGGCGGCGCATCCTCACGATTGGCGCAGGCGCGGATCGAGGAAGGCGTTCAGCAGGTCGGCCGCCAACGTCAGGGCGATGTAGATCATCGCCAGGACCAGCACGATCGCCTGGACCACCGGGAAGTCGTTGCGGGCGATGGACTCCCAGGCGAGCTGGCCGAGCCCCTGCAGTGAGAACACCGCCTCGATCACGATCGAGCCGCCGAGCATGAAGCCGAACTGCACCGCCGCCAGGGCGATCACCGGGATCACGGCGTTGCGCAGGGCATGCCGGACCAGGATCTTCCGCGGCGGCAGGCCCTTGGCCCGGGCGGTGCGGACGTAGTCGGAGGCCAGCACCTCCAGCATGCCGTTGCGGGTGAGCCGCATCACCGCCGGCATGGCGTAGTAGCCGAGCGCCACCGCGGGCAGGACGAAGTTCTTCCAGCTCGCGTTGCCCGAGACCGGCAGCCAGCGGAGGTTGACCGAGAAGATCAGGATCAGGGTCAGCCCGAACCAGAAGCTCGGCATCGCCTGGCCGAGCACCGAGATCGACAGGGCGAGCCGGTCGATCCAGGTGTCGCGCTTGACCGCGGCGATCACCCCGAGCGGCACTGCCACGAACAGGGCCACCGCGAGGGCGATCACACCGAGATAGAGGGTGATCGGCAGGCGGGCGGCAAGCAGGTCTATGACCCGCTCGCGGAAGTAGAAGGAATTGCCGAAGTCGAGATGCAGCGCCTTCCAGGCCCAGGCGAGGAACTGGGCCAGCAGCGGCTGGTCCAGGCCGTAATCCTTGCGGATCTGCACGATCTGGGGGCCGGTGGCCTCCGGCCCGGCGATCGCCGTGGCGAGGTCGCCGGAGAGGTGGAGCAGCATGAAGCTCGCCACCGAGACCGTGAAGGCCACCGCCAGGGCGACCAGGATGCGCCGGAGCGTGAAGGCCAGCATGGGACTCAGGCTCCTTCCTGCTGATAAGGATCGAGCGCGCGCCCGCTCTCCCGTGCGGGAGAGGGGGCACGTCGCGCAGCGCCCGCTCGGTCCGGTGAGGCGGCGGACATGATCACTTCCAGGACGCCGCGTAGAAGCGCGGCACCTCGTCCGGCTGGGCGGTGAAGGTGAGGTCCGACGTGAAGGCGTAGTTGGTCGCGTAGGAGAACATCGGCAGGGCGTAGGCCTCTCCGGCGATCCGCTGGAGCGCCCTGGCGTAGGCGGCCTTGCGCTTGTCCGGATCGGTTGAGCCGTCGCCCGCCTGCAGATCGGCGATCACCTGCGGGTCCTTGGTCAGGTCCTCCTCGCCGCCGCGGAAATACACCCCGTCGAAGGCCGAGACGTCGTTGACCGAGAACGAGCCCCAGGTCTGGTAGCCGATCGAGATCTTGCCGGCCCGCAGGGAATCCCGGAACGCGGCGTAGCGCAGGTAGTTGAGCCGCACCCTGATGCCGACCGCCCCGAGATAGCCGATCACCGCCTCGGCGTAGTCCCGCTCGCGATAGGCGCCGAGATCGATCTCGAATCCGTTCGCGTAGCCGGCTTCCTTGAGCAGGGCCTTGGCCTTGGCCGGGTCGTAGGGGTAGCGCATCACCCCCTGGTCGTTGCAGCCGAACTGGTCGACGAAGCAGAGCGCGTTCATCACCCGGGAGGCGCCGCGCACGAGGTTGTCGACCATCGCCTTGCGGTCGATGGCGTAGGAGATCGCCTGCCGGACGCGCACGTCCTTGAGCGGCGAATTCTCCCGGGCGCGGCTCAGCGTATCGAACTGCAGGAAGCCGACCCGCATCGTCTCGGAGTTCAGCACGGTGACGTTGGGCGCGGCGCGCAGCTGCTCGGCCTGATCGCTCGGCACCCGCCAGATCCAGTCGACGCCGCCGGTCATCAGCTCGGCCATCCGGCTCTCGCCGTCCGGGATGACCCGGAACTGCAGCTTGCCGATCTTCGGCTTACCGAGCGGGCTGCCGGCCCAGTACTGGGCGAAGCGCTCCATGGTGACGCCGCGGCCGCTATCGACCTTGGTGATCTTGTACGGGCCGCTGCCGATTGGCGCCTTGGCGAAGCCGTCGAGGCCGACCTTTTTGAAATAGGCCGCCGGGAAGATCGGGGTCGGGCCGGCGAGGTATTCCAGCGCCGCCGGGAACGGCGCCTTGAGGTGGATCCGCACGCTGTGCGGGCCGGTGACCTCCACCGACTTCATCCAGTCGACGTTCTGGCGGGTGACGGTGCGGGCCTCTGGCGTCAGCACGTAGTTGAACGTGAAGGCCACGTCCTCGGGCCCGAGCGGGTCGCCGTTGTGGAAAGTCACGCCCTCGCGGATCGTCAGGTCCAGGGTGGTGTCGTCGGTCCAGGTCCATGCGGTGGCGAGCATCGGCTTGTAGGTGCCGTCGGCCGGGTCGCGCCACAGCAGCGTGTCCCAGCAGTTGCGGGCCAGCACGACGCCCTCGCGGGCGCTGTTGTGATAGGGGCTGACGTTCTCGGGCTCGCTGTCGGAGGCGTAGACCAGGGTGTCGTCGGCCTTGCCGGCGAGCGCCGGGCTCGCGGCGACCAGTGCGATCAGGGAAGCCGCCAGGGAAGCGGTGAGGGTGATCGTCCGTACCGGCATGTCGACTCCGTCTCCGACGGCAAGGCGACAGGACGCTGGGAGAGACTCCGCGACTGCCGCCTTTTTCACCCTGCCATGATGTTGTGCATCTGAGATCGCAACAAGTAGAATTTGGCGAGCGCTGCATTGCCGTTTCGGCAACGGAGATGTGGTATAAGTGAATTCGAGGCAGGATAATGCAGATTACTGGGCTGCGCTACTTCCTGGCCGTCGCCCGAACCGGCTCGATCGCGGCGGCCTCGGCCCAGCTCAACGTCGCCGCCTCGGCGATCAGCCGGCAGATCGGCAACCTGGAGGCCGAGCTCGATTGCGTGCTGTTCGAGCGGCGCCCGCGCGGCATGGTGCCGAGCCCGGCCGGCGAGCTCCTGGCCCAGCACGCGCACCAGATGCTGGTCCGCTCGGAGCAGGTGGTCACCGAGATCCGCGAGCTGGAAGGCCTCGCCCGGGGCCTGATCCGGGTGGCGAGTTCGGAAGGGTTCGCGCTCGACATCGTGCCGAACGCCGTGGCGTCCTTCCACGCCGCCCATCCCGGCCTGCGCTTCGAGGTGACGGTGCTGCCCCCCGCCCAGGTGACCCAGATGGTGGCCGCGGGCGAGGCCGATCTCGGCATCACCTTCGCGCTTGCGCCGACCACCCAGGTCGAGGTGCTGTATGACGGGCGGGTCGACATGCGGGCGCTCACCGCCCCCGACCATCCCCTGGCGCGGGCGAGGGTCGTGCAACTCGCCGATCTGCCGAACTATCCCGTCGCCCTGCCGACCCGGGACACGACCCTGCGGCAGGTGTTCGACGCCGCCTGCCTGCACGAAGGCGTCGTGGTCGAGCCGGTGCTGACCGCCAACAACCTCGCCGCCCTGCTGCCGTTCGTGCGCAACTCGCGCGGCCTCGCGCTGATGTCGGCGCTGTCGGTGCGGACGCCGGTGGACCTGAACGCCCTGGTCAGCCTGCCGATCCGCGCCCGGGCGAGCCTCGCCCGGGGCATCCAGGTCCAGGCCATGCGCGACCGGCGGCTGCCCCGGGCGGTGCGGGGCTTCCTGCGCCAGCTCATGGACGCGCTGCCGCCGCCGGTGGGGGAGGGCTGAGCAGATCTTCGGCGGGGTCATCGCCGTCGCGTGACGAGCATCCGAGATAAACCAAGATTCAGGATGGCATAAGCACCGGACGGATGCTGAAGGATCCGGATCCCGGTCTGTTGGCCCTCCGGATCCTTATTCCGCTCGACTGGCCGTGCGGGCTTGCCATTTCGGATCTGTGTGATGATTCTGTCGGCGAGCGTCGGGGCGAGTCCATGATTCTCGATGAGCTTGGGCCGCGCATCTGCATCATGGGGCCGTCGAACAGCGGCAAATCCACCCTGGCGGTCGCGATCGGGCGGACCCGAGGCCTGCCGCCGATCCATCTCGACCAGCTCTACCATCGGCCGAACACCGACTGGGAGCCCCGCCCCGAGGAGGAATTCCGCGCGCTGCACGACGCGGCGATCCTCGGCCCGTACTGGGTGATGGACGGCAACTACTCCCAGTACCTGCCGCAGCGAATGGAGCGGGCGACGGGCGTCATCCTGCTCGATGTCCCGACCAGGACCAGCCTCCTGCGATACCTGCGCCGATGCTGGTTCGAACGGGACCGACCCGGTGCGCTCGAAGGCGGCCGGGACAGCGTGAAATGGGACATGATCCGCCATATCGCGGTCGCCACCCCGGCGAATCGCGGGCGATACGCGGCTTCGTTCGACCGCATCGGCCTGCCGAAGCTCCGGCTGGACACGCCGGGTGCGCTGGCCCGCTTCTACCTCACGGCCGGGCTCGATCGCTGATCGGCGGCACGCTGCCTCAGGCGCCGCCTCTGCCCGACGCGACGGCGCAGCTATGGTCCATCACGTCCTCGGCGCTGGCGCTCGGCGCCCGGTAGGCCAGCAGCAGGAAACCCGGCTCGGGATCGCCCGGCGGCGTGGCGAGCGCGGCAAAACTCGTCCGGTGCAGGTCCGGCCGGGGACCCGGCAGGGTGCGCAGGGCCGCGAACGGGTTGAAGCGTTCGGCCTCGGCGGCGGGCACCCGCATCGCGTGGTAGCGATCCCCGGCGAGCGGCACCGGGAAGCGCGTCCAGGTCCCGTGGATCTCGCGGCCATGCGCCTTCACGGCGGCCAGCACGCTGGGCTTCAGGCAATCGAGATGGATGTGGAGCTGGTCCTGGCTCCGTCCCCGGGCCGAATTGACCGCCAGCCCCACCGCCTCGGGCGGCAGCCTGCCCTTGAGGGCGTCCGACACGAACGGGCGCGCCGCCAGCGCCGCCCGCCAATAGGCGGCCCCCCGCCGCCCGCGCAGGACCGGGGCTTCGAGCCCGGCCACGGTGTCGGTGGGCATCACCACGATGTGGGTCGGCTCGCCGGGCGCGCGCAACACCGCCGAGCCGGGGCGGTTCGTGTCGCCGAGATCGACCGAGAGGCACGGAAACGTCCGGTCGGCGATCCGCTTGGCGAGCACGCAGGTCTTCAGCGCGGCCCACAGGACGTCCCGGGTCGGGTCCGGCGCCGCCGCGGCCGGCATCGCGAGCGCGACGAGGAGGACGGCGATCGGCGCACGGCGCATGGAAGGTCCCGATGAGGCTGGGGCGCCGGGGGCTGCCCGGCTCGCCACGCTTGCGATAACCATCTCGGACCACGCCGGCAAAGCACCCGGTGCCGCATGGGACGTCTCGCGATGCCGAATGCACTCACCCCGGAGATCGGCGCCCGCTTCGCGGCGGTCGCCCTCGGCCACGTCACCCGCGAATACCCCAACAAGCCCGGCCATGTCCTGGCCGGACCCGCGGATGCGCGCACCCCCGCGGCTTTGCACCCGGTCTTCCACGGCAGCTACGATTGGCATTCCTGCGTCCACGGATATTGGCTGCTGGCGCGGGTGCTGCGGCTGTTCCCCGAAGGCGTGCAGGCCGGGGCGATCCGCACGCTTCTCGACGGGCAGCTGACCCCGGAAAAAGTCGCCGGGGAATGCGCCTATTTCGCCGCCCCGACCGCCCGGGGCTACGAACGGCCTTACGGCTGGGCCTGGCTCCTGAAGCTCGCCGACGAACTGTCCCGCCTGCCCGAGCGCCGCTGGGCCGAGGCCCTGGCGCCGCTCGCCGGCCTGATCGCGCAGCGGGTCCGGGACTTCCTGCCGATCGCCCCCTATCCGGTGCGGGTCGGCACGCATTTCAACACCGCCTTCGCGCTGCGGCTGGCGGCCGACTACGCCGAGGGCGCGCGGGACGCGGGCCTGTCCGACCTGCTGCGGGGCACCGCCGAGCGCTGGTACGGGGCGGACATGGATTGCCCCGCCTGGGGCGAGCCTGGGGGCGACGACTTCCTGTCCTCCGCGCTGATCGAGGCCGAATGCCTGCGCCGGCTGCTGCCGCCTCAGGAATTCCGGCCCTGGTTCGACCGGTTCCTGCCGGATCTCGCCGCGGGGCGGCCCGCGACCCTGTTCCGGCCCGCCACCGTGACCGACCGCAGCGACGGCAAGATCGCCCATCTCGACGGTCTGAACCTCAGCCGCGCCTGGTGCTTCCGCGCGCTCGCCGCTGCCCTGGACCCGGACGATCCCCGCCGCCCCCGGCTCCAGTCCGCCGCCGAGGCGCACCTGGAGGCCGGCCTCCCGCACGTGACCGGCGACTACATGGGCGAGCACTGGCTCGCGACCTTCGCGCTGCTGGCGCTGGACACCGAACCGGCATCCGGCCCAGGCGCCACCGAAGGATGAGAAGTTCTTGAGAACCTTCGGCCGCAGGCGACGTTGTTCCCTGTCGGCCGCATGCGCGGCGCGAACAAAAAAAGGACCACCCCCGAAAGAGCGGTCCGAAGTCTTGGGAGGAAACGCCCACGAGGGGCAGCAGCACGGCTACGCCATCGCCATGCTGCATCGCATCAACCGGAGAGTGGGGGCCTTGTTCCCCGCCCGCCCCGAAGCTGCGTCGCCTCGTAGAGCACCTGGGCGAGCTGCGCGGCGGAATACGGCTTTCGCACCAGCGCGAACCCGTGCGCGTCGTCGGTGGCCAGGACGTGGCTGTAGCCTGAGGTCAGGACCACCGACAGGTCCGGGCGGGTGATCTGCAATTGCCGGGCGAGGGCGACGCCGCCCATTCCGGGCATGACCACGTCCGAGAAGACCGCGTCGAAGCGGGCGGGCGTCCGCTCCAGCTCGGCGAGCGCCTCCTCGGCGGATTTCGTCCAGATCGGCGCGTGGCCGAGATCCTCCAGGATCTGGGTGCAGAAGCGCCCGACCTCGAGATTGTCCTCGACGACCAGGATGCACAGGCTCCGCTGCGGCTCCGGCTCGCGCCGGTCGTCGCGGCCGGAATCGGCCACGTCCGCGGGGGCGTCGACCTGCGGCAGGTAGAGGGTGAAGCGCGTGCCGCTCCCCGGCAGGCTCGCCACGTCGATATCGCCGCCCGATTGCTTGGCGAAGCCGATGACCTGGCTGAGCCCCAACCCGGTGCCCTTGCCGATCTCCTTGGTGGTGAAGAACGGCTCGAAGATCCGGCCGAGATCCGGGGCCGGGATGCCGGTGCCGGTATCGACCACCATCACGGCCACGAACGGCCCCGGCGCGCCGGCATGGCCGCGGATCGGCGGCATCGGGCGGCCGCTCTCGAGGCGCAGGGTCAGGCTGCCTTCCCCGTCCATCGCGTCGCGGGCGTTCACCGCCATGTTGATCAGCGCCGTCTCGAACTGGCTCTCGTCGGCCCGCACGAAGCAGGGCGTGCCGGGCAGGTCGGTCTCCACGTGGATGCGCGCGCCCGTGACCGAATCGAGCATGTCGGAGATGCTGCGCAGCCGGGCGCAGATGTCGAAGACCTGGGGCTTGAGCGCCTGGCGCCGGGCGAAGGCGAGGAGCTGGCCGGTGAGCTTGGCGGCCCGGTCCACCGTGTCGGAGACGGCGTCGAGGTAGCGGCGCTTGCGCTCCTCGGCGAGCTCCGGACGGCGCAGGAACTCGACCGACGAGCGGATGATGGTCAGCAGGTTATTGAAGTCGTGGGCGACGCCGCCGGTGAGCTGGCCGATCGCCTCCAGCTTCTGCGATTGCCGCAGGGCTTCCTCGGCCTGGCGCTGCTCGGTGATGTCGCGCCCGAAGCCGTAATACAGCCCGTCCTCCGGGACGACGGTCCAGAGCACCCGCCGCCGGTCGCCGTCGCGGGTCGTGCAGGCGAGTTCGACATCCTCGACCCTCCGGTCCTCGCAGAGGGGCTCGAGGGCCGCGCGCGCCGCCTCGCGATCCGGGGCGGCGATGAAATCGAGGGCCGTCCGGCCCAGGGTCTCGGCCTCGGACCAGCCGAGCGCCCGGCTCCAGGACGGGTTCACCGACTGGACCTGCCCGTCCTTGTTCGAGACGATCTTCAGCACCGGCGACAGGGTCCAGACCCGGTCGCGGTCCCGGGTCTGGGCGGCGACCTGCGCCTCCAGGCGATCCGCCCGGGATTGCAGCAGCGCCTCGTCCCGGTGCCGGGCCAAAGCGGCGCGCCGGCCCTCCAGCAGGCTCATGAGGGTCCGGCCGAGCCCTTCCAGGATGAAGACCTGCGGCTCGGTCAGGCTGCCGTGCGGCGCGCGGTCGAGGACGCTGAGCGTGCCGATCGCCCAGCCGTTGGGGGTGACGAGCGCGACGCCGGCGTAGAAGCGCAGGCCCGGCTCGCCGGCGACATCCCCGAAATCCGACCGTATCAGCACGCCCTCCCGGCACAGGGTCTCGAGGCAGAAGCCGGTATCGCGGGGGCCGTCCTGCGCCGCGTGGCCGAAGGCGGCCTTGGTCCAGGTCCGTTCGGCATCGACGAAGGTGATCCGCGCCATCGCGGTGCCGCAGGCCGCCGCCGCCATCCGGGCGATCTCGTCGAACGGGTGCTCCGGCGGCGTATCGAGGATCGCGTAGCTGTGCAAAGCCGCGAGGCGCTGCGGGTGATAGCGTTCGAAGCCCGACGGGCAGGACATGGTCTCGTTCCGCGACACGGCTGCGTCATAGCCTACGGGACCGACCCCCCAATGAATCATCGGCGTGAGTCGGTCGGCGGCGGCCGGACGGCTTGTTAAGCCGGTTCTCCCTACAACGCGCGGGCGTCGATTCGAGACCGGGCGCCCGGTGCAGATCGACGCGCCGACCGGGGGCTCGATCCCTTAGCCCGATCCTTCGCTCGATCTTTAACGATGTGCAGTATCGTCGCACGGCGTATCGAAGCGAGTCGCCGCGGGTTCCCCGTTCAAGCGCGTTACGACCGGAGCAGGCGTGGACCTCAGACTCGACGACATCGCCTGGGACACACGAGGCGATCCGGTTGCGGCGGCCCGTGAGGTCGCGGCCGGCGCGTCGCGTCGGGCCGGACGCCACGATCACGACGGGGGGTTCCCGGCAGAGGATGTGGCGGAGCTCGCCCGGGTCGGCCTGCTGGCCGCACCGGTCCCCCGGCGCGCCGGCGGCGCGGGGCTCGGCGAGGAGCCGGACGGGTCGATCCTGCGTGCGGTGCTCACCCATGTCGGTGCGGGCAGCCTCGCGTTGGGGCGGGTGTACGAGGGCCACGTCAACGCGGTCCAGCTCGTCGCCCGCTATGCCGCCGGCGAGGCCCGCAACAACCTGCTCGCCGATGCCGCGCAGGGCCACCTGTTCGGGGTCTGGAACACCGAGCCGCCGGGCCAGGGCCTCAAGATCGACGACACCGACGGCACCCCGACCCTGCGCGGCGTGAAGACCTTCGCGTCGGGGGCCGGGTTCGTCACCCGCGCCCTCGTGACCGCGCAGCCGGCCGCGCCCGGGTCGCAGATGATCGTCGTCGCCCTCGAACCCGGCGAGCGGGCCGACCTTTCCGCCTGGCGGGCGCAGGGGATGCGGGCCTCGGCGACCGGCACCGTGGATTTCACCGGGCTGGGGCCCGACCGCTTCACCCTCGTGGGCGCCCCGGACGATTACCAGGCCCAGCCGCATTTCTCCGGGGGGGCCTGGCGCTTCCTCGCGGTGCAGCTCGGCGGCCTGGAGGCGCTGCTCGACGCGTGGCGTGGCCACCTCGTCGCCACCGGCCGCGGCGAGGATCCGCATCAGCTCGCCCGCCTCGGCGAGGGCGTGATCGCCGCCGAGACCGCGCGCCTCTGGGTGGCGCGGGCAGCCGCCATCGTGGGCGAGGAGGGCGATCCGGACGGGATCATCGCCTACGTGAACCTCGCGCGTCTCGCGGTCGAGCGGGCCGGGCTCGACCTGCTGGAGCGGGCGCAGCGCTCGGTCGGCCTGCAGGGCTTCCTGCGCGACCACCCGCTGGAACGCCTGACCCGGGATCTCGCGACCTACCTGCGCCAGCCCGGCCCCGACCGGGCGCTGACAGAGGGCGCCCGCCACGTGCTGCGGGCCCCGCAGGCGAGCGGCGATCTCTGGCTGGACGAGGCCTGACCCGAAGGGGCCGCGCCCTGAATCCGGAAAGCCTTGGATCCGGAAAGCAAGCCGTCCGGAATGCGGCATCGCGTCTGTGAATCGGAAGGCTGCGGCCGGGAGCCCTGAGGGTCGCCCGGCGTTTCCAGCGTCCGGGACAGGTTCGGATCAGGCATGGCCAAGCGCAGGACGAAGACGGTCGCCCATCAGGAGACCGAGGACGCGCCGCTGATGCCCACGGGGGCGCTGGCGGTGGCTCTGCTGGATCTGGCCGAGAGCGCGGCCCCCCGGGTCACGGCACCTCTCGTCCACGTCGCCCGCGACGCAAGGCGGCTGGAGGAACTGGCCGCGACCCTGCGGGCGCTCGACCCCGAGGCCCGCGTCGCCGTCTACCCAGAATGGGACTGCCTGCCGCTCGACCATGCCTCGCCGTCGCGGGGCACCATGGGCGCCCGGGCCGCCACGATGCGCTGGCTGACCGACCGCGAGGCCCTGCCGGGCTTCGTGCTGACCACGGCCCCGGCGCTGATCCAGCGGGTGCCCCCGCCGGAGACCTGGGCCACGGCCCGGGTGACCCTGCGGGTCGGCGATCCGCTCGACGTCGCTGCCGTGACCGCCGACCTCCAGCGCCTGGGCTACATCCTCGACGAGCGGGTCGACGAGCCGGGCGAGATCGCCGTCCGGGGCCGCACCGTCGAGGTGTTTCCCGCCGCCGCGCCGCGCCCCTGCCGGGTCGAGCACGCCGAGGGCCGGGTCACCGCGATCCGCTCCTACGACCCGATCTCGCAGCGCTCCGTCGCCGAGGTCGCGGACCTCGTGATCGACCCGGCCACCGAGATCGTCCTGGCGCCGGAGTCCGGCCAGAGCTTCGAGCCGTTCACCGGCCAGGAGCACCGCCTGGAGCGCTACTATCCGCGCCTCGTCACCCTGCTCGATTACGTGCCCGAGGCCCGGCTCGTGGTCGAGGATGGCACCCAGGCCCGGGTCGACGCCTTCTACGAGCAGATGGACGAGGCCGGCGCCCGGCGGACGCCCCGCGGCGGTCGCGCCGAGGGTGGCGAGGGCCTCTATCTGACGCCGAAGGCGTGGCGCAGCCTCGTGGCCGAGCGCACCCGGGCCGTCGCCACCGACACGGCGGCCGAGCCGCTCGGGGTCCCGGTCTTCGCTCGGGGGCGCCGGCCGGAGACCGCCTTCGCCAAGGCGATGCGCGAGCGGCTGAAGGCCGGCGACATCGTCGTGCTGGCCGGCTCGCGCCAGCCGCTCCGGCGCCTCGTGCGCCAGGCCGGCAAGGTCGGCGAGCGCCCGGTCCGGTTGATCGACGCCTGGTCCGACCTCGCTGAGGCGGCGCCGGGTGACATCCTCGCCCTGGAGGCGCCGATCGGGGCCGGCTTCCGGGTCCCGGGCCGGGGCGCGACGGTGTTCGCCGCGGCCGACCTGTTCGGGCCGGACGCCGCCATGGCCGGCACCGCCCGGGCGATCCTGCCGATGGGCGAGGTCGATCTGCGCCCCGGCGACGTGGCGGTCGACCGCGATCACGGCCTGTGCGTGTTCGAGGGGCTGGAACCCGTCGCGAGCCCGCAGGGCGTCGGCGCGGACGACGAGCCCTCCGAGGCGTTGCGCCTGCGCTTTGCCGGCGACGCGATCCTGATGGTGCCGGTCACCCAGGCCGACCGGATCTGGCGCTACGGCCCGGAGCCCGACGCGGTCACCCTTGACAAGCTCGACGGCGGCACCTGGGCCCGCCGCCGCCTCCAGGCCGAGGCCACCATGGCCCGGACCGCCCGGGTGATGCTGGACGCCGCCCGCGCCCGCCGGGACACCGAGGCCCCGGTCCTGGCGCCGCCATCCCGCGACATGGAACGGTTCGCCGCCGGCTTCGGCTTCGCCCCGACCCCGGACCAGGCCGCCGCGGTGGACGCGCTGATGGCCGACCTCGCCTCCGGGCGTCCGATGGACCGGCTGGTCTGCGGCGATGTCGGGTTCGGCAAGACCGAGGTCGCGCTGCGGGCACTTGCCGCAACAATTTTTGCCGGCAAACAGGCCGCGCTGATCGCCCCGACCACGGTCCTGGCCCGCCAGCACGTCGAGACCCTGCGCCGCCGGTTCGGCCGCTTCGGCATCGAGGTCGCGCAGCTCTCGCGCCTGGTCTCCCCGGCCGAGGCCAAGCGGGTGAAGGCCGGTCTGGCCGACGGCTCGATCCGGCTCGTGGTCGGCACCCAGGCGCTGGCCGCCCGCGGCGTGTGCTTTTCCGATCTCGGCCTGACCGTGATCGACGAGGAACAACGTTTCGGCGCCAAGATGAAGGCGGACCTGCGCCGCCTCGCCGAGGGCGGCCACGTGCTGACGCTCACCGCCACGCCGATCCCGCGCACGCTCCAGGCGGCTTTGGTCGGCCTCCAGAGCCTCAGCGTGATCGCCACGCCCCCGGCGATGCGCCAGCCGGTCCGGACCGTGGTGGCACCCTTCGAGGCCGACGCGGTGCGGGAGGCCCTGATCCGCGAGCATCGCCGCGGCGGCCAGAGCTTCGTCGTCTGCCCGCGCATCGAGGACATCGCCCCCATGGCCGGGCGCCTGCGCGGCCTCGTCCCGGGCCTCGACGTGCTGGTGGCGCATGGCGACCTGAAGCCGTCCGCCATGGACGAGGTCATGGTCCGCTTCGCCGACGGGGATGGCGACGTTCTGCTCGCCACCGCCATCGTGGAGAGCGGCCTCGACGTGCCCCGGGCCAACACCATGCTGGTCTGGGAGGCGGCCCGGTTCGGGCTGGCGCAGCTCCACCAGCTGCGCGGCCGGGTCGGCCGCGGGCAGCGGCGCGGGGTCGTGCACCTGCTCAGCGATCCGGCTGCGCCGCCCCCGCCGGCGGCCCTCCAGCGCCTGCGCGCCCTGGAAGCGCTGGACCGGCTCGGCGCCGGCTTCGCGGTCAGCGCCCGCGACCTCGACCTGCGCGGCGCCGGCGACCTCGTCGGCGAGGATCAGGCCGGCCACGCCAAGCTGGTCGGGCTCGGCCTCTACCAGCACCTGCTGCAGCTGGCGCTGACCGCCGCCAAGGGCGAGCCGGCCGAGGATTGGAGCCCGGAGATCGAGATCGGGCTGCCGAGCCGGATCCCGGCGGATTACGTGCCCGAGCCCGAGATCCGCCTGAGCCTCTACACGCGCCTGCTGCGGCTGCGCGACGGCGAGGCGATCGAAGCGCTCGCCGGGGAGGTCGAGGACCGCTTCGGCGCAGCCCCTGCGCCGGTCCTGGCCCTGTTCACCCTGGCGCGGCTGCGCGCCGCCTGCTGCGGGCTGGGCGTGGCCCGGCTCAGCGGCGGGCCGCAGGGTGTCGCGGCCGACATCCGGTCCGACCGGCCCCTGCCGCCGATGGCGGCCGAGGACGGGATCGTCCTGCGCCAGGGCCGCGTGGTCTGGCGCCGAGCCTGTGTCGACGCGGAAGCCCGCGCGGGCCTGGCGGCCGACCTCCTCGACCGCATCCGGTCCGCCCGGGAGCGCGCCGCGTGAGGCGGTTCTCGTCGGCAGTCCTCACAGTCACGCGCTTGTGAGGGTTGCCCGGGCCGGACCGGTACGAACGTATCAGTGACAGCGGCGCCGCCGCGGCCCATCTGCGGCGGGCCATACCCCGACCGCGAGCCGGATGCCCCATCGTGGCGTGCCGGACCGGTCGGATCCCGACGTTGTACCGGAGGCTCTTGCCCTTTCGTCTCCGGTACGGCCGCATGGCCGGGTGCCCATGAACCCCGTGCAAGGCGGGCGCCCGGCCTGTCGTCCGTCCGATCCCGGAGTTGACCGGGGGCCTCCGCTCGGGCCTTCTCAACCGGAACGGGTGATGCCCGGCTCCGCTGGAACCGTCCCGCGAGCCTGTGCATTCCCGGGGCCAATCAGGGAGGCACCATGCACGTCACGATTGAGCAGGCCGAGCGGGCGATCGCCGCGGCACGGGCGAAGGCCGTGGAACTGGGCACCCAGATGTGCATCGCGGTGGTCGATTCCGGCGGCAACCTGAAGGCGTTCCACCGCATGGACGATGCCTGGGTCGGCTCGATCGACATCGCCCACAAGAAGGCCAAGACCTCGGTCTTCTTCGGCATGATGACCGGCCAGATCGGCCAGCTGTCCCAGCCGGGCGGCCCGCTCTACGGCATCGAGCATTCCAACGACGGCTTGATCACCTTCCCGGGCGGCATCCCGATCGTCGACGCGGACGGGGTCATGTCGGGTGCGATCGGCGTCAGTGGCTCCACGGTCGAGAACGATCACGCCGTGGCCGAAGCCGGCGCCAAGGCCATCGGCCGGACCGAACTTCCGGCCCATCCCTGGCGAACCTGAGCCCGGGCTGGAGGCCCTACGAGTCCCGCCGCGCCAGCGCCCGGCCGATCCCGAGCAGCAGCGTGCTCGAGATCAGCCGGAGGTTCTCGTCGCCGTAGCGATCGAGCGCGGTCTGCAACCGGATGCAATGGTCGGCCGCGGCTTCCAGATGCTTGACCTGTCCGGGGCCGTCGTCGTGCGCGGGCGGCCGGGAGCCGTAATAGAGATCCGTGACGTCGATATAGGCGCCGCGCCCGCGTAGCGCCCCCCCGATGTCCGGAGTCAGGCGGCCGCGATTGAGGATCCAGCGAACCTCGCCGGTCTCGCTCAGGACGCGGAACTCCAGCGAGACCAGGCCGCCCGTCCGGCGCACCGTGCGGATCCGGTCGAACACCCAGCCGCGATCCTCGGCATGGATGCGTCCCAGGGCGACGTCCAGCGGCAGGGGCTTGCCGGCAAACCCCGGGTCTCCGGACAGCAAGGCGGCCGCACCCGTGTCGAGCACGGATCGGCCGGCCAGGACATCCGTGTCCCAGGTCCCGACAAATCCCGCATCCTGCAGGGCGGAGGTCGCCGTGGACGCCAAAGCCATTCAACCCCCCGAACCGGCTGCAGCGTCTCTCGTGTCCGGCACTGACAACCCGCTGTGACACATGCAGCCGACAGTCTCCATGTCCAGGGATTGATCCAGATCAATGGCCGCCCCGCACCCGGACATGTCGTCACGGGTCTCCGGCCTCCGGGCGATGACGGGGCCGGCTTTTCGACAGCGTGGCGGCGCATTCGCGCCGGGCAAACGCGACGTAAAGCTTTTCGTGGTGCGTTCTTCGCGCCGCTGAACCCATGTCCACTTCGGCGGTACGTGCTCTACATGTTCGGATACGGTATTCTTTCAGGTCTCTTGATGCGCACCTACATCTTCCGGGCGATCCGCCGCGGGCCGGACGGGATGCTCGGCCCGGACCTGTACCGGCGCGCTTTCGCGGCTGCGGATGACGCGGGCGCGGTGGCGGCGGCCAAGCGGATCGACCTCGACCTGGCCGAACTCGGCGCCAATGCGGTCTACGTCTCGGCCGAGGATGGGCGGGCGATCTGGAGCCTGCACGCACAGGATTTCCCCGATCCGACCCTCTGAGGCCGGCTCCTCCCTGGTGCCGGGCGGGGTCACGGCCTAACGTCGTCGCCTTCGGTATTTGGTCGGCCGAGGCGCGCGGGATCACACGGGCATGGATCGCACCAACCTCCCGCTCTCGCAGGACCGCCTCTGGGACAGCCTGATGGCGCTCGCCCGGATCGGCGCGCTCCCCCACGGCGGCAACGACCGGCAGACCCTGACCGACCGGGATGCCGAGGCGCGCGCCCTGTTCCAGCGCTGGGGCGAGGCGATCGGGCTCACCCTCACGGTGGACCGGATCGGCACCATGGTGTTCCACCGGCCGGGGCGGGACCCGGGCCGGAAGCCTGTCGCCATCGGCAGCCATCTCGACACCCAGCCCACCGGCGGCAAGTTCGACGGGCCGCTCGGCGTGCTCGCCGGCCTGGAGATCCTGCGCGCCCTGCACGAGGCCGGGATCGAGACCGAGGCGCCGCTCCTGCTGATCAACTGGTGCAACGAGGAGGGCTCGCGCTTCGCCCCGCCGATGAGCGGCAGCGGCGTCGCCATGGGGATTGTCCCGGAGGCCGACGTGATGGAAACCCGCGACCTCGCCGGCCACGTCTTCGGCGACGAACTGCGCCGGATCGGCTGGCAGGGGGAGGCGGATCCGGCGGCCCTTCGCGGGATCGGCGCGTATTTCGAATTGCATATCGAGCAGGGCAAGCGCCTGGAGGAGGCCGGCCTGACCATCGGGGTGGTCGACCGGGCGCTCGCCCAGATCTGGTACGAGATCACCGTGCAGGGCGAGGAGGCCCATGCCGGCAGCCCCATGGTCGGCCGGCGCGACGCCATGATGGCCGCCGCGGCGCTGATCGGATCGCTCGAAGACATCGCCCGGGAGGCGGTCGGCCCCGAGGGCGAGCGCGGCCGCGCCACCGTCGGCGTGCTGAAAGCCGAGCCCGCGAGCCGCAACATCACCCCGGGCCGGGTCTGGTTCAGCCTCGACACCCGCCACGGCGATCCCGGGCAGCTGGAGGCGATGCGCGGGCGGATCCTGGCCCGGGCCGATGCGCTCTCCGCCGAGCGCGGCGTCACGATCCGGGTGGAGGAGTTCTGGCGCGCGCCGCTCACCCCGTTCGACCCGGTGCTGGTCGATCGCGTCCAGGCGGCGGCCGAGGCGCGGGGCCATGCCTGGACCCGGATGCCGACCGCGATCTATCACGACGCCGTCTATTGCGCCCGGAGGGTGCCGGCGGCCCTGGTGTTCTGCCCCTGCCACGGCGGCATCAGCCACAACGAGGCCGAGAGCATCACGCCGGACTGGGCCCGGGCCGGCATGGAGGTGCTGGCCGACGCGGTGCTGGCCACCGCCGGCCTCGCGCGGTCCTGAGGAGGCTGGTTCGGCATGTCCGACGATAACGTCATCCGCCCGACCTTTGGCGCGCCCCGCAACACCGCTCCGCTCACGCGAACGGAGGCCGAGCGGACCGGGCCCGATCCGGATCCCAATCAGCCGCCGCTGCGCCTGTTCGGCGCGGCCGCGGGCCACCGGGTCGGCCTGATCCGCGACCCGGCCGCCCAAGAGGGGGACGTGTTCCGGATCGTGATCGGCCCGGAGAACGAGCAGGCGGTCGAGACCGTGGCGCTGCTGCCGGCCGGTGCCGACGCGGAGGGCGAGGCGGAGCGGATCGGCTTCGCGATCCTGCGGGCGCTGGAGGTGGTCGAAGGGGCGGTCTGAGGCGCGGTCTGGCCCGGATGCCTGCGCGACCGGCCGGTCAGGCGATCGGCTTCGGCTTGATGATCGGCGAGCGGGTCAGGCTCTGGATCTCGCGGCCGGGCCGCCCGGCCTTGAGGGCGATCTCCTCCTCCTGCTCGGCGATGACCTGCCGGGCCGGCTCGTCGCCGTCCAGCCCGCCGAGGATCTCGGCCGGGACACGGCGGTTCGAGGCCCGGGAGCCGTCCTCGAAGACGACGTCGAACAGAATGAAGCCCCGTTCCTGGGGTCTCGACTTGATGCGCTTAGCCATAGGTGCTGATACGCCAGCGCGATCCCGCGCGGCAGGGGGCACCGCCGCGCAGGGGGTTGCACCGCGCGCAGCGCCGAACCCGTCTGCGGCCCCTATCTCGCCGTGATCTTTCGTGCGGCCGGTCCCCGACCGGCCGCACCGCCAATCGAGGAAACGTCCGTGATACCCTGGGTTCATCTCGACACCGGATCCGTCCCGGGGGGCGGCACCGACCTGCGCCTGATGCAACGCGGCGACGAATTCTCGATCCTGGCCGACACGATCGAGCTGATGAACAACCGCCGCAGCGGCTCCGAGGCGGCGCTCGCCGCCATGACATGCGAGCGGCTGAAGGACCGGCCCCGGGCCCGGATGCTGATCGGCGGGCTCGGCATGGGCTTCACCCTGCGGGCGGCGCTCGAAGGCCTCGGCCCGGAGGCTCGGGTCGTCGTGGCCGAGCTGGTCCCGGCCGTGATCGCCTGGGCCCGCGGCCCGCTCGCCCATGTCTTCGGCGATTGCCTGGACGACCCCCGGGTCGAGGTGCGGGAATCCGACGTGAACCGCCTGATCCAGGCGGCGCCGGGCCAGTACGACGCCATCCTGCTCGATGTCGACAATGGCCCGGAGGGCTTGATGCGCCGCTCCAACGACCGGCTCTACGACAATTGGGGCCTCAAGCGCGCCCGCTGGGCCCTGCGGCCGGGGGGGATCCTGGCGGTCTGGTCGGGTGCCCCCGACCGGAAGTTCAAGGCGCGGCTACAGCGCTCCGGCTTCGCGGTCGAGGAGGCCCGGGTCCACGCGAGCGGCCGCGGCAGCGGCCCCAAGCACGTGGTCTGGCTCGGCACTCGCATCAAGGGGCCGGCGGCGCCGGACCGGCCCGAGACCGGCCGCCCCAAAGCAACCCGATAGGCGCCGGCCTGCCGCCCACGGTCGCACCCCCTGGGCCGACGCCCGGGACTCCGCACATGCGGGGCATGGGTGCGAATGGCGGGCATCTCTACACGGTTGAGGTCAGGCCGAGCCGGCACGACCCGGGCCGCTTCACGTGGGCGATCCGCGACCGCGGCAAGCTGGTCCGGGGATCGTACCGGCCGCACGCTTCCGAGGGGGCCGCTCGTGCCGTCGCCCTGGCCGAGGTCGAGCGGCTGATCGGGCATGACGAGCCGCAGAACGTCGGCTGACCGACCGTACGGGACCTGAGCCATGGCCTAGGCGCGTATCTCGACGACCAGGACGTGTCACCCATGCATGCAGAAACAACCACCGATCTGTTGCATACCGCAATGCGGTAGCCTATCTCTGCACTGCGGGATGGCGATGGCGTCGCGATCCCGCTGCCCTTCTTGGGCGTTTCCTCCCTAGACTTCGGGCCGCTCCTTCGGGAGTGGCCTTTTTTCTTGCCGGCATCCGCTGCCGGGCATCGGGACCGAAATTGGCGCGCGTGATGCCTGTGATCTGACGCGCTCGCTTGCGCCGCACCGGTATCCCCTCTGGCGCCGACCGTTCGAGCCCGGACCAACGGTCAAGCGGAACCATGACCTTGGCTGTTCGTTCTGCCGTCATGGAACACTACAAGTCCACCCTCGCGACGACCGCTATCGCCGTATTCGGGCTTGTGGTGGCCGCTCATACACTGCATCCGGGCAATTACGAGTTGCAGCCGCGGCCCGCCCGGATCGCCGCGTCGACGGTCGTGCCGTCGACCTGGATGGATCCGCCGGCCCGAACGGCCGGCGCCGACAAGCCGGAGGCGCGCGTCTCCGAGACTGCCCGCGCGTCCGCGTCCGACCTGCTGGCGCCGCAGATGGCTGCGGTGCTGCCGCCGGGTGCCGTCGTGGCCCCGGCGCTGCCGAGCGAGATGATCGCCCCGGCCGACAAGGCGCGCAAGACGTTGGCGGCGCACCGGTCGAAGGTGGCGGATCGTGGCCTGCGTCGGACGGCCCGCCTGCGCCACGCTGGTCTTGCCCGGACGGCGGCCGTGGACCCGGCGGTTGCTCCGTCAGAGCCGGCGCCGGCGCAAGCCTCCAAGAAAATCGATCCGATCGGTGACCTCATCCGCGGGCTCGGCCTCGGTCACGACAGCGAGGGCTGACCGGCCCACGCGCTACTGCACGTGGATGGTCAGCTTCATCTTCGGGTGGATGCCGCATTCGATGACGAAATCGCCCGGCTCCGCCAGCACCAGCCGGGTCTCGGTGCCGGGCTCCTGATCGCCGGCATCGAACGAGAACCGGTCCGCCTCGATGGAGGCGTGGTGGGTCTGGCTGGCATCCTCGTTGCGCAGGGTGATCGTGTCGCCCAGCCGCAGAAACAGGTCGATCGGCACGTAGTGGCGCCCCTTCTGGAGGACGACACGGGTCGTGCTCGCCAGCGTCGCCCAGGCCGAACCCGGCGCCGTACACAGGCATCCGAGGGCCATCGTCCCGACGAGAAGCAGGGGCCGCAGGCATCGGTTGCGAAGGGGCATGTCTGGCGTCCGCGCGAGAAGGGGATGCGTCCCGGCAAGGGATCGGGGAGGTCGCGTACCGAAGCGGCCCGGGATGCCGCTGCAGGCCATGATGCGCGGCGCCCCTCAACGCCGTCCTACGCGGAAGCGTAAGATTGTCTCGATCGCATGGTCAATAGCGCATCGATAGTTCAGAAATACAATCTTAGACTGTATTCGTCGGTGAAAGCGTCTCCTCATCGCACGGCGTCAGGGCCGCGCGCACGTGCTCCCGGAAGACCTGGACCCGTGCCGGCAGGTCGCGCCCGGCCAGGGTGACGGCGCGCAGCACCGCCCCGCGGCGCGCCCAGGGGGCCAGCACGCGCACGAGTTGGCCCGCGGCGACCGCCCGGTCGGCCACGAGGCTCGGGATATGGCCGATCCCGGCACCGGCCAGGGTCAGGCGGTGGACAGTGGAGAAGTCGCTGACCCGGATAGCGGGGTTCAGGACGAGTTGCTCGGCCCGGCCCTGCCCGTCGGTCAGGGAGAGGGCCCCCCCGCCGGTCCGCTCCCGGGGGAGGATCAGGTCGTGGTCGTGCAACCCGGCCAAGTCGGTCGGCGCCGGTCGGCGCAGCAGGTAGGCAGGCGCGGCGTAGAGGGCTACCGACAGGGTCGCCAGGACGACGGCCCGGTAGCCGGTCTCCTCCGCGCCGCCCAGTCGCAGGGCGAGGTCGATCCGGTTGGCCGCAAGGTCGAGGCGGGTATCGGTGTTCAGCATCTCGACCGTGATCTGCGGGTAGGCCGCCCGAAAGCTCGCGACGATCTCCGGCATCACCTCGATCCCGAAATCGATCGACGTGGTCATGCGCAGGTGCCCGGCCGGCACCGTCTGGGCGTCGCGGGCAGTCTCGGCCGCCGCGTCGAGCAGCGCCAGGCTCTCCTGGGCCTTGGCGTAAAAGGCGAGCCCCTCCGCGGTAGGCGAGACCGCCCGCGAGGTCCGCGCCATCAGCCGGGCGCCGAGCGCCTGCTCCAGCCGGGACAGGCGCCGGCTGACGCTGCCCTTCGTCTCCCGCAGGCTGGCGGCCGCGGCCGTGACGGTGCCGAGATCGACGACCGTGCAGAAGGCGCGCACGTCGTCGAGGCTGCCGTGGAAGGTTTCCGATCTCGCAACCATGGGGTTCCGGATAGCAGGCTCAACCGGGGCCGTGAACGGGTCTAGACCGACGTGGCTGTGCGCCGGACCGAGTCGGCCGTCCCAATCGGCCGTCACACCCGCCGTCCTCATCTGGGAGAATCCCTTGAAGTCGCTTCTCGCCTCCGGCCTTCTGGCCCTCCTCGTCGCCACCCCGGCCCTGTCGCAGACCCCCGCGACCCGGGACCCGGCCCAGATCCAGGCCGGCACCTACGCGGTCGATCCCCACCACACCCAGGTCGGCTGGCGGGTCTCCCATATGGGTTTCTCGAACTATGCCGGCGGCTTCTCGGACGTGTCCGGCACCCTCGATCTGCAGCCGAAGAACCCGGCGGCCGCGAAGCTCACGATCAAGATCCCGGTCGCCTCGGTGACCACGACCAGCGCCAAGCTCACCGACGAGCTGAAGGGCGACCAGTGGCTCGACGCGGGCAAGTTCCCCGACATCACCTTCGTGTCCACCAAGGTCGCCCCCGAGGGCAAGGACAAGGCGAAGGTCACCGGCAACCTCACGCTCCACGGCGTGACCAAGCCGGTGACCCTGGACGTCACCCTGGTCGGAGCCGGCGTGAACCCGCTGAGCAAGAAGGTCACGGTCGGCTTCGACGCCACCGGCACGCTCAAGCGCTCCGAGTTCGGGGTGAAGACCTACGTGCCGCTGATCGGCGACGACCTGCACCTGACCATCGCGGGTGCTTTCGAGCGCCAGGACTGACCCGGAACTCCGGGGCGGGAGGATGGCCATGGCACCCGATGCGGCGGCGCGGCGCTACTCCGCGGTGGCCATCCTGCTGCACTGGGCGAGCGCGCTGGGCGTGCTCGCCCTGATCGGCATGGGCCTGACCATGACGCATGCGGGGCTGAGCCCGATGCGTCTGTTCCCGCTCTACCAGTGGCACAAGTCGGTCGGGATCACGGTGCTGATCCTGACCGGGCTGCGCCTCGCCTGGCGGCTGACCCACCGGCCGCCGCCCCATCCGGCCGGCATGCCGGCCCGCGAACGCCGGGCGGCCGGGGCGGCGCACGGCGCCCTGTACGGGCTCCTGATCGGGCTGCCGCTCACCGGCTGGGCGGTGGTCTCGCTCTCGCCGTTCAACATCCCGACCGTGCTGTACGGGCTCGTGCCCTGGCCGCACCTGCCGCTCGCCCCGCTGCTCGCCGACCCGGCGGGCGCCGAGGGGCTGTTCAAGGCCGTGCACGCCTACGGGGCCTGGTTCCTGACCGCGCTGCTGGTGCTGCACGTCGCGGCCGCGCTGCGCCACCATCTCATCCTGCGCGACGGCGTGCTGTGGCGGATGCTGCCGGGCCGCCGCATGGCGACGCTCTCTGAGCCCCTGGAATCCACCCGATGACCCTGCGCCGCCTGCTTTCCACCGTGTGCCTGTCGGCCGCCCTGTCGGGCACCGCGTTCCCGGCCGCCGCCGCCGAGTGGGCGGTGGATCCGGCCAAGAGCGCGATCCGGTTCTCGGGCGTGCAGGTCGGGACCCCGTTCTCCGGTCGCTTCGAGCGTTTCGAGGCCCGAATCGATTTCGATCCCGCCAAGCCCGAGGCCGGCCGCGCCACGGTGCTGGTCGATCTCGGCAGCGCCCGCACCGGCGACGCCCAGCGCGACACGGCGCTGCCCCAGAAGGACTGGTTCGACGTGGCGAGCGCCAGCCAGGCCCGCTTCGAGGCGAGCCGCTTCGTCGCCAAGGGCCAGGGCGACTACGAGGCCATCGGCGACCTGACGATCCGCGGCGCGAAACGCCCGCTGACGCTGCCCTTCCACCTGTCGCTCGATGGGGGCCAAGCGCACGCCACCGGGCATGTCGGCCTCGTCCGCACCGATTTCGGTGTCGGCCAGGGTGCCTGGGCCTCCGGACAATGGGTCGCCCTCGAAGTCGGCGTCGATGTCGACCTCGTCGCTGCGGCCAAACCCGCACCGGCCGAGGGTCACTGACCGATCCCGTGGCTTTCTATGCCCCCGGCTGGTCCTCGGAGCCGGTGCCCAGCGCCCGCTGCACCATCACGCTGTCCGACCAGCGGCCGTACTTGAACCCCACCGCCTTCAGGAGGCCGACGCGGGTGAAGCCGCAGGTCTCGTGGAGGCGTAAGGACGCCGCGTTCTGCGCGTCGATGTAGCCGATCATCTGCCGGTAGCCGCCGGCCGCGCAGGCCTCGATCAGCGCCGGCAGGAGGCGGCGCCCGATCCCGGCATGGAGATGGTCGGGATGCACGTAGATCGAGTGCTTGAGGGTGTAGCGATAGGCCGGGCGCTTCCGGAACGGCACCGCATAGGCGTAGCCCGCCACCTGGCCGCCGCGCTCGGCGACGAGGTGGGGCAGGCGCTTCTTGCGCATGGTCTTGCGCCGCCGCTTCAGGTCGTCGGGCAGCAGCCGCGCCTCGTCGTCGAAATCGGCGACGTTGCCGACGCCCTTACCGATATGGTGCTCGTAGATCGCCACCATGGCCTCGACATCCGCGTCCGAGGAGGCGCGGATGATGATGTCCGGGCTCGGCCGCGCCGGGATCGGGGCGCCCTCCTCGGGCTCGATCTCCATCAGGCGCCGTCCCGCACGACGTAGGTATGGAAGCGGATCCGCCCGTCCGGCTCGACTTCGCGGTAGACCCCCTGGATCTCGGCCTCGAAGCCCGGGAACAGGTTGGCCGAGGCCTCGAACATCTTGAAATAGTCGAGCATCGGCTTGGCGCGGTCGTCCAGGCGTTCGCCCGGCAGGACCGTGCCGATCCCCGGCGGGTAGACCAGCATCAGGGTGGTGGCGATGCGCCCCTCGGCCTCGGCGATCGGCACGTAATCGACCTTGTTGCGGGTCAGCATCTGGGCGGCCTTCTTGGGCGGCATCACCATCTCGGGCAGGTGCGCGGGGGCGAATTGCCGGCGCTGGAGCGCGGAGGTGCCGGCTTCCCGGTGGAAGGCGTGGAACTCGGCGCAGAGGTCGCGCAGGCGCACCCCGCGGTAGCGGTTGGGCCGGCGGTTGACGAATTCCGGCATGGCCTCTTCCAGCGGCACGTTGTCGTCGTGGAGCCGCTTGAACGCGACGAGGCCCGAGATCAGGGTGCCGGCCTTGGAGGATTCGACGCCCGGCGTCAGCAGGAAGAGCAGCGAGTTCAGGTCGTTCTTCTCGGCGACGATCCGGTTCTCGCGCAGGTATTGCGCGACGATCGGGGCCGGCACGCCGTGGTCGGCATAGGCGCCGGTCCGCCGGTCGAAGCCCGGCGTGAGCACGGTCAGCTTGTTCGGGTCGGTGATGGCGTAGCCCGGCGCCACGTGGTTGAAGCCGTGCCAGGCCGCCCCCGGGGCGAGTTCCCAATAGCGCGGCTCGGACGCCAGCGCATCGGTGGGCACGCGCTCCCAGGCGATCTCGGCGCCGTCCGGCCCGGCCACGCGGTCGGGCACGAACGGGTCGAAGAACCAGCGCCGTAGCGGGTCGGCCTCGTTCTCCTCGAATTCCCGCCGGATCGCCCGGACCTTCTTGCGCCACTCGATCCCGAGCCGGATCGTGTCGTCCCACAGGATCATGCCCGAGCGGCCCTTCATCATCTGGGCGCCGACATCGAGGGAGGCGAACAGGGGGTAGAACGGCGAGGTCGAGGCGTGGACCAGAAAACTCTCGTTCAGGCGCTTGTGCTCCACCCGCCGGGTCTGGCCGCGGATATGGCCGTCGCGGGTGTGGATCTGCGAGGCCTGGGAGAAGCTCGCGAGCTGCTTGTGCGTCGATTGCGTGGCCACGATCCCCGGCGAGGTCTCGTCGAGCCCGGTGAGCCCCATGGCGAAGCGGCGGGCGAAGAGCGGGTGGAACTTCATGAAGCCCGCCCAGGCCTCGTCGAACAGGATGTAGTCGCAGAGGTGGCCGATCCGCTCCAGGATCTCCTGCGCGTCGTAGATCGTGCCGTCGTAGGTGCATTGCTCGATCACCGCGACCCGGAACGGCCGCTCCCGGCGCCAGGCCTCGGGGTCGGTGACCAGGGGGTTGGCCCGGATCTTCTCGCGGATCCGGGTCTCGTCCAGGGCCTCGTGATAGATCGGGCCGATCAGCCCGTAGGCGTTCCGGTCGGTCTCCAAAAAGATCGGGATGCCGCCGCCGAGGAACAGGGCGCCGTGATGGGCCGCCTTGTGATTGTTGCGGTCGAACAGCACGAGGTCGTCCTCGGCCACCAGCGAGGACAGCACGATCTTGTTGGAGGCCGAGGTGCCGTTGAGGACGAAGTAGGTCTTCTCCGCCCCGAAGATCTTGGCGGCTTCCTTCTGGGCCTTGAGCGCCGGACCCTCGTGGGTCAGCAGGTCGCCGAGGTCGAGCACCGAATTGTCGAGGTCGTCGCGGAAGATCGCCTCGCCGAGGTGCTCCACGAAGATCCGGCCGATCGGCGAGCGGTTGTAGAAGATGCCGCCGTTATGGCCCGGGCAGGTCCAGAGCTGGTTGCCCTTCTCGGCGTAATCGACCAGGGCGCCGAAGAACGGCGTCTTCAGGGTCTCGGCATATTGCGTCACCCGGCTGACCAGGCCGCGGGCGATGAATTCGGGGGTCTCTTCCGCCAGGAAGATGTAGCCGTCGATGAAGTCGAGCAGCTCGACCGGGATGTCCTCCAGCCGCTTGCGGCGGACCATGATGACGATCGGCATCTCCAGGCCGCGCTTGCGCATCATGTCGATGAGCGCGGCGGCCCGGCCGTCGAGGCCGCGCTTGCCCCAGTCGACCACCATGCAGCCGATGGCCGCGTCGGTCTGCACGGCGATGGCCGCGTCCTCGACGCGCCGGGCGCGCACCACCTCGAAGCCGCGATTCTCCACCGCCGCCACGATCTGGGCGACGCGCGCACCCTCCAGGTCGTCCGGATCGAAGGCGGGGGCGCACATCAGAACCGTGAAGCGACGGTGGAAATCCATGGAGCCCCTCTCAGCCTTGCAAGCAGCGAGTGGCTTTCTGGCCCATCTGCGACGTTTGCATGACGGTGCTGCGGATGGCGGCCGAATCCGCCTGGGGAATCGCGAACCTCAGGCGCCGATCACCTCGGCCATCGGCCGGACGGCAATCCCCCGGGCGGCGAGGTCGGACCGGACCCGGGCGGCCATCGCGACGGCCCCTTGAGTGTCGCCGTGGACGCAGATGCTGTCGATCCGGACCGGCATGCGCCGCCCTGACAGACCGGTGATTGCGCGGTCCTCCAGCATTCGCACGACGCGCTCCGCGGCCTCGGCCGGATCGTGCAGGACAGCGCCGGGGCGCTTGCGCGAGACGAGGTTGCCGTTATCGGCGTAAGCCCGGTCGGCGTAGATCTCCCGGGCCAGGGGCAGGCCGAGCCGCTCGCCGGCCCGCTCGGTCTCGAGGCCGGGCATGACCACGAAGATCAGGTCGCGGTCGAGCGTCCGGATCGCCCGGGCGACCGCCAGGGCGAGGTCCGCATCCTCGTTGGCGATGTTGCCGAGCGCGCCGTGGGTCTTCACGTGCCGCACCGGGCAGCCGGCATCCTGGGCCAGCGCCAGGAGCGCGCCGACCTGGTAGAGCACGGCCTTCTCGACATCGGCCGGGCGCTCACCGTGGATCGGGCGCCGCCCGAAACCCCAGAGATCGAGGAAGCCCGGATGCGCCCCCGCCTGGACGCCGGCGCGGACCGCCAGGGTCAGGGTCTCGTGCATGACCAGCGGGTCGCCGGCGTGGAACCCGCAGGCGATGTTGGCCGAACTGGCGATCGCCAGCATCCCGGCATCGTCGCCCAGGCGATAGACGCCGAAACCCTCGCCCATGTCGCAGTTCAGGTCGACGATCATTCCGGTCCCTCGCAGGTGCAGCGACTCTGCGTATTCAAGGGCCGGACCAGCCGGCGTCTCGGGATACCGAGGCGGCCGCCTAATGCAGCGGGTACCGACTCAGGATGTCGTCGGTCCGCTGGACGGTCTTGTCGTATTGGCAGGCATAGAGGGCGCCGGTGGTGCCGCTGCCGTTGTTCCACTCGCTGAAGGTGAGGTCGCCGCAATCGGCGTCCCGGAAGGCGATCCAGGCGCGTTGGGCTGCCGTGAACTGGGCCTTCCAGGCCGCCTTGGCGTCCGGCGGGCGGTCGTCCTGGTCGATGACCGACAGGGCCTTCTTGTAGGCCGCATTGAGCTTCGCGTCGGCTGCGTCGAGGGCCTTGTGCAGGCAGGCCTGGGTCTCGGGCGTCGCGGTCGCGGCCTGGCACAGCTTGGCCGAGGGCTGGTCGGCCCGAGCACCTGCGGACGGGAGCGCGCAGGCCCAGAGCGCGACGAGGAGCAGGATCCCGGGCGGCCGGGTGCGCTTGGACGGATTCGGATGCATCGGTGTCTCCCCGGAGGCGAATCGGGCCGGCTCGGGCTGGTGGGCGGATGGCGGTACGCTCGCCGGACAGGGATGAACACGTCTTTGGTGAGCTGGGCGATCCGCCGACGCCGGGTCCGGCTTGAGCGGACCGCCCCCGACCCTCGAACGCATGGCGGCGGTCGATCCTATGATCCTTCGCGCCATGCGGTTCTGGATTCAAGCAAAACGCATCAACATCCCTCGTTGAATTGCGGCATCGGCAAAAACTTTAAGTTGGTGTTTGTATAGATGTTCCAATTTTAGAGTAAAAACTCCCTAGATAAGTTTCGTTGACTTGCTGACTATGCCATGGAACGGCGATCTCGATCGGTTCAGCGCCGGGATATCGAGTCGTCCAAGATGCCCATGTCGCGTTCAGGCTGTTGGGGACTGGTGTGTCTCGCCTCCGTCGCGATTCTGGGCGCGAATGACCTAGGCGTCGTCGGTCCCGGTGCCGCGCGGGCCGAGGATGTCCGTCCCGGATCCACCGTCCAACTGGACGAACTCTCGGTGGAAAGCACCGGCGCGCCGCGCGGAGTCGTTCCGGCCTATGCCGGCGGGCAGGTCGCGCAGGGTGGACGCGTCGGCCTGCTCGGCAACACCGAGGCGAAAAAGTCGCCGTTCAGCGTCACCAGCTACACCGACACCTTCGTGCGCGACCAGCAGGCCCGCACGGTGTCCGAGGCCCTGAGCCGCGACCCATCGGTGCGCGCCACCCAGACGACCGGGGCGCCGTTCGATTCGTTCTCGATCCGCGGCTTCCCGTCCGGTGAGGGGACGAGCGGCGAGATCGCGTTCGATGGGGTCTACGGCGTCGCGCCGAGCTTCCGGGTCTTCACCGATTATGCCGAGCGGATCGAGGTGCTGAAGGGACCCTCGGCGGCTTTGTCCGGGGTCTCGCCGAACGGCGCGGTCGGCGGCGTCGTCAACGTCGTTCCCAAGCGCGCCGGCGAGGATCTGACCCGGTTCACCCTCGATTACGGCTCGGTCGCCCGGGGCGGCAGCCAGCTCGACGTCGCGCGCCGCTTCGGCCCCGGCCGGGAATGGGGCGCCCGCGTGGTCGGTAGCCTGCATGGCGGCGACACGCCGTTCGCGCGCCAATCCGAGACGACCGGCGTCGGGGCGCTCGCCCTCGACTATCAGGGCGACCGCTTCCGCGGCTGGCTCTACCTGCTGGCGCAGACCGACCGCTTCGACGCGCCCCTGCGCCCGTTCCAGCTCCGGGCCGGCGTGCCGGTCCCGCTTGCGCCGGACGGCCGCCTCAACCTGACCCAGCGCTGGGAATACTCGGATATCGACGACCGCGGCGCCCTGCTGCGCCTGGAATACGACCTCACCGACGCGATCACGCTGTTCGCCGATGCCGGCGGGGCGCAGACCGAGGTCGATCGCTACTTCCAGTCGGCGCCGACCATCCTCAATGCCCGCGGCGACACGACCAGCACGCCGCAATTCTACGCGATGGGCATCGACCGCTCGACTTATGATGGGGGCGCCCGGGCTCGGTTCGAGACCGGCTTCATCCACCACGCCGTCGTGGTGCAGGCCTCGGCCTACAACGAGGATACGGCGCGGCAACTTCCCGCCGGGCGGGGCGCCTACCTGTCGAACCTCTACGCGCCGCAGCTCGCCGCCACCATTCCGCCACCGATCACCGCCGGGCGGCCGCGCCTGTCCGACAGCACGCTGTCGGGGGTCGCGGTGGCCGACACGCTCTCGGCCCTCGACGAGCACATCCTGCTGACGCTGGGGGTGCGCCGGCAGCGGGTCGAGGCCCACAACTACCTGTCCAATGTCGGCACGCTGAGCTCCGCCTACGACAAGAGCGCGACCACCCCGGTGGTCGGCCTAGTGGTGCGGCCGTGGGACGCCGTCTCGCTCTACGCCAACTCCATCGAGGGCCTGAGCCGCGGCGACGTCGCCCCGCTGGCGGCAAGCAATGCCGGCACGATCCTGGCGCCTTACGTTGCGCATCAGGTCGAGGCGGGGGTGAAGCTCGATCTCGGCCGGATCGGCGCCACATTCAGCGCCTTCCGGATCACCAAGCCGAACGGCGAGGCGAATCCCGTCACCCGAAACTTCGGCCAGACCGGCGAGCAGCGCATCAGCGGGCTCGAGTTCTGCGTCTACGGCGAGATCACCCCGGAACTGCGGGTGCTCGGCGGCCTCAGCCTGCTCGACGGCGTTCTCACTCGGACGGTCACCACCAGCAATCTCGGCCACGTGCCAATCGGGGTGCCGGATGTGCAGCTCAATCTCGGCGCCGCGTGGGACCTACCCGGGCTGCCGGGCCTCACCGTCGACGGGGCGGTGATCTACACCGGGCGGCAGTATGTCGACCTCGCCAACACCCAGGCCCTGCCGGACTGGGCGCGGCTCGATCTCGGCCTGCGCTACGCGACGACGATCGACGGGCGCCGGACGACGTTCCGAGCCAACGTGCTGAATGCCACCGGGACACGCTACTGGACCGGGGTCGCCTCGTTCGGGACGTTTTTCCAGGGCGGCCCGCGCACCTATCTGCTGTCGATGTCGTTCGACCTGTAGGGATCGATGGCGTGCGGCCGCATGCCTCTATGCGGCGATGTTTCACGGGAAACACTTTCTTAAACCCGGCCGCCCGAACCTGTGACCCGGATGCCGTCGCCTTCCCGCGCGTCGCGCGCTAGCACGGCCCCGGCATGACGGCATCGATCACGACATCCAGCTGGCGCGACCTGAAGAACGCCAAGGCCCGGGCCCGTCTGGAACGGGCCCTGCCTTCGATCTTCCCGGCCCCGGTCCTGCACCACGCCCTGACGCGGCCCCTGATCCCGCCGACGCCCCGGCTGGCGGTGGAGAGCTACTGGCGCAACCACATCCTGCGGGCCGACCGGCTGGCCCGGGCCCTGGCGGTGCGCTCGGGGACGCCGGAGAGCTGGACCTGGCAGCTCGGCGAGGGCGGTGCCGGCGGCCGCCCGGCGAGCTTCCGGGTGCCGCCCGCTCCGTTCCGCGAGCCGGCCTTCGCCCGCGGCCGCGGCGCCTGCTGCATCTGCGGCCAGCCGGTCTACCGCTTCGGCTGGCACCGGGACCTCTGGGGGCAGGGCGTCCCGAACGGCAAGGCCGGCTGGCACGCGGCCTGTGTCGCCGCCTGGAAGTTCTGGAGCGCGCCGCACGAGCAGGTCAAAGTGCTGAAGCGCCACCAGGGGCATCGCTGCAAGGCCTCGGGCAAGCGGCTGCTGCGCACCGCCGAGGTCGACCACGCCCTGCCGCTCTACCGGGTCTGGCGCGAGCACCGGGACGCGCCCTGGCCGGAACTGCTCGGCTACTGGGGGGCGCCGAACCTGCAGGTGGTCAACCGGACCGCCCACGTCCTGAAATGCCGGGACGAGGCGGCCGAGCGCTCCCAGACCCTGCGGCTGTCCCGGTATCGGGTGGTCGAGGACGAGTCCGGGTTCAGCGTGGTCGAGGAGGAGTGAGCCGCCGGCTCAGCCGCGCGTGACCGCCTCCAGGCCGCGGGACAGGTCGGCCAGAAGATCGTCCACGGCTTCGAGGCCGATCGACAGGCGCAGCAGCCCGTCCGTGATGCCCGCGATGGTGCGCGCCTCGGGATCCATCGCGGCATGCGTCATGGTCGGCGGGTGCGCGATCAGGCTCTCGACGCCGCCCAGCGACTCGGCCAGCGTGAACACCCGCAGCGTCTCCACCAGGGTCTTCACCGCGGCGCGACCGCCGGCCAGCTCGAAGCTCAGCATGGCGCCGAACCCGGCCTGCTGCGCCTTGGCGATGGCGTGGCCCGGATGGCCCGGCAGGCCCGGGTAATGGACCCGGCTCACGGCCGGATGGGCGTCCAGGAAGGCCGCGAGCTGCCCGGCGTTCTGCTGCTGGCGCTCGACCCGGACGAACAGGGTGCGGATGCCGCGCAGCGTCAGGTAGGCGTCGAGCGGCGAGCCCGTGACCCCGATCGTGTTCGCCCAGGCGGCGAGTTCGTCGCCAACCGAGGCCTCGGCGGCGATCACCGCCCCGCCGATCACGTCCGAATGGCCGTTGAGGAATTTCGTGGTGGAGTGGACGACGAGATCCGCCCCGAGGGCGATCGGCTGCTGCAGAGCCGGCGACAGGAAGGTGTTGTCGACCACGGCCAGGGCGCCGACCGCCTTGGCCTGACCGGTGACCCGGCGGACATCCACCACCCGCATCAGCGGGTTGCTCGGCGTCTCGACCAGCACGACCTTGGGTTCTTGGGCGAGCGCCGCAGCCAGGGCGGCCGCGTCGGTCTGGTCAACGAAGATCACGCGGTACTGCCCGCGGGCGGCGCGCAGGCTGAGCAGCCGGTGCGTTCCGCCGTAGCAATCATGCGGCGCGACCAGCAGGTCGCCGGGACACAGGCTCGACAGGGCGAGATCGAGGGCGGCCATGCCGCTCGACACCATGACGGCCCGGGCGCCGCCCTCGAGCTTGGCGATGGTGTCGGCCAGCTGATCGCGGGTCGGATTGCCGAGCCGGGAGTAATCGTACGGGCCGGGCTGCTCGAAGGCCGGGAACTTGAAGGTCGTCGACAGATGGATCGGCGCGATCACGGCCCCGAAGGCCGTATCCTGGGCCACCCCGTTGGTCGCCGCGATGGTGCGGGCATCGAGTCCCTCGGGCATCGGCTGTTCCTTCCTGCGCCGGAATCGGGCCGGCGCGCGTGACCGGCTGGCTGGTACGCGCGTTCTTTATGGCGAACGGAACAGGCTTTCAAGAGAACGATGGCCGCGATCCGAGGCCGGCTTCCGGCGCGTCCGCTATTGGCCGGTGCCCGGTCACGGCCTCGTCACGGCAGGAAATCCAGCCGGGACAGCAAGCGTCCGCCGGCAGCGGCCTCGCCAACGGCGACGCTGCAGGTCATGCCGGCCGCGAGCGACACGCCCGGCGGCACCGTGTCGATATGGATCCGGACGGGAATGCGCTGCGCCAGCCGCACCCAGGTGAAGACCGGGTTGACGCTCGGCAGGCCCAAATGGTTCGGGCTCTCGTTGGCGTCGGCGATGCCGTGCCCGATGCTGTCCACGTGCCCGGAGACGGGCGGCGCGAAGCCCATCAGGCGGATCTCGGCGCGGGCGCCGACCGCGATCCGGGACAGCTTCGTCTCCTCGAAATACGCGGTGATCCAGAATCCCGTGGCATCGATCACCGAGACGTGGGTGACGCCGGCCGTCGCGTAATCGCCCGGCCGCAGCCGGAGGTTGGTGACGTAGCCGTCGACCGGTGCCCGGATCGTGGTGCGATCGAGGTTGATCTGCGCGACAGCCGCGATGCTTGAGCGTGCGAATCCGGAACGAACGTGTGAGGGACCCAAGACCAGCGTGCCGTCGATTTGTAAGCAGGATCATCCTACCTTTATCGCAGCCATCGTCAATCGCTGCGCCGAGAGGTAGGATGATCCTGCTTCCCGCCCGATGAGACCGGCATGGCGACCACCCCGTCCCTTCCCCAGATCCCGCGACGCTCCCTGGTCGATTCGACCATCGATCTCATCCGCACGCAGATCGAGGGCGGCCACTGGACAGTCGGCGCCCGCATCCCGAAGGAGGCGGAGCTTGCCGAGATGCTGCAGGTCGGGCGCAACACCGTGCGGGAGGCCGTGCGGGTGCTCTCCCATGCCAAGGTGCTGGAGGTGCGGCAGGGCGACGGGACCTATGTCCGCCTGAACGTCGACCCGGCGGAGATCATGCGCCGGGTGACCCATGCGAGCCTGCGCGACCATTTCGAGCTGCGCGCTCTCCTCGAAACCGAGGCGGCGCGCCGCGCGGCGGCCCGGCGGAGCGACGACGACCTGCCGCGGCTCGAAGCCTTGCTGGAGGCGCGCGGGGAGCGTCCGCAGGACGGCGACCTCGCCGGCTTCATCGCGCGCGACGTCGCCTTCCACGTGGCGGTGGCGCAATGCGGCGACAACGCCGCCCTCGCGGAACTCTACCGCTACTTCGCGCTGTCGTTGCACGCCAGCACGAGCACGGCGCTGGCCGACCTGACCCTGCCCGAGCCGGACCTCGCGGCCCATCGCCGGCTGGTCGACACGATCCGGGACCGGGACGAGCCCGGCGCGGCGGAGGCTGCCCGGGCGATCGTCGGCCCGATCCTCGATGCCCTCGGGCGCGTCGAGACGCCGGCTGCCTCCGGCGGCTGACGCCCCCGGCTTCGTCAGTCCTGCATCCCCAAAACCTGTCTGGCGAGCGAGACCGCGTCCCGATCGGTGGCGCAGGCGGCCTGGGGCGTGCCGAACGCGCGGACTAGGCTGGGAAAGGCCGCCTCCAGCGCCTGGCGTCGTTCCGCGTCGGGCTCGACCACGATCAAGGCCCGGCAGCGTGCTGCCAGGGCCGCCTTGTTCCGCTTCAGCCAGAGACCCCGGGCGACCCGATCGTCATGCGGCTCGTCGGTCCGGCGGGTCGGGTAGATGAGCGCGAAGGGTTTTTGGCTGGCCAGCAACCGATCCATCTCCGCGCACCAGGCAGGCGCGTAGCCGGGTGAGGACGCCCCCTCATTCCGCAGCCGGACGATGGGGAAGATCGAGACATCGTGGAGGGTGAACGAGTCTTGGTCCATGACCTGAACGCCTTGGAATTGCGCTAAAAGATAGTTTCATCCAATCATCCTACCTTTGTTGACGGAAGCGGGCAATCGCCGTAGCGCTGGGCTCCCCACACAGGAGCCCGATGATGTCTCCGCACCCGCTGCACGCCCTTGCCCATTCCATGTTCGACCGGCCGCGGCCTTCGGGCTTGGGCAGCGGGGCAGGCGGCGCAGTGCTGGCGCTGTTCCTGTGCCTCGCCCCGGCCCAAATCCGCGCCGAGTCTCGGCCGCCGATCGACGGGCCCTCGGGCGACGCGCCGGCCCGGCTCTCGGCAGCTCAGAACCGGGCCGCTCCCAAGCGCGGCCGCGGCGACGGCGCGGAGATCGCGCTGCCGGCCCTCACGGTCAGCGGCCGCGGGATCACCGGCACGGACCCGGTCCCCGGCCTCGTGGCGCGGGTCACGGCCGCGGGCACGAAGACCGACACGCCGGTCATCGCGGTGCCGCAGGCGGTGTCGGTGATTCCCGGGGCGCAGATCGACCAGCAGGCGGCCCGGAGCGTCGGCGATTCCTTACGCTACACGCCGGGCGTCTTCGCCGACACGCGGGTCGGCGGCGTGCTGGAAAGCGTGTTCCTGCGCGGCTTCGGCGGCTTCGCGGCAGGCGCGACCAACCCGCAGATCCTCGACGGCCTGCCGCTGGTCAAGGGCGGCAACTGGGCGGCGCAGGTCATCGACCCGTCGGTGCTGGAGCGCGTCGAGGTGCTGCGCGGACCGGCCTCGGTGCTCTACGGGCAGGCGAGCCCGGGCGGCATCATCGCCATGGTCAGCAAGCGGCCGACCGAGCAGCCTTTCCGCGCGGTCACGCTCACCACCGGCAACCGCAACCGCGCCGAGGCGGCCTTCGATCTCGGCGGCCCGGTCACCGAGGACGGAAACTGGGCCTATCGCTTGAACGGCCTTGGCCGGCGGGTCGACACCCAGGCCGATTTTTCCAGGGAGCAGCGGCTCGTGCTGGCGCCGGCGCTGGCCTGGCGGCCGGACGAGGACACGCACCTCACCCTGCTCGGCTTCTATCAGAACGACCCGGACAACAACTTCTCGGGCTGGCTGCCGGCCGAGGGAACCCTGTTCCCCAACCCGGCCGGGCGCATCCGGCGCCGCTTCTTCCCGGGCGAACCCGGTTTCGATGCTTACGATCGCCAGCAATACATGCTCGGCTACGCCTTCGAGCACCGCTTCGACGCGACCTGGGCCGTCCGCCAGAACCTACGCTACGCCCATATCGACACGCGCTTCGAGGGCGTGGCGATCAACTTCTTCGCCCCGTTCGGCGCGACCTCCAGCCTGCTCGAACGCTCGGCCTCCTGGTCGCGGGAGGCGGTCGACGGCGTGTCGCTCGACAACCAGGCGCAAGCCGACTTCGCCACCGGGCCGATCGGCCATACGGTCCTGCTCGGGCTCGGCTATCAGGGCTCCCGGGCGGACGTGAACGCCTCGGGCTTCGGCCCGGTGCCGGCGATCGACTACGCGGCACCGGTCTACGGCCGGCCCTTCGCGCGCCCGGCCGCTGCACCGCGCACCCGTCAGGACTGGAGCCGTGTCGGCCTCTACGCCCAGGACCAGATGCGCCTGGATCACTGGGCCGTCACGATCGGCGGAAGGCAGGACTGGTCCGTCCTCGACACCGCAACCCGCCCGGCCGCGCGCACCTCCGGGCAGGACGACCAGGCCTTCACCGGCCGGGTCGGCGCCGCCTACCTGTTCGACGGCGGCCTCGCGCCGTATGCAAGCTACGCGACTTCGTTCGAGCCGACGCTGGGCACCGGCTTCTCGGGCACCCCGTTCAAGCCGACCCATGCGCGCCAGGTCGAGGCGGGCGTGAAGTACCAGCCCCCCGGCCTGGAGAGTTTCTTCGCGGTCTCGGGCTTCGACATCACCCAGGACAACGTGTCCACCGCCGACCCGGCGCACCCGTTCTACACCGTCCAGACCGGGGCGGTGCGCTCGCGCGGCATCGAGCTCGAAGCCCGCGCGACCCTGTCCGACAGCCTCGACCTGATCGGCGCCTACACGTATCTCGACACGACCGTGAGCCGGGACAGCGACCCGGCGCTCGTCGGCAAGCGCTTCGTGGCGGTGCCCGACCAGCTGATCTCGCTCTGGGCGAATTACCGGTTCCCAAGCGGGCCGCTCGCGGGCCTCAGCCTCGCCGGCGGGATCCGTGCCATCGGCCGAAGCGCCGGCGACCCGGCCAACAGCTTCTCGGTGCCGGCCGTGACCCTGGTCGATGTCGGCGTCCGCTACGATCTCGGCGCCGCCGATCCGGGGCTGGCGGGCTGGCAGGCCTCGATCAACGCCGCGAACCTGTTCGACCGGACCACTGTAGCCTCCTGCTTCGGGGCGGGCGGCTGCTTCTACGGGAAAGGCCGGACCGTCATCGCCAGCCTCGGCTACCGCTGGTGAGTTTTTAAGTCTTTATTTCGCATTATCTTTTCCCGAAAGCCGGCAACCACCTTTCGGGATGATGCGCTACCGCGTGCCCGCCCGCCGGGTGCGGCGCTCGGCCTTGCGGGTCGCGGTCTCGCGCAGGTGCTGCTCGATGGCATCGTTGGCGCGGCCGCGCATGTGCCGGATCGCCTCGACGTCGTCGAACGTGTCGGGGAAGCGGCGCGACAGCCACAGATAGGCGCTGGCCAGCCGCACGGTGCGCTCCTGGTAGTCGAGTTCCCCGGCCAGGTTCGCCCGCAGCGCCGGGACCGTGGTGCCGGCCGCCCGGGCCTGGCTCCAGCGCTCGAGCATGCCCATGGCGATCTCGTCGCGCCGGTTGATCGGGCAGACCGAGAAGGCGAACTTTTCCTCGATCGGCAGGCGCGCCCGGTCGACCGTCCGGGCGACATCGAGGATTTCCTCCAGGGCCGAGGGCTGGAACGGCGAGCCGGCGTAGAAGGTCGCCCGGGCGAAATGCGTCAGCACCTCGTGGAGGCTCTGGGTCTGCATCTCCTCGGCGACGGACCGGATCGCGCCGAGGTCGGGCCGGACGAAGAAGCGCGAGTCGGCCGCCGGCGCCGTCGGTGCCCCCGACAGCGCGATCCGGATCGGGTCGACCGCGACCGCGTCCGTCGCCGCCACGTAGCCGACATCCTGGTGGCCGTAGCGGCCCGCCCGGCCGGCGATCTGGCGGATCTCGGAATTGGTCAGGCCACGCTCCTTCGTGCCGTCCCACTTGCGCACGGTCGAGAACACGATCCGCTGGAGCGGCCCGAGATTGAGCCCCATGCCGATCGCGTCGGTGGTGACCAGGACGTTGGCCTCGCCGGTGCGGAAGCGCGTGGCCTCGGCCCGGCGCACCTCCGGCGACAGGGCGCCGTAGATCGTCGCCACCCGGTGCCCGCGGGCGACCAGGATCTCGCGGTTCTCGTGCACGGCCCGGCGCGAGAACGCCACGACCGCGTCCCCGGGCTCGACCTTCTCCAGCGGCACCGGCGCATCGAGCAGCAACAGCGGCGACTTGCGGGTGAACGGGATCACCTCCAGCGACTCGCCCGCGGCCTCGGCGGCGCGCCGGACATAGGCCAGTGCGTCGTCGGAGCCGCACACGACCACGGTCCGGGCCGGGACGCCGAACAGCGCGTTGGTCCAGGCCCAGCCGCGATCGGGATCCGACAGCATCTGGATCTCGTCGATCACCGCCACGTCGATCGGGCGGGTCAGGTCGGCGGTCTCGATGGTGCGGGCGGTGTGGGTCGGCTGCGGTTCGCCCAGGACCTCCTCGCCGGTGACCATCCCGGCCCGGAGCCCGCGCTCGCGCAGGGCCTCGTAATTCTCCAGGGCGAGCAGCCGCAGGGGCGCCAGATAGGTGCCGGTCGGCGCCGCCGTCAGCATCTGCAGGGCCGCGTAGGTCTTGCCGGAATTGGTCGGCCCCATGTGGAACAGGATCCGCCGGTTCAGCCGGCGGGCGGCGGCAAAGCGCTCGATATAGGCGCCGAACCCGACCTGATCGCGCAGGCGGCGCAGGCGCGAGCCCTCGCTCGCCACCGCTTTGGCGTGCCGGCGCACGGGGGTGAGCGTGTCGGTCAGGGAACGCGCCAGCTTCGGCCCGAAGGTGAACACCCGGGAGCGCAGCGAGCGGTCGAGATGGGCGATATAGGCGGGGGCGTCGGCCCCGACCTCGCGCAGGTCCTGGAGGATCTGCGCGCGCAGGCGCTCGACCGGCTTGGCGAGGGTCCGGGTGGCCTCGGCCGCCCGCTCCGCCACCGCCGTCCGCAGGGCCTCGATACGGTACGCCGGGTCGTTTCGGGCGGCCATGCGGGCCAGAATCTCGGCCGCCGCCGGGTCCGGGGCACTGTCGATTCGCAGGTCCAGGCGGCCGTTATCGAGGAGCGGGATCTCGGTCCGGATGCTCCAGAGCACCCGGTGGTCCCGCAAAACCGCGGCCTTGAGGACGGGGATGACCTTCCGGACCGCCGGGACGCCGGTCTCGGCGAAGGACCGGGCCGCCCGCCGGGCGCGCAGGACGTCAGCGACCCGCTCGTCCTCGACCTCGGCGCCGAATTCCGGCAGTTCGAGATCGGCGCGCAGGGTTTCCAGGTCGATGGAATTCGGGGGGAGCCCAAGCCGCGCTACGGCTTCGGACAGGGAGACGATCGTGGGGCGGAGACGCTTGCGCGCCATGAATTCACCTTCGGCCGCAGCGTCCGCCCATCGGCGCTGACGCCGCCGCCGAACGGGTTCCTGACAGACATCCTTGCCTGACATGCATCCTTGCGCCAGTCCGATGCCGGACACCATCCCCGGGCTTCAGGAGTCCCCCGCTGCCGCGGTGAGCCACGTGCAGAAGGCGCGCACCGTCGGGTCGTCCACCCGGGCCTCCGGCACGTAGGTGTAGTAGCTCCGCGCCGGCAGCGACGGGCCCGGGAACGGGCAGGTCAGGCGGCCGGCGGCCAGATCGTCGGCGATCAGCCGCTCCGGGCCCATCGCCACGCCGAGGCCATCGAGGGCGGCCTGCAGGGTCAGGTAGAAATGCTCCAGGGTCACGGAGGCCTGCGGGACCAGGTCCGGCACCCCGGCGGCGTGCAGCCAATGCGGCCAGACCTGCGGGAGCGTCGCCGCGTGCAGCAGGGTGTGGTGGCGCAGCTGCTCGGGCTCCTCCAGGGGCAGGCGCTGCAGCAGGGCCGGGCTGCAGACCGGCATGCGCCGCTCGGTCAGGAACGGCTGCCCGACATGGCCGGGGCGCGTATCCGGCCCGCCGCGGATCGCCACGTCGAACGGGTCGGCGAGGCTCGCCAGCGGCACGTTGGAGGTGGTCAACCGGACCTCGATGGCCGGATGGGCGACCTGGAAGCCCGACAGGCGCGGGATCAGCCAGCGCAGGGTGAAGGTGGCGAGCGCGTTGACGTGCAGCAGGCGCGGCCGGCCCCGCTCCACCTGGCGGGCGGTGGCCAGAGCGACGCGGTCGAGGGCGGCGCCGATCTCGGCGGCGTAGCTGCGCCCGGCCTCGGTGAGCACCACCCGGCGGTTGTGGCGCTCGAACAGCGGCACGCCGAGCCACGCTTCGAGCATCTGCACGTGCCGGCTCACCGCCCCGTGGGTGACGCGCAGCTCGTCCGCGGCCCGGGTGAAGCTCGCGTGCCGGGCCGCCGCCTCGAAGGCTTTGACGGCGTTGAGCGGCGGCAGGCGGCGATGCATCCGTGTCAGGTTTCCTCACGCGAGCGTCAGCATAAGGCGTTTGTCAGCCGGGCGCGAGACCCGCATCCTGTGGTGGACGCATCAAGGACAGCAGGATGGCCCGCGCCTCGGAGTTCACCGCCTCGCTCGACGCCGCCCCGGACCGGGAAGCCAAGCGCACCGAGGCCAAGCGCACCCTCGTGGTCGCCGGGATCAACCACGCCCTGCATGACGGCTACACCGACCTGATCTACGTGCTGTTGCCGGTCTGGCAGGCGGAGTTCGGCCTCGACTACGTCGCGCTGGCGCTGCTGCGCTCGCTCTACAACGGCGCGCTCGCCGCCCTGCAGATGCCGGCGAGCCGGCTCGCCCAGTCGCTCGGTATCCGCACGGTGCTGGTCCTCGGCACGCTGCTCAGCGCCGGCGGCTACGCGCTGGCCGGGGCGTCGGGCGGGCTGACCGGGCTCTGCATCGGCCTGCTGCTCGGCGGCGCCGGCAGCAGCACCCAGCACCCGCTGGCCTCGACGGTGATCGCCCGGGCCTACGGGGCGGCGGCGCGCGGTCCGTTGGGCACCTACAACTTCTCCGGCGATCTCGGGAAGGCGGCCGTGCCGCCGCTGGTCGGCTTCCTGCTGACCCTGTCGGGCTGGCGCACGGCGCTCTGGGTGGTCGCCGGCTTGGGCGTCGCAGTCGCGCTCGGCGTCGGTCGCTGGCTGCCGCGTGATCACACCTCACACTGGGAAAGGTCCAAGGAGGCGGCGCGGCCCGCGCAAACCGGCGACGGGACCGGCGGCCGGCCTGGCTTCGGCCTGCTCGTCGCCATCGGCACCCTCGACAACGCCGCCCGCCCGGCCTTCCTGCTCTACCTGCCGTTCCTGCTGCAGGAGAAGGGCGCGGCCCTGACCACCGTGGGGCTGGCGCTCTCCCTGGTGTTCATCGGCGGCGCATTGGGCAAGGCGGTGTGCGGCCGGCTCGGGGAGCGCCTCGGCGTGACCCGGACCGTGCTGCTGACCGAGACCGGGACCGCGGCGGCGATCCTGGCCGTGATCGCCCTGCCGCTCGCCCCCGCGCTGATCCTGCTGCCGCTGCTCGGCGTGATGCTGAACGGCACCTCCTCGGTCCTGTACGGCACAGTGCCGGAACTGGCCCCGCGCGGGCGGGTCGAGCGGGCGTTCGCCGTGTTCTACACCTGCACGCTCGGGGGCAGCGCGCTGGCGGCCCCGCTGCTCTACGGCCGCCTCGGCGACGCGGCCGGCCCCCGCTGGGCAGCGGTGGCCGCCGCCGTGACGGCGCTCGCCGTGGTGCCGCTCATGCTGGCCCTGTCCCGGCATCTCGGTCGGTCCAAGGGTCACACATCGAGGTCGGAAGCACGCGCCTGAAACACCACGTCTCTCCCTCCCCCTTCTGCGGGGGAGGGACACGCGCTTCGTCCGAAGACGTGTGAATCCGGCAGACCACCCCGGGGAAGGGCGGCCCCGGCGGGGCGCGTTCAGGCCGCCAGCTTCAGCAGCCAGGACTCATGCGCTGTCAGGAAGCGCTTGAGCCTGTCGCCGTAATCCTCGGTGACGGCGGTCCGGACGCTGTCCCGGGTCCGGAGGGCCGCCCGCCAGGCCGTGATCTTCGCGCAGGCCTCGAAGACGTCGGTCGGCGCCACGGTGTCGAACACGTCGAAATACCGGAAGACCGGCGCGAACGCCGCATCGACCAGGCTGAATGCCGGGCCTGCGAAGAACGGACCCGCGCCGAGCGCCGCCTCGACCCGTGCGAACTTGGCTACGAGCGCCGCGCGCTTCGCCGCGAAGGTCGCCGCGTCCCTGGCCGTCTCGAAACCCCAGAGATCGGACAGGATCGCCGATCCGAGCTCGATCCAGCCGCGATGGCGCGCCCGGTCGAGCGCGTCGCGCGGATGCAGCGCCGGGCCCGCTTGCGTCTCCTCCAGGTATTCGCAGATGACGGCGCTCTCGAACAGCACGGCCTCGCTGCCGTCCGCCCGGCCGACGATCAGCAGCGGAACCTTGCCCAGCGGCGAGATCGCCCGGAACCAGTCGGGCTTGGCGGCGAGATCGACGGACTGCCTTTCGAACGAAACGCCCTTTTCCGCCAAGGCGATGGCGGCGCGCTGGACGTAGGGACAGAGGGGGTGACTGACCAGCGTGAGGGCCGGCGCCCCGCGTCTCGCGGTCGTCATGCTGCCGTCTCCTCCAACCCCTCGGCGCGCCGCGCGGCGCGCACCGCAGGGCGGGCGCCGACGCGGTCGAGGAAGGCGCGCAGGTGCGGGAACCCGGACAGATCGATCTTCGTGTAGGCGGACCAGCCGACGATCGTGAACAGGTAGGCATCGGCCGCCGAGAAGCCTTCGCCGAGCAGGAACGGACCGCTGCCTGCCAGATGACGCTCCACGAAGGCCAGCCGGTCGCCGATCTTCCGGCGGGCCACGTCCTGGGCCTGCGCCCCATAATCCGGATGGAACAGCCAGGGACTGTACAGCTTGTGCAGCTCCGTGGCGACGAAGGTGAGCCAGGATTGCAGCTCGGCCCGTTCGCGCGTCCCGAGGGCCGGCGCCAGGCCGCGTTCGGGTTTCAGCTCCGCGAGATATTGGGCGATGGCGACGCCTTCCGTCAGGATCGCACCGTCATCGAGCCTGAGCGCCGGGACATAGCCCTTCGGGTTGACAGCGCTGTAGTCGCGCCCGTCCTCGGTGACGTGCGGCGTCCGGGCGATGTCGACACGTTCGAGGTCGAGGGGAAGGCCCGCCTCGTTGGCGACGATGTGCGGGAAGAGCGAGCAGGTTCCAGTCGCGTAATAGAGCTTCATGGCGTGATCTTTCGGCAAGTACCCCAAGGCAAGCGCCCGACGCGCGGCGTCGGGCGTGCGAACGGGGCGCAGTTCCGTGACCTCGGCCGGATCGGCCGGGGGCCTGTCCAGAGCGACATAGATGCAATAGCATGTACCTGCTTCGACCGTCAAGATAGATGTAGATGCATGCATGTCCGACCTGACCGATCTGCCGAGTCCCGTCCCGCCGTCGGTCACCGCCGCCTGGATCGGCCTGATGCGGGCGCAGCGGATCGTCCTCGCCGCGATCGAGGCCGATCTGAAAGCGGCCGGCTTGCCGCCGCTCGGCTGGTACGACGTGCTGCTGGAACTGGCCCGCGCCACTGAGGGGCGCCTGCGTCCCTTCGAGATCGAGAAGCGGACCCTGCTGACGCAGTACAACCTGTCCCGGCTGATCGACCGCCTCGAAGGCAAAGGGCTCGTTCAGAAGGCGTTGTCGGGCGAGGATGGCCGCGGCCGCTGGGTCGTGATCACGCAGGACGGCCGGGCCATGCAGGCGAGGATGTGGGCCGTCTACAGCAGGGCGCTGTCCGATCACGTCGGCCGCAAGCTGGACGAGTCCAGCGCCGATGCTCTGGCCAGCCTCCTGGCGAAGTTGACGGATGGCGGCTGAGATGATCCTCAGCCGCGTGTCGTCGGAGGCCCAGCGTTAGGGCGCGGATTTGGCACCATCTTTCTCCGAAAGCGGGCAAGCGCTTGTCCGGGCCACGCCTCAGGCGGCTCGGATCCGCGTTAGAAAGCTGCCGATCTCGACACCGAGTTGCGCGGATTGCTCCGTCAATCGAAGCGCCGCATTCAAGACCCCGGCTGCGGCCGTCCCATTTTCCTGGGCGCTGGCAGCGATGCCCGAGATGCTCTGCGTAACGTCGCCGGTACCGGCCGCAGCCTGAGCGACGGTCCGCACGATCTCCTGCGTCGCAGCCTGCTGCTGCTCCACGGCGGCAGCGATCGTCGTCGCGACGGCATCGATCTCGCGGATGCGTCCGGCGATGCCGTCGACTGCTGCCACCGCGCGCTCGGTTGCCGATTGGATCTGACCGATCTGTGTTCCGATCTCTTCCGTGGCCTTCGTCGTCTGGCTGGCCAGTTCCTTCACCTCGGCCGCGACGACTGAGAAGCCCCGCCCCGCATCGCCGGCACGAGCCGCCTCGATCGTGGCATTCAGCGCCAGCAGATTGGTCTGGCCGGCGATTGACGAGATCACGGCAATCACCGTGCCGATCTTCGAAGCCGCGGCGTCGAGTTCTTCGATCAGGCCGGTGGTTTGGTTGGCGTCTCCCACGGCCGTGCGCGCGAGCCGAGCGGAGCCGCCGACCTGCTGGCCGATCTCCGAGATCGACGCGCCGAGTTGCTCGGCGGCTGCCGCCACGATGCCAACGCTGCTGGACGTCTGGTCGGCAGCGGCTGCGACCTCGCCGGTGCGGTGCGTGTCCAGCGTCGCAAGGTCCGCCATCCGCCTCGCGAGACCCTCCATGTCCTTGGCCGCCGCCGATAAGGATGCGACCAAGTTCGAGGCGTTCGTGTCGAATTCTAAAATCAGTTCTTCGAGGTGTTGCGAGCGAAGCTCGCTCGCCTGAAGCGCATCGACCTCGGCCTGGATATCGACGAGCGAGCCAAAGGCACGTTGCGGGACGCCGTTCTTGTCGAGGGCCACGCCGCCCACGGCGCGAAACCAGCGGTAGGTCCCGTCCGGCATCTGCAGACGATACTTGACGTCGTACGATCCTCTCTTCTGCCGGCTCTTCAATGCGTTGTCGAACGCAGCGAAGGTCGGGCCGGAATCGTCCGGATGGAGGCGACTCGCCCAGGAATCCATCCGGTTTGGATAGTCTTTCTCTAAGCTATGGCCGACCAACCGGCGGAATTCATCACTCCATGTCCAACGGCTTTTCGGGTGGGCGGGATCGCCATTGTAGAGAATGGCGTCCCACAAACCGACACCTGCATAGGAACGAAGCAGCTGGAGAAGCTCCAATGAATCTCGGTGATGTGTAAACATTTTCAGCCTCAATAAAGTAAAATATGGATATTTATATCAAATAACGGTGTAATTGTTCAATATTATGTGCGAAAATAGAAGAGTTATAACGCATCCAGAGGAAATAATTCGTAATGCAAGCCGTGCCCATCACACGAACGAAATTTGTTATCACAGATGTGATTTCTGTGAAAGTGGTGATGGCCATGTATTAAATCTGACGATTGTGCCAAGTATGATGGCAGAATCTCGTTTTAATAATCAATTGAAACGATAGAATCGAAAAAATAATTAATAACGACCATTGATTTCATTGAATGATCAATTGACACCTATCGTATTCACCCGGACCGGCTCGGACCGGCCCTCCACCGGGATCTCCCGGATCGCCGTCGGCGCGGTCTTGGCCGCGCGGTAGACCGCCTCCGAGACCACCGCGATGCAGCCCAGGACCTTGGTCAGGCCCTGCAGGCGCGAGGCGACGTTGACGGTGTCGCCGAGGGCGGTGAAGCGGGCATCGGTGGCGTCGCCCATCTCGCCGACGATCGCCGGGCCGGCATGGACGCCGATCCCGTACCGGAGGGTGTGCTCCAGGTCGGCGGCCAGCAGCGCGTTGAGGGTGGCGACGTGCTCGGCGATCAGGTCCACCGCCCGGAGCGCGTCGCACGCCGCCGGCTCGGGGTCGGTCTCGAGGCCGAACAGGGCCAGCAGCCCGTCGCCCAGGAACTGGTTGGTCGAGCCGCCGGCCTCCCGCACCGCGTCGCCGACCGCGCCGAGGAAGCGGTTGATGATGAACACCGTGTCGTAGGGCAGCCGCTCCTCGGCGAGCCGGGTCGAGCCGCGCAGGTCGACGAACATCGCCACGATGAAGCGCTCCTCGCCCGATTGCGCCCGGTCGAGCAGGTCCGCCTGCCGGACCCGCGGGGGCAGGGGGAACAGCGGCACTACGGCGAGATCGGATTCGGGCCGGAACTGGCAGGCGAGGCGCACCCCCGGCCCGGCGGCGATGCGTTCCAGCACGGCGTGCTCGGCCCGGCCGGCAGGAGGGATCCGGTCGCTGCCGTCGAGCACGCGGATCCGGCAGGTCGAGCACCGGCCGCGGCCGCCGCAGACGCTGGCATGGGGGATCCGGTTGCGCCGGCTCGCCTCCAGCACGCTGGTGCCCCGGGGCACCCGGACTACTCGCCCGTCGGGGTAGCTGAGCCGGATCGTCCCGCGCTTGATCTCCGCCAGGGTCCGGACCCCGCGGGCGGCGATGACCACGGCGATGAGGCCGGCATAGGTCGTCAGCATCCCGTCGCGGATGGCGGCGAGCCGGGCCACCTGGTCGGGCAGCCCGACATGGACCGGCTGGAGCGCCACGGCCCGCCAAGCCGGGTCCTGCGCCAGGACCACGATCGCCCGGCCGCCCTGGACGAAGCCGAGCAGCGCCAGGACCGGCACCAGCACCGCCACCGCCAGCAGCCAGGGCGCCGCGCGCGCGAAGGCGGGCTTCAGCCGCAGCCAGAAATACAGGCCGGAGCAGCCGTGGATCCAGGCGATGACCAGCATCGCCGCCTGCATCGCGCCGCTGAGCGGGGAGGCGACCCAGAAGGCGTAGAGTTCCTGCGCGTAGCCCTTGTCGAGCCCCTCGGTGGCGAAGGCGATCCGGGTTGCCGCGACGTGGCTGATCAGCAAAGGCGGGATCAGCAGCCCGGAGACCATCTGCACCACCTCGCCGGGACGCCAGCGGAAGTAGCGCGCCGCGTAGAGGGCCTGGAGCCCGAGCCCGAGGTGGATCAGCAGGGCACCGTAGAGCAGCGCCAGGCCCGGCGGATTGAGCCAGAGGGCAGAGGCGACGCTGAGGCCATCCTCCATGGCGTCGAGGGAGATGTTGCCGAGGCCATGGTTGGTCAGGTGGGTGAGGATGTAGGCAAACAGCACCAGACCGCTGCCCAGGCGGAGGCGGCGCAGGCTGAGGACGGGGCGGATCCGGGCGCGCAGCGGGATCGGGGCGGCGGGCGGACTCCCGGCGGCGGATCGGAGCGTCGCAAGCGACGGGGTGCGCATCATGCTGAGAGGTCCGACGAGATCGGCAGCGGGCCCGTTTGTCCGGCCCCTCGTATCAGCAAACGGCGGCCTCGGCCTCCGTTGTATTTCTACTTGCCGGCGAGTCTTGGGTGGGGCCGGGCCGGAAGACGCCGCGAACGCTGCTGGGGCGAGGTCGCGCCACGCATCGCAGGCTGTCCCCGGCGGATGAAACGCGCCCCTTTCCCGGACGCCCGGAACGTCGGTGGACGATGATCCGGGACCCAGCGAAGACGACGCCGCGCGGCGGCACGATCGCGAACCGCCGTTATTGCGCTCGGCCGCTTCGCGTCATCGTGTGCTGGGTCTCAGGTCGCATTCCGCGTGCGTGCATGCGCACGGGAAAAGGCATCGCGGGATCGGCCACGCTTCGCGATGCCGGCTTCCCTTCAAGGTGGACCCGGTTTCGCGAGCCTCGTCACCGAAGCCTCCGCCCGGCGTTGCCCAGGCTGGACGACACCTGCCGCATGACATTCGGAAAAAACCCCCGATGCCCGACCCGTTCTTCGCCCGGAGCGCCGCCGCGGTGGCCGCGGACCTGATCGGTGCGCGGCTCCGGGTCGGCGAGGCGGGCGGGATCATCGTCGAGACGGAGGCCTATGACCGGACCGACCCGGCCTCCCACAGCTTCGCCGGTCCGACCAAGCGGAACGCCAGCATGTTCGGCCCGCCCGGGCACGTCTACGTCTACCGGTCCTACGGCCTGCACTGGTGCCTGAACCTGGTCTGCGAGCCCGGCAGCGCCGTGCTGCTCCGGGCGATCGAGCCGACCGAAGGCCTGGACGCCATGGCGGTGCGCCGGGGCATGGACGATCCGCGGCTGCTCTGCGCCGGTCCCGGCCGCCTGTGCCAGGCGCTGGGCATCACCGGGGCGCTGGACGGCCTGCCGGTGGCGGGGGCGCCGTTCCGGTTCGCGCCCCGGGCGGAGCCCGTCCCGGTGGTGGCGGACCGGCGCATCGGGATCACCCGCGGCGCCGAGACGCCCTGGCGGTTCCTGCTCGCCGGCTCCCGCTTCGTCAGCCGTCCGGCGCGGCGGGCCGCCGGGATTCCCGAACCCGCGCCGCCCGGGTGAGCTCCGGTCGCGCCACAAAGGTCGGGAGCGCGGAAACCATGGCGCGTGCCGGAACGGCCCGGGCGCGCTTGGCCGCCCCAGTAACCTCATGTATGGATTTCCCTCCGGCGGGCTGAAGTTTCTGCAACTACAGGTCTCAGAGCCTGTCCGATAATGATCCGAGGCGGGGTTGAGTGGCCGGGATGGCGATGATTCCAGGTGGGTTGCTGAAGCCTAACCTGGAAGCGCCATGTGGACCCCGACCACCCGGCGGCAGCATAGCCGCGCCGGCCTTCGCTA
>NZ_JAKSYL010000211.1 GCF_022829515.1 Methylobacterium sp. J-048
GAAAGCCGCAACGCGCCCCCTCTCCCGTGCGGGCGAGGGGACCCGCGCCTCTCCGGGATACGTGCGCACTCTCCTCCCCCTTGCGGGGAGGAGTTGGAGGTGGGGGTGGTTCAGAAGGCACCGCTGCGCCTCATCCGGAACTACACCCACCCCTGGCCCCTCCCCGCAAGGGCTACGGTCTATACAGGTTTCGGTCAGAGCCGTGGTCCTTCCGCTGGCAGATCAGGCTCCGGTCCCCTCTCCCGTGCTGGAGCTGGACAGGGTTAGGAATGCGACATCTCCGGCAAGCCATGCCCCCTCACCCCATCCCTCTCCCGAACGGGAGAGGGGACCCGCGCCTGCTCTGCCAGCGGCAGGACCACGGCTATGACCGAAACCTGTATAGCCCGTAGCCCTTGCGGGGAGGGGCCAGGGGTGGGGGTGGT
>NZ_JAKSYL010000225.1 GCF_022829515.1 Methylobacterium sp. J-048
TGCCGGCGCCGGCCTCACCGGGCCGGCCCGAGGCGGCCTGCCCCCCGGGGCCCCACAGGCTGACGGGAAGCCAGAGGAGCGTCGAGCGTGCCGGTGCGATCATCCAGGCTCTCTTCGATCCGGGTCCGGCGCTGCCATATAGGGGCTCGTGCGCGAGAGTCGCGGCTCCCAACCACAACCTCAACGTGAGGTGCCGAAGCGCATCGAAGGCATCGAAAGCGGGCTCCAGGAGTCTCGCGATTACGGGAGGGCTCCTTCGAGGCCCGGCGATCGTCGATCGCCGGGCGCCTCAGGATGAGGGGGGGTGATGGGAGTGGCGCTTGGCCGACCGGCCTCAGCCGTTGCGGAACGTGTAGCTGTAGCCGTTCAGCGCCGGCGCGCCGCCGAGATGGGCGTAGAGCACCTTCGAGCCCTTCGGGAAGAACCCCTTCTTCACGAGGTCGATCATGCCCTGCATGGATTTGCCCTCGTAGACCGGGTCGGTGATCATCCCCTCGAGCCGGGCCGAGAGCCGGATCGCTTCCACGGTCTCCTGCGAGGGCACGCCGTAGACCGGGTAGGCGTAATCCTCGTTGAGCACGACGTCGTCGGCGACGATGTCGCCCGCGCCGACCAGGGCCGCGGTGTTCCGGGCGATCTCGAGGACCTGGGCCTTGGTCTGGGCCGGGGTGCAGGAGGCGTCGATGCCGATGACGTTGCGGGCGCGCCCGTCCGCGGAGAAGCCGACCAGCATGCCGGCATGGGTCGAGCCGGTGACGGTGCAGACCACCACGTAGTCGAAGCGCAGGCCCATCTCGGCTTCCTGCTTGCGCACCTCCTCGGCGAAGCCGACATAGCCGAGCCCACCGTACTTGTGCACCGAGGCGCCGGCCGGGATCGCGTAGGGCTTGCCGCCCTCGGCCTCGACCTCGGCGAGCGCGCGCTTCCAGCTGTCGCGGATGCCGATGTCGAAGCCGTCATCCACGAGCTGCGTCTGCGCGCCCATGATCCGCGACAGGAGGATGTTGCCGACCCGGTCGTAGACGGCGTCCTCGTGGGGGACCCAGGCTTCCTGGATCAGCCGGCACTTCATGCCGATCTTGGCGGCCACCGCGGCGACCATGCGGGTGTGGTTCGACTGCACGCCGCCGATCGAGACCAGGGTGTCGGCGCCGCTCTTGATCGCGTCCGGCACGATGTATTCGAGCTTGCGCAGCTTGTTGCCGCCATAGGCGAGGCCCGAATTGCAATCCTCGCGCTTGGCGTAGATCTCGACCTCACCCCCGAGATGGTCCGTGAGCCGCTTGAGCGGCTCGATCGGCGTCGGGCCGAAGGTCAGGGGGTAGCGCTCGAAGTCTTGCAGCATCGGGTCTCTCCGGGTCTTCCGACCGCCGGGAGCAATCCACGTCCCGCGGCGCGCGCCTGTCCGGCACGGAGAAAAGCTAACCCGGATCGCCTGAAAGGTGCTCTCGAACTTGGCCTACCGATAGCCAAGTGCTTGCATCAATCGCTGCAAGGGGCGAGAAATCGTCCGGAAAGTTGTAAAAAACTGGAAGAAACCGCCATGTCCGCAGGGCTTGACCGGATCGATCTCAAAATTCTGCGTCTGCTGCAGGCGGACGGGCGCATGGCCAATGCCGAGATCGCCGAGCGTTCGGGCACCAGCGCGGCCACCTGCCATCGCCGGATCCAGCGGCTGTTCGCGGACGGCTTCGTGCGGGCGGTCCGGGCGCTGGTCGATCCGGCCCGGGTCGGCCGGGGCACCCTGGTCTTCGTCGGCGTCGTGCTCGACCGCTCGACCCCCGAGAGCTTCTCCGAGTTCGAGGCGGCAGTGCGGGCGATCCCCGTGCTGCTCGACTGTCACCTCGTGGCCGGCGATTTCGACTACATCCTGAAGATCCGCGTCTCCGACATGGCCGACTTCAACCGCCTCCACAGCGCCACGCTGATCGGCCTGCCGGGGGTGCGCCAGACCCGGACCTTCTTCGTGATGAAGGAGGTGATCGACAACGCGCCACTCGCCCTGTGACGCGCGGGCCCGCCGCATCAGGGCTCCGCCCTGATCACCCGCCAAAGGGCTGAGCTCTTTGGAAATCCATGACGGGCCGCCCTACCCCTCCCCGCGCCGCGCCTTGCGCAGGGCCTCCCAGCGGGCGAGGCGCTCGGCCAGGCGGGTCTCGTAGCCGCGCTCGGTGGGCTCGTAGAGGTGCTGGCGGCCGATGGCGTCCGGCCAGTAATCCTGGCCCGAGAACGCGTCGGGCTCGTCGTGGTCGTAGCGGTAGCCCTCGCCGTAGCCGATCCGCTTCATCAGCTTGGTCGGCGCGTTCAGGATGGTGCGCGGCGGCGCCAGGGAGCCGGCCTCCTTGGCGAGCCGCGTCGCAGCCTTGTAGGCGGTGTAGACCGCGTTCGATTTCGGCGCGCAGGCCAGGTAGATCGCGGCCTGCGCCAGGGCCAGCTCGCCCTCCGGGCTGCCGAGGAAGTCGAACGCGTCCTTGGCGGCGTTGGCCACCACCAGGGCCTGCGGGTCGGCAAGCCCGATATCCTCCACCGCCATCCGGACCAGCCGGCGGGCGATGAACAGCCGGTCCTCACCGGCATCGAGCATCCGGCACAGATAGTAGAGCGCCGCGTCCGGATCCGAGCCGCGCACGGTCTTATGCAGCGCCGAGATCAGGTTGTAGTGGCCCTCCTGGGCCTTGTCGTAGATCGGCGCCCGCCGCTGCACGATGTCCTGCAGCGCCTCGGCATCCAGGGTCTCCCCCGGGCCGGCGGAGCGCCAGACCTCTTCCGCCAGGGTCAGCGCCGCGCGGCCGTCGCCGTCGGCCATCCGGACCAGCACGCCCCGCGCCTCCTCGGTGAGCGGCAGGGCCTGGCCCGTCAGCGCCTCGGCCCGGACCAGCAGCCGCGCGATCGCGCCCGGGTCGAGGGCCCGGAACAGCAGCACCCGGGCCCGCGACAGCAGGGCCGCGTTCAGCTCGAAAGACGGGTTCTCCGTGGTGGCGCCGACCAGCGTGACGGTGCCATCCTCCATCACCGGCAGGAAGGCGTCGAGCTGCGCCCGGTTGAACCGGTGGATCTCGTCGACGAACAGCAGGGTCGCCTGCCCGGTCGCCCGGCGCTTGCGGGCGGCCTCGAACACCTTGCGCAGGTCGGGCACGCCGGAAAAGATCGCCGAGATCTGCTCGAAATGCAGGTCGGTGCCCTGGGCCAGGAGCCGCGCCACCGTGGTCTTGCCGGTGCCGGGCGGCCCCCAGAAGATCAGCGAGCCGAGGCTTTTTCCGCGCAGCAGCCGCGTGAGGCTGCCGCCCTCCCCGGTCAGGTGCTCCTGGCCGACGACCTCCGTGAGGCTCTGCGGGCGCAGCCGGTCCGCGAGCGGGCGGCTCGCCTCCGCGACGGGGGCGTGGCCGGAATCCGGAGCCGAAGGGGGCGCGGCGGAGGCGAACAGGTCGGACATCGCCGCATGAAGACCGGGTCGATGCGCAGCGGCAAGATTTTTCGGTTCACGCGCCTGCCGGATATCCCCAGGGATCGGCCTGAGGATCTGTGGCGCTCAGCTTGCCCATCCCGATCGGTCGGCGAAAATTCGGGCACACGCGCAAGATCACCACACGTCGCGCGCTGCCCAGGATGCATCAGGAAGCTCAAGGCGCTTGCTCGATCCAGCCGAATCGGCCGAGATTTATGCTGATCCTGGGTGAGACCTGAAGATGCGGCGCAAAACATCCGCCGGGAAGCGATCGACACGCGACGATGTTTCGAAAATCAGCGCCTGCGGATGGGCCGAGCTGTCATCGCTCTGGGATAAGATCGGGGCCCAACCGAGAAAACGGATCGCGGGGTGGTCCAGCGGGAAGGCTTTCGAACATCTCATCCTCAGAGCCTTCCAACTGAGTGGCGCAGAGATCATCTGGCCTTATGCGGTCAACCTGCACGGCGCGATCGTGGAGCAGATCGACGGGATGGTGCTGCTCGACGGTATCGCGTGCATGGTGGAGGCCAAGGACCAGCAGGCCAACGTGAATGTCGAGCCGTTGGCGAAGCTGAGAAACCAGCTGCTGCGTCGGCCGGCCGGCGTCATCGGGGGCGTGTTCAGCAGCAGCGGATTTACCGATCCTGCCGTCACGCTGGCGCACTATATGGCTCCGCATGCCATCCTCCTATGGCAGGGGCCGGAGATCGGCTTCCTGCTGGAACGGCAGGATTTCGCGGATGCCCTACGGCGGAAATATCGCGTCCTGATGCAGCACGGAAAGCCCGATTTCGATCCGCGGGCGGGAGTTCTGTGATGACCTCGTATATCGTGACGGAAGGGCCGGCCGACGCGATCGTTCTGCGGGCCTTGCTCCACGAAGCCGGTCGGGAAGACATCCGGGTGCTGGAGGCAGGCGGCAAGTCGTCCGCCGTATCCCTGGGAACATCGCTGGCCTTGAACGACGACAATCGCGTTGCCATCGTCGTCGATGCGGATACGACCGATCCCGACAAGGTTTCGGAACAGCAGGATATTTTTCAGGATCTTCAGAGGGATACGTCGGGTTACGAGGCCTGTCGGCTCTTCGTTGCCATGCCTACCCTTGAGGAAGATTTATTCAGAGATGTTGAGCACTTCTCATCGGTATTCAACTTGAAATTTGGCGACGATCGTATTGATAATGGTCGCAAGGACTGGATAAGCGCCTTGAAGATGCTGCTGCCGAAGCCGCGTGCGCGACTTTCGGAACAGGATGTCATCCCGAAGGTCAGGGCGGATGCGGCGGAACAGGTCATCGACCATCGATTGATCAGGGAACTGATCTCGTTTCTCCCGACGCCTACGGCTCTTCCCGTTCCATAGACCGATCCGCTTCGCCAACGCACCGCCGGTTGTCGCCCTGCAACGGAGCTGTGCGCGCGGATCGCATTCCTGGACGTGCCGCAGTGCCGTCCGGCTCAGCCCCCGAACACCGAGGTCATGATCTCGCCGTTGCGGTTGATCACGACCTCCCAGGAATTGAGGGTGTTGCGGGTGACCCGGTCCAGGTCCTTGGTGGTCGCCACCGGCACGCCGTTGACCGCCACGATGATGTCGCCTTTCTGCAGGCCGAGCCGGCCGGCGATGGAGGTCTCGTCCACCGCCTGCACGGCGACGCCCTCGGCCGGAAAATCGACCTGCAGCTCCTCGGCCACCGCCGGCGAGGTGTTGACCAGGGTCGCGCCCTGGAACGGCGAGCGGGTCCGCACCTTGAGCACGTCGCGCGGGCGCGTCTCCGGGGCGGGCGCGAGCTTGACCGTCACCGTCTGGCGGGCCGTGCCGCGCAGGATCCCGAAGCGGGTCAGGCCCTGGACGCCCTTGAGCGCGAAGCGGTAGCCGAACGCCTCCGGGTCGGCGACCTCCTGGTTGTCCACGCTCAGGATCAGGTCGCCGCGCTTCAGTCCCGCTTCGTCCGCGGGGCTCTTGGGCTGCAGGCTCGCCACCAGCACGCCGGTCGGGTGGTCGAGGCCCATGCTGTCGGCGATATCGGGGGTCACGCTCTGGATGCGCGCGCCGAGCCAGGGCCGGCGGACCACGCTGGCGCCGTCCCGGGCCGCGTCGACCACCGCCTTGACCATGCCCACGGGAATCGCGAAGCCGATGCCATGGCTGCCGCCGGATTGCGAGTAGATCGCGGTGTTGATGCCGACCAATTGGCCGCGCAGGTCGACCAGCGCGCCGCCCGAATTGCCCGGGTTGATCGCCGCGTCGGTCTGGATGAAGTACTGGTAGTCCGCCGAGCCGACCTGGGTGCGCGCCAGGGCCGAGACGATACCCTGCGTCACGGTCTGACCGACGCCGAACGGGTTGCCGATCGCCATCACGAAGTCGCCGACCTCCAGGGCGTCGGCATCGCCGAACGGCATCGGCATCAGGCCCTTCGGGGCCTCCTTGAGCTTGAGCACCGCCAGGTCGGTGCGGGTATCGCGCAGCACGATCGTCGCCTCGAACTCCCGGCGGTCGGAGAGCGCGATGCGCACCTCGTTCATGTTGTCGATAACGTGGTTGTTGGTGATCACGAGCCCGTCGGCGTCGACCAGCACGCCGGAGCCGAGCGACCGTTGCGCCCGGTCGCCCCGGGGGCCGCGGCCGCTCTCCGGCTCGCCGAAGAACCGGCGCATGAATTCCTCCATGGCGCTGGCGCGCGCGGTGGAGCGCTTCTCGACATGCGAGGCGTAGACGTTCACCACCGAGGGCGCGGCCCGCTTCACCACCGGGGCGAAGGAGAGTTGGATGTCGGTCCGGCTCAGCGGCACCGCCTTGGCCGTCCCGTCCTTCGGGGCGGCGGGAGCCTCCGTGCGGGCCATCTGCGCCCCGGCGGGGCCGGCGGCCAGCAGGATTGCGACGAGGGCGGGCAGGACGAGGCGGATCAGCATGCGGGGCTCCGGCGGCAGGTCGGCGCGCCGCCGATCGGACCGCGCGCCGTGCGGCCTTACGCTATCGGAGCCGATTGCGGCAGGCCCACGACACCGTCGCCGCAAGCCCGCACACCTTGACCGGTCAGGCGTCTTCCTTGCGGCGGGCACCGCGCTTCTTGGCGGGAGGCGCGGCCGGCTCCTCCGGCTCGGGAGCCGGCGCGGCGGATGTCCGGCGCTGCTGGCCGAGGCCGAGCGAGCGGGCGAGCTGCGAGCGCTGCTCCGAATAGCTCTGGGCGGTCATCGGATAACTGGGATCGAGGCCCCACTTGGCGCGATAGGCCTCCGGGGTCAGGCCCCGCAGGGTCAGATGGCGGCGCAGGGTCTTGTAGGGCTTGCCGTCCTCGAACGAGATCAGGAAATCGGGCGTCACCGAACGCCGGATCTCCTGCGCGGTCGGCTTGTTCGGGGCCGCCACGGCGGTGCCGCCGGCGCAGACGCCCTGGATCGCGCCATGGATGTCGTTGAGCAGTTTCGGCAAATCCGCGCTCTGCACGTGGTTGTTGCTTACATAGGCCGAGACGATCTCGGACGCGAGCGCGACGAAGCGGCTCTTATCACCATCGGGTCGAGTCATGTCGTGTACGGCGCCTTCTTGTCAGGTCGTAACTGGCCAGAACGCAAGCACAGCGTCGCGATCCCGCGGGTCGATACAATCGCTTTTCGATGACCCGTCAAGTCTCAAAATCGATATCGCGATATACAATCGGAAACAGGACAAATTCAGATGCATTCGGCGATCAACCTCAAGGAAAACGATCACCGACGATCTTGCTTGTGCGCAATCGAACTTCGTGCGGCGAGTGAAAGCCGACATCGGAACTACGAGTGATTGAGAAAATTTGGCCAATCGGTGTGGAATAAAGAGTTGGTCCCGACTGGGATTTGTATCGGGCCGTTCGGGTGAGCTGCCGTGCGGAACGCCGGCCACCGTGCTTGGCGATGCTGCGGGCTGCTTGCGCAACTCCAGCGTGTCCAAGGCTCGACGCGGCGGGATCGCAACAGAGGCTCCGGCCTGTCACATCGGACGCCTTCGGCCTCAGCCGACGAGCGTGGCGCACCGGGGTGCGCTGGATGTCACCGTGACGCCCAGCACCTGCGTCGCCCATCAGGACCCGCCTCGGCGGAGGCGACGACCAACGGCCACGCCGGCGTCCGACGCGCTACAGGGGGGCGGCCGCCCTCCGTTCGAGGCAGGTACGGTGTCAGCACACCATGACTGAGCGGCCCGGTCGCTCGCTCGACGGAGGGGCTCAGCAACTGCGGCCCCAAACACCAAAAAACCCGGTCCGCGTGAGCGGGCCGGGTTCTTGACGGGTCGAGTCGTCGAGAGAGATTTGGTTGCGGGGACAGGATTTGAACCTGTGACCTTCAGGTTATGAGCCTGACGAGCTACCGGGCTGCTCCACCCCGCGCCAAGGTTGTGCGGCTGGTCCGG
>NZ_JAKSYL010000232.1 GCF_022829515.1 Methylobacterium sp. J-048
CTTGCGGGGAGGAGTTGGAGGTGGGGGCGGCTCGGCGGTGCCTTCTGCACCACCCCCACCCCTGGCCCCTCCCCGCAAGGGGGAGGGGAAAAGCGCGGTGAGTCCGGCGCTGGCCGTCGGAACCGCCGTTGGAACGCGCCGGGGTCTGACCCGATTGGGTCCCCAATCCGCAAAACAAAAAAATCAGGCCGCCAGGTCCTCCCGGGCGATGCGGCGGCAATGCTCCAGGTAGCCGCGCTGGTGTGCGCCCATCAGGTCGGTGACCGTGGACCAGAGCCAGCCGGGGGTGTCGGCGCCCTGCCCCGGGGCACGGACCGTGTCGCTCCAGGCCTGGCGGTCTGCCGCCGACATCTGGCGGCCGTGGGCGCGGCCCAGGATGGCGGCGAGGTGGCCCGAGACCCGCACCGCCTCGCTCCGGGAGAACTGCTCGGCGTCGATCTTGAGATCCTGCGGCATCAGCTCGCGGACCGTGACCGGGGTGCCCTGGAAATGCGTGGCGACCATCCGCTCGCCGAGATTCGGCGACAGGGCGCGGGCGCCGGCCACGACCCGGGCGGCCGCGTCGGCCGGCATGTCGGCCCCCGGGGCCGGCGGGGCGAGGTACGGCACCGCCTCCTTGACGTCGAGGAGGGCGAGATGCGGACGGGTGCCCCCCGAAATCTCCACGAGGCCGGCGTAGCGCAGGCGACCGAGCGAGCTGCAGCCCTTGATCCAGTAGGCGGCGTCGAGCAGCCGGATCTCCGCCCCGGCCTCGGCGCCGCCGAGCGCCAGGACCAGCCGGTGCACCTCCGGGTCGCGGCTCAGCGCCGCGAACGCCTCCTGCTCGGCCGGGTCGAGGTCGAAGAACCGGTTGCCCCGCGGCAGGCGGGCATCCTTGCCCTTGAGCCGCTCCCGGGACAGGTGGCGCCAGCGCCGGCCGAGCGCCCGGCGGCGGGTGGTGGCGACGATCTCGGATTCGGCGACGTCCCGCTCGGCCTGTTCGGGATCGAGGATCCCGTCCGCGTAGCCCACCGCCATGGCGTCCATCATCCGGGCGGTGACGATGCCCGGCAGGGTCGCGTTGAGGGCGGCGGTGACCAGGGACAGGGCCAGCCGGACCAGGTCGAAGGCCGGGTTCGAGATCAGGGTCTGGTCGAGGTCGCGGACCTGGATGTCGATCCGCCCGTCGGGATCGGCGACCGCGCCGAGATTGCCGAGATGCGCGTCGCCGCAGATCCAGACCGGAGGCCCCTCCGGCAGGGCGCCCGCCGGCATGGCGGCGATCAGCTCGTAGAAGTGCGCGGTGCTGCCGCGGACATAGGCGTGCGGCGAAGAGGCGATCTTGCACAGGCGGCGCTGCTCCAGCTCGCTCGCCATACGCCCCGACCGTGCCGGCACCTGCATATCCATCCGCGTCGTCCGATCCTCTGCCGCGCCCATTCCAACAGGGGCGCGGATCGATGTCGGGTGCGAGGCTAGAATGTCATCCTTAAGCTCGGGTGAGCTTTTTGACGCAGCGTCGGGGCGGTCCGTCATCGCGTGGGGATGACCACCACGCTCTCCCTCCCCCGCAAAGGCTACCGGATTCACACTTCTCTCCCGAACGCCAAGGTTCTGAAAGAAAGGCGCGTTTCCCCTCCCCGCAAGGGGGAGGAGAGCGCGTCTCGGCCAGGGTTGTGTGAATATCGTAGCCCGCAAAGGAGGGTGAGACAGGCGCGCGGGTCCGACCGCCCCTCAGGCCGCTTGCTGCTCGACCCGGTTCCGCCCGGCGGCCTTGGCCCGATACAGGGCGATGTCGGCACGCTTGAGCATGTCGTTGGGGCCGGTATCCTCCGGGTGGCGGATGGCGACGCCGATCGAGACCGTCACCGGGATCGTCCGGGTGGCGCGCTGCACCGAGAACGGCATCGCCTCGACCTTCTCGCGGATTCGCTCGGCGATGGCCCGGGCCTCGGGCAGCCCGGCCTCCGGCAGCACCACCACGATCTCCTCGCCGCCGTAGCGGGCGACGATGTCCACCGGCCGCGTGTGCTGGCGGACCCGCTCGGCGAAGGTGCGCAGCACCTCGTCGCCGGCCTCGTGGCCGTAGCTGTCGTTGATGCCCTTGAACAGGTCGATGTCGAGGATCAGGGCGGCCAGCCCCGGGCGCTTCGCGGTCTCGTCGGAGAACAGCGCGCCGAGATGGTTGTCGAGGTAGCGCCGGTTGTGCAGGCCGGTGAGCGCGTCGGTGACGGCGAGCTGCAGGGAGGCCTGCATGGCGCCCCGCAGGGCCTCCGTGAAGCGCTTGCGCTTCACTTGGGTGCGGACCCGGGCCATCAGCTCGTTGCGGTCGACCGGGCGCATCAGGAAGTCGTGGACGCCGAAATCGAGGCCGCGCACCACCCGGCCGCGGTCGTGCTCCTCGGCCAGCATGATCAGCGGCATCGCCCGGGTGCTGTCGAGCGAGCGGAGCTGGCTGCACAGGCGCAGGCCGTCGAACCCGTCGAGGTCGAGGCTGACCAGGGCGAGGTCGAAGCCGCCCTCGGCGGCCAGGCGCATCGCCGCCTGCGGGTCGGGCTCGATCGTGACCGCATGGTGCTGGCGCAGGGCCCCGGCCATGCGCTCGGCCGAGCCGGGCCGGTCCTCGACCAGCAGGATCCGGGCGTCGAGGCCGGTCTCGGCGGTGGCGAGCGCCAGGGGATCGCCGATGCCGAACTCGCGCGACGCCAGCGCCCGCTGGCGCAATTCGTCGGTCACCGCCTTGAGGCGCACGAGGCTGCGCACCCGGCTGAACAGGGCGGTGTCGTCCACCGGCTTGGTCAGAAAATCGTCGGCGCCGGCATCGAGGCCGCGCAGCCGGTCCGAGGGCTGGTCGAGGGCGGTGACCATCACCACCGGGATGTGGGCGGTGACCGGGTTGTTCTTGAGGTAGCGGCAGACCTCGAAACCGTCCATGCCGGGCATCATCACGTCGAGCAGGACGAGGTCGCACAGGCCCTTCTCGCAGATCGCGATCGCGTCCGGCCCGTTCATGGCGGCGATCGTGTCGAAATATTCGAGCCCGAGCTTCGTCTCGAGAAGCTTCACGTTCGGAAACAGATCGTCGACGATCAGGACGCGGGCCGACATGGTTCCTCGCTGACGCGCGGTTGCGCGATTCCGCCCAGGGCGGTCGGCCGTTCGCCGTTACCGGCGCGCCGCTTCGGCGTCACCGGGGCTCAAGATACGCGCGAACCGTTGCCAAAAACTTCGCGACGGAGATCGGCTTCGACAGATAGGCCTCGCAGCCGCCCTCGCGGATCCGCTCCTCGTCGCCCTTCATGGCGAAGGCCGTGATCGCGATGACCGGAATGCTCTTGAGGTCGTCGTCCTCCTTGAGCCATTTGGTCACTTCGAGGCCGGAGACCTCGGGGAGCTGGATGTCCATGAGGATCAGGTCGGGATGGTGCGCGCGGGCCAGCTCGATCGCCTCGATGCCGTGGGCGGTCTTCAGGGTCGCGTAGCCGTTCGCCTCCAAGAGGTCGTTGAACAGCTTCATGTTCAGTTCGTTGTCCTCGACGATCAGCACCGTCTTTTTCATGATCCGATGTCCCGGTGCGCGCCGATCATGATTAGCGGGCCGTGAAGCCCCTTGGTGACCTTTGTAGCGATCACATGTTGATGAATGGCAAACCTCTTCAAGGGGCCGAATCTGCGGAACGGCTCGCCCTCGACGTTCTGCTGTGGATCGTCGCGGAGGATGACCGCCTCCTGCCCTTCCTGGCGGCGAGCGGCCTGAGCGCCGACACCGTACGCGAGAGCGCCCAGGAACCGGCCTTCCTGGCGGGCGTCCTCGACCATGTAATGGGCGACGAGGGCGTGCTCGTGGCCTGCGCCGGAGCGCTGGAGATCAAGCCGGAGCGCATCGCCGCGGCCTGGCGCATCCTGTCGCCGCAGCCGGAGGATGATTGGGCGTGAGGCGCTGGTTTGCCGCGTCTGGGGTCGAGCAGCGGATGGGCTTTCGGCGCGGATGCGACCAAGTTGTCAGGCGCGGCAGGCGCGGCTTTCCCTCCCCTCTCTGCGGGGGAGGGAGATGCGCGCACAGCCTTCCGCCTCATCCTTGATCAGAATGACCTTAGGCCCTGCCCCTACGGCGTGCAGCCCTTGTCGCCCTCCTTGTCGGCGGCCCGGCCGGCCTGGGTGTCGATGTCGAGGGCGGTCATGTCGCCCAGGATGGCGAACTCGCCGTAATCGAGCTTGAGCGCGCCGCTGACGCCGTTCTCGTAGAGGTCGAAGCCGAGGGTGTAGATCGGCGTCCGCTCGCCCACCCCCGGCGTGTAGTAGCTGAGCCGCACCGGCCAGTGCGGCATGCCGGCGAGCGGGCCCTCCCGCAGGGGCTTGTCGCGGGTGGTGTCCGCGGCCGGGCCGGTCCCGGCATGGCCGATCACCGCGAAGGTGTCGTAGATCTTCTTGCCGTCGTCGGAGCCGTCGAACACCTTGGCCGAGAGGGTCGCCTGGCCGGCCCGCGCCGCCTCGATCAGGTGGCGCATGTGCTCGCTCGGGAACAGCACCGGCCCCTCCACGGTGAAGGGCTTAGGCCCGCCCTTCAGCTTCACGGTGACGCCGTCGCCCTGCTCGGAGGCGGTGCCGTCCACGGGGGCGGCGGGCTGGTTGTTGGTGAGCGTCGTGGTCTTGAACCGGAACTCGCGGCCCTTGCCGCCCTCGAAGGTGGTGCTGCGCATGTCCGACAGGCGCGGCCCGCTCTCGCCGGAGGAGAGCTCCGTCACCTGCCGGGTCAGCATGGTGTAGCCGCGGCAGGCGTCGCCCCGGAAATCGATCACGATGCGGCCGCGGGCGCTCTCCACCGAGCGGGTGCCGCCGCCCTCGGCGAGCGACAGGTCGTAGACCGCCCGGTGGTTGGCCAGCACGATGTCGTGGGCCGGCGCGGGGGCCTCGGCCTTGGCCGCGGGGGCCGGCTCGGAGACGGCCGGCGCAGCCTGTGCCCCCCAGGCGGAGACGAGCAGGCCGGCCGTCAGGAGATGCAAGACGCGCATGAATATTCCCGGTTCAAGGTCCGCCAGATAGCAGGCGACGCGAAAGGGGCAATCCTCGGGCGTCGTGCCGGTCCCCGATATGGGTTCCCAAAGGGCGGAGCCCTTTGGGAACCACTGAGGCATCCAGGGCTCCGCCCTGGACCCGCGAAAGGTCCCGGACCTTTCGAAACCATGACCTTCACCGGTAGCCCTGGGCCTGCAGGGTGAACAGCTCGGCGTAGCGGCCGCCCTGCCCCATCAGGGCGGCGTGGCTGCCCTCTTCGAGCAACCGGCCGCCCTCCAGGACCAGGATGCGGTCGGCCATGCGCACCGTCGAGAAGCGGTGCGAGATCAGAACCGTCGTGCGGCCCGCCGACAGTTCCCGGAACCGGGCGAACACGTCGTGCTCGGCCCTTGCGTCGAGCGCCGCGGTCGGCTCGTCGAGGATCAGGATCTCGGCCTCGCGCATGTAGGCCCGGGACAGCGCGACCTTCTGCCACTCGCCCCCCGACAGGTCGACGCCGCCGGCGAAGCGCTTGCCGAGCGGCTGGGCGTAGCCCTCCGGCAGCCGCTCGATCACCGGGGCGGCGAGCCCCCGGGCGGCCGCCGCCGCGATGCGGTCCTGCTCGCCGGCCGCCGCGATCCGGCCGACCGCGACGTTCTCGCCGGCTGTGAGGTCGAACCGGACGAAGTCCTGGAAGATCGCGGCCACCCAGGCCCGGAGGTCGTCGAGGTCGTAGGCGGCGAGCGGCAGCCCGTCGAGGAGCACCCGGCCCTCGTGCGGGTCGTAGAGCCGGGTCATCAGCTTGACGATCGTGGTCTTGCCGGCGCCGTTGCCGCCGACGAGCGCCACGGTCTCCCCGGCCCGCACCGCGAAGGACAGGCCGCGCAGGGCCCAGATCTCCGTACCGGGATAGCGGTAGCCGACCTCCTCGAACACCAGCCCGGCGCGGATCGGGCTCGGCACCGGCACGGGCTGCGCGGGCGAGCGGATCGCCGGCCGGATCGCGAAGAACGAGAAGAAATCGTCGAGATACTGCGCCTGGCCGCTGATCTGGGTGAGCCCGAGCAGCAGCCCCTCGATGCCGCCGCGCAGGCGCTGGAAGGCGCCGGCCAGGAAGGCGAGGTCGCCGATCGAGAACGATCCGGCCACGGTCCGCCAGACGATCACCGCGTAGGCGGCGTAATAGGCCAGCGTCCCGAGGCTCGCGAAGGCGAAGCCCCAGCGCGCCCGGGCGGTGGCGAGCGCCCGGTTCTCGGCGAGCAGGTTTTGCGCGAGCACCCCGTAGAGCGCGGTGATGTAGCCCGAGAGGCCGAACAGCTTGACCTCCTTGGCGGTCTCGACGCTGGCGCCGAGGTAGCGCAGGTAGTCGATCCGCCGCCGCTCCGGGCTGCGGATCCAGGCGAGGCGATAGCCGGCCTTGGTGAAGTGCCACTCGTTGAGCAAAGCCGGCACCAGGGCGGCGGCGATCAGCACCACCAGCCAGGGCGTGAACGCCGCCACACCGGCGGTGAGCGAGACGAGCGTCACCAGGGCCTGGAACTGGCCGAACACCGTGCCGATTAGGCCGGTGCGGCCGCTGACCTGCCGGCGCGCCCGCTCCAGACGGTCCTGCTGGGCGCTGTCCTCGAACTGCGCGAGGTCCAGGGAGGCGGCATGCGCCATCAGCCGCACCGAGGCGGCATTGGCGTAGAGGTCGCCGATCAGGGTCTCGGTCAGGCTCGCGAGCCGTCCGGTGAGGTCGGACAGCAGGGCGAGCCCGAGCTCGGCCGCCACCAGCCAGACGAGCCGCGCCCGGCCGGGATCGGCGAGCCAGTCGGTAATCCTCGCCGCTGGCGCCGGGTGGGCATGCTCGGCCACGATGCCGTCGAGGATCAGCTTGGCGAGGTAGAGCGACAGGATCGGCAGGCAGGCCGCCACCAGGCGCAGGGCGAGGCTCGCCGCAAGCAGGCGCGGGCTCGCCGCGGCGATCTCGCGGAACAGGGCCGGCAGGTAGCGCAGCGCCCCCAGGCGCTCGCCGAGGCGCGCGATCGGGTCGGTCACCGCGGGCCTGTCCGGGCGGATCGCCTGTTGACGGAGCAGACTGTACGGCCCGGGATCCCGGTGTTCGATTGGCCGGCAGGTCGAGAGAGCATTATCTGAGGCCTGACAATTAATTTCATCGTCGAGTGACGCGTGCTGAGCGGCCCTGCAATCCTGCGTATTTCCGTTCTCCTGATCCTGGCCGGCATCCTGGCGGCGCTGGTGCAGTACCTGCTGCCGAGCTCGAGCCCCGCGCCGGATCCCGCCCCGGTGGCCGAGGCACCCGCCGAGAACGCCCCCGCCGAGCCGGCCGCACCCCCGCCGGCTCCGGAACCGGCGCCGCCTCCGGCCGCGCCGACCGCGTCACCCGCCGCGCCGCGCCCCACGCAGCAGCAGATGCCGCCCGACGCCCTCGCCTTCCCGTCCGAGCCCGCCCCGGCCCAGCAGCAGGGCGAGGCCGAGATCGACCGGGCCGAGGACAATGCCGGCCCCCGGGCGCTCGCCATCCTCGACCTGAACACCGCCTCGGTGGCCGACCTCAACAAGCTCCGGGGCGGCGGCGCGATCGGCCGGGCGATCACCGCCAAGCGCCCCTACACCTCCGTGGACCAACTCTTGTCGAAGCGCGTCCTCAGCCGGGCGGTCTATGAGAAGATCAAGGATCAGGTGACGGTGCGGTGAGGCGCCCGCTTCCAGGCACATCGGAGAGCGTCGGCCTGCCGTTCGGCGCACCGGTCCCGATAGATCGTGCCGAGGATCGCGGATGCTTGGAAGAGTGGGGCGCGCGAGAATTGATCGTGCCGGCGCCATCCTGCCTGCCCGAGACTCGCTCTCCTTGCGGCACGGATGTATAAAGCCTAGGGATATCCCGGATATCCGAGAAGCATATCCATGCCGCTCTACGTCAAGGATCCGCAGGTTGACGACCTTGTCGTCCATCTCATGACGCTGCTGCGCACGACCAAGACCGACGCGGTGCGCCGAGCGCTTCAGAACGAAATCGCCCGCCAGACCGGCAAGGTCGATCTGGTCGAGCAAACGGTCGACTTCGTCCGAACCCTTCACGGGCGGGCCGGGCCACATCCGAAGCCTGCCGACAAGGCGTTCATCGATAGCCTCTACGAGCGCGATTGAGGCGGATCTGCGATGTTTGTGGATGCTTCGGCCCTCACGGCGATCCTGACCGACGAGGCCGACGCGCGGGCCCTGGTCGCCCGGCTGCAGCGGGCGCGCCGCCGAATGACGTCGCCGCTGGCCGTTTGGGAGACCGTCGTAGCCGTGGCGCGCCGGCTCGACCTGTCGGTCCCGGACGCGCGCGATGCGGTGCGCGCCTATCTCGACCTCGCCGGCATCCAGGTCCTGGCCGTCGCCCCGGAGGCTGCCGAAGTCGCCCTCGACGCCTACGATCGCTTCGGTAAGGGCCGGCATCCCGCCGGTCTCAACTTCGGAGACTGCTTCGCCTACGCCTGTGCCCGGGCGCACCGGGTTCCGCTGCTCTACAAGGGCAACGACTTCCCGCTTACCGACATCGAGGCCGGGTGAGGCGAGGCCGCGGGACGGGATCCGAGCCGATCCGCGCTCAGAGCTTCGTCCCAAAGATCTCCGCCACCTGCGGAATGTCCTTGTCGCCGCGTCCCGACATGTTGAGCACCATCAGGTGCTCGGCCGGGCGCTGGGGCGCGATGTCCAGCACCCGGGCCAGGGCGTGGGCCGGCTCCAGGGCCGGGATGATGCCCTCCAGCATCGAGCAGAGCTTGAACGCCTCCAGGGTCTCGGAATCGGTGGCCGAGAGGTATTTCACGCGGCCCATCTCGTGCAACCAGGCGTGCTCGGGGCCGATGCCGGGATAGTCGAGACCGGCCGAGATCGAGTGCGCGTCGGAGATCTGGCCGTCCGCGTCCATTAGCAGATAGGTGCGGTTGCCGTGCAGCACCCCCGGCTTTCCGCCGGTGAGCGAGGCGGCGTGCAGGCCGGACTCGACCCCGTGGCCGGCGGCCTCGACCCCGAAGATCTCGACCTCACGGTCGTCCAGGAACGGGTGGAACAGCCCCATGGCGTTGGAGCCGCCGCCGATGCAGGCGATCAGCGAATCCGGCAGGCGGCCTTCCTGCGCGAGCATCTGCTCCCGGGTCTCGCGGCCGATCACCGACTGGAAGTCGCGCACCATCGCCGGGTACGGGTGCGGGCCGGCCACGGTGCCGATGCAGTAGAACGTGTCGGCGACGTTGGTGACCCAGTCGCGCAGGGCCTCGTTCATCGCGTCCTTGAGGGTCTTGGTCCCGGATTCCACCGGGATCACCTCGGCGCCGAGCATCTTCATCCGGAAGACGTTGGGCGCCTGCCGGGCGACGTCGACCGCGCCCATATAGACCACGCATTTCAGGCCGAAGCGCGCGCAGAGGGTCGCGGTGGCGACTCCGTGCTGGCCGGCGCCGGTCTCGGCGATGATCCGCGGCTTGCCCATGCGCCGGGCCAGCAGGATCTGGCCGAGCACGTTGTTCACCTTGTGGGAGCCGGTATGGTTCAGCTCCTCGCGCTTGAAATAGACCTTGGCGCCTTGGCCCGCCGGCGCCTGGGCGCGCAGGTGCTCGGTGAGGCGCTCGGCGTAGTAGAGCGGGCTCGGCCGGCCGATATAGTGGGTGCCGTAGCTCGCCATGTCGGCCGCGAAGGCGGGATCGACCTTCGCCGCCTCGTAGGCCGCCTCCAACTCGAGGATCAGCGGCATCAGCGTCTCGGCGACGAACCGGCCGCCGAAGATGCCGAAGCGGCCGCGCTCGTCGGGGCCGGTGCGGAAGGAGTTCGGTTCGGGGGCGATGGTCACGGGCAGGTCCTTCCGGACGAATTCGATCTGTTGCCGGGTGCCTAGACCCATGCGGGCGCGGCCGCAATGCGGCCTCCCGCCCGCGTCACCGATGCGGGCGGGGTCGGTCGCCTCGACCGAGGAGGCGTCCGCCTTACAAGATGGCGTCGATGCCCTTCCGGCTGGCGAGGGCGAGCAGCTTCAGCGATGGGCCGCCGGGCTTCTTCTCCCCCCGCTCCCATTTACTGACCAGCGCGGTGGTCACGTTGAGGGCCATGGCGAAGATCGCCTGGCTCATCTGGGCGGTCTCGCGGATGGCGCGGATCGCCTCCGGCCTGAGGTCCTCGACCGGCGTCAGGCACGACACGTCGAACCGGCGCATCGTCGCCTTGTCGATGGCCCCGGCGGCGTGGAGGTCCTTGGCGACCACGTGCGCCGACCGGAGCGCGTCACTGCGATTGGTCGTCTTCGGTTCCGTCATCGTCGATCCGTCTCCAGCCCTGCGTGGCTGCGACCTGCCTAAGCGCCTCATCACTGAGGCCGATCAGGGTCGCCGCGAGGTCGCGAAACACCTGCGTCTCGGTCTTGGTCAGGTTCGCCTTGGTGTTCTTGGCGAACAGGTGCAGGAAGATCGCGATCCGCCCGCGCTCGTAGACGATGATGCTGCGGAAGCCGCCGGAGCGGCCCTGTCCGGCGCGCGGGATGCGGTGCTTGATCAGCGCCAGCCCGAGTTGCGCATCGATCAGGTCGCGTTCGGCACGGGCGACCGCCTCGCGCAGATCGTCGTCGGTCACCTTTTGCTTCGCGGCTCGTCTCGCGAAGTCGAGCGGCAGGAAGATGCGCATGCAATGTCCTCGCGGGGCGCGGCCCGTTCAAGGATGTGCTCATGTCCTGCTCCCGTCGGCTTGTGTCTGCCTGTCCTGCTGCGTGCTCCGATCGCCCCCCCGGCCTGATCAAAAAAGTATGGTACTTTGTGCCATGGATCAAGGTATGGACTGGGGCGGATCTCGGTCGGCGGCACCGGGTGGATACGGGCAGTTGGGGCCAGGGCCGGCGTAACCGGGGCGCGACCGGTGGCGAACGACCCGGTGCAATCAAGCGGCGCGCGTCTCGCAGGGCGCGCCTTGCAGGAGGTCAGCATGGCTCTTCGCGACACCATCCGCCCGATCCTAGGCGCCGCCATCGGCCTCGGCCTCGCCGGGGCGCTGCTGCTGCCCCGCCTGGCCGCCTTCGCCGAGGAGGCGCCGCGGCGCCTGCCCGAGGCCGCGACCGTTTCGAGCGCGGCGCCCGGCCAACAGGTCGCGGTGTTCGCGGGCGGCTGCTTCTGGGGCGTGCAGGGGGTGTTCCAGCACGTGCGCGGGGTGAGCCAGGCGGTCTCGGGCTATGCCAGGGGCACCCGCGCGGACGCCGATTACCGGACGGTGAGCGGCGGCGGCACCGACCATGCCGAGGCGGTGGCGGTCACCTACGACCCGGCTCTGATCCGCTACGACGAGCTGCTGCGGATCTTCTTCTCGGTGGCCCTCGACCCGACCCAGGTCGACCGCCAGGGTCCCGATAGCGGGCGGCAATATCGCTCGGCGCTGTTTCCGCAGGACGCCGAGCAGGCGCGGATCGCGCGGGCCTACATCGCCCAGCTCGACGCCGCGAAGACCTTTGCACGGCCGATCGCCACCCGGATCGAGCCGGGTGCGGCGTTCTACCCGGCAGAGAGCTACCACCAGGACTTCATGGCCCAGCATCCGGGCCATCCCTACATCGCCGTCAACGACGCGCCGAAGCTCGAGGCGCTGAAGCAGCTGTTCCCGGAGCGGACGGCGGCGGAGCCGGTGCTGGTGAACCGGCCGCCGGCGTGAGGCTGGGGGGGCGGCGACGGCCATCCCACCCAATCCCCCTCATCCTGAGGTGACGGAGCGAAGCGGAGGCCTCGAAGGAGGCCTCCAGGGATCGCGCAGCCAGCTGGAGGGCTCCTTCGAGGCTCGCTGCGCTCGCACCTCAGGATGAGGGGGGGGGATTGGATGAGCCCTCTTGCCGGCCTACTCCTCAGGCGGCCGCGGGCGGCCGAAATCGGGCGCTGCGGTTTCCTGGCCTTGCGCCACGATGCTGCGCCGGATCGCCCGGGTGCGGGTGAACATGGCGTGGAGCGCGTCGCCGTCGCCCCAGCGCACCGCCTTGGCGAGCGCCGACAGATCCTCGTTGAAGCGGCCGAGCATCTCCAGCACAGCCTCGCGGTTGTTGAGGAAGATGTCGCGCCACATGGTCGGGTCGGAGGCGGCGATGCGGGTGAAATCGCGAAACCCGCTGGCGGAGAACTTGATCACCTCGGACTGGGTCGCCGATTCGAGGTCCGCGGCGGTGCCGACGATGTTGTAGGCAATCAGGTGCGGCAGGTGGCTGGTGATCGCCAGCACGTGGTCGTGGTGCTCGGCGCTCATGGTCTCGACATCGGCGCCCATGCCTTCCCACAGGGCCCGGACCCGCTCCACCGCCGCCGGGTCGGTGCCCTCGGGCGGCGTCAGGATGCACCAGCGGCCCTGGAACAGGGTCGCAAAGCCGGCATCCGGCCCCGAGAACTCGGTGCCGGCGATCGGGTGGCCTGGCACCAGGGCGACGCTCTCGGGCAGGTGCGGCCGGATCGCCGCCACCACGGCGCCCTTGACCGAGCCGACATCCGACACGATCGCGTCGGGCTTCAGGTGCGGCGCCAGCTCGGCCGCCGCCGCCCCGATGGCGCCGACCGGCACGCACAGAATCACCAGGTCGGCCTCCGCGGCGCCGTCCTGCGGGTCGCCGGTGACGATGTCCGCGATGCCGAGTTCGGTGACCCGGGCGCGTACGGCCGGGTCCCGGTCCAGGGCGACGATCGTGCCGGCGAGATTGTAGCGGCGGGCGGCCCGGGCGATCGAGGAACCGATCAGCCCGAGCCCGACGATGGTGAGGCGCCCGATGGGCGGGGTCTGGGTCTCAGGCATGCGTGCCCCGGACGAAATCGCCGAGTGCCGCCAGGAAGGCCTCGTTCGCCTCTTTGCCCGCCACCGTCACCCGCAGGGCGTTGGGCAGGCCGTAGGCGGCGACCCGGCGGGTGATCAGCCCGCGCTCGGTGAGGAAGGCGTCGGCGTCCGCGGCCGAGCGGCCCGGCGCGTCGGGGAAGTGGATCAGCACGAAGTTGGCGACGCTCGGCGTCACCGTAAGACCCAGCGCCCGGGCGCCATCGGTGAGCTTGGGCAGCCACGCGGCGTTGTGGGCGGCGGCCGCCGCCATGTGCGCTTCGTCGGCGATCGCCGCCGCGCCCGCCGCGATGGCCGGACCTGAGACGTTGAACGGCCCGCGGATGCGGTTGACCGAATCCGCCACGTGCGCCGGGGCCAGCATCCAGCCGATCCGCACGGCGGCGAGGCCGTAGATCTTCGAGAAGGTCCGGGTCATCACGACGTTCTCGGATTCGAGCGCGAGTTCGAGACCGGCCGAGTAGTCGTTCGCCCGCACGTATTCGGCATAGGCGCCGTCGATCACCAGCAGCACGTTGGCCGGCAGGCCGGCATGCAGGCGGCGGATCTCGTCGAACGGCAGGTAGGTACCGGTCGGGTTGCTCGGGTTGGTGACGTAGACGATCCGGGTGCGCTCGGTGACCCGGGCCAGGATCGCGTCGACATCGGTGGTGTAGTCGCGCTCGGGCGCCACCACGGGCGTCGCGCCGGAGGCCAGGATCGCGATCCGGTAGACCAGGAATCCGTGCTCGGAATAGATGCCCTCGGTGCCTGGGCCGCCATACGCGTAGGCCAGCAGCGACAGCAGCTCGTCGGAGCCGGCGCCGCAGACGATCCGCTCGGGATCGAGCCCGTACCGCTTGGCGATGGCCGTGCGCAGAACCGTCGCCCGGCCGTCCGGGTAGGTCTCCAGCTTGGCGGTGGCCTCGTGGAGCGCCGCGAGCGCCGCCGGGCTCGGCCCCAGCGGCGTCTCGTTGGACGAGAGCTTGTGGACCTTGCCGCCGCCGGGCCGCCCGCTCTTGCCGGGCACGTAGGTGTCGATCGCCAAGACGCCGGGGCGCGGTTCCGGGCGGACGGGACTGGGGGCGGACATGGCAGGGCGACTCGGATGCGCGGGCGGATCTTTTTCGGGTTCCGCGTCCGTCTACAGCATTTCCTCCGTGGGTGAAGCCGGGCGGCCGGGCCCTCCGCGGTTCACAGGAGTTCCGCGACGGTCTTGGCGGCAAAGCCCACCAGGAACACGGCCATGAAGAGGTCGATCAGGCGGTTGTGCTGCGTGTAGAAGGTCCGGATCGCACGGCGGCCGAAGACGAAGGCCACGCCGGCATACCACCCGAACTCCAGCGTGCTGCACAGCGCGACGATGGCCGCCTTCTCGCTCCAGCTTCGCTCGACCACAAGGAACCCGGTGAAGATGCTCACCATGAAGGCGATCGTCTTGACGTTGCCGACATTGGTCAGCGCCCCGATCCGAAACGCCGTCCAGAAGCGCGCCTCCGGCTGCGGCTCCGCGCCCGGCCCTGTCGGGTTCGCCGGCTCAAAGGCGGCGCGGGTCAGGAGAGCGGCGATGTAGAGCAGGTACAGGGCGGCCGCTGCGCCGGCGATCTTGTCGAAGGCCGGGAATTCCCGGATCAGCACGGAAAGTCCGGTGACGGACGCGCTGGAGAAGATCAATCCGACCAGCACGATCCCGGCCGTCGCCCCCAAGCCGGCCCGCACCGAACCGGACGATGCGGATCGCGTGACCAGAAGAAAATTCGGCCCCGGGCTCATGACGGCGAGGATGTAGATGAGTGCGGCGGCGAACATAATTTTTCTGAATGATCGTCTTTGAGTCGTATCGGCCGATGATTTCCCATCCTCGACCTCAGGATGAGGGAAGGGAGTGGGATATCCGTCGATGTCATGACAATTTCGGTCTTGGGATTCGCCGCACCTTCCCCGTCATTGCGAGCGCAGCGAAGCAATCCAGCGCGCGCATGCCTGGAATGCTGTCTTATTTCGGAAATAAGCCTACGTCACGGCATGGTTTATCCATAATAAAGAAAAAGTGAAAAATTAAAATCTATAAGAATACATAGATCTGGAATTGACGTGCGGTGGGATTGTTTGCGCCGATGGATCTCGCGTCGTTCATCCGGACGTGGTGTTTAGCTTCGAGGGCAACGACAGCGCTGCAGGCGATTCGATCTTGAGACCTGCGGCCCTTGGAAGGCGACGCCAAACGCGCCGTCTGACCCCAGACGCGTCCGAGCGGCGGATACACGTGAGCCCGGCCCCGCCCTACCTCCCCGGTCCAAGTCTGATTGGCGACAAGGACCGGTCCCATGCCCCTCACACGCTACCTGGATGGCGGCGCGCATATCCTGCCCGCCGACGAGAGCCTGATCCGCTTCGCCATGACCGATGGCCAGCGGGTGATCGGGATCGACGTGCCGATCCCGGTGCTGCGCCAAAATTTCGGCGCCGGGGCCGACCTCGCCCCCCTCGACCTGTTCGCGCAGAACCAGGCGGCGATCGAGGCCGCCGCCAGCGCCGCCTACGACAAGACCGCGACGCCCAACGACCTGCTCGACATGGGCCCGGAGGATTTTTCGGGCCAGCCGGCCGCGGCCAAGCTCTGAGCCCCATCGTCCGGGAACCCGCGCCGCGGCAAAGCGGCGAAGCGCAAATGCCGCGGGGCACTCGCCACGTTTCGGCCTGTTGATCCCGGAGAAGGGCCGCGTCGGGCGCGTCGCGTCCCGCGTTCCCCTGGACGGATCCATATGCCCGGTGACCTGATCCCCTGCAGCCTGTTTCTGATCGGGATCCTCACCTCGGTGGCCGCCGATTGCCGGCTGCGCCGGGCGGAGGCCGCCTCGTGGGCGAACGGCTGCATCACGGTGGTCGGGGCCGCGATGGTGTTCGCCGCCTGCGCGGCCGCGATCCGCTGAGGCGGGGGGCCAAAGGTATGATCGTCCGGGCGTCCCTCGGGAGGAACCGGCAGGCCCGCCGCACACTTCCCCAGCCGTGATCCAGGGCCGCGTGGCGCGGCCGGCGCGGTGAGGTTCCCATGATTTCGATTCAGGCGATCATCGGCTGCGCGCTCGTCCTGTCCGGTCTCTGCGTCGAGAACGTCGCGAGCCGGAGCTGGTGCGTCGGCGTCGGCGCCGACCGGCTCGACGCCCGCGCCGCCCTGGCGCTGGGGCTCCCGGCCCTCGGGCTGGCGCTGATGGCCGCACCGCTCGCGTGAGCCGCGGAGGCGACCCGGCATTCCCGCACGCCCTAGGCGCGTTGACGCTCGCCCCCCGGAGCATTACCTCCCGGTCTCGCTGGCCGCGTCCGGCGAGTGCGGCGCGTCACGCGATCCCGCGCTCTCCTCCCGCGGACCGGGATCGCCGACAGACGGTCGTCAAGTCCCGCATGGATACCCAACCCGAGACCGCGCTGCGGCTGGACCCGATCGACGAGACGGCCGGGCGCCTGTCGGAGCCCTCGCAGGCGCTCGACCCCAAAAGCCTGGTCATGCGCTTCGGCGCGGACACGCCGCTGCTGACCGATGCCGGCGTCGAGCTCGCGCCCTTCCAGATCGCCTACCAGACCGCCGGTACCCTCAACGCCGCGGGCACGAACGCGGTGCTGATCTGCCACGCCCTCACCGGCGACCAGTATTTCGCGCATACGCATCCGCTCACCGGCAAGCCCGGCTGGTGGGAGACGCTGGTCGGCCCCGGGAAGCCGGTGGACACCGACCGCTACTTCGTCGTCTGCTCGAACGTGATCGGCTCCTGCATGGGCTCCACCGGCCCGGCCTCGATCGATCCCGCGACCGGGCGGCCTTACGGCCTGAACTTCCCGCTGGTGACGATCCGCGACATGGTGCGCGCCCAGGCGATGCTGCTGGAGCGGCTCGGCGTGCGCGACCTGTTCCTGTGCATCGGCGGCTCGATGGGCGGGATGCAGGTGCTGCAATGGGCGGCTCTGTACCCCGAGCGGGTCTTCGCCGCGATGCCGATCGCCACGGGCCCGCGCCACTCCGCGCAGAACATCGCCTTCCACGAGGTCGGCCGGCAGGCGATCATGGCCGATCCGGCCTGGGCCGACGGGCGCTACCTCGAGGCGGGCACGCGGCCGTCCAAGGGGCTCGGCGTCGCCCGGATGGGCGCGCACATCACATACCTGTCCGAGCCGGCGCTGCACCGGAAGTTCGGCCGGCGGTTCCAGGGCGGCTCGGCGCCGACCTTCTCGTTCAACGCCGATTTCCAGATCGAGAGCTACCTGCGCCACCAGGGCCTGAGCTTCGTCGAGCGGTTCGACGCCAACGCCTATCTCTACCTCACCCGGGCGATGGATTATTTCGACCTCGCCGAGGACCATGGCGGCGCGCTGGCCAAGGCGTTCCAGGGGATCAAGACCCGGTTCTGCGTGATCTCGTTCACCTCCGACTGGCTGTTCCCGACATCCGAGTCGCGGGTGATCGTGCACGCGCTGAACGCCGCCGCGGCGCCGGTCGCCTTCGTAGAGGTCGAGACCGACAAGGGCCACGACGCCTTCCTGCTCGACGAGCCGGCGATGTTCTCCGCCGCCCGCGGCTTCATCGACGCCGCCGCCCGGGCGCGCGGATTGTGAGCGGCTCGATGCTGTTCAAGGGCTCCCCGGGCAACGCCGCGCCGTGGCAGACCACCGACGCCCTGCCCCGCACCGCCGAGGGCAACGGCGCCCGGGTCGATCACATCGTCGTGCTGGGCTTGGTGCCGCCGAACGCCCGGGTGCTCGATATCGGCTGCGGCGACGGCTCGCTCTTGGCGCTGCTGCGCGACCGGCGCGGCATCGACGGGCGGGGCATCGAATTGTCCCGCAGCGGGGTCAATGCCTGCCTGGCCCGGGGCTTGTCGGTGATCCAGGGCGATGCCGACACCGACCTGGAGAACTACCCGGACGACGCCTTCGATGTGGTGGTTCTGTCCCAGACCATCCAGGCGACCCGCAACCCCCGGATCGTGCTGGAGCACCTGCTGCGCATCGGCCGGCAGGTGATCATCTCGTTCCCGAATTTCGGGCATTGGCGGGTCCGGTCGGAACTGGCCCTGCGCGGCCGGATGCCGGTCACCGAGATCATGCCGGATGCCTGGTGGGAGACCCCCAACATCCACCATTGCACGATCCGCGACTTCGTCGGCCTGTGCCGCCTGATCGGGGCCCGGATCGAACACGCCACGGCGCTGGACGCGAGCGGCCGCCCGATGCGCTTCTCGATGCCCTGGTGGGTATGGAACCTGTTCGGAGCGCAGGGGGTGTTCCTGCTTCAGCGCGGCACGGACTAGGGCGCGCGTCGTCGAACCGGGGACCGCGCGTTCAGCCGGGTTTCAGCCTGGTCTGGAACCGTACGAAGCAGCCGGAATGCCTCTTAGACTGCTGTCAAGATTGTGATCTTGAATTTTATACAATATGCTATACTGTCGGAACGAACGTTTATACCATGGGCTGGTAAAAGGAGCGCCCCCCATGAGTGGCGCGGACAGGCTGCGGACCCAGACCTTACGGACGCTTTCTGAAATCCTCGGCATCCCGGTCGAGCATTTCTTCGACGGCGATCTCCCCGCGGACGGCATCGGCGACCCGAACGAATGCCTGCGGCTCTGGTCGCGTATCCGGACCCGCGAAGGCCGTGAACGCGCCCTGACCTGCCTCCGCACCATCGTGGAGGACGAGCGGCGGTGATGGGTTCGGGCCGGGCTTAAGGGCGACTTCGAGCGCCCCTGCCACAGCCTGCACACGTCAATGACGGACGAGCACCCGCTGCCGGCCCCAGGCGCCCGCCACGTTCCGGCCCGCGCCGATCGACAAGGGTCGGACCGATCCCCCTACCGCGCCCCGCGGTGCAGATCCCCGTCGATCAGCAGGGCGCTGCGGCCGTCGAGGCGCGAGCGGTAGACCTGCAGGTTCTCCATCACCCGCTGCACGTAGTTGCGCGTCTCGGTGAACGGGATGCGCTCGACCCAGTCGATCACGTCGACCTCGCCCTTGCGCGGGTCGCCGTAGGCGTCGATCCACTTCTTCACGTTGCCGCCGCCGGCATTGTAGGAGGCGAAGGCGAGCACGTAGGAGCCGCGCCAATCCTCCATCAGCTCGCCGAGATGGGCTTGGCCGAGCTTGGCGCAGTAGGCCGGGTCGCTGGTCAGGCGGTCGAGGTCGAAGGCGGCCGAGACCCGGCGGGCGGTGCGCTGGGCGGTGGCCGGCATCATCTGCATCAGGCCGCGGGCGCCGACGCCGGACTGGGCCCGGGGGTCGAACTGGCTCTCCTGCCGGGCGATGGCGTAGACCATGGCCCGCTCCACCTGCGGCACCGCCGTGAAGGTCTCGTAGGTCGGGATCCCGATCGTCGGGTAGGCGTGGGCGTCGAGCGGCAGGCCGCGCTGCACCGCGAGCTTACCGATCGCCACCAGGGCGCGGGCATCCTTCATCTCGGTGGCGAGGTCGCCGAGCGCCTGGATCTCGCGCGGGTCGGTGAGGTCCCGGGCGGCGTCGATGTAGAGCGGCAGCGCCAGGTCTTTGAGCCCGGCCTCGCCGAGCATGCGCAGCGCCCGGATGTAGAGCCTTTCCTCGAAGGCCTGCCGCTCGACGCCCTCGAGGTCGGCCGGCGCGCGCAGCGGCAGGCTGGTCTGGCCGAGCCGGGCCCGGGCCACCTGGCCGTAATAGGCGATCGGCTGCAGGGCCGCCCGCTCGTAGAAGTTTTTGGCCACGTCGTGCTGGCCGAGGGAGTCGGCCGCCCGTCCCTGCCAATAGGCGGCCCGCGCCAGCGAGACCGGGCTCTCCGCGATGGTCGCCATCTGGGCGAAGTGCTGCGCGGCGCTTGCCGGATCGCCGGCGAAGCGCAGGGCGATCCAGCCGGCGTGGAACTCGGCCTCCAGGCGCTTCTCCGGGGTGCGGGCCGCGTGGCCGCTGGCCACCGTGAAGGCGGTGCGGGCGTCGCCGAGGTCGAGGAGCTTGCGCGCCACGATCCGGCGCTCGACCCACCACTCGTCGCCGTCGACCAGCACGTCCGGGTTGACGGGCGCGGCGGCGAGCACCGCGGCGGCCTCCTCGGGCTTGTCGGCCCGGCGGAAATACTGCGCCCGGGAGAAGATGTAGGAGGCGTCGCCCCGCAGGGACGGCGGCACTGCGGCGAGAGCAGCCGGGGCGCCGGCCTTGTCCTCGACGGCCCGGCGGGCGCGCACGAGGCTGGCATAGCTGCCGCCCGCATAGCCGGCCGCCCGGCCGGCGCTCTCCCAATCGTCCTTCAGGAGCGCCCGCTCCATCCGGTAGCGGTGGTCGATCCGGGTGAGCACCCCCGGGAACGCGTCCTGGACCTTGGCCTCCAGGCTCTTGCCGAAACTCTCGGTGCGCCAGAGGTCGCGCACGATCTCGGCGGCGTCGCCGTCATAGCCGTCTGCTCGCAGCGCCAGCGCCAGGGCGAACTTGCCCGGCGCGCTCACCGGCTTGGCGGTGGCGAAGAAGGCGCGGACCAGGGCCGGGGGCTTGCGCTCGGAGAGCAAAGCCTCCTCGGCCCGGCGGCGCAGCAGCGGCCCGGCCGGCCAGGTCGGGTTGGCGCGGGTGAAGGTGACGGTCCGGGCAAAACCGATACCGGCGCCGGCGCGGATCGCCACCCATTCGAGCAGCGCCCGGGCGGCGGGATCGTTGAAGCCGTCGCGCATCCGGTCGCCGTCCGCGACCCGGCCCTTGCGGTAGAGGTCGATGGCGCCGCGCAGCAGGGTCGGATCGGTGTCGCCGGAAATCTTGGGCTTGCCCGGGTCCGGGACCTCGGGGACCGGCGCGGCCGGCGTCACCGCGGCGTCGGGCAGCGGGAAGGCCACGGGGGCGTCGGGATCGGCCGAGGCATAGGCGGTGGCCGCCGCTGGGATCTTGCCGGCGGCCTCCTCGCCGCGGTCGGAGCCCTTGGCTGTCTGGGCCGGGTCGAGCTTGAGGGCGTCGGCGGTGACCGGATCCGCGACCGCCTCGGCCTCGGTGCTGCGGGTCTGGGCCGGGGACAGGGCGGCGTCGCTCGACGGCGGCGTCGGCTGGGAGGCGGGTGCGTCGGTACCGGTCTGGCCGACCTGGCCGGCCAGCGCGACCCCCAGGGTCGTGACCAGAGCCGCCGCAGCCAGGGGCGTGCGCGTCGAGGCCAGCGCTCGGATCGCGGTGCCTCGGATCGACTGGGCTCGGATCACGTTTCCCCCCTTCTCGCGACCGGAGTGGAAAGAAATGAAGATCGGCCCGGGGGCATTAAGAACCCGTAAACCGTGACCACGATCTGTTTGCGCAGCGTGGCGCGACCGCCTATGTCTGCCCGTCCGCGGCCGAACGGCGCGCGGGACGCGCGGCGCCGAGAACGCCGCAGCCAATCAGTCCGCCAAGACGCCAGCTCATACTCTTCGGGACGCCTGAGATGACCGAGATGACCGGGAGCCGCCTGCGGGGCTCGCTCACCGCGCTTGTGACGCCGTTCCGCGACGGCGCCTTCGACGAGGCCGCGTTCCGGACATTCGTGCGCTGGCAGATCGCGCAGGGCAGCCACGGCCTCGTGCCCACCGGCACCACCGGCGAGAGCCCGACCCTGACCCATGCCGAGCACGACCGGGTGGTCGAGGCCTGCATCGACGAGGCCGGTGGGCGCGTCCCCGTGGTGGCGGGCGCCGGCTCCAATTCCACCGCCGAGGCGGTGGCTCGGGCGCGCCACGCCGAGCGCGCCGGCGCCGACGCCGTGCTGGTGGTCACGCCCTACTACAACAAGCCGACGCAGGAGGGCCTCTACGCCCACTTCAAGGCCGTCAACGACGCGGTCGGCATCCCGATCATCATCTACAACATCCCGCCGCGTTCCGTCGTCGACATGAGCGTCGAGACGATGGCCCGTCTGTACGAATTGAAGAACATCGCCGGCGTGAAGGACGCGACCGCCAAGATCGACCGCGTCAGCCAGCAGCGACAGGCCATGGGGGCGAACTTCCTCCAGCTTTCGGGCGAAGATGCGACGGCGCTCGGCTACAACGCCCAGGGCGGCCACGGCTGCATCTCGGTGGTGGCCAACGTGGCGCCGCGCCTCTGCGCCGACCTGCAGGAGGCCTCGCTCGCGGGCGACTACGCCAAGGCGCTCACGCTCCAGGACCGGCTGTTCCCGCTCCAGAGCGGCCTGTTCGCCGAGGCCAACCCGGGCCCGACCAAGTACGCGCTGGCCAAGCTCGGCCACATGACCGAGGACCTGCGCCTGCCGCTGGTGCCGGTCTCGAACGCGACCCGGGCGATCGTCGACGCGGCCCTGCGCCACGCCGGCCTTCTGGAAGGCTGAGGAGAGTCACAAGAAATGGCCCCGAAACCGGAGCCCAGTCGGCGCATCGTCGCCGACAATCGTGCCGCGCGCTTCCACTACTCGATCGAGGACACCTTCGAGGCCGGCCTCGCGCTGACCGGCACCGAGGTCAAATCCCTGCGCATCGGCAAGGCGACGATCGGCGAGGCCTATGCTGGCCCGTCCGGCCGCGACCTGATGCTGTTCAACTGCTACATCCCGGAATACCTGGAGGCGAACCGCTTCAACCACGAACCCAAGCGCCCGCGCCGGCTGCTGCTGCACCGCCGCCAGATCAACAAGCTGATCGGCGCCACCCAGCGCCAGGGCTACACGGTGGTGCCGCTGAAGATCTACTTCAACGACAAGGGCCGGGCGAAGATCGAGCTCGGCCTGGGCAAGGGCAAGCAGGCCCACGATAAGCGCGAGGCCGCCAAGGAGCGCGACTGGCAGCGCGACCGGGCGCGGCTGCTGCGGGACCGGGGGTAGAGTTTCGGGCGGCCAACCAGCTCAGGTTCGGGAGCGGGCCCGCTCGAGGCGGCTTCGCGCCGTCGCGTCGCTCGCTTCCTGCAACAGGGCGTCCCAGTCGTCGGGGGGATTCCCGGAACGTAGCATCTTCTGGAAGACCGCATAGGCGTCCGATCGGCTGCCGTAAGCGCGGAGCGTCTGATCGTCGTTCACCCAGGCCAGCACGATCACCTTGCGGCCAGCTGTTGCCTTGTATCGGAAAAATAGCCGGTATTGCTGAAGGAATTTTGCACGGAACCAGTGCTTGTGCTTGGCGCCGAGCGTGTCGCCTTGGCGATACTCTGGCCTGTTTGGATCTGTGGGAATGGCGTCGAAGGCGACCTTCAGGACCGCGGCCAGCAGCTTCGCAGTCCGCGTCTTTCGATAGCCGTCCGGATCTTTTGTCCTAGCTTCTTCGACCCGGGAGACGAGGTCTTCCAATTGGTCGAGGAACAGAGGATGCGCGTAGATCGCCCAGCCGTTGGCGATCAGTGGCGCGTCGCTCACGCGTCGTCGCTCGGCAGAGCGCTATCCAAGTCGACCTCGACGCCATCAACCAGGCTTGCGGCGCGCCTGTACATGTCCTGCGTGACTGGCTTGATAGCTTGCGGCCGCGTCTCGATGTCCCGTTCCAGGAAGGTCAGGAATGGGCCAAGCGCGGGATCATCTTCGGCCCGCGGACCATCTGCCTTCGCGACGGTGATTGTGCCGTCGGCCAGCCTGCGGAACACGATAGGGCCGGCCTTGTTTAGCCCCAGCATCCGCCGGATCGCAGCCGGCACAGTCGTCTGACCCCGGGCTGTGACCGTGGCGGGGATCTCCAGAACCTCGGCCACCTTCGCCATTGCGCACTCCGTATCCCTGCTGAAATGGTAATGCATTTGCATTGCGGATCAACCGGTCGCGGTGCTCCCCCTCCGGACCTGAGTGCCTCCATAGAGCAGCCAAACCGTGGAGAAGAGATTCACCTTCGGCCCGCGGCGATCTAGGCTCGCGGGATCCGAGGAGCCCCCCATGCAGCCCAGCCCCGACACCCTGCCCGCCGACCTCCCCGCCCCCGTGGATGACGGCGCCGCCGATCATCTGCGCGGCATGAAGCTGCCCGACGTGGCGCTCACCGCCACGGACGGCACGACCGTCTCGCTCGCGAAGCTCTCCGGGCGCACCGTGGCCTACGCCTATCCGCGCACCGGCGAGCCGGGACAGCCGGCCCTGACGCCGGACTGGGACGCGATTCCCGGCGCCCGGGGCTGTACCCCACAGGCCTGCGATTTCCGCGATCACCTTGCCGCCCTGAGAGAACGCGGCGTCGCCCAGGTCTTCGGCCTTTCGACCCAGACCAGTGCCTACCAGCGGGAGGCGGCCGAGCGGCTGCGCCTGACTTTCCCGCTGCTGGCCGATCCGCACCGGGCCTTCGCGATGGCGGCGCGCCTGCCGGTGTTCGAGGCGGGCGGCCAGGTGCTGCTGCGCCGCCTCACCCTGGTGATCGACGACGGCGTCGTCGCCCAGGTGTTCTACCCGGTCTTCCCGGCCGATCGCGGCGCGCAGCAGGTGATCGACTGGCTCGACGGCGGCAGCGCCTGAGGTCTAGCCCTCCTCGGATTCCGGCTGGCGGATGCCGTAGCGGTTCTCGAGGGCCGGGCTCGGGCGGGCGTCGCCGCGGTAGCGGCTGGCGGTCTCGCCGGCAACCCGGACCGGGCGCTCGCTCGGCTCACGGCCGATGCGGTTCGAGAGGCTCGCGAGATCCACGAACTCGTCGGCCTGCCGCCGCAGTTCATCCGAGATCATCGCGGGCTGGGTCTGGATGGTGGAGATCACCGTCACCTTGACGCCGCGCCGCTGCATCGCCTCGACCAGCGAGCGGAAATCGCCGTCGCCGGAGAACAGCACCATGTGGTCGATATGCGGGCTGAGTTCGAGGGCGTCGATCGCCAGCTCGATATCCATGTTGCCCTTGTACTTGCGCCGGCCCATCGAGTCCGTGAACTCCTTCACGGGCTTGGTCACGACGCGGTAGCCGTTGTAGTCGAGCCAATCAATCAGCGGCCGGATCGAGGAATATTCCTGATCCTCGATCATGGCGGTGTAATAGAACGCCCGCAGCAGGTTGTCGCGAGCCTGAAATTCCTTGAGCAATTTCTTGTAGTCGATATCGAAGCCGAGGGCTTTGGTGGTCGCGTAGAGGTTCGCGCCGTCGATGAAGAGCGCGCTGCGCTGGAGTGCTGCCATGGATCGATCGAATCCTGAAGAATACGGGTTGCCGGAAATCGTGTGCTGAAACGGCTGGGACAGGTCCGGGCGGAAAACCCGAGGCCGCATCGTCGCGATCGAATGCCGAGACGGACTGAAATCCGGGACGAAAAAGCTCGGTCCCCTTCCGGACGACCGTCGCCCGGGCATTTCGACCATTCGGGCGAAACGTATCCCTGTCAAGTCAACCGGAAGGAATGGGGCTCTGGATAGCGCCGTTCCTGCACAGCGTCGATGGGAAAATCATATCCCGACGTATCTCGGCGTCAGACTGGGATAATAGGCCGAGGTTGATCCTTAAAACCTGAGGTCCGCGCCTTCTCGGGCGCAGGATAATCTCAGCCGTTCACGCGTTCGACGCTGTTGACCGGGCGCTTGCCGCGCAGTTCCGCGATGATCGCCGTGAGGTGCTGGAGGTCCCAGACCGACAGGTCGATGGTGATGTCGGTGAAGTCCTGGGTGCGGCGCTTCATCGAGATGTTGTCGATGTTGCCGTCGTGGTCGGCGATCACCTGGGCGATCTGGGCGAACACGCCGGGCTCGTTGATCGACTTCAGCGCCAGCCGGGCCGGGAAGCGCTCGGTGCCGGAGGCCTCCGTGTCCCAGCGGACGTCGAGCCAGCGCTCGGGCTCGTTGTCGAAGGCCGCGAGCGCCGCCGACTGGATCGGGTAGACGGTGACGCCGACGCCGGGGGTCAGGATGCCGACGATCCGGTCGCCCGGGACCGCGCCGCCATTGGGCGCGAAGGTCACCGGCAGGTCGCCGGCGAGGCCCCGAATCGGGATCGCGTCGCTGCGGCCCTCGGATTTGCCGCCCTCGGTGGCCGGGAAGGTCAGCCGCATGGTCTGGTCGGCCGAGCGCACGAGGCGGCCGGCGCCGTTCAGCGCGCCCTGCGGCGTCGACGGCCGGCGCTCGTCACGATGGTCGGGATAGACCGCCCGGACCACGTCGCCGGAAAACATCTCGCCCCGCCCGACGGCGGCGAACACGTCCTCGGTGGTGGCGCGGGCCAGCCGCGGCAGGGCGCCGCGCAGCTTGTCCTCGGAAAACGTCTTGGCGGCGCGCTCGAAGGCGCGGTCCAGAATCTGGCGGCCGAGCCCGGCATATTGCCGGCGCACGGCGGTCCGGGTCGCCCGCCGGATCGCCGCCCGGGCCTTGCCGGTTACCACCAGGGATTCCCAGGCGGCCGGCGGCGAGGCGCCATCCGAGCGGCTGATCTCGACCTCGTCGCCGTTGGCGAGCTCATGCAGCAGCGGCGCCATCCGGCCGTTGATCTTGGCGCCCACCGCCGAGTTGCCGACATCGGTGTGCACCGCGTAGGCGAAGTCGATCGGCGTCGCGCCCCGCGGCAGGGCGATCAGCCGGCCCTTCGGGGTGAAGCAGAACACCTGGTCCTGGAACAGCTCCAGCTTGGTGTGCTCCAGGAACTCTTCCGGGCTGTCGCCCTCGGCGAGCAGCTCGATGGTCCGGCGCAGCCATTGGTAGGCGCCGCTCTCAGCCGCCAGCTTCGGATGCACGCTGCCCGGCTCCTTGGGCACGTCCTTGCCGAGTTCCTTGTAATGGGCGTGCGCGGCGATGCCGTATTCGGCGATGTCGTCCATGGCGCGGCTGCGGATCTGCAACTCGACGCGCTGGCTCTTCGGCCCGATCACCGTGGTGTGGATCGAGCGGTAATCGTTCTGCTTCGGTGTCGAGATGTAGTCCTTGTACCGGCCCGGGACCATCGGCCAGCTGGTGTGGACGATCCCGAGCGCCGCGTAGCAATCCTGGACCGTGTCCACGACCACGCGGAAGCCGAAAATGTCGGACAGCTGCTCGAACGCGACCGACTTGCGCTCCATCTTCGACCAGATCGAGAACGGCCGCTTCTGGCGGCCGCTGACCTCGGCGGTGATGCCCTGGGCGCCGAGTTTTTCGGTCAGCACCTGTGCGATGGTCTCGACCACCCGCTCGGACTTGGCGGTGAGCCGCGCCAGCCGCTGGGTGATGGTGGCGTAGACCTCCGGCTCGATGTTGCGGAAGGCCAGGTCCTCCAGCTCCTCGCGCAGCTCCTGCATGCCCATCCGGCCGGCGAGCGGCGCGTAGATGTCCAGGGTCTCCTGGGCGATGCGGTGGCGCTTGTCCTCGCGCATGTGATGGAGGGTGCGCATGTTGTGCAGGCGGTCGGCGAGCTTGACCAGCAGCACGCGCACGTCTGCCGCCACCGCGAGCAGCAGCTTGCGGAAGTTCTCGCCCTGCGCGGCCTGCTTGGACACGAGGTCGAGCCGCTTCAGCTTGGTCAGGCCGTCGACCAGCGCGCCGATCTCCGGCCCGAACAGGCGGCGGATCTCCTCCAGCGTCGCCTCGGTATCCTCCACGGTATCGTGCAGCACCGCGGCCACGATGGTGGCGTCGTCGAGATGCAGGTCGGTGAGGATCGCGGCGACTTCGAGCGGGTGCGCGAAGAACGGATCGCCCGAGGCGCGCTTCTGCGTGCCGTGCGCCTGCATGGCGTACACGTAGGCGCGGTTGAGCAGCGCCTCGTCGGCCGCCGGATTGTAGCGCTTGACCCGCTCGACGAGCTCGTACTGGCGCATCATCCGCCGGGACGTCGTCGGTTCCTGGGCGGGACGCGGGGTCGGGATCACGCCCGACTCTCCCGCAACCGGCGCGACGACGCCAGCCCCCGGCGGCGGAAAAGCGCCGGTTGCGGCGGTATCGCCCTCCGAACGCAAGAACCCGGCGTCTCCGCCGGGTCCGGTCTCGTTCAGGTCGTGATCATCCAGGCCCACGTCGCGTGGCTCGCTGTTCCGGGCTTACTCGCCCTCGTCGTCGGTCTCGACCGGCGGGGCCAGGTTGTCGAGGCCGCGCAGAAGGTCTTCCTCGCTCATGCGGTCGAACTGGACCGCCGCGTCGTCGCTGGAGGATTGCGGAGCGACCGCGGCGGCGGCCGGCGAGCTCGACAGCAGCGGCACGGTCTCGGCCTCCGGCTCATCGACCTCGACGTATTTCTGCATCGAGTGGATCAGCTGTTCCTTGAGGTCGTCGGCCGTGATCGTCGCGTCGCCGATCTCGCGCAGGGCCACGACCGGGTTCTTGTCGCGGTCGCGGTCGATGGTGAGCGGAGCGCCGGCGGCCAGCAGGCGCGCCCGGTGGCTCGCCAGCAGCACCAGCTCGAACCGGTTCTCGACCTTCTCGATGCAGTCTTCGACGGTGACGCGCGCCATGCGGGGCGGCTCCTCAGCTTAAGCGACGGGTGATGTCGGGTGTGGCGCCACTGTACACGGAATGCCGTTGTGCAACAAGCACAGCGGGTTGCGTCCGGCGCGCGTCTGGCGGGCGCGGGCGGCGGCGGCGACCACGCGGCGAGGCGGCGGCGAGGGAGCGGCGAGGCCGCGGATTGTGCGACGCATTGTTGACACAGGCTGCCTCGGGTGCGAGTGCGCGCCGCTTATTCCAGATGTTTCGGCCGGCAGGGGCGGCGTTCGCGCGCCGCACGGCGAGAGCGATCAGACAAGCCATGCGCGCACTCATCTTTCCCGGCCAGGGCAGCCAGGCGGTCGGCATGGCCAAGGGGCTCGCGGAAGACTTCCCGCAGGCGAAAGCCGTGCTCGACGAAGTCGACGACGCCCTGTCCCAGCCGCTCTCCCGGCTGATGTTCGAGGGGCCGGTGGAGGACCTGACCCTCACGGCCAACGCCCAGCCGGCCCTGATGGCGGCGAGCCTCGCGGTCCTGCGCGTGCTGGAGGCCGAGCGCGGCCTCGACCTCGCCCGGGACGTCGCCTGCGTGGCCGGGCATTCGCTCGGCGAATACGCGGCGCTCGCGGCCGCCGGCAGCCTGTCGGTGGCGGATGCCGCGCGGCTGCTGCGCCTGCGCGGCGAGGCCATGCAGGACGCGGTGGCGCCGGGCGTCGGCGCGATGGCGGCCCTGATCGGCACCGATGTCGAGGCGGCCCGGGCGATCGCCGAGGCGGCGGCTCTGGAATCCGACGGCGCGGTCTGCGATGTCGCCAACGACAATGGCGGCGGCCAGGTGGTGCTCTCGGGCGAGCGGGCGGCGGTCGAGCGCGCGGTCGGCATCGCCACGGACCGCGGGGTCAAGCGCGCCGTGATGCTCAACGTCTCGGCGCCGTTCCATTGCCGGCTCATGGCCCCCGCCGCCGACGCGATGGCCGCGGCTCTGGCCAGGGTCGACCTGAAAGCGCCCCGGGTGACGCTCTACGCCAATGTCATGGCCGCCCCGGTGACGGCGCCCGAGGCGATCCGGGCGGCCCTGGTCGAGCAGGTCACCGGCACGGTGCGCTGGCGCGAGAGCGTCGCCGCCATGGCGGGCGCGGGGGTCGACCGGTTCTACGAACTCGGCGCCGGCAAGGTGCTCACCGGCTTGGTCAAGCGCATCGCGCCCCAGGCGCGTGCCGCGGCGATCGGCACGCCCGCGGACGTGGCGGCCTTCGCGCTCTGATATAAAGGAACTCGCGCATGTTCGATCTCACCGGCCGCAAAGCCCTCGTGACCGGCGCCACCGGCGGCCTCGGCCAGGCGATCGCCCGGGCGCTGCACGCCCAGGGCGCCACCGTGGCGCTCTCGGGCACGAAGCCGGCGGCCCTGGAGGCCTTCGCGGCGGAGCTCGGCGAGCGGGCGAGCCCGGTGGCGGCCGACCTCTCCGACAAGGACTCGGTGGAGGGCCTGGTCCCGGCCGCCGAGGCGGCGATCGGTCCGCTGGACATCCTGGTCAACAATGCCGGCATCACCCGGGACAACCTGTTCATGCGGATGAAGGACGACGAGTGGGAGCAGGTGCTCGCCGTCAACCTCACCGCCGCCTTCCGGCTCTCGCGGGCGGCCGTGAAGGGCATGATGCGACGCCGCTCCGGGCGGATCGTCAATATCGGCTCGGTGGTGGGCGCCACCGGCAATCCCGGCCAGGGCAACTACGCCGCCGCCAAGGCCGGGCTCGTGGGCATGACCAAGGCGCTCGCCGCCGAGGTCGCCTCGCGCGGGATCACGGTCAACTGCATCGCGCCGGGCTTCATCAGCTCGCCGATGACCGACGCGCTCAACGACAAGCAGCGCGAGGGCATCCTGACCCGGGTGCCGGCCGGGCGGCTGGGCGAAGGCGCAGAGGTCGCCGCCGCCTGCATCTACCTGTCGTCCGCGGAGGCCGCCTACGTCACCGGCCACACCCTGCACGTGAACGGCGGCATGGCGATGTTCTAGGCCGGAATTCCCGTTCCGGCACGCGCGTGCCACACCGATGAAGGGAATCTGAACGGCTCTCGCCAGGGCGGGAACCCTGTGCTACCACGCCCCGCAGCCGTACAGGGGGTTGACGGTTCAGCGGGTTTTCAGTCCAAGGCCCCCCGGCGGGGTCGTCCCAGTTCACCTCGAAACACGCGCGATCGACACCGGCCCGCCAACAAGCCCGAAGGGGCGCGGCGCGGCCACGGCACCACCCCGAGACGACTGACAGACCAAAAGGACGAGGACGGAAGACCGATGAGCGATATCGCTGAGCGCGTGAAGAAGATCGTCGTCGAGCACCTGGGCGTCGAGCCCGAGAAGGTGGTCGAGAGCGCCAACTTCATCGACGACCTCGGTGCCGACAGCCTCGACACGGTCGAGCTGGTCATGGCCTTCGAGGAAGAATTCAACGTCGAGATCCCGGACGACGCCGCCGAGACCATCCAGACGGTCGGCGACGCGGTGAAGTTCCTGGAGAAGAACTCGGCCGCCTGAGGCGCCGGATTCGGTTTCACGCGGCGCGGGTGAGGCGAAGCAGCCCCCGCGCCGTTCTGCGTTTCGCGAGGCGCTCCGGCGGCGAGCCGGTCGGGGAGCGCGTCCAGAGACGGTTCTAAGACGGGACAGGTAGCATGCGGCGGGTGGTGGTCACGGGTCTGGGGATGGTCACGCCGCTCGGCAGCGGGGTGCAGCACACCTGGAGCCGGCTGATCGCGGGCGACAGCGGCGCCGGCCCGATCCGCGGCTTCGAATCCGCCGACCTGCCCTGCCGGGTCGCCGCGCAGGTCCCGTTCGGCGACGGCACCGACGGCACCTTCAACCCCGACGCGGTGATGGAGCCCAAGGAGCAGCGCAAGGTCGATCCGTTCATCGTCTACGCGATGGCGGCGGCCGACGAGGCCCTGAAGGACGCCAACTGGCACCCCAAGAGCCACGAGGACCAGTGCGCCACCGGCGTGCTGATCGGCTCCGGCATCGGCGGCATCGGCGGCATCTACGACGCCTCGGTCACCCTCCACGAGAAGGGTCCGCGCCGGATCTCGCCGTTCTTCATCCCGGGCCGGATCATCAACCTCGCCTCCGGCCAGGTCTCGATCGCCTACGGCCTCAAGGGCCCGAACAACGCCGTGGTCACGGCCTGCTCCACCGGCGCCCACGCCATCGGCGACGCGAGCCGGCTGGTGGCGCTCGGCGACGCCGACGTGATGGTGGCGGGCGGGGCCGAATCGCCGGTCAACCGCCTGTCGATCGCCGGCTTCTCGGCCTGCCGGGCGCTGACCACCGGCTTCAACGACACCCCGGAAAAGGCCTCCCGCCCCTACGACCGCGACCGCGACGGCTTCCTCATGGGCGAAGGCGCCGGCATCGTCGTGCTCGAGGAGTACGAGCACGCCAAGGCCCGCGGCGCCAAGATCTACGCCGAGGTGGTCGGCTACGGCCTCTCGGGCGACGCCTACCACATCACCTCCCCGTCCCCGGACGGCGACGGCGCCTTCCGCTGCATGAGCGCCGCGGTGAAGCGCGCCGGCATTTCCCCGGCCGAGATCGGCTACATCAACGCCCACGGCACCTCGACGCCGATGGGCGACGAGCTGGAGCTGAAGGCCGTGGAGCGTCTGCTGGGCGATGCCGCCGCCCAGGCGACCATGTCCTCCACCAAGAGCTCGGTCGGCCACCTGCTCGGCGCCGCCGGCTCGGTCGAGGCGATTTTTTCGATTTTGGTCCTGCGCGACGGCGTGATCCCGCCGACGCTCAACCTCGACAACCCCTCGGTCCAGACCAAGATCGACCTCGTGCCGTTCGAGGCGAAGCGCAAGCAGGTGGACGTGGTGCTGTCGAATTCGTTTGGATTTGGCGGGACGAATGCCAGCTTGGTGATGCGGCGGGTTTGACGTATAAAGTTCGCTCGATGATTGAGAAGCGTTACCAAGTATTTGTGAGTTCTACTTTCAGAGATCTAATCGAAGAAAGGCAGGAAGTCACTCAGGCATTGCTTGAACTCGACTGTATACCTGCTGGAATGGAATTGTTCCCTGCAGCGAATGATGATCAGTGGACATTGATTAAAAAAGTTATTGATGACTGTGATTATTATTTGGTTATCATAGCAGGAAAATATGGTTCGATAGGTCCCGATGCCATCAGCTATACAGAGATGGAATATCGATATGCGATCGATAGGAAGAAACCGATTATCGCATTTCTCCACAAAAACATAAACAAACTGCCCGCCGATAAATTTGAGACTGATGCAGATCTGCGTAGAAAGCTTGAGGATTTCCGAAGTTTAGCACAAAAGAAGCTAGTTCGCTTCTGGGAAAACCCATCCGAGCTTGGATCAGTGGTTAGCCGCAGTTTAATTCAACTGATCAAAAATAATCCCGCTATCGGATGGGTACGTGGAAATAATGTCACTGATGAATCTTCCGCTCAAGAAATATTGAGACTTAGAAAAGAAATAGATCGTTTAGTTAATGAAAACAAAGAAAGTTATTTTAATTCATCTGAGCATCGTCAAGATTTATCCCAAGGCGAAGAGGAAGTATCTCTGCGCTGCGTAGTTTCATTTCGTGGCAAAGATGACGCATATTATAATAAGAGTCGTATCGGCTGGCGCTTCCAGATGACATGGAATGCTATCATCGCAGCCGTGACGCCGTCGATGATTGATGAAGCTAACGAAAGTACCATAAAAAATCGCTTAGAAGATGCAATTAATGAAGACCAGATACAAAAAGTTAAAGACCATGAATATTTCGAGGGGGGAGCGAATTTTTCGTTCGATCTTGACGTAAAATCATTCGAGACTTGTATCGTTCAACTGGTGGCTCTCAGCATTATTTCTAAAAGCAATCGAAGCCGGAGCCTCAAAGACAAGCAAACTTATTGGGAACTTACTTCGCACGGCGAGAAGCTGATGTACACACTTCGCGCTATACGAAGCAGTTCAACGATGCATACTACAGCTGGTGACGACACAGACGAGGATTACGTTACGTTGAGCAACGATTAGTTATTAGCGTTCTATATTCGATAGATTGGTCACCACCCCCTCCTCTCCTCCGCCCCCGGCACCCGCCCCTGGGGCGTGAGCGCGTGCACCACCTCTGGCAGCGCCTGGGCGAGTTGCGACAGCAGCGCCTCGCGGTCCAGGCCGGTCTGGCTCTGGAGAGTGTCGAGCGTGTCGGGGCCGAGCGCCTGGGCGAGCTGGGCCGGGGCCACCGGGCGGTTGCTGCCGTGGCCGATCCAGGATTCGATCACGTCGCCGAGGCCCCCCTGGCGGAACCGGTCGACCAGGCCGTCGAGGCCGCCGAGATCGCCCGCGCCCGGATCGGTCTGACGCTCGGGGGCGGCGCGGCTCGGGGCCGGGCCCGACTCGCCCGGGCCGTCGAGCATGCCGGACAGGTCCGAGAAATCGCCGGGCGGCAGGGACGGGTCCGAGGGGCCGGCCTCGCGGCGCTGGCCGGACTGGTCCCAGCCGCCGATGTCGCCCGGGTCGCCGCGCCCGCCGGCATCGGCCGGGTGCTGGCCCGGATCGCGCCCGTAGGGGCCGGCGCCGCCGGACCGGTCGGCCTCGGGCCCCGGCTCGCTCCCGCGTCCCTGCCCAAAGATGTCGCCGAAGCCGCCGCTCGCGCCCTTGGTCAGCAGCAGCATCAGCAGGGCCTTCACCAGGGGCGACATCCCCCCGGATCCCTGCTTCTGGCCGCCGAACACCTGACCGAGCACGCCGCCGATCGCCGATTCGAGCAAACCCATGCGCCTTCCTCCGGGGCGGAATCCGCCCGGGCTGACAACGGTGTCGGAGGGGTGGGGGTTGCAGCGGGTCGTCGGAGAGGTCCGGTGTGCATCTTCCGCGCCCGGCGGGGTCAGCAGCGGCCGTCATCGCCGGCTATGGCGCGGGTCCCCTCGCCCGTGCGGGCTTGCCGACGCACGCATTGGCTATGCAGACTACACGGGAGGCGCCGCGGCTTTCCCTCCCCCCCCCTGCGGGGGAGGG
>NZ_JAKSYL010000238.1 GCF_022829515.1 Methylobacterium sp. J-048
GGTCGACTGACTGGCCGTCTCGGTCGCGGTGGCCGTCATCGTCTGTGCTGTCGCCTGCAACTCGGTGGCGGACGAAGACACCATGCCGATGATGCCGCCGACCGCCTGTTCGAAGCTGTCGGCCATCTGGCGCATGCCGGCGCCGGCATGCGCCAGATGGCCGACAGCTTCGAACAGGCGGTCGGCGGCATCATCGGCATGGTGTCTTCGTCCGCCACCGAGTTGCAGGCGACAGCACAGACGATGACGGCCACCGCGACCGAGACGGCCAGTCAGTCGACC
>NZ_JAKSYL010000026.1 GCF_022829515.1 Methylobacterium sp. J-048
TTTTAGAAATTCAACAGAGAACACTGAAGTATACACATAGAGGCACAATCTATACCTACACGCCGCCTTTCTGATCGCTGAAAGAAAGGCGCGTTGCCCCCCCCCCTTGCGGGGAGGGGTCAGGGGTGTGGGTGGGCAAGAAGACACCGCTGCGCTCGATGCTGCACCACCCCCACCTCCAACTCCTCCCCGAAAGGTGGAGGAGGGCGCGTCTCGGCCAGGGTTGTGTGAATATCGTAGCCCGCAGAGGGGGGGAGGGAAGGCGCGTGTCGTCTCCGAACCGGATTCCACTTGAGCGTCCGATGATCGGGAACCCGAGGCGTGGATCCGCCCCGCGCCCTCAGCGCTCCAGCCGGGCCACCAGGCTCGACGTGTCCCAGCGGTTGCCGCCCATGGCCTGCACCTCGGCGTAGAACTGGTCGACGAGCGCCGAGACCGGGAGCTTGGCGCCGTTGCGGCGGGCCTCGTCCAGCAGGATGCCGAGATCCTTGCGCATCCAGTCGACCGCGAAGCCGAACTCGAACTGGCCCGCGTTCATGGTCTTGCCGCGATTCTCCATCTGCCAGGAGCCGGCGGCCCCCTTGGAGATCACGTCGAGCACCGCCTCCACGTCGAGGCCGGCGCGCTTGGCGAAGTGGACGCCCTCGGACAGGCCCTGGACCAGGCCGGCGATGCAGATCTGGTTGACCATCTTGGTGAGCTGGCCGGAGCCCACCGGGCCCATCAGCCGGCAGGCGCGGGCGAAGGCGCCGATCGCCGCCTCGACCTTGGCGTAGGTCTCCGGCGCGCCGCCGCACATCACGGTGAGCACGCCGTTCTCGGCGCCGGCCTGGCCGCCGGAGACCGGCGCGTCGATGAAGCCGAGCCCCTTGGCCTCGGCCGCCGCGGCGAGTTCCCGGGCGACCTCGGCCGACGCGGTGGTGTGGTCGACGAACACCGCACCGGACGCCATGCCGGCGAGCGCGCCGTCCTCGCCCAGCACGACGCTGCGCAGGTCGTCGTCGTTGCCCACGCAGGCGAACACGATCTCGGCCCCCGCGACGGCCTCCCGGGGCGTGGCCGCGAAGGCGCCGCCATGGGCCTTCACCCAGGCCTCGGCCTTGGGCGTGGTCCGGTTGTAGACGGTGACGTCGTGGCCCTTCTTGGCGAGGTGTCCGGCCATCGGGCCGCCCATCACGCCCAGACCCAGGAATGCGACCTTCGCCATCGTCTTCTCCTCATGAGCGCCGGTTCACGCCGGCGCGATCCCGAACGGTGGCTCAGCGGCCGGCCGCGACGGCCGGATTCCGGCCGCCGAGGGTCAGCGCGGCGTTCACGACCACCGCCACGACGATGTTCACGGCGAGCGCCAGGAGCCCGGTATAGAGCGTGAGCTTGGCGTCGCCGAAGGTCAGGGTGTGCAGGGGCTTCAGCCCGTCCGACCAGGCGATCAGGCTGCCGGCGACGAAGCCCACCGCCCAGCCCGCCAACAGCGCCGGCGCCCGGAACCACGAGACGTAGAGCCCGAAGATCAGAGCCGGCAGGGTCTGCAGGATCCACAGGCCGCCGAGCAATTGCAGGTCGAGGGCGAACTGCGTCGGCAGGACCAGGATCGCCACCAGCGCGCCGATCTTGACCAGCATCGAGGTGATCTTGGCGACCTGCGCCTCCCCGGCGGAGGTCACGTTCGGGTTGACATAGGCCTTCCAGACGTTGCGCGAGAACAGGTTGGCGGCGCCGATCGACATCACCGCGGCCGGCACCAGGGCGCCGATCGCGATGGCCGCGAAGGCGAAGCCCGCGAACCAGCCCGGGAACAGGGTCTTGAACAGGGCCGGGACCACGTCGTTGTTGCTCGTCACCTTGAGGCCGGCGGCGTGGCCCATGTAGCCGAGCATCGCCAGCAGCCCGAGCAGCAGCGTGTAGGCCGGCAGCAGCACCGCGTTCTTGCGGATGGTGTTGCCCCCCGAGGAGGCGAAGATGCCGGTGAGCGTGTGCGGGTACATGAACGCGGCCAGCGCCGAGCCCAGCGCCAGGGACGCGTAGGGCAGGATCTGCGCCGGGCTCAGCAGCGTGCCGCCCGAGCCCTTGGCCTTGAACGCGGCGTCGGCCGCGTCGAACACCGCGCCGTAGCCGCCGAGCTTCGACGGCACGATCGCCACCGCCACCAGCACCACGATGTAGATCATGATGTCCTTGACGAAGGCGATCAGCGCCGGCGCCCGCAGGCCGGACGAGTAGGTGTAGAAGGCCAGCACCAGGAAGGCGGCGATCAGCGGGAACTCGCCGCGCAGCCCCAGCGCCTTGATCGCCACCTCCATGCCGATGAGCTGGAGCGCGATGTAGGGCATGGTGGCGACCACGCCTGTGACGGCCACCGCGAGTTCGAGCGCCCGCGAGCCGTAGGTGCCGTACACGACATCGCCGGCCGTGACGTAGCCCTTGTCCTTGGCCGCCTGCCACAGCACCGGCATCACCGCGAACACGAACGGGTAGACGATGATCGTGTAGGGCAGCGCGAAGAACCCGTAGGCGCCGACCGCGTAGACCAGAGCCGGCACCGCGATGACCGTGTAGGCGGTGTAGAAGTCGCCGCCTATCAGGAACCACGTGATCCAGGTGCCGAACTTGCGCCCGCCCAGGCCCCACTCGTCGAGATGGGCCAGCGTCTCGGGCCGGCGCCAGCGGGCGGCCACGAAGCCCATCACGGTCACCAGCAGGAAGAAGAAGACGAAGACCGACAGCGCCGGGACGTCGAGATCAGCGGTCATCGCGCACGCCCCGGTAGACGAGGTAGAGGATCAGGGAGGTGAGCGGCACCCAGGCCAGCTGATACCAGTAGAAGAACGGGAAGCCGAACAGGACCGGATCGTGCTGGTTGTAGAACGGCACCCACAGGAGCCCGAGGAAGGGCAGCAGCAGGAGCCACATCAGCGGCGAGCGGCGTCGGGTTTCCATGGTCCGGCCCGTGAACGAGAACAGGTCTTGGCCGACGATCCGGTGTTACAGATCGGTCGTGGCGCAGCTCGGCGCGTTGCATCACAGGTCGAGCCGCTTGCGTCAACGGCAAGGCGATAGGATAAATCGGAGTTGTCGCCCGGGACCAGCGAGTCCCAGCCGGAAGGCCCCAGGCCCCCGAGCGTGAGGCGGTCTGTAGGGAGCGGGACGATGGGTACGGCGATCGGCAGGCAAGTGCGCGACCATGGGCCCTGGGCCCTCGTGGGAGCGCTCGGCGCCGCGGCTCTGGCGATCGTGGCCACCCAGCGCGGCGAGACGATCAACGCTCTCTGGATCGTGGTCGCGGCGGTCTGCGTCTACCTGATCGCCTACCGCTACTATTCGAAATTCATCGCCGAGAAGGTGATGCGCCTCGACCCGAAGCGCGTGACCCCGGCGGTCCGCCACAATGACGGGCTCGACTACGTGCCCACCAACCGCAGCGTCCTGTTCGGCCACCATTTCGCAGCGATCGCAGGCGCGGGCCCGCTGGTCGGCCCGGTGCTCGCCGCGCAGATGGGCTACCTGCCCGGCATGCTGTGGATCCTGGCCGGCGTGGTGCTGGCCGGGGCGGTGCAGGACTTCATGGTCCTGTTCGTGTCCATGCGCCGGGACGGCCGGTCGCTCGGCGAGCTGATCCGGGCCGAGCTCGGCACCGTGCCGGGCATCATCGCGCTGTTCGGCACCTTCCTGATCATGGTGATCCTGCTGGCCGTGCTGGCGCTGATCGTGGTCAAGGCCCTGGCCGAGAGCCCGTGGGGCACCTTCACGGTGATGTCGACGATCCCGATCGCGATGCTGATGGGCGTCTACACGCGCTATATCCGCCCGGGCCGGATCGGCGAGGTCTCGATCCTCGGTTTCGTCCTCTTGATCCTGGCGATCCTCGGCGGCGGCTCGGTGGCCGCGAGCCCGGTCTGGGGCCCGGCCTTCACCTTCACGGGCCCGCAGCTGTGCTGGATGCTGATCGGCTACGGCTTCGTGGCCTCGATCCTGCCGGTCTGGCTGCTGCTGGCGCCGCGGGACTACCTCTCGACCTTCCTCAAGATCGGCACCATCGTCGGGCTGGCGCTCGGCATCGCGGTCGTCGCGCCGCACCTGCAGATGCCCGCGACGACCAAGTTCGTGGACGGCACCGGGCCGGTCTGGGCCGGCAGCCTGTTCCCGTTCCTGTTCATCACCATCGCGTGCGGCGCGGTCTCGGGCTTCCACGCCCTGATCGCGTCGGGCACCACCCCGAAGCTCATCGCCAGCGAGGGCGATGCCCGCTTCATCGGCTACGGCGGCATGCTGATGGAATCGTTCGTGGCGATCATGGCGCTGGTCTCGGCCTGCGTGATCGACCCGGGCGTCTACTTCACCATGAACTCGCCCGCGGCGCTCGTCGGCACCACGCCCGAGACCGCTGCCGCGGCCGTGACCAAGCTCGGCTTCGCCACCACGCCCGAGGTGATCACCCAGACCGCCGCGGATGTCGGCGAGCGCACGATCATCTCGCGCGCCGGCGGCGCCCCGACCCTGGCGGTGGGCATGGCCCACATCATCTCCTCGGCCATCGGCGGCAAGGCGATGATGGCGTTCTGGTACCACTTCGCGATCCTGTTCGAGGCGCTGTTCATCCTCACGGCCGTGGATGCGGGCACCCGCGCCTGCCGGTTCATGGTGCAGGATCTCGTCGCCCTGGCGGTGCCGTCGTTCAAGAACACCACCTCCTGGGGGCCGAGCATCGCGGCCACCGCCATCGCGGTCGGCGCCTGGGGCTACTTCCTGTACCAGGGCGTGACCGACCCGCTCGGCGGCATCAACACCCTGTGGCCGCTGTTCGGCATCTCCAACCAGATGCTGGCCGCGGTGGCGCTGACGCTCTGCACGGTGGTGATCTTCAAGATGAAGCGCGAGCGCTACGCGTTCGTGACCATCATCCCGACCGCGTGGCTGTGCCTGTGCACCCTCACGGCCGGCTGGCAGAAGATCATGTCCGCCGACCCGAAGATCGGCTTCCTGGCCCATGCCGAGCGCTACGCGACGGCCGCCGCCGAGGGCAAGCTCCTGGCGCCGGCCAAGAACGCCGACCAGATGGCGCAGATCATCCTCAACGACCGGATCGACGCCGTGCTGGCAGCCCTGTTCATCGGCCTCGTGGTCGCCATCGCGGGCTTCGGCATCGCCGCCTGCCTGAAGGCGTGGCGAGCCGATCGCTGGACCGCCCTCGAGACCGATCCGCGCCTGGCCGCGGCCGAGTAGGGCGCGTCATGGAGCCACAGCAGAGCCTGCGCCGCCGCCTCCAGACGCTGTCCAAATGCGTCTGCGACGGCGCCCGGCTGATGGTGGGGCAGGGGGATTACGCGGCCTACGCCGCGCATATCCGCCGCACCCATCCCGACCAGGCGCCGATGACCGAGCTGGAGTTCTTTCGCAATCGCGAGAACGCCCGCTTCGGGGTGGGGAATACGTCGGGGTTCCGCTGCTGCTGACGCGGGTCCGTATCCGGTCAGCATCGCGCAAATCGTATCTACGATCCGATTGACCGGCCCGGGCTCGGATCGTAGGTACGGGCATGCGCGTGGTCTGGGACGAGCCGAAGCGGGTGAGCAATCTCGCCAAGCACGGCCTGGACTTCGCAGACGCGCGTGATCGGCTCCGGTTCGAGGATTCGGTGGTCGTGCCGTCCCATCCCGGACCGGACGGCCGCCGGCGCTTCGTAGCCATCGGCCTTCTGGATGGCCGCCTCGTCACGGCCGTACTCGCGCCGCTCGGCTCCGAGGCGCTGGCTCTCGTCAGCCTGCGCCCGGCGAGCCGCAAGGAACGGAGGATCTACGAGGATGCCTAAGCTCGATCTTCCCTCGATCACCGACGCCGAGGAGGCACGCATCCAGGCCGGGATCGCGGCCGACTCGGACAATCCCGAGGTCACCGATGCCCAGGCACGCCAGGCGCGTCCCTTTGCCGAAGTGTTCCCCGAACTGGCGGCGACCCTGCGCCGGTCTCGGGGTCCCCAGAAGGCGCCGACCAAGCAGCTCGTGAGCCTGCGCCTCGATTCGGAGATCGTGGAGGCGTTCAAGGCGACCGGGCCCGGCTGGCAGACCCGGATGAACGACGCGCTGCGGGCAGCGGCTCGCGACCTCGGGGCTGGGTAAGGGCCGACCCGCGAAACCATAAATTGCGCGCAGAATGTCAGTCCCCGGCGCAAGCGCGGCCGGATCTTGACTCGGCCGCCACAATATCCGCCATCTCCGACCGCACGGGAGGTCGGCATGAGCATTTTCCAGGACGCCATCCTTCGGTTCGGCCGCACGATCATGTCGTATGCGGGCGATGCCGTCTTCCTCCAGTCGGCGGTCTCGGCCGCGGCCAACGTCATCGTGGCCGACGGCGACGTGGCCGAGGAGGAGATCGAATCGGCGATCAGCGGCATCCGCGCCAACCCGATCCTCGAGAAGTCCTACGACACGCTGCGCGTCGAGCAGGAGCTCTACGAGGCCATCGCCCGGGCCAAGACCCGGGCCGGCCGCCTGGAGAACCTGCGGCTCGTCGGCGCCATCGCGGAGCGGCCGATCGACCAGCGCCAGGACGTTTTTCTGATCGGCGCCGACGTGGCCGATTTCGGCGGCATCAGCGAGGTCGAGCACAAGGCGCTCGACGAGATCGGTGCGGCGTTGCACGTCGACAAGTCCGCCCTGCTGCGCTGAGCCGCCCCGAGGGCGTGTCGTCCGCCCTGGGTTGACCGGTCGGAACGCTTCCGTACCGCAGGCTCGGCCGGGTGTCGGCGCGATTGCCCGGCGAGCGCTCGGGTTGGCTCGCACGCCCCCGCCGAATGCGGAACGTGGCTTGCCGGCCGCGATCCGGGCGCTTGCGGCCGCCGCTAAGCAACCGCCGGGGGGCCGATCCTCGATGCACCGTCCTGGGGGCGCTCAAGGTGATCCGTGCGCCCCCCGCCTCGCGGTAGAAGGCTCGCCGCCGAAGGGGAGACCGGTTCGGCGGCCCCGTCGCCATCCGCGCGCGCAAACGGTGCGGCATCCCCTCGAAAGCGGACTCTTGAGGAGCGATCGGGCTGGCCGATACACATCGCCGAAGCCGTCGATCGCGCCGAAACAGGTCGGCAGCGCCCTCAGCCAGGATCAAGTGAAATCGCGGCGGCCGCGATGCTTGTTCTCTAAAACTGAAATATAATAGCTGATCTGTTTGATATAATCATCGCATGTGATCAGCAGTGATCTGATTTTTATTTCCGGTTCTGTGTTCGGCCCGCTTGACATGAGGTGATTGCCGAACGTTTCATATGCATTTGAACGGTGATCGCTCGCTGAGACTCAGCGCTCGGGACAAACGGGGCGACAGATTTGCCGGTGGTGCTCGCGGCGAACAATCTGACCAAGCGCTTCGGATCGACCCGGGCGCTCACCGACGTGTCGTTCGAGCTCGCGGCCGGCGAGGTGCTCGCCCTGATGGGCGCCAATGGGGCCGGCAAGTCGACCCTGGTGAAGATCCTGTGCGGCGTCCACGGCGCCGATGCGGGGTCGATCACCATAAGCGGGAAGACGGTGGCGTTCGCCGCGCCGCGGCAGGCGCGGGCGCACGGGATCATCGCCGTGCACCAGTCGATCGCCGATGTCGGCGTCCCGACCCTGTCGGTCGCCGATAACCTGCTGCTCGACCGCTCCTGCACGGGGCGCGGCCCGCTCCTGGCCGGCGGCCGGCGGAACTTGCGCGCCGCCGAGGCGATCGCGGCCGGCATCGGCCTCGACCTGGACCTGTCCCGCACCCTCGGAACGCTCTCGATCGCCGAGCGCCAGCTCGTCGCCATCGCGCGCGCCGTCGCGCACGACCCGACGGTGCTGATTCTCGACGAGCCGACCGCGAGCCTCTCGGCCCCCGAATCCGAACGCCTGTTCACGGTCCTCGACCGGCTCAGGGACCGGGGCGTCGCGCTGCTCTACATCTCGCACAGGACCGGCGATCTGCGCCGGATCGCCGACCGGATCGTGGTGCTGCGCGACGGCCGGGTCGCGGGCGCGTTCCGTCGGCCGCTGGATCTCGACGCCGCGATCCGGGCGATGGTCGGCCACGCGGTCGGGCGGGTGGCGCGGCGCGATCCGGTGCCGGACGGCGCGCCGGTCCTGCGGCTGTCGCAGGCGCGGCTCGCCCCGGCCACTGCTACCTTCGATCTCGCCGCGCATGCGGGCGAGGTCGTGGCCGTGACCGGGCCGGTGGGGGCCGGAAAGTCGACGCTGGCCGGAGCCATCTTGGGGCGCTGGCCGCTCGCGGCCGGGCACATGGAGCTCGACGGCCAGCGCTGGCGGCCGCGCTCCGCCGGGGAGGCGATCCGCAACGGCGTGTTCATGGCCGGCGAGGACCGGTGGCGCACCACCTTCTTCCCCGGCACCGTGCCGTTCGCGCATATCGCCGGCACGATCGGCTTTCCCTTCCTGGACCGCCGGAGCCGGGCCGGCCTGGTCTCGCCGACCGCCGAGGCGCGCGCGGCAGCCCGGCTCATCGCCGAATTCGGGATCAAGGCGCGCGGCCCCGACGATCGGCCCGCCGTCCTGTCGGGCGGCAACCAGCAGAAGGTCGTCCTCGCCCGCTGGCACGCCGAGCCGGCGCGGCTGCTGCTGCTCGACGAGCCGTTCCAGGGCGTCGATATCGGCGCCCGGGACGACATCGTCCGGGCGATCCGAGCCCAGTCGCGGGACCGCGCCACGATCGTCTTCGTCAACGACCTCGAAGAGGCGCTGGAGGTCGGCGACCGGGTCGTCGTCATGGCCGATCGCGCCGTGGTCGGGGATGCCGGCGACCTCGCCCGGATCAGCACGCTGCTGGCTTCAGGCGCCCCTTCGCCTCACCCCGCCGCCTCGTAGAGCCTCCGTCATGTCGTCGCCCGCCCGCGCCCCGAACGCGTCCCTGTCCGTGCGCCGATTCGCGATCGATTACGGGCTCCTGATCCTGCTCGTCGGACTGGTGGCGGTCTTCGCGGTCGCGCAGCCCGCCTTCCTGCGCGTCAACAACCTGTTCAGCATCCTGCAGGCGGTCGCCATCGTGGCGCTGCTCGGGGTCGGCGTGACGGTCACGATGATCGCCGGCGGGTTCGATCTCTCGGTCGGCGGGCTCGCCGCCTTCGTGCAGATGGCCGCCGCCTACAGCCTGATCGTGCTCGACGGCTCGACCGGGAGCACCATCCTGCTCTGCCTGGGGCTCGGCGTGCTGGTCGGCCTCGGCAACGCGCTGCTGATCGTCCGGCTCGGCATCCCCGACCTGCTCGCCACGCTCGGGATGCTGTTCCTCCTGGCCGGCCTCCAATTGATCCCGACCGGGGGCCGCTCGATCGCGCCGGGCATGACCCTGCTCGACGGGTCCGTGGCGGACGGCGCCTTCACCGACGCGTTCCTCGCCCTCGGCCGGCACCGGTTCTGGGACATCCTGCCGGTCCCGGTGGTGGTGCTCGCACTCGTGGCCGCCGCGCTCTGGTTCGTGATGGATCTCACCCGCTTCGGCCGGGTGTTCCACGCGGTCGGCGGCAACGAGCTCGCGGCGCGGCTCGCCGGCGCGCCGACGCGGGCCTATCGGGTCTGGGCCTACGTCATCTCCTCGACCGTAGCGTCCATCGGCGGCATCCTGATGGCCGCCCGGATCGGCCGAGGCGACGTGTCGGCCGGCAACGGGCTGATGCTGGATGCCATCGCGGCCGCGCTGATCGGCTACGCCGTGCTCGGGGCCAACCGCCCGAACATCCTCGGCACGGTCGTGGGCGCCGTGTTCGTGGGCGTCCTGCTCAACGGCCTGACGATGCTGAACGCCCCCTACTACCTGCAGGATTTCGTCAAGGGCGCCGTGCTGATCGGCGCCCTGACCGTCACCTACGGCCTCGCGCCGAAGCAGGGCTGACGGTGGCGCGCGATCAGCGTGGCTGCGGGATCCAGGGGGCTGTCGCGGCCTCCGAACGGCCGAAGGCCGGGATCCGGGCGTTCAGATCCGCGATGGTCTTCACCCCGGCTTCCCGCAGCGCCCCCTGCGTCAGCAGGGTCGGCTCGACCGTGATCCGAGGCCCGGGATCCTGACCCGCGAGGGCGAGCGCCGCGGCGCGGATCGACACCGCGCCGACCACGGCCGGATTCGTCGCGACGGTGGCGACCCAGGGGCTGCCAGGCTCGGTGATCTCGCCGATATCTGCGGTCGAGACGTCGGCCGAATAGATCTTCACCGTGTCGGCGAGGTTCAGTTCGTTCACGGCGAGCTTCGCGCCGCGCGCGAACTCGTCATAGGGCGCGACGATCACCGTGATGCCCGGGTTGGCGCGCAGGGCCGCCTTGGCCTGGTCGGCGACGACGCTCGCGGTCGCGTCGCTGACGGTGCCGAAGCGGGCCTTCTCGATCACCCCCGGATGGGCGGCCTTGAAGGCGGTCCAGACCGCGTCGCGGCGATCGAGGGGCGCGAAGCCGGCGACATAGATATAGGCCGCCTGGAAGCTGGTCCCGTTCTCCTGAACGACCTGATCCAGCGCCTTCTGGGCGAGTGCGCGATCGCTCTGCTCGACCTGCGGGATCCGCGGATGGTCGAGATTCACGTCGAAGGCCACGACTTTGATGCCGGCCTCGACCGCCTTCAGGGCGACGTCCTTGAGCGATTCAGGCAGGCCGTGATCGATCACGATCGCCTTGGCGCCGAGCGCAATGGCCTGCTCGACCTGCTCGCGCTCCTGCGCCGCATCCTGCTTACCGGGGAAGATCCGCAGGTCGATGCCGAGCGCCTTGGCCTGCGCCCGCGCGCCGGCCTCGTAGGCCTGGTAGAAATCGCCGACCGACAGGTAGCGGACCAGGGCGACCGTGACGTCGCCGCGATCGAACGGCGGCGGTGCCCCGGGGAGGCCGCCCGCCCAGGCGGCGGTCGAGAGGCCGAAGGCCGCGACGGCGGCGCAGAGACGGAGACGCACGGACATGGCTTTCCTCGATCTCATTGGGCTGTCGGCAGGACGCGGCCGATCTTCCACTGGAACGGCGGCTCGGTGCCGTTGACCGCGAAGTCACCGACGATCCGGTCCTTGAAGATGCGCGGGTTGTGCGAGGCGATCGTGCGCGCGTTGCGCCAGTGCCGGTCCAGGGCGTGCCCGCTGCTCGTCGCGGAGGCGCCCAGCGCGTCGAACAGGATCGTGCCCGCGTCCAGGACGAGGCCGGTCAGCACGGTCTGCGCCTGGGCGAGCTCGATCTCCGAGGCGACGTTAATTGCCTGCGCCGCCTCCGCGGGCAGGTTCGCGACCCGGGCCTCGTAGGCGCGCTGCACCGCCTCCGCCGCCCGGGCGTTGAGCGCCCCGGCCGCGTAGGCCAGCGCGTGCACCCGGCCGACCACCTGGAGCACCTGCGGGTCGGCGCTGGGCCGCGCGCCCGCGGCGTGGGAATAGGTCCGCTCCCGCGTGCGCACCGCCTGGGTCACCGCGTCGGCCGCCGCCCGGGCGATCCCGGTGAGCGTGGCGAGATGCACCGCCTGGAAGAACGCTGTGCCGTAGGCGAAGCGGACCTCCGTGGCCAACGGCTCGCCGATGGCGGGCACGTCCGCGAATGTGGCGGTGCCGCTCGCGGTCAGCCGCTGGCCGAACCCGTCCCAATCGTCGTGGATCGCGACGCCGGGCGCCCGCGCCGACACGACGACCGAGGTCTCCTCCCCGGCCTCGCCGGTGCCGACCACGTCGATCCAGTCGGCGAACAGCGAGCCGGTGGTGTAGTACTTTCGCCCGGTCAGCCCCCAGCCGTCGCCGCGCCGGTGGATGCGGGTCTCGAACGTGCCGACCACCGCGCTCCCGGTCTCCGACCAGGCGCCCCCGAACAGGTCGCCGTCCGCCAGGCGCTCGATCCAGCGCGCCCGGCGCGCATCGTGGGGGCTACTGACGGTGTCCTCCGCGAAGCCGAAATGGTTGCGGAGGGCCTGGGGCAGGTTGGAATCGGCCTGCGCCAGCTCGGCGAGGAGGCCGAACAGGTCCGGCAGGCTGGCGCCGAAGCCGCCCTCCGCCTCCGGCACCCGCAGGGCGCCGAACCGCGCCGCGCGCAGCCAGCCCACGGCCTCGTCGGGCAAGCGGCGCTCCCGCTCGCGCGCGACGGCTCCCTCGCGGATCCGGGCGAAGATCGGCCGGAACCGGGCCGCCAGGCGCTCGTAATGCGGGCTCGGCGGCGAGCCCCAGGCGGAGCGCTCGGGGGGCCAGGCAGCGGCGTCGGTTTGGCTCATCGGGTCGGTCTCGTCCGGTCGCGGGTGAGGGTCAGTGCCGCGTCGGCGCGTCGGCGGCGCCGAGATACAGCGCGGCGAGACGGCCGCTGGCGGCGAGTTCGGCTGAGGGGCCTGCGGCGACCACGCGCCCGCTCTCCAGCACGATGGCGCGGTCGGCCTGGTCGAGCACGAGGTTCGCGCTCTGCTCGGCGATCAGGACGCTCAGGCCCTCCTCGCGGTTGAGGCGGGCGATGATCGCGAAGATCTCGGCGACGACGATCGGGGCGAGGCCCATCGAGGGCTCGTCGAGGAGGAGCAGGGTCGGCCGGGTCATCAGCGCGCGGCCGATGGCGACCATCTGCTGCTCGCCGCCCGAGGTCAGGCCGGCGCGTGCGCCGCGGCGCTCTCTCAGGCGCGGGAACCACCCGTAGACCCGCTCGAGATCCGCGGCGAGCTGCCGCCGGCTCGGACGGCGCAGATACCCGCCGGTGAGCAGGTTCTCTTCCACCGTGAGCTGCCCGAACACGTGCCGGCCCTCCAGCACCTGCACGATGCCGCGCGCCACGAGATCGGCCGGATCGAGCCGCCGGGTCTCCTCGCCCCGCCAGCGGATCGAGCCGCCGCGCAGGGCGCCGCGCTGAGCGCCCAGCAGGTTCGAGATCGCCCGCAGGGTCGTCGTCTTGCCGGCGCCGTTCGGGCCGACCAGGGCCACGATCTCGCCCCGGGCGACGCTCAGGGACACGTCGTGGAGGGCCAGGATCGAGGCACCGTAGACGGCCTCGATCGCCTCCACGTCGAGGAAGGGTGGTCGCACCGGGCCGGCCTCAACGACCCGAGTCATCGGGCCACCGCCTCGGCGGAATCCGTTGAGCGGGGCGTGATGCCCTTCTCCTTGGCGTAGGCCGCGGCGCGCTCGTAGATCAGCGGCAGGAGCAGTTCGCGGTCGGATTTGACCCAGCCGTTGCTGACGATAGTCCACTTGGCGCCGTCCCATTGCAGGACCTTGCCGGCGCCGCCGCCCTCATGATCGTTGATCGAGAGACGCAGGGGTTGGACGAGGCCCTCGGCGCCGATCGCCCGCAGGCGATCCTCATCGAGAACGAGGTGCTCCAGGCCCCATTGGCCCTCCTCACCGGTAATCGGCCGGTTGCCGAAGCGCGCCTGCGCCGTGCGGATCGCCTCGACCGAGATGATCGCTTCGATCAGTCCGGAATTGTAGTACACCGAACCGAAGCTCTTCAGGTCCTTCAGGTCGCTCTTGCCCTTGTCGACGATCGCGGCCTTGATCTTCTTGAGGATCTCGAAATCCTGACTGGCCGGGAACGGCGTGATCGCCAGATAGCCCTTCCCGACGCTGCCCGCCGGTCGTACGTCCTCCTCCGAGCCGGACCAGATGCCGCCGATGATGTGATCGACCGGGAAGCCGGTCTTGGCCGCGGTCTTGATCGCGACGGGCGTCATCACCCCCCAGCCGCGCAGGAACACCCAGTCGGGCTTGATCTGCCGGATCCGCCCCCATTGCGCCGACTGGTCGTTGCCGGGATGCGGCACCGGGATCTGGATGTCCTCGAAGCCGTAGGTCTTGGCGAGCAGGGCGAGCGGGGTCTGGGTCTCCTTACCGTAGGGGCTGTCGTGATAGACGGTCGCAATCTTGAGGCCCTTCAGCTTGTCCTTTCCGCCAACCTGCTCGGCGATGTAGTTGATCGCCGAGGACGCCTCGCTCCAGAAGCTGAACAGGACCGTGAAGCTGTAGGGGAAGACCCGGCCGTCGATCGCTTCGGTACGGCCGTAGCCGGTGGTCACGAGCGGGATCTTGTCGGCGACCGATTTCTCCGTGAGCGCTTTCGAAACCGGGTCGCCGTGCGGCAGGAAGATCGGCACCGGCGAACCGTCCTTGCCGCCCTTCATCCGCTCGTAGCACTCGACGCCCTTCTCGACCGCCCACTCGGTCTCGCACTCGTCCCAGACCAGCTTCACGCCGTTGATGCCGCCCTCGACCTCGTTGATGTAGCGGAAGTAATCGATGACGCCGGCCCAGCTCGGAATACCCGACGAGGCGTAGGCGCCGACCCGGAAGGTCGCCAGCGGGAAGTATTGCTTGGCCGGCTCTGCGATGGCGGTGGAGGCGGCGCAGAGGCTCGCCGCGAGGGCGGTGGCGCGCAGGGCGTGGACGAGGCGTGACATCCTGGGTCTCCGAGAGAAAGCGGTCAGCGGACGAGGCGCCGCCAGAGGCGGACGATGAGGGCGACGAGGCCGTTGGGCTCCTTGATCAGGAAGCTTATGATCAGCGCGCCGAAGATCACCCGCTGGATGTTCGAGACCTGCCCGCCGTCGAGGCCGGCCCCGAGCACGGCTTCCGAGAGGTGCGTCAGCAGGATCGGGGTCAGGACGATGAACGCCGACCCGATGAAGCTGCCGCCCAGGCTGCCCAGCCCCCCGATGATGATGATGAACATCGCCTGGAAGGACCGATCGAGATCGAAGCTGCGGGCATCGACCGTGCCGAGATAGGCGAAGGCCCAGAGCGCCCCGGCGACGCCGCACACCGTGGCGCCGGCGAAGAACGCCGAAAGCTTGGCCCGCGCCACCGGTACGCCGATCACCGCGGCCGCCGTCTCCCCGTCGCGCACCGCCCGCCAGTTTCGGCCCGTCTGGCTGCGCACCAGCCGCCAGGCGATCGCCGTCACGACCGCGACGCTCGACAGCGTCAAGGCGTAGCGGCCGGCCGGACTCGACAGATCGCGTCCGAGGATCGCAAGGCGCGGCGCGGAGATGGAACTGGAGGAGGCGTAGTTCGAAAACCAGCCGACTTGGTTGAAGGTCCACTCGATCAGGAACTGCCCGGCGAGCGTCGGCGCGATGAGGTAGAATCCCTTGATGCGCAGGCTCGGCAGCCCGATCACGAGGCCTGCGAGGCCGGCGATCAGGCCGCCCAGGGCGAGGCTGGCCGGCAGCGGCAGGCCGGGGAGGCGCAGCAGCAGGTTGTAGGTGGCGTAAGCGCCGACCGCCATGAAGGCGCCCGTGCCCAGGGAGGCCTGGCCCGCGTAGCCCATGGTCAGGTTCAGGCCGAGGCCCGCCAGCGCCATGATCAGGAACGGGATCAGGATTGCATTGTACCAATAGTCGGTTGCCACCAGCGGGACGCCCACGACGGCGAGCGCCAGCAGCACGGCGAACCCGGCGTACCGGAGCGGCAGCGCGGGCCATGCGAGGCGCCGGCCCGGGACGAGATCGGCGGCGGAGGATGCGGACGTCACGGATCAAACCCTCTCGATGGCGCGCTCGCCGAACAATCCGGCCGGGCGGACCAAGAGGAAGGCGACGGCGAGCAGATAGGCGAACCAGGTGGAGACCGAGCCGCCGAGCAGCGGCCCGAGATAGATCTCGGCCAGGGCGTCGGCGGCGCCGACGATGAGGCCGCCGACGATGGCGCCGGCGATCGAGGTGAAGCCGCCGATGATCAGCACCGGCAGCGCCTTCAGCACCACGAAGGTCAGCGAGAACTGCACGCCCTGGCGCGCGCCCCACAGCAGCCCCGCCACCAGCGCCACGAACCCGGCCACCGCCCACACCGTCGCCCAGAGAACCGGCAGCCGGATCCCGATGGACAGGGCCGCCTGCGGATCGTCCGCCACCGCGCGCAAAGCCACGCCGATCCGCGTGCGCTCGAAGAACAGCGACAGGGCGATCACCAGGGCTCCGGCGCTCGCCGCGGCGACGAGATCGAAGCGGCTGAGCTGGATCGGGCCGAGCGCGACGGGCAGATCGGGGATGCCGAGGTCGAGTTCGTGTACGCTCGCGCCCATCAGGAGCTGCGCAATGCCCTCGATCACGTAGGACAGGCCGAGCGTCGCCATGAACAGCGTCATCTGCGACCGGTTGACGAGGGGGCGCAGCAAGACCCGCTCGACCGCCACCGCCAGTGTCACCATGATCGCCAGCGTCACCAGGCCGGCGAGCCAGAAGGGCAGGTCCCGCTCCGTCAGGGTGACGAAGGTCAGCGCGGCGCAGAGCACCATTGCCCCCTGCGCGTAGTTGAACACGCCCGAGGCCTTGTAGATCAGCACGAAACCGATCGCCACGAGAGCGTACATCACGCCGGCGAGCAGGCCGCCCGCGAGCGTCTCCAGGAAGAAGCTCATGCGCCGGCCCTCAATGCGGCTTGCCGAGATAGGCCGCGATCACGACCGGGTCGTTGCGCACCGCCTCCGGAGGACCGTCGCCGACCTTGCGCCCGTAATCGAGCACCACGACGTGGTCGGACAGGCTCATCACCACGCCGATGTCGTGCTCGATCAACACGACCGTGAGGCCGAACGTGTCCCGGGCCGCCTCGATGAAGCTGCCCATTGCGCGCTTCTCCTCGCCGTTCATGCCCGCCATCGGCTCGTCCAGCAGCAGGAGCTTCGGGCGCGCCGCCAGCGCCCGAGCGAGGTCGACCCGCTTCTGGATGCCGTAGGGCAGCGTTGACACGATGCGGTCGCGGTAGGAGGCGAGGTCGAGGAAAGCGAGGATCTCCTCGGCGGCCTGAAGAAAGCGGCGCGTCTCGGCGGCGTCGCGGGGCAACCCGAAGGCGTGCTCGACCAGCGTCGTCCGGCTGTGGCGCGCGAGGCCCGCCAGCACGTTGTCGATGACGGAGAGCGGCCCGAACAAGGCTGCGTGCTGAAAGGTTCGGCCGATGCCGCGCCTGGCAGCCGAGCCGGGGCGGATGCGGCCGAAACGCTCGCCCTCGAAGGTAACGCTTCCCGAATCCGCCCGGTAGACCCCGTTGAGGATGTTGAGCAGCGAGCTCTTGCCGGCCCCGTTCGGACCGATGAGCGCGCAGATCTCGCCGCGCCGGACCGCGAAGCTCAAGCCGTCGATCGCCGTGATGCCCTTGAACGCCAGCGAGACGTCGGCGAGTTCGAGGATCGTGTCGGACATGGCCGGCCTCACTCGGCCGCGGCGGCGGGGCGAAGCGCCGCCTCCCGCGCCTTCACCGCCTCAATGTCGCGGAACCCGTGGGCCGGATGGGTCTCCGGCAGGTACGGCCCCCGGCCGAACAGCTTTTCGCGCAGGGTCCCGGGGCGGTAGGCCTTCGGATAGGCGCCGCGCCGCTGGAGTTCGGGTACCAGCAGGTCGACCGCGTCCTCGAAGCTCTCAGGCGTTACCGCGTAGGCCAGGTTGAAGCCGTCGACATCGGTCTCCTCGGCCCAGTCCTGCAGGATGTCGGCGACGGTGGCGGGCGAGCCGACGAAGACCGGGCCGAGGCCGCCGATCCCGCCCCACCGGGCCAGTTCCGCGATCGACCAGGGGTTCTCCGCGGACGAGAAATGCTCGACCATCGACACGATAGCGTTGGTCTCGACCTTCTTGACGAGGTCGGTCGGCGCGTATTGGCCGAAATCGATGCCGCTCCAGCCCGACAGGAGCACCAGAGCGCCGTCGTGCGAGGCGTGGGACCGGTAGTCCTCGAATTTCTTCTGCGCGGCTTCGTCGGTCTCGGCGACGATCACGGTGGTGAGGTTGTAGATCAGCACGTCGCGGGGCGAGCGCCCGGCGGCCCGGGCCTGCGCGCGCACATCGGCGACATAGGCCTTCAGCATCGGCTTCAGGGGTGCGGCCACGAACACGCACTCGGCGTGATGCCCCGCGAACGCCTTGCCGGGCCCCGAGGCGCCGGCCTGGTAGAGCACCGGCGTGCGCTGCGGCGAGGGCTCGCAGAGATGGTAGCCCGGCACGGTGAAGTGGCGGCCGCGATGCCCGATCTCGTGGACCTTGGCCGGGTCGGTGAAGATCCGCCGCTCCCGGTCCCGCAGGACCGCGCCCTCTTCCCAGCTGCCCTCGAACAGCTTGTAGAGCACCTCGACGTATTCGGCCGCGACCTCGTAGCGGTTGTCGTGGCGCTTCAGGCCGTCCTGGCCGACATTCTTCGCGCCGCTCTCGAGATACGAGGTGACGATGTTCCAGCCGACCCGCCCCTTGGTGTGATGGTCGGCCGTCGAGAGCCGGCGCGCGAAGGTGTAGGGATGCTCGAACGAGGTCGAGGCGGTGATGCCGATGCCGAGATGCTCGGTCGCCAGCGCGATCGGGGCGGCGAGCTGGAGCGGATCGTTGACCGGGATCTGCGCCGCCTGATGCAGGGCGTGCCAGTTCGAGCCCTTGTAGACGTCGTAATAGCCGACGACGTCGGCGATGAAGATCCCGTCGAAGATGCCCCGTTCGAGGGTCCGGGCCAGGTCCTGCCAGTATTCGAGGTCCTTGTACTGCCAGGAGCGGTCGCGCGGATGCGCCCACAGCCCCGGCGACTGGTGGCCGACGCAGTTCATGTCGAAGGCGTTGAAGCGGATCTGGCGGGTCATGAGGCTTCGTTGGGTTCGGGAAACGGCAACACGCGCGGAGCCCCGCCGCCGCCGCGGCGCATCCTCCGCCGCGCATTGCAGCTGGACGCGCCTGCGCATCGGGAGATCGTGACGTCTCAAGATCGTTCCGAATCGTCAGGATAATCAATCGGCTTTATTCCCCTGGATTTGGAATAAAACTCTCCATATTTTCGCGGACACGAAACAAAAATACTTCGCATCGGGATCAGATTGTCGGGCATTCGGAAATAACATCTTCCACGCGAAGCAAGGGATGCCGACTATCTCTTGACTTGCACGGACGTTTCCGCTCGCTTGCACCGCGTCGCGCGGATCGCCTCGGAATGAACGCCCCCGGCGACAGCCGGATTCCGTCCCGAGGACCCACCATGCCGATCGCCGCGCCGACACCGCCCTTCGCGCTTCATCCGCAGGCGATCCGCATCGCCTCCGAGGCCGAGGCGGTGCGGATCGCGCGCGATCTGGCAACTGAGTTCGCCGCCGGCGCCGCCGAGCGGGACCGCGACCGGCGCCTGCCGGTGCCGGAGCTCGACCGGTTCTCGGGCTCCGGCCTGTGGGGCATCACGGTGCCCGCGGCCTATGGCGGCCTGGGCGCGAGCTTCGTCACGGTGGGGGAGGTGATCGCCCTCGTCTCGGCCGCCGATCCGTCGCTGGGCCAGATTCCGCAGAACCATCTGGCGGCGCTCGACGTGATCCGGGTCACGGCCTCCGAGGAACAGAAGCGGCTCTGGTTCGGCCGGGCGCTGCGCGGCTATCGGCTGGGCAACGCCTTCTCGGAGCGCAACAGCCGCCATGTCGGCGCCTTCGAGACGACCCTGCGCCGCGACGGCGAGCACTTCGTGGTCGAGGGCGACAAGTTCTACGCCACCGGCGCGCTGTTCGCCCATTTCATCCACATCGGCGCGGTCGACCCGGAGGGCCGGGTCCACTTCGCCATCGCGGACCGCGACGCGCCGGGCCTGACGATCACCGACAGCTGGTCCGGGTTCGGCCAGCGCACCACGGCGAGCGGCGACGTCACCCTGCGCGGCGTGCGCGTGGCCCCCGAGGCGGTGATCCCGGCCTGGCGGGGCGGCGAGGCGCCGTCGTCGAACGGGGCGGTCTCGCAGTTCATCCAGGCGGCGGTCGATCTCGGGATCGCCCGCGGCGCCCGCGACGAGACGATCCGCTTCGTCCGGACGCGCGCCCGGCCGTGGATCGACAGCGGCCGCGCGCAGGCGACGGAGGATGTCCTGACGATCCACCAGGTCGGCGACCTCACCGTGAAGCTGCGGGCGGCCGAAGCCATGCTGGCCCGGGCCGGCCGCGCGATCGACGCCATCCTGGACGCGCCGACCGACGCCGCGGTCACGGAGACCGCCGTGGCGGTGGCCGAGGCCAAGGTGCTGACCACGGAGATCGCGCTGCTCGCCGCCGACAAGCTCCACGAACTGTCCGGCACGCGCTCGGTGCTGGCGGCCGACAACCTCGACCGGCATTGGCGCAACGCCCGCACGCACACGCTGCACGATCCCGTGCGCTGGAAGTCTTTCCACGTCGGCAACCACGCGCTGAACGGTATCGCACCGCCGCGGCACGCCTGGAGCTGAGGGGCTGGGATCGGGTCCCGGCCCCTGCGGCGTCGCGGCCCGCCCCTTGCCTGTCCGGACATGTTAGCGAAACAGGCGCAGTGCCAAGTGCGCCGGCACGCGATGCGAACAGGCTGGCCGTGCGCCGGCCGGCGGAGACCGCATGGGCCTCGTCCTCTACGCTCTCAAGTTCCGGATCACGACTTACGTGCTCGCCGTGCTGATGATGCTCGGCGGCGTCGGCGCGCTGATCGTCACGCCCAAGGACGTGCTGCCGGTCGTCGACATCCCGGTGGTCGTCGTGGTCTGGACCTATACCGGCCTGTCCACGCCGGAGATGGAACAGCGCATCACCACCTATGCCGAGTACGGCATCTCCAACAACGTCAACAACATCCGCCGCATGGAGTCGACCACCCTCCAGGGCACGGCGGTGCAGCGGATCTACTTCGACCCGACGGTCAGCATCGATCTGGCCATCGCCCAGGTCGTGTCCTCGACCAACTCGATCCGCGCGGTGATGCCGACCGGCACCCAGCCGCCGATCATCGTGCGGTATTCCGCCTCCTCGGTCCCGGTGATCCAGCTGGCGCTGACCTCGGCCAAGGACAGCCTGAACCAGGTCTACGACTACGCCCAGTACCGGATCCGGCAGACCCTGGCGCAGGTGCCGGGCTCGACCCTGCCGGCCCCCTTCGGCGGCGCGCCCCGGCAGATCATGGTCGATCTCGACCTCAACGCCCTCCAGGCGCTCGGCCTGACGCCGCTGGACGTCACCAACGCCATGACGGCCCAGAACCTCACGGTGCCGTCCGGCCTCACCAAGATCGGCGAGCAGCAATACCCGGTCCAGCTCAACGCCACGCCGCCCTCGATCGAGACCCTCAACCTCGCACCGATCAAGGTGGTGGCCGGCCAGCCGGTGCTGGTCCGGGACGTCGCCTATGTCCGGGACGGCGGCCCGCCGCAGATCAACGTGGTCCGGGCCGAAGGCGGCCAAGCCGTGCTGATGCAGGTGATCAAGAACGGCAACGCCTCGACGCTCAACGTCGTCAACAACGTCAAGGCGGCGATGCCGACGATCCGGGCCGCCGCCCCGGAGGGGATGGCGATCAAGCCGCTGTTCGACCAGTCGGTGTTCGTCTCGAACGCCATCGAGGGCGTGCTGCACGAGGCCGCCATCGCGGCGGCGCTCACGGGCCTCGCGATCCTGCTGTTCCTGGGCTCGTGGCGCTCGACGCTGATCGTGCTGATCTCGATCCCGCTCTGCGTGATGACCTCGCTCGCGGTGTTGGCCGCGCTCGGCGAGACCATCAACGTGATGACGCTCGGCGGCTTGGCGCTCGCGGTCGGCATCCTGGTGGACGACGCCACGGTGGCGATCGAGAACACCTACCGGCTGTTCGAGGAGGGCGAGGAGTTCCGCGAGAGCGTGGTCCACGGCGCCGCCGGCATCGCCAAGCCGGCTTTGATCTCGACGCTGTCGATCTGCGCGGCGTTCACGGCGGTGTTCGCGCTCACCGACACGCCAAAGTACCTGTTCACCCCGCAGGCGCTCGCGGTCGTGTTCGCGATGCTGACCTCCTACCTGCTGTCGCGCACCCTGGTGCCGCTCATGATCGACGTGATCGTGGCGCCGGAATACCGGCAGAAGCACGCCAAGGACCACGGAGAGGAACGGGGAGAGACGCAGGGCGAGGACCGGGCCGCGCGCCCCCCGCCCCGCCAGGGCCGCATCGCCCGGGCCTTCGGCCTCGCCTCCGCGCCGCTGTTCCGCCTCGCCGGGCGTGCCCACGGCGCGTTCGAGCGCGGCTTCACCCGGTTCCACCGGGGCTATGTCGGCCTGCTCCACGCGGTGCTGGGCCACCGGATCGTCACCCTGGGCGTCGTCGGATTCGTCGTCGCGATGACCGGATTGCTGTTCGTCTTCGTCGGCGAGGATTACTTCCCGCAGATCGAGTCGAGCCAGATGACCATGCACTTGCGCACCCGCACGGGCATGCGCATCGAGACCACCCAGCAGGTCTTCGCCGACGTCGAGGACACGGTCCGGGAGGTGGTCCCGCCGGGCGAGATCGAGCAGATCCTCGATAATATCGGCCTGCCCTCGATCAACTACAACTTCGCCTTCTCGGACGGCTCGTTCGTCTCCTACAACGACGGGCAGATGCTGATCAGCCTCAAGGAGGGCCACGGTTCTGTCGCCGGCTACATGAAGCGCCTACGCGAGGTGCTGATGAAGCGCTTCCCGGACATGATCGTCTATTTCCAGCCCGCCGACATGATCACCCAGATCCTGAATTTCGGCGTCATCACGCCGATCGACGTGCAGGTCTCCGGCCGGCACAAGGAGAAGGACCTGGAGGTCGCCCAGCGGATCGTCCAGCGGCTCAAGCACACCAAGGGCCTGGTCGACGTCCACCTGCAGCAGATCGTCAACGAGCCGCAATTCTACGTCGACGTCGACCGGCGCCTGGCCTCCGAGCAGGGGCTCACCGAGCAGCAGGTGGCGCAGAACATGAACATCTCGCTGTCGGGCAGCTATCAGGTCACGCCGAACTTCTGGCCCGACCCCAAGACCGGCATCCCCTACCAGCTCTGGGTGCAGACGCCGGAATACCGCAACGCCTCGCTCGCCGACCTGCGCAACACGCCGATGTTCGTGCGCGCGGCCGCGACCTCCGGCACCGGCCCCGGCGTGCTGACCCTGCTCTCGAGCCTCGCCGAATTGCGCCGGGTGCCGACCCAGACGGTGATCAACCACGTCAACATCCAGCCGACCTTCGACGTCTTCGCCTCGGTCCAGGACCGCGACCTCGGCTCGGTCGCCCGCGACATCGACGCGATCGTGCAGGACGAGCAGAAGAACCTGGAGGCGCCCGACACGATCGCGGTGCGCGGCCAGATCGAGAACATGCGCAGCGCGTTCTTGCGCCTGGAGATCGGGCTCGGCATCGCGCTGATCGCGGTCTACCTGCTGATGGCGGTGAACTACCAGAGCTGGGGCGACCCGTTCGTGGTGATCGCGGCCCTGCCGATGGCGTTCTGCGGCATCACCTTCGCGCTGTTCATCACCGGGACCGCCTTCTCGATCCCGTCGATCTTCGGGGCGATCATGTCGGTGGGCATCGCCTCGGCGAACTCGATCCTGCTCGTCACCTTCGCCAAGGAGCACCGGGAGGCCACCGGCTGCAGCGCCGTGGAGGCGGCGATCACCGCGGGCGAGACCCGGCTGCGGCCGGTGCTGATGACCGCCTCGGCGATGTTCTTCGGCCTGATCCCGATGGCGCTCGGCACCGGCGAGGGCGGCGAGCAGAACGCCGCGCTCGCCCGCGCCGTGATGGGCGGCATCGCCTTCGCCACCCCGGCGACCCTGCTGCTGGTGCCGTTCCTCTACGTGCTGCTGCGGAGCGGGCCGGCGCAGCCGGTGCAGGATTACCTGGAGGCGGAAGCGGCGGCGGCGTGAGGCACCCCGGCGTCCGCCGCGGCTCCCTCCCCCGCAGAGGCGGGAGGGGAAGCCTCGCTCAACCGCTCACCCCTCCTTGAACCCGTATTCCGGCGTGTCGTCGTCGTTGCCGTAATACTTGTACGGCAGGAACTTGCCCGACATGGTCAGCTTCACCCGGTCGCCCTTGTTGTTGGCCTCCCGGGCCATCTCCATGTTGAAGTCGATCGCCGACATGATGCCGTCGCCGAACTCCTCCTGGATCAATTCCTTGAAGGTCGTGCCGTAGACCATCACCAGCTCGTAGAACCGGTAGATCAGCGGGTCGGTCGGCGGCATCGCCGGGATCGAGCCGCGATAGGGCGCCTCGTTGAGCATGCGCTCCTCGGCGATGGTCAGGCCGAACAGCTCGGCCGCCCGCTGAGCCTGAGCCTTGGGCAACTTCATCTGGCCCATGCAGGCCGCGGTGATCAGGAACGGCGACAGGCCGCCGATCTGCTCGTGGATATGGGCCCAGCTCCAGCCCTTCTCGCGTTTGATGTCGAGGAGCTTTTCGGTCAGGTCGGCGCGCTTCATTCTGGGCTCCGTACGGGTGGGTCAGGCTGGTCCGGGTGAGGCCGCGAGGGGTGAGCGGCCTCACCCCACCCCGGGCGGGGTGCGCACCCGGACCGGGGCCGACGGGGGGGCATCGGTCGGCACCGGGCGCGGAACGCGGCCCGCACGTCCCGGCTGGACCGGCACGTGCGGAGACCGCGAAGTAGCAAAGGATGCGCCAGCCAATTCTTCGCGGGAACAGCAATTCGCGGCGAACCGAAATTTAATCCTTCGAAGACCCCGCGAAGCGTGGTTTCGATGCACCGGCCCGGCGGGAAGCGCGTCCCCCGAGCCGGAAACGCTTGCATCCGCGGCCGGTTTTCGGACCATGCGCCCTCGGGTCGCGGAGGCGGGCATTGGACGGGGACGATCAGGACCAACAGCGTGCGGGCGCATCGGCGCCGCCGGCCCCCTGGGAATTCGTGCTGCCGGAGGAGTCGGCCACGGAGGATCTCGGCCTGTTCCTGTCCGAGTTCCTGATCCCCGGCGACGTGGTTGCGCTCTCGGGCGGGCTGGGCGGCGGCAAGACCACCCTGGCGCGGGCGGTGATCCGCGAGCTCGCCGGCGATCCGCGCCTGGAGGTGCCGAGCCCGACCTTCACGCTGATCCAGCCCTACACGGCCCGGGACGGCCGGGCCATCGTCCACGCCGACCTCTACCGCCTGCGCGACCCCGACGAACTGGTGGAGCTCGGCTTCGAGGAGATGGCCGAGGACGCCATCACCCTGGTCGAGTGGCCCGATCGGATGCCTCCCCGCGACGGCCCGGTGCTGACCATCGACCTGTCGCTGCGCGCCGAGTTCGGCCCCGAGGCCCGTCTCGCCCGGATCGACGGCACCGGCGGCATGCGCGCCCGGCTCGACCGGGCCCGGGCGGTGCGCCGCCTGCTCGACCGCAGCGGCTGGGACTTGGCCGAGCGCACCCTGATGCAGGGCGACGCCTCGTCCCGGGCCTACGAGCGCCTGACCAAGCCCGACGGCACCAGCGCCGTGCTGATGATCGCGCCGCCCCGGCCCGACGGTCCGCCGGTCCGCGACGGCAAACCCTACAGTGCCATCGTGCACCTGGCCGAGAGCGTCCACGCCTTCGTGGCCCTCGACCGCGGCCTGCGGGCGCTCGGCTTCTCGGCGCCCAGGATCTACGGCGAGGACCTGGCCGAGGGCCTGCTGATCCTGGAGGATCTGGGCAGCGAGCCCGTGGTCGAGGGCGGCGCGCCCCGGCCCGAGCGCTACACCGAGGCCGTGCGCCTGCTCGCCAAGCTCCACGCGACCCCGCTGCCCGCGGTGCTGCCGGTGGGCGACGGCATCGAGCACGTCCTGCCGACCTACGACGAGGCGGCGCTGCTGTTCGAGGCGGAGCTGATGCCCGAATGGTACGCCCCGGCGATCCGGAAGGTCGCGCTCCCCGAGGCCGCCCGGGCCGAGTTCGTGGCCCTGTGGCGCACGGCCCTGCAGAACGCGGTGCCCGACCGCGCCACCTGGACCCTGCGCGACTACCACTCGCCGAACCTGATCTGGCTGCCCGAGCGCGACGGGCTGGAGCGGGTCGGGCTGATCGATTTCCAGGACGCCGTGATGGGCCACCCGGCCTACGACGTCGCCTCGCTGCTGCAGGATGCCCGGGTCGATACCAGCGCCGAGTTCGAGCTGCGGCTGCTCGGCCTCTACGCCCGCGAGCGCCGCAGCCGGGACCCGGCCTTCGATGTCACGGCCTTCGCCACCGCCTATGCGCTGCTGGCCGCCCAGCGCGCCACCAAGATCTTAGGCATCTTCGCCCGGCTCGAGCGGCGCGACGGCAAGCCCGGCTACCTCGCCCACCTGCCGCGGATCGAGGGCTATCTCGCCCGCAACCTCGCCCATCCGGCGCTGGCCGAGCTGCGGGCCTGGCACGCGGCGCACCTGCCGGGCCTCGTCGCCCCTGCGGAGGAGGCTTAAGCGCCGCAGAGCTCCGCCCTGCACCCGCAAAAGGTCGAAGACCTTTTGAAACCATGACTTTCAATGCCTGATCCGGATCTCCGCATGAGCGAGCCTGCCTCCGCCGTCACCCGTGCGTTCGTGCTGGCCGCGGGCCTGGGCAAGCGCATGCGGCCGGTGACCGCCACGGTGCCAAAACCCCTGGTGGAGGTGGCCGGCAAGGCGCTCCTCGACCACGCCCTCGACCGGGCTGCCGAGGCCGGGATCGAGACCGCGATCGTCAACGTCCACTACCTGCCCGACCTCATCGAGGGACACCTCGCCCGCCGGACGGACGGACCCGCCATCCAGGTCTCGGACGAGCGCGCCGCGCTGCTGGAGACCGGCGGCGGCATCCGCAAGGCGCTGCCGCTGCTCGGCGACGCGCCGTTCGTGGTGCTGAACTCGGATTCGTTCTGGCTCGAAGGCCCGGCCCCCAATCTCCGCCGCCTGATCGCCGCCTGGGATCCGGAGCGCATGGACGCCCTGCTGCTGGTCGCCCCCACCGCCACCAGCCTCGGCTACGACGGCGCCGGGGATTTCGTCATGGACGCGGACGGCCGCCTGGAGCGCCGCGGCGAGCGCGAGGTCGCCCCGTTCATCTACGCGGGCGTGGCGATCCTGACGCCGAGCCTGTTCGCCGACACGCCGGAGGGCGCCTTCTCGCTCAACCTGTTGTTCGACCGGGCGATCGCCAATGGCCGGCTGTCGGGCATGCGCCTCGACGGCCAATGGCTCCACGTCGGCACCCCGGACGCGATCCGCGCCGCCGAGGAGCGGGTGCGGGCGAGCGCCCGGGCCCCGTAGCGCCGGGCCGTTTCAAGCGTGGCACAATCAGTCTTGCCAAGCCCGATCCGAGCCTCTAGAAGCCCCTTCACACCGGCGGGCCAAGCCCCCGCCGCCGTGTCAGGCGCCCGTAGCTCAGCTGGATAGAGCACCAGACTACGAATCTGGGGGTCAGAGGTTCGAATCCTTTCGGGCGCGCCAAAAATTTCAAGCACTTAGCTGCTATATCAGGCGGCCGGTGCTTACGGGATTTTACAAAAAGTAAGCGGTTGTAATCGAGCCTCTGCGTTTTCGCGCATTCTAGGCGAAGCAGGGATATGCGTGCGCGGCTCGCCGGCTCAGCTATCAGTAGCGGGATCTGCGTGGGCCGCAGGCGACTACCTAGGGAATCCTGGGGGACGCCGATTGCCAGGCGCACCATCGTTGTTAGACAGGACCGCCCTACCTGCTCGGTTTCGGGTCAGCGCCGAGCTAAGGAGGGCATCCCGCGATTCCGTCGGTAGCTCGACAGCGATGCAGGCCGCTCCTGGATCGCCGTGCTCAACTTCGATACCACCACCTTTCGAGCTAGCATGCGTCGGCACCGGACGCCTTGCAAGAAATTTGAAATTTCATCTCAGAATCAATCGTTTATTGAGCGTCTTACGGATGGTCGGGCTCGAACCAGCGCTTGCTGGTGGTTAGCATTCCTTTACCATGCGGACGCATATTGAGAATAAGCCGTCAAGCTCGGACTTCGGCGAGGAACTCCAGGCAGCATGCTAGTCCGAATCGTAGAGGGGCCAACCCAGCCAAGCGAGGCCGAGGAGGTTCGCGAACTATGGCAAGGAGGGCATATCGGCAGTGATGAGCGTGCGCTGTCTGCTGCTGCCCTTGTCGGAGTGTTCCCCGAACTTGAGGTCGGCACATGGTATCCATTCGATGTTTATCTTCAATACATATCGGCTCCGATCGCTCCGAACGAGCACCCAATATGGACTACAGTTGACGTTAGTCAGAGCGGGGTAAATGGAGCTTGGAAAGCCTCAATCGAGGTTGAGCAAGAGTTTGCGATACGCACTTTGTGCAGTGGAATAGCAAGCCACGGCAGTTCGCTTTCTAAGGGCCGAAAAATTTGGATAAGGTTTGAGTAGGATGTACTTATCGGCAGCAGAGTTCCGAGCGAAACGTTGTTACAAAGAGCTGCCCGCCGGCGAGCTTTCTGTCGAATATCATGATAGTACACATCATGCTGCGGGGCGATTTGAGCCCCTTCTTTCTGTAGATATTAAAAGACCTAATATACAGTTAGACGAAGATTCCGAGGCGTTTTATAGCCTACAAAGAACCATCTCCGTGGGAACCAAAGACGCAGATGCTTCTATCCTCTCGGACACCTTATCTTTGTCGCTTGCAAGAGTTGGCTTGATCGCTCCGACGCTGTCGGAAGAATTATATCAAGAAATAGACAGCCTTAATTCTGAAAGCGGTGTAATTTTAATAGCCGACACGAATTCGTTATATAATGGTACAATTCATTGGCTGATTGATACGCTTAGGAGGCCGGTCGTGTGGCTGCTTCCATTCGTTATGTCTCTCACTCAAATTCAGCAACGCGATGCTGGGCTTAAGTCAATGGTGGGAAAGCGAAAAGAAACAAACTTGGCACAGGCGCTACGCTCACGTGCGCTTGTCAACGCTTCTCTCGGGCTTCTCGAAAGAAACAAAGGTAAATACCAAGTTTTAGAGTTAGACCCTTCTCTGCTCAGGTATATGAGGCCGTCGGGCAAAGGAACAGTCGATCACGATCAGGGAGATGTTCTTGAAGATAGATTGTTCGTGGAGGGCATACATGCGGTCTTACGTTCGACACGTACTCGAGCCTCACAGCGGGTTGTGACCTCTGATATTTTGCTGGCTCGGATACTGCGTACTGAAGGGGTGCCAACTTTATATATTCCGCCGCCGAGGCTCGATGCACAGAAAGTATCGTGCTTGCGGTATGACCCTCTTGTCAAAGATTTTCGTGGTGCGCCACTGGCGGACTTAATATGGGACCTCGCGCACGCTTTTAGTACAATCCGAGTAACTTCAGAAGGTGCTCACCAGTTTACAGCGTCTGCATACTGGCCCAATAAAATGCCCCATGATTGGCATCTAGAAAAACTTTACATACAAGAGAGCAACGAAACCATTGCCGTTCCTATAGTGGAAGGCGTTCAGGCGACGCCGACATCTGATCCCGGATTAGAGCCGTTGTCCGCCACCAAAGGGCCGCTCGCACAGCAGGATCTTGTCCCGGCCTTGCCAAGGCCAATTGATCGACCTGAAACATTAGAACGGCCACATATGGGGGAAGGTGTAGAGGTTCTGCCGGCTCCACAAAACCCTCAAGAAATCGCAATTTCATCTGCGCAATTACCACAGGCATCAGTGCCGCAGATATTGCGGTTGTCGGCTGTCGTTTATGATTTAAACAAACCCCTCGCTGTTTCAGAAGTGATCCGTAATCTTGTGGACGATAGACCTACTGATGGTGTTGCGCGTCGTGCTCTTGAGGTCATGAGAAGAACGGAGCTGATTCGGTACGAGGGAGGTCTTATTTATGCGGGATCCTCTTTGAGAAGGTTGAAACATTATCTTGACATCGGCGACCTGGACGGCATCAGTGGTATATTCAAACGGTTCCTCCCGTACGAAATCATTCTTGACGCGTTGGTCGAACGCGGCTCGATGCTTCGAACTGAGGTTGAGCCACTTCTGAGTGATCGGCTCGGGGTGGTTGGCAAAGAGTCAAGTCTCAGGGTTTTGCGATATCATAGCTGTTTGGGACAGGCGTGGACCTTTGGTGATAGCATCAGGGACGGGTCCCAACGGCTTTCGGATCGCCAGGCAATTTCAATGTTTCTTGAGGTGTTCTCCGAGTCGTGCAAAGACGGCTTGGCTTCAGTGCTTGATGTCCTGACACAATTTTGCATTAGGGGCCGTGTATCGCCATGGGCTGCGCAGCGCCAACTAAAAAGGATAATTTCGGAAGGGGGATTTCCTTCTTTAATTTTCCAACCTGCCGCCGGGGCTAGGCCGGTGGTAAGCGACCCGGTGTTGAGTGGTACTTTAGAAAGTTTTGAACTCACTCCGATTCCAATGGACAGAATACTTATAGGTGACCGGCCGATATTTACGATTAGCGGGACGACCCAGTGAACACTCTTAGAGACCTGCTCGGCCCGCGTCGATCAACGGAACCGCGTGAGCGTGATCGCTTTCTGCGGCGCTACGGGCTTTCCCGCAATCCGTTCCCGCCATCTCGAACGATTTTGCCTGAGGTAATGTATAACCAGAGCGCTGCTTTAAAAAAATTCGCCGACGCCGTGGATGCAATCCTTGATCCCATGGATATATCTAGGAGATCGGTTGCCGTAGTCGGCGGCACGGGCGCAGGTAAGACCCATTTCCTTCGTCATTGTCAGTACTTGTTTAAGTCTTATACTGACGAGGAGGACTGCGGCCGCTACGTCGAAGTGGAGTATCAGGCTGGAACCGGCTCGTCTGTGAGTCTGGTTCGAGAAATGCTGCGTCGTGCAGACGATAGATGTGCAAAGGATGGCGAATTCGACCTCATAAATGGGTTGATCAATGCTGGCCTAAACTCGTCTCACGTCAGAAATGTGCGTATGGATGACTTAAGGAAGTCGCTTCTTACGCTGCTTGAGGCATCCTCTCCCGATTTCGAGCCTCGCGACAAAAATAAAGTATTTACATACGAGCATTTGCGCGAAGTTATGAAGCGGTGGTTAGCTGGCAATACCCTCACCGCGACTGAGCGAGGACAACTAGATGTGTCTGGCCGGCTAGCAACCGCGCCGATAATGATCCGCGTTATGTCAGAGCTTTTTGCGCTGGCCCAATCCATTGAAGCCATCGGCGGCGTGCTGTTATGTCTGGATGAGATTGAGTCAGTTTTTTCGAGCGGCATTGCGACCGCAAAGGTGCAGACGTTTCTTCAAGATCTTCGATATCTGTTCGACGAGTCCGTAAAGCCGGAACTCGGTTATTCGCTCACCATCATTTCTGCCTCTACGCAACGCGGCGCTGCTAGTTTGCGGGATTATAATTTTCCGCTGTATCAGAGGCTGGGTTTTGAAAGTGAAAATAGAGAAGAGCTTAAATCGATCCTATCATTCGAAGAGGCGCAAGATTTCGCTAACGTTTATATCGATTATGAAAAGGTGCGCTCCGAAGAAGATGATGTGGTGAGGCGTGCTGCTCGTTCTCCAGCGAGGAGCTTGATCGACGAGGACGATTTACAACAAGCGTTGTCTAAGGCAACGCCGACGCGAAGAGGGTGGTCTAGTGGTGAGCCAGCGAGCCAAGCTCAGCTGCTAGAAGCGTTGCACCACATTGTAGAAGAAAAGCGCCGCGAGACCGCAGCAAGCTAATATGCCAGTTTGGGCGATATTTACAGGCTTACCAAGGATACTTCGGAGACGTAATTCAATTGTAGCGGTGCTTGATCGGATCGAGTTCGGGCCGGTCGGCCTGCCGGACGGCCTCGGCTTCAACGAGCCGGGCATTCCAGGCGGCCAACCGACGCCCCTCGGCCTGGCGCTCGGCTTCCTGTCGCGCGTCCCTGCACAGCCCTCAGCCCTCCTGATCGTAGCTGGCATCGTTTCCACAGGCGCATTTGCGGGCGGCGTGCGAGACGGCCCGGCGCTCGGCCGTCGTGAGAGGCTTGCTGTCGAAGGGCCTCACCGCTCCATGCTGGCGCCAGGGAATTAGCCGGCCATCCTCAATTCGAGCTTCGCGATAGCGGACTCGGCGAGTGCCTTCGTCCGGTTCAGGTAGCGTTCTAAGATCCGGTTGACGCTCGCGAGCGAGTGCCCCGTGATCGTCGCGATCTCCGGCACCGTGCATCCCGCCTCGGCGAGCATGGTGACGGCCGTCCCGCGAATGTCGTGAAAGTGGAGGTCGTCGCCGATCTCGCTCTTCAGGAAGGCGTAGCGCCACGCCTGTTTGAATGCCTCGATCGTCCAGGCGGTCGCCCCCGTCGAGTTGAGGATATGCAACGCGCCAATGTCGACCTTGTCGATCGGCGGCCCGCCGTTGTGGCCGGGGCGGCGATCGAACCCCGCGGCTCGCGCCTCCGCAATGGCCTTCAGGTCGTCGAGGATGGCCTTCAGCGCCTTCGTGCATGGGATGTAGACCCGCGCCTTCGTCTTGGACTGCGTGAGCTTGATCGCGGCGCCGTCATACTGCGCCCATCGGAGGGCGATCAGGTCCCCGCGCCGCTGGCCGGTGTGAAGAGCGACGAAGGCAATCAATTTGATCTCGGCCCGCGCCGTGGAGTTCAGGGCGGCGAAATGCTCCGGCAGCCAAATGTTTTCCGAGCGGTCGACCTTATAGACCCGCTTGAACGTCGCCAGGGGATGCCGGTCGATCATCTCCCGGTCGTGCGCGAACTTCAGGATACGGGCGAGCCGGGCGAGCTTCGCGTCGGCCGCGCGGGGATGCTGCTCGGCCAGATCGTCGCGCCATTCGAGGAAGAGCGTCCGCGAGCCCTTCCGCTCGACGGTCGCGAGCGGCATGTCCCCCCATTCGCGGAAGATCGCGTTAATGTTGAATTGCTCGGTCTCGCGCGTCTTCTCGGCAAGCCCCGTCCAGTCCGCGGACGACTGGTATTTCTGAATGAGCGTCCCGATCGTGCTACCGGTCTCGGGCGGCTTGGCCTCGGCCTCGGCCTCCCGGTTGCACTGCTCAAGAGCGAGCTTGAATGCCGGCGTCGTCGGATCGTCCGGCAGCCGGTGGCCGGTCGCCCGGTGGTAGTAATAGACGCGGGTCTCGCCGCCGGACAGCTTTCGCCGGACCGGCTTAACCCCTTCGATTGCGTCGCTCATCGCGTTTCTTTCTCCACTCTTCGAGCGGGTCGACTTCGGGCTGTGGGGGCATGGGTGCGGCGCGCATGCCGCCGAGTTGCGAGAGCGCGTCGATCGAGGCGTCGATCGCGGTCCGGTCCCATCGGGACGTGCCCGGCAGGGCGTTGGGAATCCGGCCGTCCTTCCGCCAGCGGTCAAAACCGCGAGGCGTGAGGCCGAGGTATTGAGCGGCTTGCGCTTTCGAGAGCAGCCGCGGCGGGACGGCGGCGCTTATCGGAGACAAAGCAGGAGGCGCCGAGTCGCGCCGGCTTGTTTCACACATGAGTAATCTCAGCCTTCAGAGACTAAGATCGTCCATGCGTGAGTTTAACAAATGGTTCGACGGATATCCGTCGCTAACGGCTGATATCCGTCATGATCAGTCGTTCAGTGAACCGTTTTGCGCGGACTCGTACTGCGCGAGGATCGAACGCATCTCGCGCCGGACCGTGCTCGCGATCTCGTTTGCATCCCCATCAAAGCTCAAGGCGGCTAGGTGATTAGCCGCGCCTATCCCCGTTCTTTAGCGGCGAGCCAGTCCGATAGGGTTCCGGCCTTCCACCCGAGCTTGCGGGTGCTGAGACGAATGGGCTGTGGCACTTGCCCGGCGCGATAGAGGCGACGGAAATGAGGGAGGCTGAAGCCGAGCAATGCGGCGGTCTGTCCGCTATCGAGGACGCGATCACGGCTCAGGTCGGGCGGAAGAATCACCGACTTGGCGGCGGCGTTGGTCTGCATCATCTCTCTCCCAAGCCGCAGCATGCGGCGTTGGGATCATGGGTAAGCAAGAGTGGTCGTGAGCGCCCGACGCAATGGGATCAATGGGATCAATGCCGGCTACGCGCCGCTCACTCCCACCCAATCGACCTAAATAAGTTGCCGACTTTCTTCCGAACGGTCTCGGCGTCGTAAGGCCTGCTCATATTGTTGGTAGCCCACTGGGCCATGCGCACGGTGAGCCCGGCTTGTCCGCCCTGGATGTCGCCTTCTTTGATGATCCGGCAGATCTCAATCCAGAACCGATCCGCTTCGGGGTTCGGCCGATTGCCACCCTTGCCCACCGCCGGCCCGATCTGGGCGATTGGGTTGGGAAGATGGGGATTCGGCAGTGCATTAGCTCCTGGCGCCTGCTTTCCGCTCAGGACGGCGTCGAGGTCGTCATTGCGTATCAAGACGTGCCCGACGGCCGGCGCTCCACCGACCGTCGCGAACGCCACTGTGCCGCGAAGGACATCGTTGAGGCGATCTGCGCGGCTGGCCTGCCAAGAGGCGGGGTCGATCGATTGGGGACTGCCAGTCGGCACGCGGAGCAATGACGGCAATGATCCATCCGCTAGAAGCGGCCTGAGCATCCCGTAGGCCAATCCTGCAAGCGTCCCCTCGCTGGTGGCGAGATGAGCGACGAAGCTGTTAGACCCTGCGCCCTCGATCAGGAAGGCACGCTCGCCGGGCTTGGAAGAAGCCCATGCTCCCGAGAACGAGGCTTCAGCTGTACGGGCGAGCGCGGCCCCGAATGAGATCGTGCCAGCCGGGATGAAGGCGTTCGTCATGCTGCGGTGCTGATCTTGGCAACGTGGTTCGACCATTCGTCGAGTGCTGCTCGCTTCTCGGCGGCATAGGCGTGCCGATTATAAATCCCGGCTACGCCGGCCCGATGGCCGCTAATGTGGTTTAGAACCGCCTCGACGACGTGAGGCAAGGTGCCGAGCGCTGCCATGCCGGTAGCTGCGGTCCGCCGGAGATCGTGGAGCCTCCACGGACGCACTTCGTCGCCGTTTGATAATATCCGCGCATCCAGCTCCGACTTCGCTTTCGACCATCCCGAGAAGCCGTTTTCTCGGGTGCCAAAAATCAGATCTCGGCCGACACGAAGCGGCCCTAGGCGAATCACCTCAAGCGCCACCGGGGAGAGCGCTACATCGTGAGGAAGACGGTTTTTCGTACGCGCACCGGGCAGGGACCACAGGGCGCCATTGATCTCAGATAATGCCATGCCTCCGACTTCGTCCCGGCGTTGCCCGGTGAGAATGAGCAGCCGGACGATTCGACCGTGGTGATCGTCCCCGCATGCACGTAATACCGACCTCAGTTCCGCATCCGTGAGCACGTGGTCTCGCGAGCGCTCGTCTGCGGCCTTGTTGGTACCGATGGTCGGATTGCTCTCCACCATTCCTTCGCCCATGCCCCACGTGAACATGGCCGACAGGGAAGCCCGCGCCCGGTTCGCGGCGATCTCCCCGCGGCTGCCGGCAATGTCGCGCAGGGTGGTTGCCACGTCGGCCCGCTTCACCAGATGCACAGGGGAGGGCCGTAGCGGCTCCCAATGCTTCGTCAGGTGCCGAGTGACCTCCTGATGCGAGCGAGGCTTCAGGCGGCTCTCTGCCGCGCGCAGATAGGCATCGGCGACGCTACCGACCGTGATCGAAGCTCGGGCCTTCGCCTTCGCCTGTTCCTCCGCCGGGTCACTGCCGGTCGTTGCCTTCGCTAGCGTCGAACGCGCGAGCCTGCGGGCGTCGTCTATCGACATCGCCTCGTAGCGACCGAGGCTGAGCCGCTTCGTAGCCCCGCTCGCGTTGCGGTACTGCGCGACGAAGCTTCGAGTTCCCCCGGCATTGATACGCACGCCGAAGCCCGGCTGGGCGCTGTCCCAGGCGATCACAGAGTCTTTGCCGTGCGGCACCTTAAAGGTTTCCACCACAGCCCGATTGAGGCGAGTCATGAGTCAATCCGTAAGCGTTCGTAAGCAGCTTGTGCCAGCGCATGATAGCCCCTGACAATAAAAATCTGGTGCTCGCCAGTGATTTAGGTGCTTACGATTGCTTACGATCGCCCATGATCACTGGAATTACATGACTACGAATCTGGGGGTCAGAGGTTCGAATCCTTTCGGGCGCGCCACTTCCGTACAGAACTGCGAACACCGGGCGCGGTTGAGCCGGCATCAAGGATGGCCGTTTCCAGGGCTTTTTTCCCGCCAACGATGCGGATGACATCCGCCCCGACCTCGACCCGGTCGACGATCGCCTGAAGCCACGCCTTCCGGAACGGGATCGCTCCCGTCGTCACGGTCTCGCGCATCAGACGGCCGAATCGTTCGATGAGCTCCGGAGCGATTTCCACCGGCGGACGCGCGTTGAGGTGGATCCGGTCGAGCGCCGCTTTGGCGCGGTCCCGCTCCCGTTTCAGCGCCGCAAGACGGCCCCTCAGGATGTCGTCGAGATCGGTCATCCCGTCCTCGATCATTCGGGACAGGCGCTTCAGCTTCTCCTCCGCCCCGGCGACCTCGCGGCGCAGCGCCGCCACCCGCCCGTCGACCTGGATCGCCTTCTCCGCCCTCACCGACCACAGCGAGGCGAGCGTCGCCCGCAGCCGGTCGGGCTGCAACAGCTCCGCCACGAGGCGGTCGGTGACCAACGTGTCGAGGGTGTCCATCCGGATCGATCGGCCGGTGCAGCCGGTCTTGCCTCGCCGGCCGTGGGTCGAGCCGCTGTCGTAGCGGTGGACCTGGCCGGACTTCGACGTGCCGGTGCGGAGCGTCATCGGGCCGTTGCCGGTCGTGCAGGTCGCCAACCCGGTGAGCAGGATCGGGCCAGTCACGACCCGGGCCGGTGTGGTGCGCGGGTTGTGCGCCTTCAGCGTCGCCTGCACCGCCTCGAACTCGGACAGGGCGATGATCGCCGGCACAGTGATCGGGATCTGCTCCGCCTTCGGTTTCTCCATCAGCGTCCGCGAGCAGCGCCGGTTGAACACCCACTCGCCGACATACACGCGGTTGGTCAGGATACCGTGGACCGTAGCGATCCCGAATCGGGCCCCGGAGCGCGTGCGGTAACGAACGTACTGTCTGGCTCCGACCCTGTGCAGAAGCCGGGAATGGCCGGTTGCAGGCGGCTCGATGGGGTAGGACGGCGATCCGCCGCCTAAAACAAGATAGCGGTCGCGCTCTTCAAGCAGGACTGGGATGGACGCCGGCAAGGAAGAGGGCGACGGCCGCGCGGCGGCGCTTCTCCTGGACCTCCACATCCACCTCGATGCCGTACAGCGCCTGTTTCGAACTGCGTCCCATAACGAGGTTCAGGAACAGGTCGGCGGTGATCTCCGGGTCGTCGATCGCGATTTGTCCCTGCTCGGCCATGACCACGAGGAGGCGACCGACAGCCCTGACGCCGCGGAGCCAGCCCTCCTCGTACGCGAGCCTGGCGAGGTTGGGGAACTGTATGGCCTGGGCGGCAATGCAGCGTGTCAGCGCAGCAGCCCCCGGTGCGTGGGACCGGGCGAGGAGGTTACGGCTCAACTCGTCCAGAACCGTTGCGGCGTCCCTCGGGGCGGCGCGAAGCGCCTGCATCTCGGCCGCCGCAGAGAGGGGAGCGAGCCATTCGCGGATCCGGTCCTGCAGGACCGCTTCGAACAGGGCACGCTTGTCATGATAGCGGGAATAAAGAGTCGGCTTGCTGACGCCGGCGGCTTCCGCCACCGCGTCGATAGAGGTGCCGTCGAAGCCGCGCTCGATGAACAGCCGGGTGGCGACCTCCACGATGCGTGCCTCGCGCCGAGCGGCCTCCTCGCGCGTCGGTCGACCGCCTGTACCACGCTTCGCCGTCGACTCGGGCTCGGCGGTCGCTGCCATCGTCTTGCTCCTTGTCACGCCTCATGCCGTCATATATCGATACCTTACCGTATCGTATTGATGTTGGCCACCATCATGGACGCTCGACCCAGCGACCTTCCCCAGCCCGGAACCTCGACCGCTACCACAATCGCCGCTGGCGGTCCCGCGCCGGCCTCCCCGGGGATCCGGACCGCCGTGCCGGCGCCCAAGCGTCGAAAGGCGCGCGTGATCGTCCCGGTCCTACTCCTGGCCGCCCTGGGTGGGGGCGGGACCTACGGCTGGCACTGGTGGACCGTCGGCCGTTTCCTGGAGACCACCGAGGACGCCTACCTACAGGCCGACAAGGTGACGGTCGCACCGCGCATCGCCGGCCACGTCGCCGAAGTGCTGGTCGGTGACAACCAGCCCGTGAAGGCCGGCGACGTGATCGCGCGCCTCGACGACCGCGAGTACCGGGTGATGCTCAAGCAGGCCGAGGCCGAGGTCGGGAAGAACCGTGCCCAGCTGCTGGGGACCGCCGCCGCCATCCTGCAGCAGCAGGCGCAGGTCGCCTCGGCCCAGGCGGAGGTCGAGAACACCGATGCGGCGCTCGACTTCGCCGGCAAGGAATATACCCGCTACCAGAACCTGCTGCAGACCGGCTCGGGCACGGCACAGCGCCAGCAGCAGGCGGACTCCGACCTGCGCCAGAAGCGGGCGGCGCACGACAAGTCCGTCGCCTCCCTTGAGGCGGCCAGGAAGCAGGTCGACAGCCTGAGGGCACTGGAGGGCAGTGCCCGCGCGAGCCTCGAGGCCGCGCAGGCAAAAGTGGAGCAGGCCCAGCTCAACCTCAGCTACACAACCATCGTCGCACCCATCGACGGCACGGTCGGCGACCGCTCGCTGCGCGTCGGCCAGTTCGTATCGGCCGGTACCGGCCTGCTCACCGTGGTGCCGATGGGTCGCGACATCTACCTCGTTGCGAATTTCAAGGAGACCCAGACCGGGCAGATGGTGGAGGGCCAGCGCGCGACCTTCACCGTCGACGCGCTGGGCGACCACGAGTTCGAGGGGCGGATCGAGAGTTTCTCACCCGGCACCGGCGCGCAGTTCGCCCTGCTGCCGCCCGAGAACGCCACCGGCAACTTCACCAAGGTCGTGCAGCGCGTGCCCGTGCGGGTCGCCCTCGACGGGGCCGATCCGATGCTCGGCCGCCTGCGCCCGGGTCTTTCGGTCGAAGCCACCGTTCATATCCATGACGCCGTCGAGCCGGTGAAGCCCCGCAGTCATCGACCCGCCCATGCCCTCGTCAGCGAGGCTCTCCCCCGATGAGCGTCGTGCCGGCCGCGGGCACGCCCGAGGTCAAGGCGAGCGCACGCGACTGGCTCGCGGTGTTTGGCGCGATCCTCGGCGCGTTCACCGCCATCCTCGACATTCAGATCACCAACGCATCGCTCGCCGACATTCAGGGGGCGCTGGGCGCCTCGACCGAGGAAGGCAGCTGGATCTCGACCGCCTACCTGATGGCCGAGATCATCGTGATCCCGCTCACCGGCTGGCTCTCGTCGGTGATCGGCCTGCGCCGCTACCTGTCCGTGAACACGATGCTGTTCACCGCCTTCTCGCTCGCCTGCGCGCTCTCGACCTCGCTCTCGCAGATGATCCTGTTTCGCGCCGGCCAGGGCTTCACCGGCGGCGTGCTGATCCCGACCGCCATCGTCATCGTGCGCACCCGCCTGTCGAAGAGCCAGCAGCCGATCGGCATCGCGTTGTTCGGGCTAACCGCGACCTTCGCGCCAGCTATCGGCCCGACGGTGGGCGGCTGGCTCACCGACAACCTGTCCTGGCACTACATTTTCTACCTGAACCTGATCTTCGGTCCGCTCGCCGCCGGGATCCAGCTCGGGGCCTTCGACAACGTCCCGGCACGCTGGGCTGAGCTCCTGAAGGGCGACTGGATCGGCATCGGCCTGATGGCCACCGGCCTGCCGGCCCTGACCTACGTGCTGGAGGAGGGTCAGCGGAAGGACTGGTTCGGGTCCCCCGTCATCGTCCAGGTCAGCCTCCTGGCCGCCGCCGGCATCACCGGCTTCATCGTGCGAGAGCTGATGGCCGAGCGCCCATTCATCAACCTGCGAGTGCTGGCAAACCGCTCGGTCGGCGGGGCCTGTGTGCTGATGACGGTGCTTGGCGCGGTCTCGTTTGGATCGATCTACATCATCCCAGTCTACTGCGCGCAGATCCAGGGCTACAACGCCCAGCAGATCGGCTACGTGGTGATGTGGTCGGGCCTGCCGCAGCTCGTCCTGTTCCCGATGATGCCCCTGCTGATGCGGACCCTCGACGCGAGGCTGCTCGTCGTCGCGGGCACGCTATTCTTCATCGCGAGTTGCTGGATCAACGTCGGCTTGACCCACGACGTTGGGGCAGATCAGCTGATCCTGCCGCAGCTCCTGCGCGCCATCGGCCAGCCGCTGTTCACGATCCCGCTCTCGCAGCTCTCCACCGTCGGCCTGAGCCCACGCGACACCGCCGACGCTTCGGCCCTGTCGAACATGATGCGCAACCTCGGCGGCTCGATTGGCATCGCGATGCTGTCGACGATGATCGACCGGCGCGAGCACATGCACTTCTCGGTGCTGGCCGAGGCGATCACCGTGAACGCCACGCGCACCCAGGATCGGATTGCCGCCCTGGCTGCCGGCCTGCACGGGCACATCGCCGACCAGGCCGCCGCTAAGGGAGCCGCCCTCGGCATGCTGGCGGCCCAGGTCCGCCGCGAGGCCTACGTCATGGCCTATGCCGATGGCTTCTACCTCGTCGGCGTCAGCCTCGTGCTGAGCCTCGCCGTGGTCGCCATCCTGAAGAAGCCGCCGCGGACGGCGGGCCCCATCGAGGCCCACTGACCCCACGGCTCAAATGGATCATGCGGTCCGATCGTCGTCGACCGCATGATGGACGGCCGGTCTACGCATCATCCCCCTCTCGCGTAGGCCGGCCGGCACCTTCTGTACGGGTCATTGAAGTCCGCCTCCGACTCCGAGCCGAAGCTGCCGGACTGACGACGAGCGGCCGCTTTGGGGAAGCGCCAACGGCGGTTCGGGCGTCTGACATGGGTTGGGTGCGGAATGTCCGCTTCCGGGCGGACCGCCGAGTTCCGCTCTTGGCGCAAAGGTGAACGACCGGTTTTGCGCGCATTGACTATTCGGCATGGCGTGGTCTGGCCGCAAGCTGCCGGTCCGGTTTGGAGGTGCTGGAGCGGCAACGTGGACATTCGACTACGGACCCAGCGCAGTCCCACAGGCCGGCGCAAGCGCCACCCCAAGGCAAGCTTGGCGTACCTCGACCATCTCTACCGATCGCCAGGGCGTCCCCTCTGTCCTATTCCGGACAAACGCATGCATGCAATCACTGGTGGTGCAATCGGCCGAATTTAGAAAATGCGGCAGCATGCATCGATGCCACCGCACAGCAGATCGTTGGAATGCGGACGGCTGAAAGCCCAGATTTCACCGCAACCTAAAATTGCATAACTCGATGCAATAATGCCGCCTATCGAAAGGCCGAATGTCAATGTAGACGCTGTATGATAATGACGAGGAAGACCTGATGACCGGTGATGGCGCCGAAGTTCTCAAGAGGACGCTCACGGACTACGAGGCCGCCATTCTCGACGCCTGGAATGCGTCCCTCCGCGAGGGGACCTCTCTGCAGAGCGGTCGCATCCGCGAAGCCGAGCTCAGGACTCAGGCGCAGGCCGTGTTTGGTCAGCTTCGGGAGGCACTTACTCCAGGCGGGATCGACGCAGACGCGGAAGCCTTCGCCGCGTTGCGCGAGACCCTCGCCGACATCTCGCGCTCGCGGGCGATCCAGGGGTTCACGCCGACCGACACCGCCAACTTCGTGTTCTCGCTCAAAGAACCGGTCTTCGCGGCGCTCAAGAATGCCCATGGGGCGGACGCGGCGGAACTGGCGGCGGGGATGTCGGCCGCGAGCAAGGTGCTGGATCGTCTCGGCCTTCAGACCATGGAGGTCTTCCTCGCGAGCCGCGAGGAGATCATCGGGCGTCAGGGACAGGAGATCGCCGAACTCTCCACGCCGGTGGTCCGGCTCTGGAACGGCATTCTGGCCCTGCCGCTCATCGGCACCCTCGACAGCGCCCGAACCGGCGTCGTGATGGAGAACCTGCTTCAAGCGATCGTCGACGAGGAGGCCGAGATCGCCATCATCGACATCACCGGCGTGCCGACCGTCGATACCCTCGTGGCCCAGCACCTGCTCAAGACGGTCGCGGCCGCGCGCCTCATGGGCGCCGACTGCATCGTCTCCGGCATACGGCCGCAGATCGCGCAGACCATGGTCCACCTCGGCGTCGAGCTGAATGTCGTCTCGAAGGCGACCTTGGCCGACGCGTTCGCGGTCGCCCTCAGGCGGACCGGGCGCAAAGTGGTGCGCCAGCAGGCGGCGGCCGAGGAGAGCCGCTGAGACCATGGACCGCATCCCGATCCTCAAACTCGGCGGCGTGCTGATCGTCACCATCCAGGTCGACATGCACGACCGCCTCGCTTTGGCCTTGGAAGAGGATCTGACGGCGATGATCGTGCGCACCAGCGCACGCGGCGTCCTGATCGAGATCTCCGCCCTGGAAATCGTCGATTCCTTTATCGGTCGCATGCTGGTGAGCATCGCAGCCGTCTCGCGCGTCCTCGACGCGGAGACGGTCGTGGCGGGGATGCGCCCTGCGGTTGCCATCACGCTGGTGGAGCTCGGCCTGGAGCTCACCGGCATCAGGACCGTGCTCAACGTCGAGCGCGGCATGGCCCTGCTGCGGGCGCAGCTGACCGAGGATGGCGAGGGACGCGGGAGCGACCGTGACGGTCTCGAAGACTGAGACCATCCCCATTCGCTCCGGCGACGACGTCGTTCGCGTGCGGCAGCGCGTACGCGCGCTCGCCATCGAGATCGGCCTCGGACTCGTCGACCAGACCAAGATTGTCACCGCCGCGAGCGAGCTCGCTCGCAACACCCTCGATTACGGCGGCGGCGGCGACGTCCGTGCGGAGATCGTCCAGGCCGGGACGCGGAAGGGCCTGCGCTTGATCTTCGAGGACCAGGGTCCGGGCATCGCCGATATCGAGCAGGCGATGACCGACCACTACACCTCCGGCGGAGGCCTCGGTCTCGGCCTGGGTGGAGCGAAGCGGCTCTCGAATGAGTTCCACATCGCATCGACGCCCGGGGCAGGCACGCGCGTGACCATCGCGCGGTGGAAGTGAGCATGCACCGGATCACCGTCACGGAAGCGAGCCAGGTGGCCGAGGCACGACGGCGGGCCGTGGCCATCGCGCAGACCATCGGCTTCGACGAGACCGCGGCCGGACGCGTCGCCCTGGTCGTCACGGAACTCGCCACCAACGTGGTCAAGTACGGCGTGCCGGGCGAGGTTCTCGTTGGTATCTACGAGGACGGCACGGGTTCGGGCGTCGAGATCCTCGTGCTCGACAAGGGCAACGGCTTCCCGGACCTCGGCTTGGCCCTGCGCGACGGCCATTCCACCGGCGGGAGCGCCGGCGAGGGCCTTGGCGCGGTGCGTCGGCTGTCCGACGCCTTCGACATCGTGTCGCGGCCCGGTCTCGGCACGGTGGTGCTGGCGCGTCTGTCGAATCCCAGGCCGGCCACATCGGACGGCGTCCCGTTGTACGGAGCGGTGATGGTGCCCTTGAAGGGCGAGGTCGCCAATGGCGACGCCTACGCCGTGCGTGAGCGGGCCGACGGCTGGACCGCCATCGTGGTGGATGGCCTCGGCCACGGACCGGATGCCGCCAAGGCGTCCGAGGAAGCCCTTCGGGTGTTCCGGCGCCATCGCGACGATCCGCCGGCCACGATCTTAGCCGCCGTCCACGCAGGCCTGTCCCACACCCGGGGCGCCGCCGTCTCGGTCGCGCGCTACGGCAGGGATCGCGCCACGCTCGCGCTCGCGGGCATCGGCAACGTCGCCGGGGCAGTCGTCTCCGGCACGGCGATCAAGCGAACGGTCAGCCTGGCGGGGACGGCCGGCCATGCGGCCCGGCGCATTCAGGAATTCCAGTACCCGATGCAGGCGCAGGACCTGTTCGTGCTGTGCTCCGACGGTATCGCCACCGGATGGTCCATCGACGCCTTTCCGGGCCTCGCCGCGGCACATCCCGCGTTGGTGGCCGGGGTGATCTTCCGCGACTTCGCCCGCGCCCGCGACGACGCCACCGTGCTCGTCGTGCGGGAGGGCGTGACATGAAGTGGCCGCTGCTCGCGAGCCGGGTCGAACACGAGGACGACATCATCGTGGTCCGCCAACGTGTGCGCGGGCTGGCGGACCGCCTCGGCTTCGGTGTCCAGGACCAGACCCGGATCGCCACGGCGGTGTCCGAGATCGCGCGCAATGCTCATGGCTACGCCGGTGGCGGACGGGTCGAGTACGGCCTCGATGAAGTGGATGACCGCCAGGTCCTGGTGGTCCGCATCCGCGACGAGGGACCCGGCATCCCCCATCTGGATGAGATCCTGGAGGGGCGCTACCGCTCCACCACCGGCCTGGGCATCGGCATCACCGGTTCACGCCGCTTGATGAACCGTTTCGAGATCGAGTCCGTGGTCGGCCGGGGCACCGTGGTGACGTTCGGAATGCGGCTGCCGGTCGGCTCCGAGACCTTCTCGGGGCGTCGGTTGACAATTCTGGCCGATGACGTCGCCCGAGCCAGGACGGACGAGCCGGCCACCGCCCTGCGTGAGCAGAACCGCGAGCTCCTGCGCAGTCTGGCCGAACTCGCCGAACGCGAGGAGGAAACCCAACGCCTGAACCGGGAACTCTCCGAAACCAACCGGGGCGTCGTGGCGCTTCACGCCGAGCTCGAATCTCAAGCCGCTCTCTTGCGCGAAGCCGGGGCCCTGCTCGAAAGCCAGGTTGCAGCCCGCACCGTCGAACTCGCCCAGGCGAACGCCCGGCTCCTCGCCGAGGCGGTCGAGCGCGAGCACATGGAGCAGGACCTGCGGCAATCGCAGAAGCTCGAAGCGGTCGGGCAACTGACCGGCGGCGTG